>NZ_JBPJZU010000007.1:0-362581 GCF_051216635.1 Variovorax sucrosi | reverse complement strand
CATTGACCACCAAGCCCATCATCGGCTCGCGCGACTGGCCGGTGAGGATGCGAAAGCCCTGCACCATGATCCAGGCTGTGAAGAGCACAAGGGCGATGGCCGCGACTGCCGTCATGGTGTTCTGCATGAAGTTGTCGCGGAAGGTGTTGATCCGGTCGTCGACCCAGGCGTAGATCAGCGCGAAATAGGCCATTTCCATGATCAGGCGCCTTTACTTGATGGCCAGTGCGGTTGCCAGGGCGCCTGTCTGGATGAGTTGGCCCACACTGGGAAGACCGCCGCCGCTGCCTTTGATGGCGGTCTGGGAGAGGGCGCTTTGCTGGCCTTCGTGGAATTTGATGGCGGACTCGTAGGCCCCCAGACGGGTACGCCAGAAGCCCATTTCGGCTTGCAGCTTGCCGATGGTGCGCAAAGACTCGTTGGTGTTGGCCCACAGGTCGCCCTGGTTCGAGATAGACCTGCGGTTGTCGTCGATCTTCGTGAGTAGATCGCTGTATTGCTGGAAGCGGTTCGCCATCTCGATGCTGTCGTTGAAGGCCTGAACGCGCAACTGAATGAGCTGCTGGCAGATCTGCTGCTTGATCGAAGAAGAGTTGGTTGCGCTGATGGTGGCGATGCTGGTGATGTTCGGACTGGCGCCGCCAGCCCCTGCGGCAGCGCCCAATGCGCTGCCCACCGCGCCTAACGCGCCGCCGCTTTGGCTGGGACAGGCTTGTTGCACGTAGCCAGAGGTGTCCGAGATTTTCTGGAGTTGGTTGTTGGGTGTCAGCGTAGGCGTGAAGTCCAGCTTGGGGACTTTGGTCTTGATTTGGTTGAGGAGGTCGGAGGCAGTCTTGTTCAGATCGCCTTTGCCGATGCGGTCTTGAATTTCCTCGAGCTTTTCGTTGGCGTCCTTGTCGTTGACGGCCCAATCGGCATGGGCTGATCCCGCGAACACCACGGCAAGCGAGAGGGCCGCACGGGCTGCGATGGAGCTTAGAAGTCGACGGTGGTGTTTGATGCGATTCATGGTGGTTCTCGGGCGATCAGGCGATCAGTCGTGGACGCGCCGCGCGCTCAACGGGCTGGTCGGCGGGCGCAGTCACGCGCTTGCCGCTGCCCTTGCGGTTGTCATAGAAGTCCTGCAACCATTGCTCGGGCCGCAGTTCGTTGATGGAGGTGCCCTCGGCCCTGGCACTCCCGTCCAGCACGCCGTGCAGGATTTCGATGTTGTCGGTGGAGGCTGAAATGACGGCCAGCGCGTCGTCCATGCCGCGCAGGTCGAGCTGGCACACCGAGGACATGTGGCCTTGCTTGACGAGGAAGCGTCGTGAGCGTTCGTCCAGGCTGATCACCACCTGGTATTCGGACTCGGTGAGCTTCAGGCCCTCGATGTAGTCCTTGCGGCTGGCGTTGGGGTTGGGCAGCAGGATCATGGTGGCCGTCTGCTCGATGAGCGCGGCCGAGATGTCGCTGCCCAGCGCGTCTTCGGGGCTCTGGGTGGCGAAGATGCCCATGCCGTTCTGTTTACGGATGGTCTTCTGTTTGTTCTTGGCAAAGTCCTTGAGGGCGCCGCCGCCGTCGAGAATTTTCCAGAACTCGTCCATTACGTAGATGAGGCGGCGGCCGTCGATCAGCGCATCGAGCCGGTGCAGCAGGTAGTTGATGACCGGGACGCGTACCTCGGGGTTGTCGATGACATCGGTGTAGTCAAAGCCAATGATGTTGGCCTTTGTCAGGTCGATGGTGTCTTTGGGGTTGTCGAACACCCAGCCCAACGAGTTGCCCGCGGTCCACTTGCGCATGCGGATGAAGAGGCCATCGTCGCCCATGTTGGGCAGGCTCTTCTGGAAGTTGGTCATGTTGCGCAGATGCTCGGGGGTGTCGAGCATGGCCTCGACGGCGCGGAAGATGTCGTCTTCCTCGCGGGAGGTGTAGACCGGCTTGGCGGCCAGCACCTTGACGAGGTCACTCAGGAACTGGACGTTGGCCTCGGTGCGTTCGCAGTGGAACGGGTTGAAGCCGGTGGGCTGCCCGTTTTCCAGCGAGAGGTAGTTGCCGCCGCAGGCGCGCACGAAGATCTCGGCGCCGCGATCCTTGTCGAAGAAGAATATGGTAGGCGACGGGTCGAGCTTCTGAATCTGGCTGAGCAGGAAGTTGATGAGCGCCGTTTTGCCAGTGCCAGACTTGCCGATCACCATGGTGTTGGCAATGGCCTTTTCGCCCAGCGAGTTTTCGCCGGGCAGCGTGGCGTGGAAGTTGAAGTAGTAGGGCTGGCCGTTGACCGTCTGCAGTGTGGTGACGCACGGGCCCCAGGGGTTGTTGTCGCGCTTGCCGCTGGCGAAGTTGTGCAGTGGCGACATGCCCAGAAAGTTGAGCGAACTGACGCTGGCCAGCCGGGTGCGGTATTTCCAGTTGCCGGGAAATTGCGCGTAGAACGCAGCGGTGACGGCCAGGTCTTCCTTGATCGAGACAAAGCCCGCGTTGGAGAGCTCGGCGCGGGTGGTGGCGATGTGCTGGGAAAGCGTCGCCTGGTCGGGCGCGTAGACGGCGATGGTGAAGTGATACTGGCCCAGCACGAAGTTGCCGGACGAAATCTGGTCCATGGCCTGATCGAGCTCGACGATCTGGCTGACGGCCTTGTCGCCGGACGAAATCATCATGCCCTTGGTGCGCTCGAGCGCCTTGAGCGCGTCGTGCCGCCCCATGGGGCTGAATGAATGGGTGATGACGTATTCGAAGTCGAGGTACTTGAGCCCGTTGAGGATGCCGGGGTGGGTACCGTCGGGGTATTCCTTCACATTGAGGATGGCGCCGAAGTGATTGACGCCGTTGGGTGTGGTCAGCACGAAGTCACCGGTCTTGGCCGAGAAGCGCTGGCGGCTGACGGCCAGGTAGCGATAGACAGGCGCCTTCAGCACCGGCACGGGCTCGCCGACGCGATTGAGCAGGTAGCCGAAGAATTCGAGGGTTTCCGAAAAGACGATGCCGTTGGTGGCCTCGTACATGCGCAGGCGCGTGGGCGCGTAGTCCTTGAGCACGGCCTCCATGTTGCCGGCCAGTTCCAGTACTTTGTCGATGGCTTGTTGCTGTTCGCACGCCAGGCGCGACGTGTCGGTGGATTTCTCGACGAAGCGTTTGCCCGAGACCACGGGGCGGTAGAGCATCGTCACGTAGAGCTCGTTCTGCATGAGCTTTTGCGCCGAGAGCCCTTTGAAGTACGCGTCGGACAGCGATTGGTTGAAGGCCTCCTTGAACTGGCTGCTGTCCTTGACGTGCCGGCGGCGGCGCAGGTCGTGCACCCAGAAGGCCACATTGGTGAAGTCCGGCGCGCGCAGCGTTTGCAGCATGCGGTTGAAGGTGTTGTGCCGGTGCTCGAGTTCCCATTCTTCGCGGCCGACGAAGGGCAGCCCTTCCAGTCGCCAGGTCAGGAAGTAGTCGCCACCCGTGGTCTTGAGCACGGTAGGAGACACGTGCGTAGACAGCGGGATGAATTCGCTGATGGGGGTGTCAGGACTGAAGGGCGGCGTGGACATGGCGTAGGTCTTTGTAGAGAGGGGCGGTGTTCGAGGAAGCCTCAGAAGCAAGTGTTTGTCCGGGACGGCGGACCGTGACCCGGTCGGATCACAGGGTTCATCAGCTTCTTGTTGCGCTGAAGGGCGCACGCAAAGAGAACCTCCGCATTCGCCACGCACAGGCCGTGCACTCGAATCGTTGTCGCCGACGCACCGCAATCCTCCAGCGGTGCTTGTCGACTCGAGCGATGGGGTGGCGGGGTCTCAGGGTGCGTAGCCCCACTGCGCGATGATGGATTCCAGAACGGCTTGATTCGGGCCGGTGGCACCCTGACAGCTCATCAGATACGACCTGCGTGCCGATGCAGTAGCCGACGAGTTGAACTTCGGGCTCCATATTTGGATGCTGTGGAAGACCGTGATCGGCGCTGTGCAGCCGGGGCTCGGGCTGCCGTATCCGGACATGCTGGCCATGCACAGAAAGACCGCGCAGGGCTCCGGGGCCTGCGCGCGAGTGGGAGTGCTCAGGCCGAGACCCAAGGCCGTGGTCAGCGCGAGAGTGGCGGAAAAGGTGCGTAGTTTCATGATGAATACCTCCCTGGTACTGATTGAAATGATGATGTTGTGTGGCTTGCAGCGGATACGGTTGCTCAGACCGACAGGATCGACGCAGCCTGCGCCTGCACAGGCTGGTTCACCTGCTGCGAGCGCTGGTCCTGCTGCTGCTGGTGCGCATCGGCGAAAGCAACCGCGAAAGCTTGCGAACTTTGCGCAAGGGGCGTGTTCAGCGCCACCACCGTGTCCACACCGATCACCTTGGAATGCGCGGTTCCCGGCTCTCCCTGCACGGCAATGAGCTTGCTGCCGTTGTCGTTCACGGCGACAAGATCGATCTGCTTGAACCTGGATTCACAAGCCGCTGAAGCCAAGGTGCCGGCGGCATTGCAGGTGTATTGATCGGAAGGAATACCGCGCTCGGCATTGATCTTCTCCAGCCCGGCCAAGGCCTGCTTGTAGAACCCGTTGCCAGAGTGTTGGCCATCGTTCAACAGCGGCACCGGTCCTGTCTGGCTGCTGAACCACGACCCTGGATGGCCGACCTTGTCGAGAATGCGGGAAGCACCCTCGCGCACCGCTTCCCCGGTTCGCTCCAGCGCCTCGCCTGCCTGCCGGGATCTTGTCTCCACCTTGTTGCGCGCTGCATCGTAGGCCTGCTCTGCGGCATGGCCGGCGGCCTTTGCGCCCGAAACCACAGCCTTGCCAGTCGTTTCGGCCGCGTGGACGACCGCGGTGCTTGCGGTGTCGTAGGTTTGTTTGGCGGCATGGCCGGCTGCCTCAATGCCGTGACCGACCGCCTGCCCGGCCTGCACCCCAGTTTTCAGCGGAACAGATGTGATGGCACGGGCGTTGTATATGTCGTTGCGGTAGCGATCAATCATGCCGTGATGGGCGTGGTACTGCGCCTGGTTTTCCCGCGAGATGATCGAGTAACCCAGCGTCTTGCCGTTGGGCACGAAGTTGTCGATCGCATGCGCGCTGAAATCGGTTGCCCTGGCGGGATTGCGCACACTCAGAGTGCCGCCGTTGTCGCGGTACCCCTCCTTGCTCAGCGTGTCGATATCCTGCTGGACTGCATAGACCCGCACCTCGCCAAAGTGCGCACTGGCCGCACTGACCGCATCGCCTGCACGAACATGGTTGATGACTTGGTGGCCGCCTTTGGGGACGCCATGTATCAGTCCGGCCGCGCCAAAGGCGTTGAAGGTTTCGCCCTTGAGGCCTAATTTGTGCGCCTCCAGCTGGGCCAGCGTGCCGCCCAGCGAGTGGCCGGTGACGGTGACGTTGAGAGGGCGGTCATTGCTCTCCGCATAAGCTTTTGATTGAGCCATGACCCTCTGCGTGAAGGCATGTGCATCAGGCGCCTGGGCATTGATGCCGGCCAAGGCCATGCCTGCATCGACGAGGCCGTCTTGCACCGGTTCGCGGCCGAATTCGGTGCCGCGAAAGGCAATGACCACCTCGCCCGTGTCGACGCGCCGGTAGGCCGTGGCCTGGAGACCAGATTTCGGATTGTCGGCATGGTCGAAGACTCGATAGGTCACCCCATCTAACACGATGTTCTTGGCCGGATCAGGTTTGTTGTACGAATCCTGCGCAAGCAGTGCGTAGTCCGTGGACTTGATCGTCATTGGAATTTCTCCTCGGCGGTGAGCGTCATCGAGAATGTGTTGTTCGGTTCCTTGAAGTCGGCGCGGAGTGCATTGCCATCGTCGATGAACGGATGGTCACCCCGCTTTGATTTGGCCTCCTGGCTGAAATAGGACTTCTTGTTGAAGTAGCGCGTGGCAGCCTTCCTCGCCAAAATGTCGTCAAGCGCAATGGAGTGGGCGAACATCTGGTTGCCGATCTGCAAGTCGAAGTCCGCAAAGGGCATGGACCAGCGGCAAAGGCCCTGCCCGAAGTAGTCCTCGTCCGTCAACAGATCGACATAAAGTTCACCCTTGTAGACCTTGTCGCTCACGCGGGCCAGTGCCATCGGTACACGCTTTCTTGGAACTAGCGTGGCGCCGCTGAAAGGGGTGAGCGGTACGCAATTGCGGTTCGCCACTTCATAGCCAACGGATCCCTTCACGGCATCGAACGGCCCCGGCGCACCCTCGATGGTCAGAGTGATTTCATAGCGCATCTTCGGATGCGGATTGAGCTTGATGTCGGGTTTTTTCATGGGCTGTCCGCAAGCGGGGAGAGTGAGGGTCAAGAGAATGAAGAGGGCGGTGGCAACAAGGCGGTTCATCGCCATTCACCGAATTCGCACCGGCAGGCTGCAGGCGGAGTAGAGAACGCGGCAGTCTGTGCTTCCTGCCTCACGACATGTCTTCATGCCAAGTTCGGTGGCTTTTTCTACAGTGGCGGCATTGGGAGTGTTGTAGCCGTTAGCGCCCACCACAAGCACGGCACACTGGTTGTCATACGCGACGTCAATCTTGCAAATCATGCCGCCTTGCTGCTGGCAATCGCTTACTGCCGCTTGCGAGGCTTCTCGCTTGCTTGGCTTGTCGACCGTTGCGCCGATAACACCTTTGGGCGCGTCCGTCGCAATCGCCCCCCATCGACTCTCCCATCGCGGTGCCGGTTGCTGCGGCGCCCGCTGACCCCCGTAGCCAGGGATGGGGTTGCAGCCATTTACTCCGCTCGTGCTACCGGGGTTGTTGGGATACATGCCCGGAGGACAACTCCCCTCGGCATGCGCGCCCGCAGTTCCAAGAAGCCACAAGGCGATCAATAGAAAACTACGCAAGAAACTTGTGAACATGATCAAGTCTGCTGAAGTCGATTACTGCACCTTGACGGTGTCGGTTTGAGGAGAAGATGGTGGGACGCCGGCGCGGTTGTTGAGACCGCCAGGCGGTTGATTTGAGGGAGCCGTTTGCGTCGTTTGGGGAGCTGGCGCTGCATAACCCCCCGGCGCCTGCCCCGCAGGCCCCTGCGCCGCCGGCTGCGCCGCCCCGCCCAACTGCGAGAACGGCTGGAACTGCCCCAACGTCCCCCCAAAGAACTGCGCAGCCATGGGCGGCGCAGAGATGATCAGCAGCGTCAAGATCAAGCCAATGCCTCCCTGCTGCATCGCCGTATTCGACAAGCCCTCGGCCGTCTCCCCCGTCAGCACGCCAATGATGTTGCTCGACCACAGGGCCGCAGCCACGCGCAGCATCAGCTTCATCACGATGGAGGTCGTGAAGTCCAGCACTGCCATCGCGAACAAGGTCGCAATGCCGTACTTCACCCAGTTGTGAAACAGCGGCTTGGTCGTGTCGAACAACAGGCGCAGGATGAAAATGGGTCCCAGGCCAATGAACAACATCATGGCCATCTGGTACATCAACAGCATCGCGCCGGCTGTCATCGGCGGGCCGGCCACGCCCAGCATGGCCATCAGCGACGCTTTGCCTTGTGCGGCGGTGTTGGCGATGTCGTTGGCAGGCGTCTTCACGCTCTCGATGGCCCCCATCGCCACCTGAGTCCAGGCCAGGTTCTCGTCGATCGCCTTGACCGGGGACTCGTCCTTGCCCGTGACCAGGTAGTTGATGCCTTGGGCCAAGTCGCGCGTGAAGAAATTTTGCAGATTCACCGAGCCCACGGCCATGGTGGTGGCTGCCACCACGATGACGGCGACGAGACCGCGCATGCGCGTCTTCGTCCAAGCAATCCATCCGCCAAACAGTTCGGCCGCCATTAGATGGATG
Organism: Variovorax sucrosi; assembly: GCF_051216635.1. Classification (NCBI taxonomy): domain Bacteria; kingdom Pseudomonadati; phylum Pseudomonadota; class Betaproteobacteria; order Burkholderiales; family Comamonadaceae; genus Variovorax; species Variovorax sucrosi. Next base: position 354,843 of record NZ_JBPJZU010000007.1, on the reverse strand, counting down.
GTTTGTGGCGAGGTATTCATGGTCGATGAAAGACGATGGGGCGATGAACGAAAGGGCTGGCGCGTGGGCTCAACTCAAGCCAGAACCGGTCCGGTTTGCGTCTGCACAGGCCGATTCACCTGCTGCTGGCTCTGCTGCTGGGTGTGCGCATCGGCGAAGGCCACCGAGAAAGCTTGCGAACTCTGCGCAAGCGGCGTGTTCAGCGCGACCACCGTGTCCACACCGATCACCTTCGAATGCACGGTTCCCGGCGTACCCTGCACCGCAATGAGCTTGCTTCCGTTGTCGTTCACGGCGACAAGATCGATCTGCTTGAACCTGGATTCACAAGCCGCTGAAGCCAAGGTGCCAGCGGCATTGCAGGTGTATTGATCGGAAGGAATACCGCGCTCGACGTTGATCTTCTCCAGCCCGGCCAAGGCCTGCTTGTAAAACCCGTTGCCAGGATGCATGGGATCGTTCAGCAACGGAACCGGCCCTGCCTGGCTGCTGAGCCACGACCCAAACTTGTCGGTGAGCTTGTCCATCGCACGGGAAGCACCCTCGCGCACCGCTTCGCCGGTTCGCTCCAGCGCCTCGCCGGCCTGCCGAGCGCCTGTCTCCACCTTGTTGCGCGCTGCATCGTAGGCCTGCTCTGCGGCATGGCTGGCAGCCTTTGCGCCATGCACGACCGTGTGCGCACCCGACACCACGGCTTGCGTGGCCTTCTCGGCCACCACCGTGCTGGCCGCATCCGCCGCCTGCACGCCCAGTCGCAAACCGCTCATGGTCGGGATCGCGATCGACGGCGGCAGATGATGGGCGGCCACCGTGTGCAAGTCGATCCGCCCCTTCATTACGTCATGACGGTACTGAGCGATGGGGCCGGCATAGGCACGCGCGCGTGCCTCGTTGGCCGCGTTCATGACCGACTCACCGCCCAATGCTGGGTTGCCGGGCAGAAAATTCTTGATCGTATGGGCAGAAATGTTCGCCGCCAGCAGCGGATTGCCCGGCAGCGGCGAGCCCCCGATATAGCGGCCATGGCGCAGGCTCTCGATGTCCTGCGCCGCGGCATAGATCTTCACCTGTCCCAAGTGCGGCCCCCCGGCGCCCACTACGTCGGTGGCCCGCACGTGGTTGACGATGTTCGGATGCGGGGCGTGCACATCGACGCCATAGCGTGCCAAGCCGGTCAAGTCCTTGGGACCATAGGCGTTGAAGGTCTCGGCATGCAAACCGGTCTTGGCGGCGGTAATCTCGGCCAGCGTGCCGCCCAAGGAGTGGCCGGTGATGGACACGCTGAAGGGCTTGTGTTTTTCTTCGGCGGACTCTTTGGCTTTCGCTATGGCTTGCTCGGTGAACTTCATTGCATCATCGAGCTGGCTGTTACGTCCGTTGAAGACCAGGCCTGCATCGGCTATGCCGTCCTTGACCGACTCGGTGCCGCGGTGGGCAATGATCACTTCGCCCGTGTCCACGCGCTGATAGGCCGTGCCCTGGTAGTCCGTCTTGGGGTTGTTGTGGACGTCGAGAATCTTGTAATCGATGCCGCCGATGGTGACCGTCTTGTTGGAATCCTTCTCCCGGGAGCGGTCGTTGTACGAATCGTCGGACAGGCGCGCGTATTCGTTGGCATCGATGCTCATTGGAAGTCCTCCTTGGCGGTCAGGGTGGTGGAGAAAAATTCATCGCGATAGCGGGCGACAGAGTCATCCAGCAGAGAGCCGCCGATATGTCGATCTGAAATATTTGTTTTGCCATAGGCCTTCTTGGCAAAGTATTCAGTCTTCGACTGCAGCTTCGCAATCTGCTCGCCAGAAATAAATGGATTGAACGTCACTTCACCGGCCTTCATTACGCCCGAGAAGCCAACCATCTTCCAGCGACACACTCCGAGGCCGTAGTAATCGCTGTCCTGCACCAAATCCAGATAGACCGTGCCCTTGTAGGTCTGACTGTCGCTCACGCGCTTGAACTCGACGTCCGGGTCGATGGATAGGCGCTGATGATGCCCGCTGATGGCATCCGCTGGCACGCACTCCTGTTCGTTCTGTACCTCGTACTGCATGAACCCCGTGACCGATTCAAATGGCCCGGGTGCATCCTGAACAGTCAACGTCAGTTCATAACGCATCTTGGGTTGCGGGTTAAGTTTGATCTCGGGTTTTTTCATGGGCTGTCCGCAAGCGGGGAGAGTGAGGGTCAAGAGAATGAAGAGGGCGGTGGCAACAAGGCGGTTCATCGCCATTCACCGAATTCGCACCGGCAGGCTGCAGGCGGAGTAGAGAACGCGGCAGTCTGTGCTTCCTGCCTCACGACATGTCTTCATGCCAAGTTCGGTGGCTTTTTCTACAGTGGCGGCATTGGGAGTGTTGTAGCCGTTAACGCCCACCACAAGCACGGCACACTGGTTGTCATACGCGACGTCAATCCTGCAATTCACGCCGCCTTGCTGCTGGCAATCGCTTACCGCCGCTTGCGAGGCTTCTCGCTTGCTTGGCTTGTCAACGGTTGCACCGATAACACCTTTGGGTGCATCCGTAGCAATCGCCCCCCATCGACTCTCCCACTGCGGGGCGGGCGGCTGCGGGGCTGACTGCTGGCGGTTGCTCGGCCCACACACATTGAGTCCATTGCCTGACCCGTAGGGAATCTGGCCGGGTGGACATGCGGCCTGCGCATGCACGATGCCAGCCCACAAAAAACACAGGCCCGTTACCAGTAAACCGCGCAAGAAACTTGTGAACATGATCAATTCTGCTGAAGTCGATTACTGCACCTTGACGGTGTCGGTTTGAGGAGGAGATGGTGGGACGCCAGCGCGGTTGTTGAGACCGCCAGGCGGTTGATTTGCGGGAGCCGTTTGCGTCGTTTGGGGAGCCGGCGCTGCATAACCCCCCGGCGGCTGCCCTCCTGGCCCTTGGCTTTGCTGTTGACCCGAAGCTCCCCCATTCACTGCCGACTGGTTATAGAACTGCCCCAACGTCCCCCCAAAGAACTGCGCAGCCATGGGAGGCGCGGAGACGATCAACAGCGTCAAGATCAGTCCAATACCCCCCTGCTGCATCGCCGTATTCGACAAGCCCTCGGCCGTCTCCCCCGTCAGCACGCCAATGATGTTGCTCGACCACATGGCCGCAGCCACGCGCAGCATGAGCTTCATCACGATGGAGGTCGTGAAGTCCAGCACTGCCATCGCGAACAAGGTCGCAATGCCGTACTTCACCCAGTTGTGAAACAGCGGCTTGGTCGTGTCGAACAACAGGCACAGGATGAAAATGGGCCCCAGGCCAATGAACAACATCATGGCCATCTGGTACATCAACAGCATCGCGCCGGCTGTCATCGGCGGGCCGGCCACGCCCAGCATGGCCATGAGCGATGCTTTGCCTTGTGCGGCGGTGTTGGCGATGTCGTTGGCAGGAGTCTTCACGCTCTCGATGGCCCCCATCGCCACCTGAGTCCAGGCCAGGTTCTCGTCGATCGCCTTGACCGGCGACTCGTCCTTGCCCGTGACCAGGTGATTGATGCCGCGAGCCAGATCCTGCGTGAAGAACCGGTGCAGATCCACCGAGCCCACCGCCATGGTGGTGGCTGCAACCACGATGACGGCGTTGCGGCTCATGTTGACGAACACGCCCATCAGGGACTCGCGCGACTGGCCGCTGATCATGCGGTAACCCTGGATGAGGATCCACAAGGTCATGAGGATCAAGGCGACAGTGCTGACCCAAATCATGGAGCGGGCCATCAGACCACGGCCGAATAAGGTGATTTCCTCGCTGATCCAGTTGTAGATCAGAGTGAAGAAAAGAAAATCTGTGTTGACTTCCATGATGATCTTTGGGCGACGGGGGGCGCGATTTTTTGAAGTAGAGGGCCAGTCCGGATGAATTGCGTCCGGACGTTATTTCGAGTCGTTGCTTGCGGCATGCTCGTGTGCCTCCTGGAGGGCATGCGCCGCCGTCTGTTTGACGTGTTTGATCGCTTGGCCCCACCACGTCACTTCGCCAGCGAGTTTGCGCCACGCCTGTTTCAGCGACCAGATCATGACGAGCATCGACACAATGACGCTGAAAAGCAGGAAGGCCGATCCCCAAGGAGATTTGAGAATGTAGATGGCCCGGTCGGTGTTGAACCAGATATAGATCAGCGCGACCCAGACGAGGGCCACGAGTTCACTCTGAAAATTGGCCGATACCCATCGGACTTTGGCTTGCAGTTCGGGTTTCATGGCGTCGCGTTTCTGGTGGTCCGGGCTCAATGCGAGGAGAACGCGCCGGCAAAGGTTGCTGCCTGGATCGCTTTGCCTGTCAACGAAGCTTTGCCCTTCAAAGCCACGCTGGCAAGAACGGATTGCTGACTCTCCAGAGTCTTGATGGCCGTTTCGTAGATGGTCATGCGCGCTTGCCAATTGCTCATTTCGTTTTGCAGCTTGTTGGTATTGCGTACGGCCTCATTGGTGTTGGCTTGCATGTCGCCCACGGAGCTCTCGGAACCTGAAGCCATGTTGCGCAACTGGTCGATCTGCTGGAACAGGCCGTTGTACTGTTGCAAGCGACCGAGCATGTCAACGGTTTCGTTGTAGCTCGTGATTCGCAGCTGGACGATGTTCTGACAGATCCGGTCCTGGTTCTGCTTGATAGAGGCGCTGTTGAAATCCATGGGTCCGATGCTGCTGATGAGGTCGGTAACCAGACTGCCCGAGCCTGGACAGGCCTGCTGTATGAGCTTGGCGGTGTCGGTGATCTTCTGGAGTTGAGCGGTGGGCAACAGGCTCTTGAAATCGAGATTCATGACCGTGGCAATCATCTGCTTGTACTGCGCAAGCGTCTTCGTCCAGCGCGTGGCTTGCTCGCCATATTCCGCTACCTGCTTGGCGATGGACACCTTGTCGTTCACCAGCACGCCCTGCGCAGCAGCGCCAACCGTGAAGCCAACGGCCGCCATGGAGAGCGCGATGCGAGCAACGACCGTTGAAAGTGGGTTGGTAGTGAACTGCTTGATGGCGGCTTTCCGGGTGGTGTCAGGGCTGAAGGGCGGCGTGGACATGGTTCGGCCCCCGGCTTCTTCTAGACGTTGTCTTTGGATTGCCCGCGGTACACGTTGGGCGTGAACACCCACATACCCTCATGCTGTGCGATGTTGCGCGTGCGGACACGGAACTGCAGGCGCAGCCCGAGCAGCCGGAAGATCATTTCGTCGCGCTTGGCCATCATTCGCATGACGAAGATGACCGGAGGGATCAGCAGCAGATAGAACAGGTTGAAGTACATGGCCAACAACATGCATCCGCCCGCGCCCACGAAAAAGGGCACGTAGGGCACGCCCATGAACATGGGCGGGCGGGTGCAGCCGCGGAACATCGCGTTTTTATGCATAGTGGGCCAGCGACTGCACGATGCCGGCGAGTTGGGTCAGGGGATCGACCGTGATGCTGGCCGAGCAGCTGGTGCCGCCGCCGACGGTGGAGCTGCTGCCAAGGAAGAGTTTGGCGATCTGGGTGGCCGCGCCGATCAGCAGGGCACCGATGAAGACCGGCGCAACGTCGCTGATGCGCTTGTGGGCGAAGGCAATCTGGTAGCCCGAGAAAATGATGGCGACGGTGACCACCACGATCGACACGGCGTTGAGCACGCCGACGATGGTTTTGACAAAACCGCAGGCGGTGTCCCCGAGCCCGCCGTCTGCCTGCCCTGCAGCCTGCGCAGCAAGGCAAGGCAGGACGATCAGCGCGGCAATGGCGAGATCGCGAAGCGTGCGCGCGCCCGCGCTGCTGGCGAACGACGAAGCGGTGTTGTTGTGTGGGCGGTGCATGGTGAGTTCCTCTCTGGTTGATAAAAGTGATGGCCGGGGGTCAGAAAACGAAGGCGCCGTCGCCGGCAGGGCGGTCGGGCGGCGCGGCTTGTGCTGCTGCGGCCGGCACGTTGGCCGCGCCTGGATGGCGAACCTGGGGCACGAAGACATCGGGGGCGCCCGCAGGTGCAGGTGCGCCAAGTGGCGAGGCGGGCGCCCGGGTGGCCGCAACTGCAGGCGCAGCAACGGGTGGCGTGGAAGCACCCAGCGGAACCACGCGCATCGAGATGCGCGATGCCGCGGTAGTGGATGGCACCGCTGCGACGGACCGGCCGTCTGCCGGGGCAGGCATGGATGCTGGCACGGCGGCGGCGGTTGGCGGCGCGCTGGCCGGATGCAGGGGGATCGCGGCGGGTGGTGCGGCCGGTGCTTGTGCCAGGGTGACGCCGCGGTTGATCGAATCGAAGACCTTCTGCACGTAGCCGCTGCGAAAGCCGGTCACAAAGTTGCCGGAGTAGTAGCAGCTGAAGGCCTTGCCCCAGTCGCCGCGGGCGCGAGCATGGCAGTCGGCCAGAATGCGGGCACCGGCGGCCAGATTGGCGCAAAAATCGAAGGCTTTCTCATGGGTGTCGAACCCGTACTTGCGAAAGTTGACCTGATTGACTTGCGCTGCACCCAGCGAATAGTTGTAGCCCTTGGACTTGAGCATTTGCGCCGTGGCCACCGCTTCTTCAAGCGTTTTGGGTTGGCGCACGAGCCGGCCCCCCACGACGCCGATCGCGAACGGATTGGCGCCGGACTCGACGTGCACGACGTGCCGCATCACCTGCGCCGGAATGGCGAGGTTGGGGCAGGCGATGGCTTCCATTCCCGGCAACACGGTGTTTGCTCCCTCAGCCTCAGGAGGCGCCCGACGGCGCGAGGCGACCGGGGTCGAAGTCGATGCCCGTGATGTAGCGCCGCCCCGCATGGGCCTTGATGTGCACGATGATGTCGATGGTCATCATGAGCAGGCGCTTGATGGTGGCGAATTCGAGCCCGGCGCCTTCGCTCGATGCCTTGACCATGAGCGCCAGCTGGTCCCAGGTTTGCTCGGTGCTGCCCGAGTGGCAGCTCGTGATGGAGCCCGGGTGGCCTGAGGCGCAGTTGCGGATGAAGTAGAACGCTTCGTCGCCGCGCAATTCGGCCAGGATGATCCGGTCGGGCTTCATGCGCAGGCAGGCTTCCATGCAATTCTTGGCGCTGATGTTGGCGGTGCTCTGGCCTCCCTTGGAGTAGAGCAGGTGCACCACGTTGGGCTGCTCGATGAAGAGTTCGCGCGCGTCTTCGATGGTGACGAGGCGCTCATCGGACGGGATGTGGTGGACGAGCGACTTCATGAAAGTGGTCTTGCCGCTGCCGGTGGCCCCCGAGACCACGATGTTTTTCTTGTGAAGGACGGCTTGCTTGAAAAAGTCCGCGTAGCGCCCTGCGGCGCGCAGTTCGAGCAGTTCACTGTCGTGGGCGCTGAGCCCTGGTTTTTCTTCGAGCAGCTGGTCGAAAAACCCGTCCTCGTGGTACTGGCCCAGGGTGCGGGTCTGCCTGGACGGGAGCCGGATGGTGATGGACACCTGGCTCGCTTCGACGGCCGGGGGAATGACGAACTGGGCGCGCTGGCCGGTGGGAAAGGTCAGCGAGACGACCGGGTTGACGTCGGTGATGCGCTGGCCCGTGTTGCTCTCGTTGACCACGGTGGTGCAGAACTGCAGCGCCCGCGCGGCGGTGAGGCCTGGCACCTCGACGCGTTGCCAGCCGGAACGGTTTTCGAGGTAGATCTCGCCAGGCCGGTTGATGCAGATTTCGGTGACGTCGGGCGACTGCATGAAGTCCCGGATACCCAGCACCTGGTACTGGTAATCCAGAAATTCGTTTGAGACGGTGGCAACGCGTTCTTCGGTCATATGAAGCAATGCCGTGTCAGAAGCTCGCCACCACGGCGCTGAAGTCGACGTCCTTGGCGACGTAGACGTTGACGACGGTGCCCTGGTTGATGGTGACCGTGTCGGGCCGGTTGGCGTTGCGGCGCACGGCCTGATTGGCCAGGTTCTGCAACGTCTGCGCGGTGGTGCTCTCGTAAGGCGACTGGACGGCGAGCCCACCGTTCGAGACAGTCGTCGAACCGGGGCCGTACTGTGCCGCCGCGTACTTGAAGGCGTCGGCGAACATGCTGATCAGCAGCGCCGAGGTGATGCGCTGGGCCCAGTGCTGATCGAGGTGGCCCGGATGACCTGAGCCACCCAGGTTGTCGACGCCGGGACTGGCCATGTTCACATCGATCCCGTTCGGGGTGACGATGCGGTCCCAGATGACGGCGATGCGGTTGCCATTGGGTTCGGTGTCGTACTTTCCAAGTACCTTGGAGCCCTTTGGCAGCAACATGCGCTTGCCGGTGACGGAGTAGACCGGCTCGGTCACGACGCAGGACGTGAAGCCTGGAATGTCGCTGACGATGTGCGTCTCCAGCACGCAGCGGATGTAGGTGCCGCGCAGCATGAGCACGTTCGGATGGACAAGGGCTTGTGCGCTCGACACGGCCGACAGCGGCTTCATGCGATAGGCGCTGTTCGGCGCGATGCCCTGGTCGCCGCCCGCGCCGGGCATACCGCCCATGCCGGGCATACCGCCCATACCTGGCGCCATACCAGGATATTGCGCTTGTTCGGGTTGGCCAGCATCTGCGGGACCCACTGCAATCGTGCCCGCGCTCGATGCCATGCGCCGCTCCATGAGCGTCGGACCTTGTGGGCCTTGCGGTGCGGGCGGAATCGGCGGAAGAGGTGGCAGCAACGGCTGGGCCAAGGGAATGGCCGGGGTTGGCGGCGTGGCGGCCCGGGGCGGGGGCGGCAGGTGGGGCGCCGCGGGGACCGTCACCACTTCTTCCTTGGCCACTTGCGGCTTGTCGGGGCGCATCGCGTTGCTGACCATCCAGGTGGCGGCCAGTCCGAGCAGAAGCACCAAGACCGCCAGGAACCCGAGGGCGCGGCGATTCATGCGTTGCATTTCGCTGGATTTGAGCTCCGGCGCATGCGCGTCGAGGTTGGGTGCAGCGGGCGCTCCGATGCCCTCGAACTGCCTCGAATAAGGATTGGGATCTTGCCGGCCATGGTCAGGCGGGGCGTCTCCTGGGCTGGAAGGAGGATGTTGGTTCACTGGACGGTGTTCCTGCGAAGACCCACGACGTTGTCGCCGTGGCGGATGACCAGGTAGGGATAGGTCCCGTGGACGATGAGGGTGCTGCCTTCGACGGTGGTGTTCACCACGGAGTCTTCGTCGCGCTCCTTCTGGCGCATGTAGACGGTCGGGAAGTTGCCCGTCGGGAACTGCTTGAGGTCGCTCAGCTTGATGTAAGTGAAGCGGCTGTCGTCGTAGACATTGACCGGAACCAGCCAGGCTGCGCCGGCGCTGCTGCTGGCAAAGTCGTACTCGAAGTTGTAGCTCCGGTCCTTGAGCAAACCCGTGTTGAGCGCGGGTGCCTCGGCGACGTGTTTGGCTTCCTTGCCGAAGCTCATGTCGGCGGGATAGGTGAACTTGATCCGGTATTGGACGCCCGCATTGCGCGCCTGCTCCAGGGTTCGCCAGTCGGTGGCCACGACCTTGAGTTCGAAGATGTACGAATTGGTCGCGGTGCGGATCATCATGTTGGTGTCCACATCGACGTTCTTCGGCTTCAGGTAGAAGACGTTGTCGCGACGACTCAGGTCCCAGCCGCTGCTGAAGCCGGTGCTGTAGTCGAGGATTTTTTCGTCGGGACTCAGTTCGATCTGCGTGCTGATGCCCAGGCCGGAACGTATCGGGTAGATGCGGTCGGGCTGGTACTCGTACATCTGGACGGTTTGCGCAAAGGCGCAGGGCATGGCGCAGACGATGACTGCGCACGCTGCGGCCATCAGCGCCCGTCGGCGGTTGTTGGACTGTGGTGATTTCATCGGCGGCGCGTTCCCTGATTGGCACCTGTCGGCAGGGCGGCTGGGGCGGTGGGCGCGGGCGCGCCTGGTACCCCGAAACTGGGTGGAGGAGGGGTGGTTGGCATGACGGCTTGCGCAGGTGGAGCCACCGCTTGGGCACTACCTACCGCACCAGGAAGGACCGCGGTACCCGCCGGGAGCGCCGCGCCGGGCATCGCGGGCATGCTTTCGGCGGGCTTGGGATTGCTGAGGACTTCTTCGGGCGGTGACGAGGCGTAGTCGGTATCCACGCGATAGTCGGTAACCTGGAAGCCGAGCGGATTTTCGATCCGCTGCTGCTCGTCCATCGTGAGGTTCGACTTGTAGGTGAACGCCATCGTCACGATCTTGCTGTCCAGCGGCGCTGAGGAGCCGTTCTGCTTGTTGTAGACGCTGCGCTGGAAGCGCACGGTGGCGCCCTTGGGAACATCGCCGCCCCCGCCACCGATCAGGGTGATGCTCAGGATGCGGACCCTGATGGCTTTGTCCTTGCCGTAAAGGGTGTACGGGTTGGCGGGATTGCCCGACGAATACAGGTTGGTGTAGCCGCCGGAGACGTTCCCTGACGACATGGTCAGCACCCTGGTCCAGTCGCGCAAATTGGTGATCGCGAGGTCGTATGACTCGCGTGCCAGGATGAAGTGGGCCACGTTGCTGCGGTTGATCGCTTCGCTCGTGGTGATGCGTTGCAAGGCGGCATCGTCTGTCAGGCGCGCGGCGGTGCTGGTACCCGTGTACGCATCGGCAATGACCAGATACGGCACCTTTTCCTTGAGTGGCAGCACATAGAAGTAGCCACCCAGAAGCACCAGCGACATGACCACGGCACTGCCTGCAACCCACCAAGCGCGCTTCTCGCTGCGGCGCGCCATGTCGGCCACGGTGAGTTCAAAGTTGACCGATTGGGCGACGGCTTCGTCGATCTTCGAGGTCGACGGGTTCTTCTTGAACATCAGTGCGGCCCTGCTGCGGCCGGTGCAGCAGCGCCTGCAGCCCGAACAACGATCTGCTTGCTGTCAGCCGCGATGGCTATGCCATGTGGCGCGTAGATGGCGCTCAGTTCACCCACGGCGGATTGGATGTCGTTGGTGCGAACCTTCGCCACGGGTTGATGGAGCGTGAAGTCGGACCCTATCTGATAGGACAACTGCAGCCCATTGTCTGAGGCCCAGCGGTTGAGCATGGTTCTGAGCGTCCCATCCATGGGAGACGCGTAGAACGTATAGGCTGGCGAGAGTGGGATCTCAGTGAAGGTGCTCTGGAACCGGTTCACCGGCGCCCAGGAGCCACCATAGTCTTTTGGTGCAGGTGCACCACACGCGGTGAGAGTGACGGCCACAATCAACCAGGCCGCAGCCGCCGAAGGCCGGCTTGTGGCGCGCGCACAGGCGCCCCACACAACATTCTGTGTATTCACAACCAACTCCCTGAACTCTTATATTTCCGACGATTAAATTCGAAGTACGGCCGATGTGCCAGTACGGAGCCGCGCAAAAGTGCACAAAGTGGCAGCTTTTGCGGAAGCCAATCCCTACGCGCAGGGCTGGCATCGCCGACGTGTCAGCGGCAGCACTGGTTCCTCATCCTCGCGGATCGTCCGTGTTGGCCTTGTCAACGGCGCGTTCGTCGATGCCGAGCGGGCGATGGCGGCCCGTCGAAACCAGGGTGAATCCGTTTCAGTAATAATTCTCATTCTGAGAAGAACGAACCACACTCTGCATGACCATTCCTCTTTCCGCGGCTGGTGTCGCAGCCTCTATCCGCCTGGACGAATTGCCCAGCCATCAATGGGCGACGGTGTTGGACGTCGTGCGGTCGGCCGTTGTTGAGGAACAAGAGTTGGCACTGCGTCTGACCGAGATCGGTTTCGTGCCGGGCGAGGCGGTGCGTATCGTCGCGAGCGGAGTCCCTGGCCGCGAGCCGCTGGCCGTGCGCCTCGGGCACACCACCTTCGCGCTGCGCCGTCACGAGGCGTCGTTCATCCGCGTGACGCCCGGAGCCGCGCAGCATGGTTGAAGCCGCTCTTTCGTTCCGCCCGGGCGCCGCGGCGCCGCACGTGCCACCCGCACGCATCGCGCTGCTCGGCAACCCCAACTGCGGCAAGACCGCGCTGTTCAACCTGCTGACCGGCAGCCGCCAGAAGGTGGCCAACTACGCCGGCGTGACGGTCGAGCGCAAGGAGGGCGTGTTGCAGACCGCTGCCGGCCGGCGCGTGTTCGTGCTCGACCTGCCCGGTGCCTACAGCCTCAACGCGCTGTCGGCCGACGAGGCCGTCACGCGCGATGTCGTCACCGGCCAGAGCAAGGAGCCGCTCCCCGAGCTGCTGGTCTGCGTCACCGACGCCACCAACCTGCGTCTCAACCTGCGGCTGGTGCTCGAAGCGAAGAAGCTCGGCCTGCCGATGGTCATGGCGCTGAACATGACCGACATGGCGAAGAAGCAGGGCATTGTGGTCGACGCCGCGGTGCTGTCGCGCGAACTCGGCATCCCCGTGATCGAGACGGTGGGCGTGCACGCCGGGGGCGCGCGCGATCTGCTCGCCGCGCTCGACACACCGGTGGTGGCGGCGGCCCCCGTGCCCTGGCTCGCCCCCGGGCTCGATGACGTGCTCGCCACCCAGCGCGAGGTGCGTCGCATCCTCGGCCTGGCCGTGACCGAGCCGGTCGGCAGCCTCGCCACCAGCGACCGCATCGACCGCGTGGTGCTGCACCCGGTGTTAGGCATGCTGGTGCTGGCGGTCACGCTGTTCCTGATGTTCCAGGCGGTGTTCAGCTGGGCCAACGTGCCGATGGACGCCATCAAGGCCGGCACCGAATGGCTGGGCGAGGCGGTGAAGGCGGTCGTGCCCGAAGGCATGCTGCAGAGCCTGCTGGTCGATGGTGTGGTGGCCGGCGTCGGCGGCGTGATCGTCTTCCTGCCGCAGATCCTGATCCTCTTCCTGTTCATCCTCGCGCTGGAAGATTCCGGCTACCTGCCGCGCGCGGCCTTCCTGCTGGACCGCATCATGGGCACCGTCGGCCTGTCGGGCCGCTCGTTCATCCCGCTGCTGTCGAGCTTTGCCTGCGCCATTCCGGGCGTGATGGCGACGCGCACCATCAGCAACTGGCGCGACCGCTTGACCACCATCATGATCGCGCCGCTCATGACCTGTTCGGCGCGGCTGCCGGTGTATGCGCTGCTGATCGCGGCCTTCATCCCGGCGCGCACCGTGGGCGGCATCTTCAACCTGCAGGGCGTCGTGCTCTTCGCGCTCTACGTCTTCGGCATCGTCTCGGCCATGGCGGTGGCCTGGGTCATGAAGCGCTTCCGCGACAACCAGCAGCACTCGCCGCTGATGATGGAGCTTCCCGCGTACCGCTGGCCCAATGCCCGCAACCTGCTGCTTGGCCTGTACGAGCGCGCCTGGATCTTTCTGCAGCGCGTGGGCACGATCATCCTCACACTGACGATCCTGCTGTGGTTCCTGTCGACCTTCCCGTCGCCGCCCGAAGGCGCGACCGGGCCGGCCATCCAGTACAGCCTGGCCGGCAGGATCGGTGGCGCGTTGCAGCACATCTTCGCGCCCATCGGCTTCAACTGGCAGATCTCGATCGCGCTGGTGCCGGGCATGGCGGCGCGCGAGGTGGCAGTGGGCGCACTCGGCACGGTTTACGCGCTGTCGGCCACTGGGGACGATGTCGCCACCGCGCTGGAGCCGCTGCTCGCGGGCAGCTGGTCGCTGGCCACCGCGCTGTCGCTGTTGGTCTGGTTCGTGTTCGCGCCGCAGTGCATCTCGACGCTGGCCGCAGTCAAGCGCGAGACGAATTCATGGAAGTACGTGTGGATCATGGCGGGCTACCTGTTCGCGCTGGCCTACATCGCCTGTTTCATCACCTACCGCATCGCGGTCGCTTTGGGAGCCGGATGACATGACCCAGCAAATCATCGTCGGATTGATCGTCGCCTGCGCCGCGTTCTATGCGATATGGCGCTGGATGCCCGCGGGCTGGCGGCGCTCCGCAGCGACCAAGCTTGCCGCCGGTTCGCACCGCGCCGGGCTGGTCGACGCACACCGCGCCGCTGCGCTGGCCGCCTCGCTCGCCAAGACCTCGGGATGCGGCGCGTGCGACAGCTGTGGAAGCTGCGGCTCGGCGAAGACCGGCCAGGCCGCCACCGACGCGCCGCCCAGCGCCGCCCGCTGAGGGATGGCGCTGCAACTGCTGGTCGCCGGTGGCGGCATTGGCGGTCTGGCGAGCGCGCTGGCCTTGGCACGCGGTGGCCACAGGGTCGACGTGCTCGAGCAGTCGGCCGTCTTCGCCGAAGTCGGCGCCGGCATCCAGCTCGGGCCGAACGCGGTGCGCCGCCTGCATGCCCTGGGCCTGGCCGACGCGCTCGACGCTATCGCAGCGCGCCCCGACACGCTGGTGGTGTGCGCGGCCCACGACGACCATGAACTGGCTCGCCTGCCGCTGGGCGACACGGCCTTGCAGCGCTACGGCGCGCCGTACTGTTGCGTGCACCGTGCCGACCTGCATGGCGTGCTGCTGGCTGCCGTGCGCGAGCACGCCGACGTCGCGCTCAACCACCCGGCGCGCCTGACGAAGATCGAGCGTTCCGACGACGTGGTGACCGTCGCCACCGACGATGCACGCGCTTGGGAAGGCGACGCGCTGGTCGGCGCGGATGGCCTGTGGAGCGTCGTGCGCGCAGAGCTCGAAACGCCCGGCCCCGCGCCGCGGCCTACCGGCCACACCGCCTGGCGCGGCCTGCTCTCGCAGGCCGCCCTGCCGCTGGCGCAGCGCAGCACGCAAGTGCGCGTGTGGCTGGGCGACCGCCTGCACGCGCTGGTCTATCCGGTGCGGGGGGGTGAACTGCTCAACGTGGTGGTGCTGGCCGAAGCGGCGCCGTCCGGCGATGCGCGCGACTGGGACCAGGCCACGAGTCTCGATGCCCTGCAGCGCGCCACCGGCCGCTGCTGCATGACGCTGCAGAGCTACCTGCTCGCCGTGCCGACCTGGCGCGCCTGGACGCTGCACGACCGCGCGCCACTCACCGGCCCGGCCCAGATGGCACACGAGCGGATCGCGTTGCTCGGTGATGCGGCGCATCCGATGCTGCCTTACCTCGCGCAGGGCGCCGGCATGGCGATCGAGGATGCGGTGGCGCTGGCCGCCAGCCTGCAGGGCGCGTCGAGCGACGAGGTGCCCGCTGCGTTGCGGCACTACGCACGAGCACGCTGGCAGCGCAATGCGCAGGTGCAGGCGCGAGCGCGGCGCAACGGCCGCATCTTCCATGCGGCGGGGCCGTTGCGCGTGGCCCGCGATGCCGCCATGCGGGCGCTGGGCCCGCGACTGCTCGACCAGCCCTGGCTCTACGGCGGCTGAGTGCTGCGCTGTGCGGTCGGCTTACAGGTCGGTGCGCAGCGCCCAGATTTCGGGGAACAGCACCACGTCGAGCATCTTGCGCAGGTAGCTCACGCCGCCGGTGCCGCCGGTGCCGCGCTTGAAGCCGATCACGCGCTCCACGGTCGTCACGTGGCGGAAGCGCCAGAGCCGGAAGGCGTCCTCGATGTCGGTGAGCTTCTCGCCCAACTGGTACAGGTCCCAGTGCTGGCGCGGGTCGCGGTAGACCGCGAGCCAGGCCGCTTCGACCTCGTCGCTCGGTGCGTAGGGCTGGGTCCAGTCGCGCTCGGTGTGCGAGGCCGGCACCGGCAGGCCGCGCCGCGCCAGCAGGCGCAACGCTTCGTCGTAGAGCGAGGGCGCGCGGTAGGCCACATCCACTTGTGCCAGCAGGTCCGCCCGGTGCGCGTGCGGCTTGAGCATCGCGGCGTTCTTGTTGCCCAGTGCGAACTCGATGCAGCGGTACTGCGCGCTCTGGAAGCCGCTGGAGCTCGCAAGGTACGGGCGCATCGCGGTGTACTCGGGCGGCGTCATGGTCGACAGCACCGTCCACGCGCTGACCAGCTGTTCCATGATGCGGCTCACGCGCGCCAGCATCTTGAAGGCGTCGGGCAATTGCTCGGTCGCGATGCAGCGGGTGGCGGCCGTCAGCTCGTGCAGCATCAGCTTCATCCACAGCTCGCTGGTCTGGTGCTGGACGATGAAGAGCATCTCGTCATGCGCCGGCGAGAGCGGATGCTGCGCATTCAGGATCTCGTCGAGATGCAGGTAGTCGCCATAGCTCATCGACTGGCTGAAGTCGAGCTGTGCCTTCTCTTCCTGGACGATTTTCTCGGTCTCGCTCATGTCAGGTCACCGCATTCTTCTGATTGAACTCGGGGCGCTTCCATTCTTCCTTCTCGAGCACCTGCACCAGATGCTCGACCGAATCCCACACGTCCTCGAAGCTCAGGTACAGCGGCGTGAAGCCGAAGCGCAGGATGTGCGGCGTCTGCGCGTCGCCGGCGCGGAAGTCGCCGATCACACCGCGCGCGATGAGCGCCTGCACGATGGCATACGCCGCATGGCCCTGCGCTTCGGCCGCATCGGCCATCGCCAGGCACACCTGCGAGCCGCGCCGGGCGTGGTCGCGCGGCGTGACGAGCGTGAAGCGGCCGGGGCAGCGCGCTTCGACCAGCGCGATGAAGGCGTCGGTCAGCGCGAGCGACTTGGTGCGCAGGGCCGCCATCGGGCCGAAGTCGGCGTTGAAGGGCTCGGCGGCCAGCAGCGTGTCGAGCCCGCATTCGAGCGCCGACAGGCTGATGATCGGCTGCGTGCCGCACAAGTAGCGCGCCACGCCCGGGGCGGGGCGGTAGTGCGGCGTGAACTCGAAGGGCGCCGCATGGCCGAACCAGCCCGACAGCGGCTGCTCGAAGCGGCTCGCATGGCGCGTGTTCACCCACACGAAGGCCGGCGCACCCGGCCCGCCGTTGAGGTACTTGTAGCCGCAGCCGATCGCGAAGTCGGCGTTGCTCTCGTTGAGAGTCACCGGCACCGCGCCGGCACTGTGCGCCAGGTCCCACACGGTGAGGGCGCCCACCGCATGCGCCGCCGCGGTGACGGCCGTCATGTCGTGCATGGCGCCGGTGCGGTAGTTCACGTGCGTGAGCATCACCACCGCGACCTCGGGCGTGAGCGCGGCGGGCAGGGCATCGACGCTGTCGATCAGCTTCAGCGTGAAGCCGCGTTCGCGGCAGAGCGACTCGGCGATGTACAGGTCGGTCGGGAAGTTGCTGCGCTCGCTCACCACGGTGCGGCGCTTGGCGTCGCCGCCATCGATCGCCTGGCTCATGGCGGCGAACAGCACCTTGTAGAGGTTGATCGAGGTGCTGTCGGTGCACATCACCTCGTCGGGCGCGGCGCCGATCAGACGCGCGAGCTTGTTGCCCAGGCGCTGCGGCAGGTCGATCCAGCGCGCCGTGTTCCACGAGCGGATCAAGCCGTTGCCCCATTCCTGCGCCACCACCTCGGCGATGCGCGCCGGCGCGGCGGCCGGCATCACGCCCAGCGAGTTGCCGTCGAGGTAGATCACGCCCTCGGGCAGCGTGAACAGGGCGCGCAGGTCGCGCAAAGGGTCGGCGCGGTCGAGGGCGCGGCAGTCGTCGAGGGTCGTGGTCATGGAGGTCATCGGGGGAGTTCGCGCAGCACGGCGCGCACGGGAGAAGCGTCGGCGCTCACCAGCTTGAGCGGCAGCGCGATCAGTTCGTAGTCGCCTTCCGGCACGTCGTCGAGCACCAGGTTCTCGAGCACGCGCAGGTTCAGGCGGCGAATCACCTGGTGGCTGTCGAGCGTCTTGCTGTCGGCCGGGTCGATGCTGGCCGTGTCGATGCCCACCAGCGTCACGCCGAGCGCGGCAAGCCGCTCGATGGTGGCGGGCGCGTAGGCGGCGAGGGCGCCGTCCCAGCGTTCGACCGGCGCGCGCTGGTAGGTGCGCACCAGCACGCGCGGCGGCAGGTCGGCCACGGCGTGTTCGATGTGCGCCCATTCGATGAGCGGGCCACGCGCGATGGCGTGGATCACGCGGCAGCGGCCGAGGAAGGGCGTGAGGTCGACGTCGCCGATGGTGGCGCCCGCCGGGTCGTAGTGCAGCGGCGCGTCGGCATGCGCGCCGACGTGGGGCGACAACGTGATCTCGCTGACGTTCACCGGGCAACCGGGGCCGATGCTTGCGGCCCAGCGCTGCTGGTAGGGCGTGTCGCCGGGGAAGACCGGCGCGCCCTCGTACACGGGGGGGGAAATGTCCCAGAGCCGAGGAAGATGGACTGACATGGCGCAAAGTTAGCGCCGCACGGTGGGTCGTGGTGTCGGTTATTTCCAACGGCCATGTGAAAAGCGGGGAACCGAGGCGCCCGTGCCGGCACGGGCTCAGTCAGCCGCCGCCTGGGCAGCGTTCAGGGGTGGGCGGTGTATTCGTCGTGCAGCCGCGTCCAGCTGAAGGTCGGCTCCTGCGGCCAGCCGGGCGGCGAGCGCTCCCAGCTTTCCTGCCGGCCCCAGGGCGTGAGGTCGAGCAGCTTGAAGGTGTTGCTGGCCTCCTCGACGCCGCGGCCGGAGGTGAACCAGGTCTGGAACACGCGTCCGTTTTTCTGAATGAAGACCGACAGGCCGAAGTACGCGTCGTTCTGCGCCGTCACCAGATCCTCATGAAAGTCGGTGCCCTCGCAGGACACCCACGGAAAGGTCCACCCCATGCGCTGCTTGACCGCCTCGATGCGCGGCACGCTGGCGCGCGCCACCATCACGAAGGTGGTGCGCCGTGCATGCAGGTGCGAGAAGTCGTTCATCAGGTTGTCGCTGAAGAGCGAGCAGCCCGGGCAGATGTGGTCCGCCGTGAGCATGTTGTGATAGACGACGAGTTGGTCCCGCCCTTCGAACAGATCGATCAGCCGCAAGTCGCGGCGGGTCGTCGAACGGAAGACGTAGTCGCGCGTGATCTCCGTCATCGGCAGCTGGCGCCGCCGTGCGTTCAGCGCGTCGTGGGCACGGCTGAGTTCCTTCTCTTCCTTCAGCAACACGTCGCGGGCGGCTTGCCAGTGCTGGCGCGCAACGATCTCCGGGTAGTTCATGGGCTGCTCCTTCGATTTGTGGACAGAGTACACATATCAAGTCGACAGGTAAATAGCAAGCCGGAAAAAAGGGGTCCCTAAAAACATTCCTTTCGTAATGTTAGACTGACGCGATGTCTGAAGCTCATCGCCGACGCAAGGACCCCGATGCGGTCCGTGCCAACCTCATCGCCGCCGCCGCCGAGTTGCTCGCGCACGGCGAGCCGCTTTCCATGGCCACCGTGGCCGAACTCGCCGGTGTGACCAAGGGCGCAGTGCAGCATCACTTCGGCACGCGCGAGCAGTTGCTGTCGGACATGTGCGACAGCTACATGCAGCAGTTCCAGAAGGAGCTGGCGGTCGCGCAGGAAGGCGACACCGGCCCCGGCAGCGCGGCACGGGCCTATGTGCGCGCCACCTTGCACGGCGCCGGCGAGGCGAGTGAACAGGCGCATTGGCGCGCGATCCTCGTCGCGGCGGTGATCGACCGGGCCGTTGCCGAACGCTGGAGCGGCTGGGTGGCCGAGAACCGGGCCGACGATGCGGCCACGAACAACGCCGAACTCATCATGCGTCTGGCGGCGGACGGGCTCTGGCTGTCCGATCTGCTGGGCGTCTACAAGCTCACGGCGTCGCAGCGCGCATCGCTCGGAAAATCCCTGCTCGCCATGTCATCCACCGAGCCGCAAACTGCATGAGCACGTACCTCATCCTCGGCGCCGCGATCGTCCTGGAAATCATCGCCACATCCTTCCTCAAGGCCTCCGAAGGCTTCACGCGGCTGTGGCCCAGCCTGGTCACGGCAGTGGGGTATGCCGGTTCCTTCTATTGCCTGTCGCTGACGCTGAAGGTGCTGCCCATCGGCGTCGTCTACGCGATCTGGTCCGGCGTGGGCATCGTGCTCACCGCGGTCGTCGGCTGGTTCATCTTCAAGCAGCGCCTCGACGCCGCGGCGATCGGCGGCATGGCGTTGATCGTCGCGGGCGTGCTGGTGATCAACCTGTTCTCGAAGAGCGCGACGCATTGAGGCGCCGCGCGCAGCGGGCAGAGCCGACTCGGCGCTCAGACCTTCAGGCCGTCAGGCGCCCCAGCAGCAGGAACTCCATCAGCGCCTTCTGCACGTGCATGCGGTTCTCGGCCTCGTCCCAGACGACCGACTGCGGTCCGTCGATGACGTCGGCCTCGACCTCCTCGCCGCGGTGCGCCGGCAGGCAGTGCATGAAGAGCGCATCGGGTTGCGCGATGCGCATCATGTCGGTGTCGACGCACCAGTCCGCGAAGGCGGCCTTGCGGGCTTCGTTCTCCGCCTCGTAGCCCATGCTGGTCCAGACGTCGGTCGTCACCAGATCGGCGCCGCGGCAGGCTTCCATCGGGTCCTTGAAGACCTGGTAGCTCTCGGCCGAGCGGATGCCGGCGATCGACTGGTCGACCTCGTAACCGCTGGGCGTGCTCACGTGCACCGTGAAGCCCAGGATGTCGGCGGCCTGCAGCCAGGTGTTGGCCATGTTGTTGCCGTCGCCGACCCAGGCCACCGTCTTGCCCTGGATCGAGCCGCGGTGCTCGATGTAGGTGAAGATGTCCGCCAGGATCTGGCAGGGGTGGAACTCGTTGGTGAGGCCGTTGACGACGGGCACGCGCGAGTTGGCCGCGAAGGCGTCGATCTTGTCCTGGCCGAAGGTGCGGATCATCACGATGTCCACCATCCGGCTGATGACCTTGGCGCTGTCCTCGATCGGCTCGGCGCGCCCCAGCTGGCTGTCGCCGGTCGTGAGGTTCACGACCGAGCCGCCCAGCTGGTACATGCCGGCCTCGAAGCTCACGCGGGTGCGGGTGCTGGCCTTCTCGAAAATCATCGCCAGGGTGCGGTCGACCAGCGGCTGGTGGCGCTCGTAGGCCTTGAACTTCTTCTTGATGATCGCCGCGCGCTCGAACAGGTAGGCGTAGTCGTCCGCCGTCAGGTCGGAGAACTGCAGGTAGTGCCTGATCGTCTGCTCGGTCGTCATGGCTTGGGCTCCGCGAGGAAGGCTTTGACCAGCGGCGCGAGGATGGCGACGATCTCGTCGGCCTCGGCCACGCTCAGGATGAGCGGCGGCACCAGGCGGATCACGCTGTCCGCCGTCACCGACAGCAGCAGGCCCGCGTCGCAGGCGCGGTTGAGGATCACGCCGCAGGGCCGGTCGAGCTCGATGCCCAGCATCAGGCCCTGGCCGCGCACGTCCTTCACGCCGGACAGGCCTTCGAATTCGCGCTCCAGCGCGCTTTTCAGGTGAGCGCCGACGGTGGCGGCGTTGTCGAGCAGCTTCTGCTCTTCCATGATGCGGATGGTCTCGATGCCGGCACGCATGGCCAACGGGTTGCCGCCGAAGGTCGTGCCATGGTTGCCGGGGCCGAAGATGTTCGCGGCGCGCGGGCCGGCCACCACGGCGCCGATCGGCACGCCCGAGCCCAGGCCCTTGGCCAGCGGCATCACGTCGGGCACGATGCCGGCCCACTGGTGCGCGAACCACTTGCCGGTGCGGCCCATGCCGCATTGCACCTCGTCGATCATCATGAGCCAGTCGCGCTCGTCGCACAGGGCACGCACCTGCCGCATGTATTCCAGCGCCATCGGGTGGATGCCGCCTTCGCCCTGGATGGCCTCGAAGAACACGGCCACCACGTTCGGGTTGCCTTCGGTCGCCTTCTTCAGTGCCTCGATGTCGTTCAGCGGCACGCGGATGAAGCCCTCGACCAGCGGGCCGAAGCCCTTCTGGATCTTCGGATTGCCGGTGGCCGACAGCGTGGCGATCGAGCGGCCGTGGAAGGCCGCCTCGTACACCACGATCTCGGGGCGCTCGATGCCCTTGTCGTGGCCGAACTTGCGCGCCAGCTTCAGCGCGGCTTCATTGGCTTCCAGGCCGGTGCAGCAGAAGAAGGCGTTGGTCATGCCGGCCAGTTCGGTCAGCTTGGTGGCCAGTTTTTCCTGGCCCGGCACATGGTAGTAGTTGCAGCTGTGGATGATCTTCGCAAGCTGATCCTGCAGCGCGGGCACCAGCTCGGGATGGTTGTGGCCCAGCGTGTTGACCGCGATGCCGCCCAGCCCATCGAGGTAGGCGCGCCCGTTCGTGTCCCAGACTCGGCAGCCCTGGCCGTGCGACAGCGCGATCGGCAGGCGACCGTAGGTGTTCATGACGTGGGGCGAGGTGGGTTCGACAGCAAGGGCGCTCATGCGGTTCTCCGGGGAAGGGAAGGCGATTCTAGGCGGCGGTCCTCGCGGCTTTGTTGCCGATTCCGCATTGCAGCAATGTCGGCCGGCCTGCCGTTGCGCGGGGCGGCGGATAGAATCTTGTGCGTCGCAGCACACCGCGCGCGGCGCTCCTTTCCCACCGATGATTTCTCCCCGCGCCAAAGAAGTTTTCATCCAGGGCATCACGTCCGACGGGCGCACCTTTCGCCCGAGCGACTGGGCCGAACGGCTCGCTGGCGTCATGAGTCCGTTCCGCCCCGGTGGCGCCACGCCGGGCAGCCACCTGAGCTACTCCCCCTGGTGCGTGCCGACCAGCATCGGCGGCGTGAAGTGCGTGATCGTCCACACCGACCTGCGCGAGCACGACGTCATGGCCTGGGACTTCGTCATGAATTTCGCGCGCGACAACGGCCTGCAGATCGCCGAAGCCTGCGTCGTCCCCGACACGCCACCCCCGGCCAAGCCCTGAAGCGCGGCCCGGCGCCTTCCGGGGCGATTCGCTTCTAGCGTCGCGCGGCCACCAGCATTCGCTCGATGGTCTCGGCCAGTTCCTGCGCGACGAACTTGCCGACGAAGGCATCCGCTCCGACGCCCTTGGCGTGGACCTCGTTCGTCGTGCCCGTGAGCGATGAATGGATCACCACAGGGATCGAGGCAAAGCGTGGGTCGGCCTTGATCTTCCGCGTCAGGGTGAAGCCGTCCATCTCGGGCATCTCCAGGTCGGTCAAGACCAGCGCGATTTTGTCGGCGGCAGTCTTGCCCTCGGCTTGTGCGGCATCGGCCATCGCCTCGAGCCGATCCCAGGCCTCTTTTCCGGACTTCGTCATCACGTGTGCCGCGCCCATCGCGTCCAGTCCATGCTGGATCAGGGAACGGGCCAGCATCGAATCGTCCGCCGCCAGGATCACGGAGCCGGGGCGCAACTGGACCTTCACATCGACCGCGTCGGCCTTCGTGTCCTCGGCGGCCGGCGGCAACACGGTGCGCAGGATCTGCTCGACGTCCAGAACCTGCGCCAACCGTGTGCCGTGGATGTCGCCATCCAGCAGGGCGATGCTGGTGATCAAGCCGCTGGCCGATGTGCTTCCCTCGGCAGACAGCACCTGGCTCCATTCGAGTCGCACGATTTCGTCCACCTCTTCGACGGCGAACGCCTGGGTTGTCCGTGCATATTCGGTCACGAGCAGGATGTTTCGTCCGTTTTTCGGCACGCATCCCACAGCACTTGGCAGGTCGATCACCGGCATCAATTGACCCCGGATATTGGTCACGCCGAGCACATGGGGCGATGAGCCCGCGACCGCCGTGATCGGCGGCGTCACCATGATCTCGCGCACCTTGAACACATTGATGCCGAACAGTTCCCGTCGGTCCGATTGCGGCGCTTCACCGAGGCGAAACAACAGCAGTTCCAACCTGTTGCTGCTGGTGAGATTGGTGCGCTCGTCGATTTCGTTCAGAACTGTGGTGTTCACGGTGTCCCCGGGTGGTATTGGTAGAGGCGGTATCGCTGGGTGCAGGCCCCCGGTATTGCTATCGGCAATTGGCGACATTTCCGATAGGGTGGTTCGCAAGAAAAACTGCGCAGATCTGCACGATGCGTCCGCGCGCTTGTTGGTTTTTCATCCGATGGACAAATCGACGCCCATGAAAAAACCGCCCGAAGGCGGTTTTTCACTTTTGCTGCAGCGCACCCCTGTCAAACGGCGGACCGGCGAACCGGTCCGGGCTTGGCCTGACGGAAGGTCAGGCGGCGGCTTGCGCCGGTGCGGCCAGGGCGAGTGCCTTGACCTTGGCCGAGAGGCGACTCTTGTCGCGCGCAGCCTTGTTCTTGTGGAAGATGCCCTTGTCGGCGACGGTGTCGACGATGCTCTGGGCCTTCGCGAAGAGTTCGGTGGCCTTGGTCTTGTCGCCGGCCAGCACGGCCTTCTCGACGTTCTTGACCGCGGTCCGGTACTTGGAACGCAGCGAGGTGTTCGCGGCGTTGAGCTTGACGTCCTGGCGGACGCGCTTGCGGCCCGACGCGAGGCGCGGGTTCTTTTTCTTGGGTTTTGCGGATGCCATGTTTTAGGTTCCTGGTGTCTGGGGATGATGCAGCAAAGCCGAACATTATAGCCCGAGCCCTGACGCGCCTCCAAGGTGCCCGATTTCGCGGGGTCTCCGACGTGCCGGGGCCTACACTCCGGCGCCGTGTCCCTGCTCAAATCCGCCTCCACCGTTTCGCTCCTGACGCTCGCTTCCCGGGTCACCGGGCTCGTTCGCGACCTGTTGATGGCGTCGGTGTTCGGCGTCAGCGCGCTGACCGACGCCTTCAATGTGGCTTTTCGCATTCCCAACCTGTTTCGCCGGGTGCTGGGGGAGGGCGCCTTCACCCAGGCCTTCGTGCCGGTGCTGTCGGCCACCCGCACCGAGCAAGGCGACGCCGGCGCGCGGGCGCTGGTCGATCATGTTGCGACGCTGCTGACCTGGGCGCTGGTGCTGCTGTGCCTTGCCGGCGTGGTGGGCGCGCCGCTCCTGCTGTGGGCGATGGCCAGTGGCCTGAAGCAGACGCCGCACGGCTACGACGCGGCGGTGTTCATGACGCGCTGGATGTTCCCCTACATCTTCTTCATGTCGCTGGTGGCGCTGGCCGGCGGCGTGCTCAACACCTGGCGCAAGTTCGCGGTGCCCGCGGCCTCGCCGGTGCTGCTCAATCTGGCGCTGATTGCCTCGATCTTGGTCGGCGCGCCGCTGTTCCGGCGCTGGGGCATCGAGCCGATCTACGCCCAATGCGTCGGCGTGATGGTGGGTGGGGCCCTGCAGCTGGGCATCCAGCTGCCCGCGCTGCGCCGCATCGGCATGCTGCCGCGCATCGGGCTGGGTTGGCGCGCGCTGCGCACCGCCTGGAGCGATCCGCCGACACGCAAGATCCTCAAGCTGATGCTGCCGGCGCTGATCGGCGTCAGCGTGGCGCAGATCTCCCTGCTCATCAACACCCAGATCGCCTCGCACCTGGCGCCCGGCAGCGTGACCTGGGTGAGCTATGCCGACCGCCTGATGGAATTTCCGACCGCGATGCTCGGCGTGGCCCTGGGCGTGGTGCTGATGCCGCAACTGGCCGGCGCCCGGGCCGCAAAGGACGACCGGCGCTATTCCTCCCTGCTCGACTGGGGCCTGCGCCTCGTGGTACTGCTGTCGGTGCCTTGCGCGGTGGCGCTGCTGGTGTTCTCGCGCCCTCTGGTCGCGGTGCTGTTCCACAACGGCGCCTTCAGCGAGACGGACGTCCAGCGCACCACCGTTGCGCTGATGGGCTACGGGGCCGGCCTGGTGGGCATCGTGGCGATCAAGGTGCTGGCGCCGGGCTACTACGCGCGGCACGACATGCGCTCGCCCATGCAGATCGCCGTCGGCGTGCTGGTCTTCACCCAGTTGCTCAACCTGATTTTCGTGCCGCTGCTGCAGCATGCGGCGCTGACGCTGACGATCGCGATCGGCGCCGTGGTCAACGCGCTGTGGCTGCTGGCCGGGCTGGTGCGCCGTGGCAGCTACACGCCCGAGCCCGGCTGGGGCAAGTTCGTGTTGCAGGTGCTGGCGGCCGCGGCGCTGCTAGGCCTTCTGTTGTACTGGGGTGCGCAGCATTTCGACTGGGTGGCGTTGCGCGCGGCGCGGTTGCAGCGCATCGGTCTGCTGGCGCTCTTCATCGGCGGCGCCGGCCTGCTGTACTTCGGGGCGTTGGCCGGGCTCGGTCTTCGGCTTCGAAGTTTCATCAAACGATAGGCGCAACGTGGCATCGCCGCCTTGACGCTCCCGGCGCGCTCCTCTACAAAGGCCCCATGACGTTCAGCTTCTCGGCGCCGACCGCCCTTGAATATTTCGACTCGCTGGTCAAGAGCGACGAGCACTTTCCCCTGCTCGAAACCGCCGCGTCGCTGGCGCAGGACGAGTACCCCGACCTCGATGTGCAGCAGGTGCTCGGCGACGTCGACCAGCTGCTGGCGCGGCTCAAGCGCCGCCTGCCGGCCGACGCGGCGCCACTGGCGCGGCTGCGCGCGCTCAACCAGTTCTTCTTCCACGACCTGAGCTTCGGCGGCAATGTCAACGACTACTACGACCCCGACAACAGCTACCTGAACGCCGTGTTGCGCACCCGTCGGGGTATTCCGATCTCGCTCGCGGTGCTCTGGATGGAACTGGCCCAGGGCCTGGACCTGCAGGCGCGCGGCATCGCGTTCCCCGGCCACTTCATGATGAAGGTCGCGCTGCCGCGGGGCCAGGTGGTGATCGACCCGTTCACCGGCAAGTCGCTCTCGCGCGAGGACCTGAGCGAGCGGCTCGAGCCCTACAAACGCAGCAACGGACTGGTCGGCGACTTCGACGTGCCGCTCGGCCTTTACCTGCAGCCCGCCACGCCGCGCGAGATCATCGGCCGCATGCTGCGCAACCTGAAGGAAGTGCACCGCGCCCAGGAAGACTGGCAGCGCGCCATCGCCGTGCAGGACCGACTGGTCGCGCTGCTGCCCGAAGCCTGGGGCGAGCACCGCGACCGCGGCCTGGCGCACGCGGCGCAGGGCAACACGGCGTCCGCAGTGCGCGACCTCGAAACCTACCTGCGCCATGCCGAAGACGCGCTCGACATCGATGCGATCGCCGAACGCGTGGCTGCCCTTCGCCGGGCGCTGAACTGATGGGTGTCGATCTCGGCACGCGCCATCAGTTCCATGGCGTGCAGCCGGTGCTCCCGGTGGCCGACGCGGCGCGTGCCGCCCGCTATTTCTGCGATGTGCTCGGCTTCGAACTCGACTTCATCGCCGGCGAGCCGCCGAGCTACGCCCGCGTGAAGCATGTGCCCACCGGCGCCGCACCGGGCGACCGCAGCTATGGCGACCCGGTCTACCTGCGCCTCTGGCAGGTCAATGTTCGCGAGGCCAGGCCCTGGCGCGGCGAGATCGTGATCCACGTCGGCTACGACCTCGACGGCCTGCATGCCACGTATGTGAAGCGCGGCGTCGAGATCATCGAGCCGCCGACCTCGCAGCCCTGGGGCCTGCGCGAATTCGCGGTGCGCGAGCCCGACGGGCACGTGCTGCGCTTTTCCGGCTACCTCGACACCTGATGCCGGCGCGCGCCGCCCTGCGCGGTGGCACGCATCCTGCAGCATCCGGTCATGACCGATCCTGCGCTTGCCCTGTCGCCACGCCGCTGGCTGTTCGCCGCCGGCGGCCAGCCGCTGCGGGTGCTGCTGGCGCTGGGCAGCGTGATGATCCTGTGCGTCGGCTCAGACCATCCGCATGCCCTCATTCCGCTGGCGCTCGGCATCATCGCCAGCGCCCTGGCCGAAACCGACGACAGCTGGCAGGGCCGCTGGCGCGCCCAGGCCGTCACATTGCTGTGCTTCTCGCTGATGGCCTTCGCCGTCGAGGCGCTGTTCGGCCGACCGGTGCTGTTCATCGCCGGCCTGGCGGTCGCGGCCTTCGTGCTCACCATGCTGGGCGCGATCGAGGCGCGCTTCAAGGCCATCGGCCATGCCACGCTGATCCTCGCGATGTATGCGACGCTGAGCCTCGACCACGCCGCAGGCACCGAGCCGCGCTGGCACGAGGTCGCGCTGCTGCTCTCGGGTGCCGCCTGGTACGGCGCCTGGTCGGTGGGCTGGGCGGCGCTCTTTCCGGCCGAGCCGGTGCAGGCGCTGCTGGTCAAGCTCTTCCATTCGCTGGCGGACTATGTCGGCTTCAAGGCCTCGTTGTTCGAGCCGGTGCGCGGTGTCGACATCGAGCGCAAGCGCTTGTCGCTGGCCCAACTCAACACCGACCTCGTGGCCGCACTCAATGCCGCGAAGGAAAGCATCTTCCGACGCATCGGCCCGCGCACGCCGACCGGCCGCCTCACGCGCTACCGCGGCCTTTACCTCATCGCGCAGGACGTGCACGAGCGTGCCAGCTCCTCGCACGACGACTACAACGCGCTGGCCGACGCCTTCTTCCACAGCGACGTGCTCTACCGCTGCCAGCGCGTGCTGGCGCTGCAGGCCGATGCCTGCCGGCGCCTGGCCGGCTCGATCGCGCGGCGCGAGCCTTTCGTGAGCGGCGGGGCCACGGTGCAGGCGCTGGCGGACCTGCGAAGCGCCATCGCGCACGAGCGCACCCGCGCCGACACGCCGCAGCGCCTGGCGCTGCTGGCCTCGGTCGAGGCGCTGGCGCGCAACCTGGCGCAGCTCGACGGCCAGCTCGCCGGCGCCAGCCAGCCGGCGGCACAGGCCGGGCGGACCGACATGGATCTGTACGACCGCTCGCCGCGCAGCGGGCGCGACGCCGTCGAGCGCGTACGGCGCCAGCTCACGCCGCGCTCGCCGCTGTTCCGCCACGCGGTGCGGCTGGCCGCCGCGCTGGTCGCCGGCTACGGCGTGATGTTGCTGATCCACCCGGTGCAGGGCTACTGGATCCTGCTGACCACGCTCTTCGTCATCCAGCCGACCTACGGCGACACGATGGCGCGGATGGCCGAGCGCGTGGCCGGCACCGCGCTCGGCGTGGTGGTGGGCTGGGCGGTGCTCACGCTCTTTCCGCAGCCGTGGCTGCAGGCGCTAGTGGCGGTGGCAGCGGGCGTGTTCTTCTTCGGCGCGCGGGCCCGCCGCTACCTGCTGGCGACCGCGGCCGTGACGCTGCTGGTGCTGATGTTCTTCAACCAGGTCGGCGACGGCGGCCTGCTGCTGTGGCCCCGCCTGATCGACACCGCCATCGGCAGCGCGCTGGCGGGCCTGGCGATGGTGCTGGTGCTGCCGCACTGGGCGGCGCGCCGCATCAACGAGCTGGCGGCGGCCGCCTTGCAGACGCATGCGGCCTACCTGCGACAGATCGCGGCGCAGTACCGCTCGGGCGCCCGCGATGATCTGGCCTACCGGCTGGCCCGGCGCAATGCGCACAACGCCGATGCGGCGCTGTCGAGCGCGGTGAGCGACATGTTTCGCGAGCCCGGCGTGGTACGGCCGCATGCCGGTGTGGCGCTGCGCTTTCTGATCCGCTCGCACACGCTGCTGAGCTACGTCTCGGCGCTCGGCGCGCATCGCACCTCGCTGGCCGAGGCGCGTTCCGCATCGGCCTTGTTCGACAGCATCGAAGGGGCCGCCGCGGCGTTGGAAGCGCAGGCGCAGGCCTTCGTCCGTGGGACGCCCGACGCGGCGGGCCCCGCGGCGGCGAGCCCGCTGCGCGAGGCGCTGGCGCGGGTGGGGCCGGCCGACACCGATGCGCAGGAGGCAGTGAGCCTGGTGCGCACCCAGCTGGGCCTGATCGCGTTGCAGATCGATGCGCTGGGCACCCATGCCGAGGAATGGCTGCGCGGCGGTGCTTCCGAGACGCCGGTTGCCGCGGCGCTGGCACCGCAGCGCGGAAGCGGCACGCCCTGAAGACCTGAAGGGCAGCTGGGCCGCGCGTCAGCGGCCGGCCGTTGCCGACGAGGGCGAGCCCGGCAGGCCGAACTGGCGCCAGGCGCGGCGCAGCTGGGTGTCGGAACCGAAGCCGGACTGCTCTGCCGCCCGCGTGACATTGGCGCCGGCCTGCAGCGCCAGTTGCGCGGTCGCCAGGCGAAGCCGGCGCAGGTAAGCCAGCGGCGCCACGCCGGCATGGTCCATGAACAGGCGGGTGAGGTGCCGGGGCGAGGTGTGCGCCACCTCGGCCATGCGCGGCACCGTCCAGTCGGCTTGCGGCTGCGCGCTCACCGCGTCCTGGACGCGGTGCAGCGCCGCGTGCAGGTGATGGCGGTGTGCCAGGAAGGGCGACAGCTCCGGGTCGTGCGGGCCGCGCCGCAGCGCCACCACCATCGTCTGCGCCACCTGGGCGGCCAGTGCCTCGCCGCAGACCTCGCCGATGCGGTGCAGCAGCAGGTCGATGCCGGTGGTCACGCCGGCGCTGCTGCTGACCGGCGGGTCGAGCACGAAGACGCGGTTGGCGACCACCTCGCAGTCGGGCGCCACCGCGCGCAGCTCGTCGAGGTGGTGGTGGTGCGTGGTCGCCCGGCGGCCGGCCAGCAGGCCGGCATGCGCCGCGAGCAAGGTGCCGGCGCACACGGTGACTAGTTCCAGCCGACCGGCCTGGAGCCGCTGCCCGCCGAGCCAGTGCAGCAGCGCCCGCGCCTCGTCGCCGTCGACCTCGATGATGCGGCCGGGCAGGCCGACCAGCACGATCCAGGCGGGTCCGTCCCAGGCCGTCGGCAGTGGCGCCAGGCCGCTGAGCGTGATGCCGACCGAGCCGATGCTGCTCGGCGTGGGCGACACGAAGTCGATGGCGAAGCGCTCGGGCTGCCCGCTGGCACGCAGCAGCTGGTTGGCGATGCGCAGCGCTTCCGCCGGCCCGGCCCAGTCGAGTACCAGGCTGTTCGGCAGCAGGGCGAAGACGACGCGGATCGGCGGCTCGGCGTTCAACGCGATGCGCCTTCAAGCCGCCTGCAATGCGCCGGCCCGTTCCAGGGCCTGCGGCACGCTGCACAGCGTGGCGAAGCGGCCCTGCAGCACGGTGGCCGTGCGGTCCTTGATCTCGGCGGCCGAGAGCGGCCGGCCGTCGGGCTGCGTCATGTCGAAGGTGAGTGTGGCGTCGGTCACATAGTCGACCTGCCAGCCGAGGTCGGACGCGTGGCGCGTCGTCGTCTCGCAGCATTGCTCGGTGCGGATGCCGCTCACGATCAGTCGGCCGATGCCGTTCTGCGTCAGCCACACATCGAGCCCGGTGTTGACCAGCGCGCTGTGGCGGTGCTTGGTGAAGGTCTCGGCCGCGTCGAACGGCGCCAGGCCTTCGAGGGGACGCACGTGGCCCGATTCGACGGCGAAGGGGTTGTCGGCCGTGGTGGGCCCGTCGACGTGGAACACCCGCACGATGGGCACGCCGGCCTCGCGGCAACCCTCGATCAGCGCGTTCTGCGCTGTCAGGTAGGCGCCCATGTCGCGTTCGGTGGCGTAGGGGCGGTGGCGGAACGATTCCTGGACATCGATCACTATCAGACAGGTTTTCATAGCAGCAGGTGCGTCGTTGGGATGGATGATGCGCCCAATTCTCCGGTGCAGTCTGCTCGCCGTCCGTGCCGTGCCGGACCTCTATCGATCAATTCAGGACATCGGCGTGCAGTCCTTTCAGAGCTCGACCAGCGTCTTGAAGCCGCCGAAGAACATGCGCTGCATGTCGAAAGGCATCGACTTCGGGTCCATCATCGACTTCAGCCGCGGGTCGGCCATCACCTTGGCGTTGATGGCGTCGCGCTGCTTGCGCGAGGGGTAGACGATCCACGAGAACACCACCACCTCGTCGGGCTTGAGCTTCACGCTCTGCGGGAAGGAGGTGCGCTTGCCGGGCTTCACGTCGTCGGCGATGCACTCGACGTATTCCAGCGCGCCGTGCTCGCGCCAGATCTTGCCGGCCTTGCGCGCGACCTTGCGGTAGGCCTCGATGTTGTCCTTGGGAACCGGCAGCACGAATCCATCGACGTAGCGGGGCATGGGCGATCTCCTGTGGGTGTGGAAAAGCAGGGCCGAACGAAGCATCAGCAGCAGGTGGATGGGCGGGCTCATGCGTGGGCGCTTCCTGCGCCGCTGGCCGGTGCTCCCGCAGCGGGGCGCAGGAACACTGCGCCGAGCAGGGCCGCCGCGGCGGCGAACACGGCGCCGACGACAAAAGCCAGCTGGTAGCCCGCGTTCAGTGCCACGGCCTGCGGCGCGCCGGATGCCAGCTGTGTGCCGGTGCGCGCCGCCGCCAGGCTGGCCAGCACCGCCAGGCCGAGCGAGCCGCCCATCATGAAGGCGGTGTTGACCACGCCGGACGCCAGGCCGGCGTCCTCGGGGCGCACGTCGCTCATGGCGGCCAGAAGCATCGGGTTGAAGGCGATGCCGGCACCCAGGCCGAGCAGCAGCATGCCGGGCAGCACATGCACGACGAAGTCGCCGCCCACCGGCGCGCGCGCGAAGCACGCCAGGCCCACCGCCGCGATGAGCAGCCCGAGCGCGAGCGGCCAGCGGATGCCGAAGCGCATCACCAGCTTGGCCGACAGCCCGACCGAGAAGACGGCCATGATCAGGTTGGCCGGCAGGAAGGCCAGGCCGACCTGCATCGGGCTGTAGCCGAGCACCAGCTGCAGGTAGAGCGCCGAGATGAAGAACCAGGCGAACATCGCCGCGGCCCACAGCACGCCGGCCACGTTGGCGGTCGCCACGTTGCGCAGCCGGAACAGCCCCAGCGGCACCAGTGGGTCGTGCACCCGCGACTCGACCACCAGGAAGACGACGAACAGCACCACCGCCGCGCCCATCAGCACGAGCGTCTGCGTCGAACCCCAGCCGGCCTCGTTGCCGTCGATGACGCCATAGACCGCGAGCATCAGCGCCGCGGTCACGCTCACCGCGCCGGCCACGTCGAGCCGCACCGCGGCGCGGCGGCCGCGATGCACCGGCAACAACGCGACACACAGCGCATACACGGCGACGCCGATCGGCAGGTTCACCAGGAAGATCCAGTGCCAGCTGAGCGCGCCGGTCAGCAGCCCGCCCAGCAGCACGCCGATGCTGCCGCCGCCCGCGCAGACGAAGCCGTAGACGCCCATGGCCTTGGCACGGTCAGCCGGCTCGGTGAAGAGATTCATGATCAGCGAGAGCGACACGGCCGACACCACCGCGCCGCCCAGGCCCTGCACCGCGCGCGCCGCGATCAGCAGCGCCTGCGTGTTCGCGAGGCCACAGGCCAGCGAGGCGATGGTGAACAGCACGATGCCGGCCAGGAACATCCGCCGATGGCCGAACAGGTCGCCCAGCCGCCCGCCCAGCAGCAGGAAGCCGCCGAAGCTCAGCATGTAGGCGTTCACCACCCACACCAGCGTGGTTTCGCTGAAGCCGAGGTCTTCGCGGATCGAGGGCAGGGCGACGTTCACGATGGTCGTGTCCAGCACGATCATCAGCACGCCCAGGCACAGCACCATCAGCGCCAGCCAGCGGTGGCGCTCGTCGGCCGGCGCCCGCGCCTGCCCCGCCATCGGTGCTGCGGCTTCAGCCATGCTGCTGCATGCCGCCGTTGACCATCCACGGCGTGCCGAAGCGGTCGTTGCACATGCCGAAGCGTTCGGCCCAGAAGGTCGGGGCGATCGGCATCGTGACCTGGCCGCCTTCGGCCAAGGCCGCGAACACCTGTTCGGCTTCGGCCGCCGTGTCCTTGTTGATCGTGAGCGAAAAGCCCTTCATGCCCTCGTAGGGCTGGCCTTCCATGGTGTCCGAGGCCATCAGCTGGCCGCCGTCGAAGCTCAGCATCGCATGCATCACGCGCGCGGCCGTGGCGGCCGACATCGTCTGCTGCTCGGCGCCCGGCATCTGCGCGAAGGTCATCACGTCGAGCTTGCCGCCGAGCACGCGTTGGTAGAAGAGCATGGCCTGCGCCGCCGTGCCGTCGAAGAAAAGGTACGCGTTGAAAGAGGACATGGGGTCTCCTTGGAGCAGGGGGTGGGACAGAAGGCACGCGCCGTGACGGCCGATTCGTGTACCTTGTGTACGCCGTCCACAATACGATAGCAAAGTGACCGCACCGTGTCCACAGGGATGTCCATGGGGCCGATGCAGGATCGGCGGATGCCCAAGGAAGAGAGGAAAAGCGAAGGTTGCGCGCGCGGCGGCGCGGCACCGCGGGGCCGCTCAGACCAGCTGGGCAGCCTGCAGCTCTTTCTTCAGGTAGGCGTAGAACAGCGGCGCCGCCACCAGGCCGGCGGGGCCGAACACGGCCTCGGCCATGAACATCACGGCCAGCAGCTCCCACACGGCCATCTGCGTGCGGCTGCCCACCACCTTGGCGTTGATCACGTACTCCGCCTTGTGGATCAGGATCAGGAAGAGCAGGCAGGCGAGCGCGGCGATGGGCGACACCGACAGCCCGACCATCGTGATGACCGCATTGCACAGCAGGTTGCCGACGATCGGCACCAGGCCGGCCACGAAGGTCAGCGTGATCAGCGCCGGTGTGTAGGGCAGGCGCAGGTCCCACAGCGGCAGGACGAACAGCAGGAAGACGGTCGTCAGCAGCGCGTTGAAAGCAGCAATCCAGAACTGCGCCGCGACGATCTGCCCGAAGGCTTCGCCGAACAGGGTGATGCGCTGCCGCAGCAGCACCGTCAGCGGGCCACTGCCGAGCGATGCCATGCCGGCGCCGGCCAGTGCACCGACCAGCAGACCGACATAGGCGAAGAGCAGTCCGCCCAGCCAGGCCCGGCCGGTGAGCGCCAGCATGCCGGCCTGTGCGCGCAGATAGCCGGCCACAAGGCGCTGCACGTCGGCCGCGCCTTCGGGCAGATAAACCGCCATGTCGGGCGGCAGCTTCAGGCGCAGCTCGAGCACCGTGCGGGCGATGTAGTCGAGCAGTTCCTTGTACTGGTCGGGCGCGTTGAGCACGAACTCGCGCGCCTGGGAGAAGGCCAGCGCCATCACCACCAGCGGCGCCAGCATCACCAGCGTGGCCGCGGCGGCCCGTGCCAGCGCCGAGGTGAAGGGCGGCTGGAGCGCAGCACGGCGGCGCCGGATCACGGCGTCGAGCCCGCGTGCCAGCCGTCGTGTGGCCAGGAAGCCGATGCACACGCACAGCAGGCCGGGCAGCAGCCCGTGCCACATCACCAGCAGCAGCGCGCCGGCGATCAGCAGGTAGCTGCCGATCACCAGGGGGCGCGACGGGGCGGCGACGGGCGCACTCACGCTGGCAGGCGTGCTCAGGCCACGACCACCGCGGCGCCGGTGCCGCGCGCGGCGATGACACCGATCTCGTGCACCGACTCGCCAGCGGCGCGCAGGGTGGCAGCGCAGGCAGCGGCATCGGCCGCGTCGATGACCACCACCATGCCGATGCCGTTGTTGAAGGTGCGGTTCATCTCGATGTCGTCGATGCCGGCCACCTTCTGCAGCCAGGCGAACAGTTCGGTCTGCGGCCAGCTGCCCTTCTTCAGGTGGGCGGCGGTGCCTTCGGGCAGCACGCGCGGAATGTTTTCCAGCAGGCCGCCACCGGTGATGTGGGCCAGCGCCTTGATCGGGTGCTTCGCGAGCGCCTCGAGCACCGGCTTGACGTAGAGGTGCGTGGGTTCCATCACCGCTTCGCGGAAGGGCTTGCCGTCGAGGGTGGCGGGCAGGTCTGCACCGGCACGCTCGATCACCTTGCGCACCAGGCTGAAACCGTTGGAATGGACGCCGGCCGAAGCCAGGCCCAGCACCACGTCGCCGGGCTTCACGTTCTGGCCGGTGAGGATCTTCGATTTTTCGACCGCGCCGACCGCGAAGCCCGCCAGGTCGTATTCGCCGGCCGGGTACATGCCGGGCATCTCGGCGGTTTCGCCGCCGATGAGCGCGCAGCCGGAGATTTCGCAGCCGCGGGCGATGCCGCCGATGACGGCGGCAGCGGTGTCCACGTCGAGCTTGCCGCAGGCGAAGTAGTCGAGGAAGAACAGGGGCTCGGCGCCCTGCACCAGCACGTCGTTGACGCTCATGGCGACCAGGTCGATGCCGACCGTGTCGTGCATGTTCCATTCGAAGGCCAGCTTGAGCTTGGTGCCGACGCCGTCGGTGCCGCTCACCAGCACCGGCTCCTTGTAGCGCTTGGGCACCTCGAAGAGGGCGCCGAAGCCGCCGATGCCGGCCAGCACGCCCTCGCGCAGGGTCTTCTTGGCGAGGGGCTTGATGCGGTCGACCAGCGCGTCACCCGCGTCGATGTCGACGCCGGCATCCTTGTAGCTGAGCGGGGTGGGCGTGTTGGAGTTCATGGGCGGACGGGCTTGACAGACGGGGAGGACAGGGACCGGGTACGGAAGGCGTCGGCTGCCGGCATGGCCGGGCCGATAGAATTCGGGACGATTTTAAGGGCCCCTCGCGCCCGGTCCCATGAACCCCACTTTCGCGTCCACCGTGCCACGGCAGCCGCCCGCTTCGCTCCCGGCATGAAGCAGCTTGCGCTCGACATCGGCCTTTCGACCGGCCCCACGCTGGCCGGTTTCTTCGCCGGGCCGAACGAGGCGGCCCTGCGCCACCTGCGCGTGTGGGTGGGCGATGCGCACGCGCCGACGCTGCATTCGCCGGTGCCCACCTACCTGTGGGGCGAAAGCGGCAGCGGCAAGACGCACCTGCTCGAAGGGGTGCGCAGCGCCTTGCGCGAGCAGGGTGCTCTGGTCGGCTGGCTGCACGCCGGCCTGCTGGAGCCGCCCGAGTTCGACGAGCGCTGGGGCGCCGTGGTGCTCGACGATGTGCACCTGTACACCGCCGTGCAGCAGCACACCGCCTTCAACTGGTTCGTCAACGCCCAGACGCTGCAGCGCGGCGTGGTGGCCGCCGGTGCGCTGCCGCCGGCCGACCTGGCGCTGCGGGAAGATCTGCGCACCCGCCTGGGCTGGGGCCATGTGTTCCACTTGCAGCTGCTGAGCGAGGCCGAGCGCCGCGCGGTGCTGCGCAAGGCCGCCGACGCGCGCGGCGTGCTGTTGGGCGACGACGTGCTCGACTACATGCTGCACCGCTTCAGCCGCGACCTCGGCAGCCTGATGGAGCTACTCGACCAGCTCGACGGCTATGCGCTGCAGACCCAGCGCGCGGTGACGATCCCGCTGATCCGATCGATGCTCGAAAACCAATAACGCCAACCGGGGCGCACCGCGTCCGACCTTTTCTCCAATGATCAAGACATTCATCGACAAACTGCTCGGCAAGTCCGGCGGCGCCAGCGCCAGCGCGAAGTCGCGTTTCGGCAAGCGCCAGGAAGTACCGGCCAGCGTGCACGGCATCGACCCGGCGCTGGTCGACGAGCGCGCCAGGAACGTGGTGACCACGCTGCAGGGCGCCGGCTACGAGGCCTACGTGGTGGGCGGCGCGGTGCGCGACCTGCTGCTGGGCCTGCGCCCGAAGGATTTCGACGTGGCGACCAATGCGACGCCGGAGCAGGTCAAGAGCCTGTTCCGCCGCGCCTTCATCATCGGGCGGCGCTTCCGCATCGTGCACGTGGTGTACGGCCGCGGCCGCGAGCATGAAGTCATCGAGGTGTCGACCTTCCGCGCCTACATGGACAACGCCGCGGCCGAGCAGGTCAAGGGCAACGAGCGCACCAGCAAGGGCGAGCTCGCCGGCATGACGCATGCCGTCGATTCGAGCGGCCGGGTGCTGCGCGACAACGTCTGGGGCCCGCAGGAGGAAGACGCGGCGCGCCGCGACTTCACCGTGAACGCCATGTACTACGACCCGGCCAGCGGCATCGTGGTGGACTATCACAACGGCATCAAGGACGCCAAGAAGCTGGTGCTGCGCATGATCGGCGACCCGATCACCCGCTACCGCGAAGACCCGGTGCGCATCATTCGCGCCATTCGCTTCTCGGCCAAACTGGCCGCGCTGGGCTTCGAGATCGAGCCCAAGACCGCCGCGCCGCTCATCGCCTCGAGCAAGCTGCTGGCCGACGTTCCGCAGAGCCGCCTGTTCGATGAAATGCTCAAGCTGCTGCAGACCGGGCACGCCGTGGCCACCATCGCCCAGCTGCGCAAGCTGGGCCTGGCCACCGGCATCTACCCGCTGCTCGACGTGGTGGTGGAGCGCGCTGAGCAGCCCTTCGTGAAGGCCGCCCTGATGGACACCGACCGCCGCGTCGGCGAAGGCAAGCCGGTGGCGCCGAGCTTCCTGCTGGCCTGCGTGCTGTGGGCCGACGTGCGCGACGGCTGGGCGCAGCGTCTGGAAGGCCGCCACGGCCAGCGCGGCCAGCCCGCATTCCCGGCGCTGCAGGACGCGATCGACGACGTCTTCAACACCCGCATCGGCGACGTATCGGGCCGCGGCAAGCTCGGCGGCGACATGCGCGAGATCTGGATGATGCAGCCGCGCTTCGACAAGCGCGTCGGCGCCACGCCCTACAGCCTGGTCGAACAGGCGCGCTTCCGCGCTGCCTTCGACTTCATGCGGCTGCGTGCCGATGTGGGCGAGGTGAGCGAAGCCATCGCCGAGTGGTGGCAGGAATTCAGCACCGCCGATGACCTGCGCCGGCAGGACCTGCTCGACCAGGTGCGCGAAGAGCAGAAGGCGCCGACCCGCACCCGCGTGCGCGCCAAGTCGGCGCCGCGCACCGAGGCCGCACCGCGGACGGTCGACGATGACAGCGCCGAGTCGAGTGGCGATGAGGAGGACGAAGTGTCCGATGCGGTGCCGCCCGACGGCGAAGCCGCCGCGCCGCGCAAGCGCCGGCGGCGCCGCAAGCCGCGCACCGGCGGCGGCGCGGGTGGTGCGGGTGAAGGCGGCGCCGTCTGACCTTGCGGCCATGACGTTGGCGTTCGTGGCGCTCGGCGCCAACCTGGGCGATGCGCCGGCGACCGTGCGCATCGCGATGAAGCAGATCGAGATGATTCCGCGCACGCGGGTCACGGCGCGTTCTTCGCTCTACCGCACCGCGCCTTTCGAGGCGAGCGGGCCCGACTTCATCAACGCGGTGGTGGCCATCGACACGGGATTGGCGCCCGAGGCCCTGCTCGACGCGCTGCAGCGCCTCGAGCAGCACGCCGGGCGTGAGCGTCCCTACCACCATGCGCCGCGCACGCTCGACCTGGACTTGCTGCGACACGGCGATGCGGTGCTCGCAACGCCCCGGCTCACCCTGCCGCATCCGCGCATGTACGAGCGTGCCTTCGTGCTGGTGCCGCTGG
Source organism: Variovorax sucrosi (assembly GCF_051216635.1). NCBI lineage: Bacteria > Pseudomonadati > Pseudomonadota > Betaproteobacteria > Burkholderiales > Comamonadaceae > Variovorax > Variovorax sucrosi. The sequence goes on along the minus strand of NZ_JBPJZU010000007.1, from coordinate 316,262 downwards.
CCGAGATCGCGCCCGAGCTGGTGTCGGCGCAGCAACTCGCGGCCGTGGCCCACCAGCCCATCGAGCGGCTGTGAGGCGCCACCGGTGCCGCCGCTGCTCTATCTCCTCGACCTGATCGGCGTCGCCGTGTTCGCGGTCAGCGGCGTGCTCGCCGCCGGCCGTGCGGGCCTCGATCTGCTGGGCGTGGTCGTCATTGCGGCCGTCACCGCCATCGGTGGCGGCACGTTGCGCGACCTGCTGCTGGGGCGACATCCGATCTTCTGGATCCGCGACACGCGCTACCTGCAGGTCATCCTCGCGAGTGCGGTGGCCACAGTGGTCTACGTCCACTACTTTCCGCCGCCGGGCATTGCGCTGCTGCTGGCCGATGCGCTGGGGCTCGCCTTGTTCGCCATCACCGGCGCACAGATCGCCGAAGCGGCCCGCCTGTCACCGCTCATCGTGGTGCTGACCGGCACCATGACCGGCGCGGCCGGCGGCGTGCTGCGCGATGTGCTGACCAACCGCGTGCCGCTGCTGCTGTCGGGTGACATCTACGGCTCGGCCGCCATCGGCGGCATCGCGCTCTACCTGCTGCTGCAGCGCTTCGGCATGGCGCGCCGCCCGGCCTTCTACATCGGCTTCGCGGTCATCGCCGGCCTGCGCCTGGGCGGAATCTACGGCCGCTGGAACCTGCCGACCCTGCAGCTCCCCGGCTGAGCCGGCGGTGCGGCCCGGGCCCTTACACTCCCGGCTGTCACGAAATCGTCATCACGACGACACACGCATCGAATAAGGAGCCAACGTCATGTTCGGCAAGCTGCTGCCCCGAGAGGGCAATTTTTTTGAGATGTTCAACCAGCACGCCGAACGCATCGTCGAGGCGGCGCGTGCTTTCGAGAACCTGGTCGCCAACTACAACGACCTGCACCTGCGCGAACAGTACAACCGCGACGTCGACAATGCCGAGCGCGCGGCCGACCGGGTGACGCACGACGTCAACCGGCTGATCCACAAGACCTTCATCACGCCGATCGACCGCGAGCAGATCCACAAGCTCATCAACACGATGGACGACGTGGCCGACCTGATCCAGGACTCGGCCGAGACCATGGCGCTGTACGACGTGCGCCACATGACCGAAGAAATCGTCCGCCTCACCGCGCTGAGCGTGAAGTGCTGCGACCGACTGAAGGATGCCGTCAAGTACCTCGCCAAGATCGCCGATCCGGCCGTGGCCGAGGCCACGCTCAAGACCTGCGAGGAGATCGACCGCCTCGAATCTGACGCCGACCGCGTGATGCGTAGCGCCATGAGCAAGCTGTTCCGCGAGGAGCCGGACGTGCGCGAGGTCATCAAGCTCAAGGCCATCTACGAGTTGCTCGAGACCATCACCGACAAGTGCGAGGACGTCGCCAACGTGATCGAGGGCATCGTCCTCGAGAACTCCTGACGCGCGGGGTGCCATGGCAACGGTTCAGGTAGGCCTGTGGGTCGTCGTGCTGCTGGTCGTGCTGGCCATCGCCTTCGACTTCATGAACGGCTTTCACGACGCGGCGAATTCGATCGCCACCGTCGTGTCCACCGGCGTGCTCAAGCCGGCCCAGGCGGTGGCTTTCGCCGCCTTCTTCAACCTCATTGCGATCTTCGTCTTCCACCTGAGCGTGGCGGCGACGGTGGGCAAGGGCATCGTGCATCCGGGCATCGTCGATGTGCACGTGGTCTTCGGCGCGCTGATCGGCGCGATCACGTGGAATCTCGTCACCTGGTATTACGGCATCCCCAGCAGTTCCTCGCATGCGCTCATCGGTGGCATCGTCGGCGCGGTGATCGCCAAGGCCGGTTCGAGCGCGCTGGTGGCTGCCGGCATCTGGAAGACGGTCGCTTTCATCTTCGTGTCGCCGCTGCTGGGCTTTGCGCTCGGCTCGGCCATGATGGTGCTGGTCGCCTGGGTCTGCCGCCGCGCCACGCCGTCGCGTGTCGACCGCTGGTTCCGCCGACTGCAACTGGTGTCCGCAGGGGCATACAGCCTCGGCCACGGTGGCAACGATGCGCAGAAAACCATCGGCATCATCTGGATGCTGCTGATCGCCACCGGCCATTCGGCCACCGACGCGCCGCCGACCTGGACCATCGTCGTCTGCTACGCCGCGATCGCGCTCGGCACCATGTTCGGCGGCTGGCGCATCGTGAAGACCATGGGTCAGAAGATCACCAAGCTCAAGCCGGTGGGCGGCTTCTGCGCCGAGACCGGCGGCGCGCTGACGCTGTTCCTGGCGACCGCGCTGGGCATTCCGGTGTCGACCACCCACACAATCACCGGCGCCATCGTCGGGGTGGGCTCGGCGCAGCGCGCCAGCGCGGTGCGCTGGGGCGTGGCGGGGAACATCGTGTGGGCCTGGATCTTCACGATTCCGGCGTCCGCCTTCGTCGCGGCCTTCGCCTACTGGATCAGCCTGCAGGTGTTCTGATCGAGTCGGAGGCGCCATTTTTGGACGCGCCGCAGGGCAACCAGCCCCTTTGCCATATCCCGTTGGCAGCGTTGCGGCCGAAAAGGTCGGCAATTAGGATGCCTCGCATGAGCGACCCGACCCCTCGCGACTTCATCCAGTCAGAGATGCAGCAGCTTGTTGCAGAGACGGCGGTCATCCAGGCCCAGGTTCGGGCCCTCAATGCGCGGGCCCTGCGCTTGCATGCCGTGCCCGAGAGCCGCATGGGTTGGTCAGGGGGGCGATCCTTGCGTCCCCATGTCGTCCTCTCTGTGGCCACGCTCGTCGGGCTGGGGCTGGTCGCTCTCGTCAGGGGCGTGACGTAGCGGCAGCTTCGAGAGAGGTGGGCCGGGCTCTTCATGACCGCGTGCGTGGGGGCCTTTGCGCCCTGGATCAGGCTGCAGGTGTTCTGAGCGGCGTGCGGCCGATCGCGGTGCGCGCCGACTTCGTGATGCTGTCGCCGTGGACGCGGCGAAATTCCCAGATCGCCACGGCGAGGCAGGTGATGCCCCAGAATACCGGGTATTCGTAGCCGCCGGTGTTCCAGGTCCAACCGAAGCCCTTGACCATCTGCAGCGCGTAGACGGCCACCGCGAGCGCGCCGGCGGCGCCGAGGGCAGCATAGCGGGTGCAGATGCCCAGCACCAGCCCGACACCGGTGGCCACTTCCATGAACGCGGCCAGCCAGACCCAGAATTCGGGCGGCTGGAACCCGGCCTTGGCGAAGAAGCCTACCGTGCCGGCCGAGAGCGTGCCGAGCGCGGCGAACTTGCTCAGCGCATGCGGGAACATGAAGGCGCCGCAAATGATGCGCAGGATGTTCTCGCTGCGGGTGAGGTCGAAGTTCTCCAGCTTGATCTGGAAGTCGCTGGCGTACAGGAGTTTCATGAGCTTTCCTTGAGGATGGCTCGATGCTAGGCGCCGGCAGGTCGTGCAGCCTTGACGGCGATCAAGGGGCAGGACTCAGTCCGCCCGGGGCGGCGGCGCGGCCCCGTCAGCGCATCAGCGGCACGCTGGCTTCCTTCAGCACCCGCAGCACGAAGCTCGACTTGCTGTGCCGGATGCCCGGGATCTTGTAGAGCTTTTCGCGCAGCAGGCGCTCGTAGTCGCGGGTGTCGCGCACGGCAATGCGGATGTAGTAGTCGTAGTCGCCGGACACCAGGTAGGCCTCCTGCACCTCCGGAATGGTCGCGAGCACGCGGCCGAATTCGTAGAGCGTCTCGTCGGTGTGGCTCTCGAGCGTGAGCTGCACGATGACGAAGTCGTTGTAGCCCAGCTTCGCCGGATCGAGATCGACGGTGTAGCGCTTGATCACGCCCTGCGTCTCGAGCTTCTTGATGCGGGTCCAGCAGCTGGTGGCCGACAGTCCGACGATCGCCCCGACCTCCTGCAGCGTCTTGCGTGAATCCTCGCGCAGCACCCGCAGGATGGCGAGGTTGATCGGGTCCGACGATTCTTCGGTGGAAGGCGGGTTTGGGCGACTGGTTTTCATCAGATGACCGGATTCAGGCGGAAAGAAGATGCCTATTCTGAGCGATCCGCGGAAAAATAAAGCCATGGAACTGCTTTCTTCCGAACGTCTTTCACCGGCCGAGCCGCTTCGCATCCGAAACGGGGCCGTCGCGCTGCTCGACACGCTGGTTGCCTGCGGCGTCGACACGATCTTCGGTTACCCCGGCGGCGCCGCGCTGCCGCTGTACGACGCGCTGCACGGCGAGCCGCGGCTGCGCCATGTCCTGGTGCGGCACGAGCAGGCGGCGGTGCACGCCGCCGAGGGCTATGCGCGCAGCACCGGGCGCGTCGGCGTGGTGTTGGTGACCTCCGGGCCCGGGGTGGGCAACACCATCACCGGCCTGCTGGACGCGATGAGCGACTCGATCCCGCTGCTGTGCATCAGCGGGCAGGTCGCCAGCACGGTGATCGGCACCAATGCCTTCCAGGAGAGCGACGCGCTCGGCATGTCGCGTCCGGTGACCAAGTGGAACCACCAGCCGCGCATCGCCGACACCATTCCGGCGGTGGTGCGCCGTGCACTCGAGATCGCCGCGTCCGGGCGGCCGGGGCCGGTGTTGATCGACGTGCCGAAGGACGTGCAGCTGATGCCGGTGGGGGGTGCGGCCGCACCGCCGGCGCTCGCCTTCCGCCGGACGCGGGTGCCGGGCGTGCCGCCCCACGGCATGCTCCAGCGGGCGGCAGACCTCCTGTCGACGGCGCGCCGCCCGATCGTCTATGGCGGTGGCGGCCTGGTGAACGCCGGCCCCGCAGCCTGCGAGGCCTTCGGCCGGCTGGTGCGACGGCTCGACGCGCCCTGCACCCTGACGCTGATGGGCTTGGGCGCCTTCCCGGCCTCGGACCCGCATTTCGTCGGCATGCTCGGCATGCATGGGGCGCTCGAGGCGAACCTCGCCATGCACGAGGCCGACCTGGTGCTGTGCATCGGCGCACGCTTCGACGACCGGGTCACCGGCAAGCTCGACGAGTTCTGCCCGCATGCCCGCAAGATCCACATCGACATCGACCCCGCCAGCATCAACAAGGTGGTGAAGGTCGATGTGCCGATGGTGGGTGACTGCGGCGTGGTGCTCGACGCGCTGCTTGCCATGCCGCAGCTGCAGGCCCTGGCGCCGCAGCGCCTCGCGCCGTGGTGGGCCCGCATCGCCCGCTGGCAGGCCGAACGATGCTTCGACGTCGCGCCGCGCGCCGACGTGATCCTGCCGCAGCGATTGATGGCGACCCTGCAGCAGGCCCTCGATGGGCGCGACGCCATCGTCTCGACCGACGTGGGGCAGCACCAGATGTGGGCCGCCCAGTACCTGCGCTTCGAGCGGCCGGGACGCTGGCTCACCTCGGGCGGCGCCGGCACCATGGGCTACGGGCTGCCCGCCGCCATCGGCGCGCAAATCGCGCACCCCGACGCGCTGGTCGTTTGCGTCAGTGGCGATGCGTCGGTGCTGATGAACATTCAGGAGCTGTCGACCGCCATGCAGCACCGCACGCCGGTCAAGCTGGTGCTGTCGAACAACGGCTACATGGGCATGGTGCGCCAGTGGCAGGAGCTGAACCACGGCAACCGCCTGAGCCACAGCTGGAACGAGGCGCTGCCCGACTTCGTGGCGCTGGCCAAGGCCTTCGGCTGGGGTGCGCGGCGCGTGTGCGACCCGGCCGAGCTCGACGCGGCGCTGGCCGAATGCCTGGCGTCCGACGGGCCGTTCTTCCTCGACGTGCAGGTCGCCGCAGAGGAGAACTGCTTTCCGATGATGCCCTCGGGCCACGGCCATCACCGGGTGATGCTGGCCAAGGACCGCTGGTACGAGGAGCCGCCAGTGCCCTGAGGCACGCGCCGCAGCCGTCGCGCTGCTACTGCGAGATCTTGCGGCCTTCTTCCACCTGGTGTTCGAAGTAGCGCTGGAAGCTGAAGGCGATGCTCGCCATCAGCACCGTGCTGCCGATCAGCAGCGCGACCACCACCGCCCCGATGGTCAGCCAGCCGGTGCGGCCCGGCGCGGCGTCGGGGAGGGCGGTGGCATTGAAGCGGGCATTCCATTTTTCCGGTGTCGTCAGGCCGTACACGATGGCCGTCAATGCGCAACCGGCGACGGTGAAGCCCAGCAACGGAATGAGGGCCCAGCTCAGGCCGTCGTCCAGCCCGTACATGCGCGCGCGCTCGATGCCGTAGAGGCCCAGTGCCGTCGGCATCGGCAGCAGCCAGCCGACCATGTCGCCCAGGCCGTGCAGGTAGAAGCGGTGCAGGCCCAGCGGGCCGCCGATGAAGGCGAGCCAGGCGGCCAGCGTCTTGTTCTTCATCCGCGGGGTCATCCGGGCGACGTCGTGCTGCCGGCGCCCAGTGACTTTTCCATCAAAACCACGTCGAGCCACTTGCCGAATTTCCAGCCGCAGTCCTTAAGAACACCGACGTGCGTGAAGCCCTGACCGCGGTGCACGCCGATGGAGCCCGCATTGCCGGAATCGCCGATCACAGCGATCAACTTGCGCACGCCCGCGGCCTCCGCCGCCTGCGAAAGTGCGGCGAGCAGTTGCCGGCCGACGCCGTGGCCGCGCGCCGCATCGGCGAGGTAGATCGAATCTTCGGCCGAGAAGCGGTAGGCCGGGCGCGGCTTGAACCAGTTGCAGTACGCGAAGCCGAGCACTTGGCCGTCGCGTTCGGCCACCAGATAGGGCAATTGCTTGGACAGCACATCGGCCCGGCGTGCGGCCATGTCGGCTTCGGTGGGCGGGTCGGTTTCGAAGGTGCCGGTGCCGTTCTGCACATGGTGGGCGTAGATGGCGGCGATGGCCGCGACGTCGTCGTCATGGCTGGGGCGGATGGTGATGGGCGTCATCGAGAGGGGAGAAAGAAGGGTCCGTGCGGCTGCAGGAAAAAGACAGTGCAGGCGGCGAATTGGCAGCCTGGCGCAATTCTGGCAGGCAAAAAACCGGCCCGGGCTATAATCGTGGGCTTTTCAGCGTGTCGCTGGCCGGGTGGCCATGTCGCGTGTCTCGACGCTGGAAGAACTCTTGTGGGCGAACCTTGCGGGTTTGCTGCACCACCCGAAGGATAAATCATGGTCGTCATTCGACTCTCCCGCGGCGGCTCCAAAGGCCGTCCGTTCTTCAATATCGTCGTGTCGGACAAGCGCGTTCGTCGCGATGGCCGTTTCATCGAGCGCCTGGGTTTCTACAACCCGACCGCGAAGGAAAACGAAGAAAGCATTCGCATCGCGCAGGACCGCCTGACCTACTGGAAGAGCGTCGGTGCGCAAGCGTCGCCGACGGTCATGCGCCTGATCAAGCAAGCCGCCGCTGCCGCCCCCAAGGCTGCCGCCTAAGCTCGGCTCGCACGGCCCGGGGATGCTGTCCACGCTCGAAGCCGCCGAATTGCCGGCGGACGCCATCGAGGTAGGCCGCATCGCCGACGCCTGGGGCATCAAGGGCTGGTTCAAGGTCCTGCCCCACAGCGCCCAACCCGAGGCGCTCTTCTCCTCGAAGCGCTGGTTTATCCAGCCTTCCGGCCCGGCCACCGCGACGGTGCGGACCGGCGCCTTCCGGCTCGCAATCCGCGAAGCCAAGGAACATTCCAATTGCGTCGTCGCGACGTCGGACGACGTGCCTGACCGCACGGCCGCCGAGGCCTTGCGCGGCGCGCGCGTGTTCGTGCCGCGTTCGAGCTTTCCCACAGCGGGCGACGACGAGTTTTACTGGGTCGACCTGATCGGCCTGTCGGTGGTCAATCGCGAAGGCATCGTTTTGGGCACCGTGCGCGAACTGCTGGCCACCGGCCCGCAGACCACCCTGGTGCTCAGCGCGGAAGAAGACGGCAAGCCGATCGAGCGCATGCTGCCCTTCGTCTCGGCCTTTGTCGACAAGGTCGACCTGGCGGGCCGCCTCATCACCGTCGACTGGCAGCCCGACTACTGAGCGCCGGCGTCGCCATGCGCTTCGACGTTCTCACGCTTTTCCCCGAACTGTTCGCACCGCTGCTGACCAGCGGCGTGACCCGTCGCGCCTTCGAGTCGAAGCAGGTCGAGGTCGTCTTCTGGAACCCGCGCGACTTTGCCGAAGGCAACTACCGCCGAGTCGACGACCGCCCGTTCGGTGGCGGGCCTGGCATGGTGATGATGGCCGAGCCTCTGTCGGCCTGCCTCGATGCGGCGCTGGCCGCCCGCGGCGCGCCCGCGCCGGTTGTCCTTTTTTCGCCGGTGGGGGAGGTCCTGCGCCATGCGGCGGTCGAAACATGGGCGGCCGGCGAGGGCGCGGTGCTGGTCTGCGGGCGCTACGAAGGCATCGACCAGCGCTTCATCGACGCGCGCGTCACCCACCAGATCAGCCTGGGCGACTTCGTGCTGTCGGGCGGCGAGATCGCGGCCATGGCCCTGCTCGATGCGGTGGCGCGCCTGCAACCCGGGGTGCTGGGCGACGAGGCCAGCCACATTCAGGACAGCTTCAATCCGGCGCTCGACGGGCTGCTCGACTGCCCGCACTACACGCGTCCCGAGGTCTGGAACGGGCAGGGGGTGCCGGCGCCCCTGATGTCCGGCCACCACGCGCAGATCGAACGCTGGCGGCGCGACCAGCGGCTGGCCATTTCTGCGGCGCGCCGTCCGGAACTGGTCGAGGCGGCACGGGCTGCCGGTCGGCTGAGCCAAGCCGACGAGTTGGCGCTGAAAAAAAAGCTATAATCGCGGGCTCCCCGATCCTCTGGCCGGCCGCGTCATCCGTGAACAATATGGAAAGACGCCTTTAGTGCAGCGCGGTCACGATCGAATCCAGGAAATCATGAACCTCATCCAGACCCTCGAGCAGGAAGAAATCGCCCGGCTCGGCAAGACCATCCCTGATTTCATGCCCGGTGACACGGTCATCGTCAGCGTGAACGTTGTCGAAGGCAGCCGCAAGCGCGTGCAGGCCTACGAAGGCGTCGTGATCGCCAAGCGCAATCGCGGCCTCAACAGCGGCTTCACGGTGCGCAAGATCTCCAGCGGCGAAGGCGTGGAACGCACGTTCCAGACCTACAGCCCGCTGATCGCCGCCATCGAAGTCAAGCGCCGTGGCGATGTCCGCCGCGCCAAGCTGTACTACCTGCGCGAGCGCAGCGGTCGTTCGGCACGCATCAAGGAAAAGCTGCCGGGCAAGCGCCCGACGGCTGCAGCCGCAAAGTAAGCTGCTCCTTCGTGCCTCGCAAAAAGCCGCCGATTCGGGCGGCTTTTTGCATTTTCGGCGCGTCGCTTGCATGCGACGGTGATGCGCATGCGAGGCGTGCCGTGTATCTTTCTGTCACCTCCCGCGTTGTACTGTCGAAGCCATCGCTCGTTCCCTTGAATCCCATTCCCGCCACCATGGAAGCCCTCGCCCCGATCGAACCCATCAACGCCATCTCTCTGGCGGCCTTCGATCCGCGCGAGGTGCCGGTGGTGCGCATCGACAGCGACCTTCCCGCGGTGCCGGCGTCACAGCTGACGGCGCGTGCCCTGCGCGCCCGTTTTGCGACGCCGCCCGTCTGGACGCCGGAGTTGCGCCGCGAGCCTCGCATCGGTGACCGCGCACCGGCGCAGGCCGCCGTGCTGGTGCCGATCGTGCAGCGCGAGGTGCCGACCGTGCTGCTGACCGAGCGTGCGACGCAGATGTCGACGCACTCGGGCCAGGTCGCCTTCCCCGGCGGGCGCGTCGACCCGGAGGACGCGAACATCGCCGCCGCTGCGCTGCGCGAAGCCTGGGAAGAAGTGGGCCTGTCGGCCGACTACATCGAGGTGCTGGGCAGCCTGCCGACCTACACCACCGTGACCTCGTTCATCGTCACGCCGGTCATCGCGCTGGTGCAGCCAGGCTTTCATCTCACGCTCAGCCCGTCGGAAGTGGCCGACGCCTTCGAGGTGCCGCTGGCGCACCTCATGAACCCGGCCAACCACCGGCGCCATGCCATGGTGGGCGAGGGCCTGAACGCCCGGCAGTGGTTCTCGATGCCCTACCAGGACGGCCCGCAGGAGCGCTTCGTCTGGGGCGCAACCGCCGGCATGCTGCGCAACCTCTATCGCTTCCTGGCGGCCTGAGCCGGGCAGCGGCGCCCCCGGGCCGCGGCGGGGTGCGTCTCGGACCAGTCGCTATCATCGACCGATGAGCTTCTTTGCCATCCTGTGCGCGTTGCTGATCGAGCAGGTGCGCCCGCTCGCGCCCCGCAACCCGGTCTATGCGGGCGTGCTGGCATGGACACGCTGGACCAGCCGCAACTTCGACGCTGGCCAATCGCACCATGGCTGGGTCGCCTGGGGCCTCGCCGTCTTCGTGCCCACGCTGCTGACGCTGGGCGTGCACTGGCTGCTGGTGCTCACGCTCGGCCTGCCCTTTGCCGTGCTCTGGAGCATCGCGATGCTCTACGTCACCTTGGGCTTTCGCCAGTTCAGCCACCACTTCACCGGCATCCGCGACGCGCTGGAGGAGGGCGACCAGCCCCTGGCGCGCTCGCTGCTCGCGCATTGGCAGCATGTGGATGCGGCGAACCTGCCGCGCAGCGAGGTGGTGCGTCATGTGATCGAGCATTCGGTCATTGCCGCGCACCGGCATGTGTTCGGCGTGCTGGCGTGGTTCTCGGTCCTGGCCGCCTTCGGGCTCGGACCGGCCGGCGCGGTGTTCTACCGAATGAGCGAATTCGTCGCCCGTTACTGGGCCCACAAGGATGCTGCCGTGGTGCAGCCGTCCAGCCCGTCGGTGCAGCAGGCGGCACGGCGCGCCTGGGTCGCGGCCGACTGGCTGCCGGCGCGCATCACGGCGCTCGGTTTTGCCGTCGTCGGCAGCTTCGAGGATGCGATCGACAGCTGGCGCAACGACGCGCGCCGCTTTGCCGAGCCGAACGACGGCGTGATCCTCGCCGCCACCTCCGGCGCGGTGAACGTGCGGCTCGGCGGTGGCGGCCTGCGGCCCTTGGCGCCGAGCGATCCGCTGGCCGGCGCGCAGGTTGCCGACACCGGCTGGGCCGATCCGGTCGTCGACACCGGCAGCACCGGCGGCCGCGAACCCGATCTCGGCCATCTGCGCAGCGTGGTCGGCCTGGTCTGGCGTTCGGTCGTGATGTGGATGGTGCTGCTCGCCTTGCTCACGCTGGCGCGCCTGCTCGGATGACGGCCCCGGCCCGCCCGCGATGAGCGCCGCCTCGCCGTTCTGGAGCCCGCGCGTCGCCGCGCTCGAGCCCTACGTGCCGGGCGAGCAGCCGCGCATCGCCGGCCTCGTCAAGCTCAACACCAACGAGAACCCCTACCCGCCGTCGCCCCGCGTGCTCGACGCGATCCAGGCGGCGGCGTCCGAGGGCCTGGAGCGCTATCCCGATCCGGAGTCGCTCGCCCTGCGCGAGGCGGTCGCCGCGCGCAACGGCTTGCAAAGCGACCAGGTCTTTGCCGGCAACGGTTCCGACGAAGTGCTGGCCCATGCCTTCCTAGCCTTCTTCCAACGCGACGAGCCGCTGCTTTTCCCGGACGTCACCTACAGCTTCTACCGGGTCTATGCGCAGCTCTATGGCATCGACTGCGCGCTGCAGCCGGTCGACGAGGCGCTGCGCATCGATGTGGATGCGCTGGCGGCGCGTGCCGCCCAGGGCTGCGGCGGCATCGTGCTGGCGAATCCGAATGCACCCACCGGCCGCGCCTTGCCGCTGTCGGGCATCGAGCGGCTCCTGGTCGCCTGCCCGTCGCGCGTGGTGCTGGTCGACGAGGCCTACATCGACTTCGGCGCCGAAAGTGCCGTCCCGCTGATTGCGCGCCATCCCAATCTGCTGGTGGTGCAGACCCTGTCCAAGTCGCATTCGCTGGCGGGGCTTCGGGTCGGTTTCGCCTGCGGGCAGGCGCCGCTGATCGAGGCGCTGACGCGGGTGAAGAACAGCTTTAATTCCTATCCGCTCGACCGGCTGGCCCAGGCCGGCGCGGTGGCGGCGCTGGAAGACGAGGCCTGGCTCGCGAAGACGCGCCGGGCCATCATGGACGCGCGCGAAGGCCTGGTGCTGCAGCTGGAGGACCTGGGCTTCGAGCTGCTGCCCTCGTGGGCGAATTTCGTCTTCGCACGGCATGCGTCGCACGACGCTGCTGCGCTGGCGGCGGCGCTGCGTGCACGCGCGGTGCTGGTACGGCATTTCCGACAGCCGCGCATCGATGCCTACCTGCGCATCAGCATCGGGACCCGCGCGCAGTGCAGCGCGTTGACCGATGCGCTGGCGGCGATCCTCGGCTGAGGTGCTCGGCTGAGGCCAAGCGGTCTCAGTGCCGCGCGATCACGTCCTGCAGCAGGGCGATGTACTGCGCGATGAAGCGCTCGGGCAGGAATGCCTTCGAACGCTGGCGCGCCGCGGCCGCCAGTGCATCGCGCTGTGCTGGGTCCTGCAGCACCTGCAGCATGCGGTTGGCCAAGGCCTGGGCATCGCCGTTGGGAAAGTCGAGCCCGGCATCGCCAACGCACTCGGCCAGACCGCCCTGCGCCGAGACGATCAGGCATTTGCCCGCCGCCATGAGCTCGATCGCCACGCCCCCCATGGGCTCGTACCAGACCGAGGGCAGCACGCCGACAGCGCCGCGCCCGACCCAGTCGACCAGCGCCGCGCCCGACTGCTTGCCCGCGAAGACGACCGCCTGCGACAGGCCGAGCTCCGCCACCAGGCGCTCGATGTCCGGGCGTGCACCGCCATCGCCGATCAGCAGCAGGCGCGGGCCGGCGCCGTGCCGCCGCAGCACGTCGGCAAAGGCATGCACCAGTACGTCGACGCCCTTTTCCTGGACGATGCGGCCCATGTAGAAGAAGTCGAATTCCGGCGCCGTGCGGTCCGCACCCGCGAACTGCGCGATCGGGAAGGGGTTGTAGATGTGCTGCTGGCGCGGCAGCGGCAGGGCGGCGTCCATCCAGCGCGTGATGGCGACGTTGCGGTCGACACCGCACAGCGCCACAGAGCGCCGCAGCGCCAGCTTCAGCCCCTCGCGCAGCGCGCGTGGCCAGCCGGTGCGCCGCGCATGAAAGCGCACCGAGGCCCAGGGCGTCATCGGCGCCGGTGCGTTGTCGACCCAGCCCAGGCCATCGATGCAAGCGGCCTGGTAGCCGACATGCACCCAGACGAAGGGCTTGCGCGCCAGCATCACCCAGGGCTGCAAGGCCAGGCTGGCGCCGTTGAAGAGCACCACATCCGCCCATCGCACCAAGGCGCGGGCCTGCGCCCGCCCTGGCCTGCGAACGACCTCGAAGCCGAAGTCGTCGGGGGTGCTGCCTTCGGATTGCGTCACGACCTTGCAGTCGATGCCGTTGGCCACGAAGCCCTGTGCCAGGGTCATCGACACGGTCTCCACGCCGCCCAGCGAGGGATGGAAGGCATGCGAATACAGCAGGACTTTCATGGGAAGCGGCGTTGGCTCAGTTCGGCGAAGAGTTCGCCGTAGATGCGGTAGCGCGTGGCGTTGATCGCCCCGGCGTGGGTGGCGGAGTCGACTTCGGCGATGACGCCGCAGCCGGGCTCGTGCAGGTGGGTGCAGTTATAGAACTTGCAGTCGTTCGCATGGGCAGCGATATCCGGCATCAGCCGGGCGAGTTGCATCGCCTCGATGTGGTTGAGGCCGAATTCCTGGAAGCCGGGTGAATCGATGAGCGCCGTGTGCCGGTCGCGGTCGACCCAGTACAACGTGGTGCTGGTGGTCGTGTGCTTGCCGGAATTGAGCGCGTAGGAAATCTCGTTGGTCAGGGCCGATGCGCCGGGCACGAGCAGGTTGGTGAGCGTGCTCTTGCCGGCACCCGAGGGGCCGAGCACCAGCGTCGTCTTGCCCGCCAGCAGTCTTATCAGCACCTCGCGGTCGACCTCGCCCGACGCGGTGAGCGACAGCGGCAGCACGCCCTCATGCATGCGACGGTAGGGCGCCAACCGCGCCCACGCGCGTTCGAAGGGTTGAACCAGATCGCTCTTGTTGAGCGCGATGATCGGTGTGATGCGCTCGGCTTCGGCCGCGATCAGCGCGCGCGCCAGTTGATGCTCGGAGAATTCGGGCTCGGCCGCGATGAGGATCAGCACCTGGTCGAGGTTGGCCGCGAAGGACTTGGTGCGGATCTCGTCTTGCCGGTAGAACAGGTTCTTGCGTTCCACCACCTGCTCGATCGTGCCTTCGTCTTCGCTGGCCTGCCAGCGCACGTGATCGCCGACGACGGCCTGGCTCTTCTTGCCGCGCGGGTGGCAGATGCGTCGTTCACCCTCGGGCGTCTCGACCAGGCAATGGCGGCCATGGCTCGCGACGACCAGGCCATCGCGAAGGGCCGCGTCCGCTGCGGCGCCGCGTTGCTTAGCCAAGCGCGCGTTCTCCGGTCATGCGGCGGCCAACAACGCGTCGGCCTGCGCCGCGCAGTCGAGGTCGGTCTGCGAGATGCCAGACACGTCGTGCGTGTTGAAGCGCACCACGCAGCGGTTGTAGTGCACCGACAGGTCCGGGTGGTGGTCGAAGCGGTGCGCCACCAGTGCCAGTGCATTCACGAACGCGATGGTCTCGAAATAGTTCGCGAAGGTGTAGGTCTTCTCGATGGCGACATCGGCATCGTCACCGGTGAGCTTCCATCCGTCGAGGCGGGCGAGGGCGCTCACGATCTCGGTGGCGCTCAGGGCGCGCCGCGGCGTGGACTTCCAGTCCTTGAAGCTGAGCATGCTGGGCATGGGTGCGAATCTCCGGAGGTCAGGCTGCTGCCATCCGCGCGAGGCGCTCGGAAGCTGGCGGATGCGAGTAGTAGAAGCGAACGAACAGCGGGTCGGGCGTGAGCGTCGACGCGTTGTCCTGGTAGAGCTTGAGCAGGGCCGCGGCCAGGTCGCTGCCGCTGGTCTGGGCGATCGCGTAGGCGTCGGCTTCGAACTCGTGCTTGCGCGAAAGCCAGGCCGGCAGCGGGGCGACGAAGAACAGGAAGACCGGCACCGCCAGCATGAACAGCAGCAGCGCGAGCGCATTGTTCGGCGCGCCCATGTTGGGCTGCACGCCGAGGCCGGCGTAGAACCAGGATTGGCTCGACACCCACCCCAGCAGCGCGAAGCCGGCCAGGCTCAGCGCGAACATCGCACCCATGCGCTTGACGATGTGACGCCGTTTGAAGTGTCCCAGCTCGTGGGCCAGCACCGCCTCGACCTCGCCGGCGTTCAGTTGGCGCAGCAGGGTGTCGTAGAACACCACGCGCTTGCTGGCGCCGAAGCCGGTGAAGTAGGCATTGGCATGGGCGCTGCGGCGGCTGCCGTCCATCACAAACAGGCCTTTGGCGGCGAAGCCGCAGCGCTGCATCAGCGCCGTCACGCGCGCCCGCAGGCTGGCGTCTTCGAGCGGCTGGAACTTGTTGAAGAGCGGCGCGATGAAGGTCGGATAGACCAGCATCAGCAGCAGATTGAAGCCCATCCATGCGGCCCAGGCCCAGAGCCACCACCAGGGGCCCATCGCACCCATCAGCCAGAGAATGAGGGCGGCGATGGGCAGGCCGATCAGCGTACCGATCACGGTGCCCTTGACCGCGTCGGCCAGCCACAGCCGAAGGGTCATCTTGTTGAAGCCGAAGCGCTCTTCGAGTCGGAAGGTCTGCCAGAGCGTGAAGGGCAGGTCGAGCAGGCCACCGATCAGCGCGAAGCCCGCCAGCAGCGCGAGCTGCTGCACCATGCCACCGCCGAGCCAGGCCAGCAGCACCTTGTTGAGCAGGTCGAGTCCGCCGAGCAGTGTCCAGCCCAGCAGCACCGCGGCGCCCCAGGCCATTTCAAGGAGGCCGAAGCGGCTCTTGGCGATGGTGTAGTCGGCGGCCTTCTGGTGCGCCGCCAGTGTCAGCGTCGACGCAAAGGGGGCGGGCACCGCGTCTCGGTGCTGCGCCACATGACGGACCTGGCGCGATGCGAGCCAGAACTTCACCGCCAGGCCGGCGAGCAGGGCGGCGGCGAACGCATAGGTGAAGATGAGTGCATCGGACATGGCGGGCCGAGTTTAGCCCCCGCACCGGCGGGCCCGCTCGGTGCAGGGGCACCTTCGACGACAATCGCCCGATGCCTGAAACCCCCGCATCGAACCCCGCCGCATCCGCCCCCGTGTTGAAGAAAAGCGACCAGAACCTGGTCTGGCTCGACTGCGAGATGAGCGGCCTGGACCCGGAAAAAGAACACCTGCTGGAGATCGCCGTCGTGGTGACCAGTTCCGACCTGTCGGTGCGCATCGAAGGCCCGGTCTTCGTGATTCACCAGAGCGACGCGGTGCTCGACGCCATGGACAGCTGGAACAAGGGCACGCACGGCCGCAGCGGCCTGATCGACAAGGTCAAGGCCTCGACCGTGGACGAGGCCGAGGCCGAGAAACAGATGATCGAGTTCATCGGGCGCTACATCCCCAAGCAGGGCTCGCCCATGTGCGGCAACACCATCGGCCAGGACCGCCGCTTCCTGGTGAAGTACATGCCCAAGCTCGAGGCCTACTTCCACTATCGCAACCTCGACGTGAGCACGCTGAAGGAACTGGCCAAGCGCTGGAAGCCCGCCGCCTACAACGCCTTCAAGAAGCAGCAGGCCCACACGGCGCTGGCCGACGTGCACGAATCCATCGACGAGCTGGCGCACTACCGCCAAACCTTCCTTCGTCTTGAGGATTAGGTAAAAACCCGGGCCCGTGTCATAATCTCGGGCTTCGCTGCACAGTGCAGCGTTTCTCGCATCTCCCTATCTTGCACACCGCGCCCGATGAACGGGCCGCAGCCAAGGCAGACCTCAGGTCGTAGCTCTTGCTGAATGTCGTTGGATGGTTGATGTTTTTAACCACCCGACGGGGCGCCGCCTACGGCAGCGCTCGCGTATGAGCTATCTACATGACCGACGCTTACCTTCAAGCGCAGGGCGATTTCGCGCCTGTGCAATCCGACGAATTCGCCGTGGCCGGTGAATTCGCTGCCGATTCGACCGCCGATGACATCGTCGTGCTCGACCTGGCCGACGACGCCGCGCCCGAAGCCGAAGCCCCGAAGAAGCCCAACGGCTTTGTCGCGCTGGGCCTGGCGCCCGAACTGGTCGCTGCTGTGGCCGACCTCGGTTTCGAACAACCGACCTCCGTCCAGGAAAAAGTCATCCCCCTCGCGATGACCAGCTCCGACGAAGGCAACGCCCGCTTCATCGACCTGCTGGTGTCGAGCCAGACCGGCAGCGGCAAGACCGCCGCCTTCCTTTTGCCCGTGCTGCACACGCTGCTCGCCCAAGAAGCCGAAGCCGCTGCTGCGCTCAAGGCCGAGGCCGACCGCCTGGCTGCCGAAGCCATCGCCCGCGGCGAAGCGCCGCCCAAGAAGGCCAAGCGCAAGGACCCGACCAGCAACCGCAACTTCAAGGCCGCCACGCCCGGCGCCCTGATCCTGTGCCCGACGCGCGAGCTCGCCCAGCAAGTGGCGCACGACGCCATCGATCTGGTGAAGCATTGCCGTGGCCTGCGCGTCGCCAGCGTGGTGGGCGGCATGCCTTACCAGCTGCAGATCGCCAAGCTGCAGAACGCAAACCTCGTGGTCGCCACGCCGGGCCGCCTGCTCGACCTGCAGCGCTCGATGCAGATCAAGCTCGACCAGGTGCGCTTCCTCGTGGTCGACGAAGCCGACCGCATGCTGGACCTCGGCTTTGCCGACGACCTGGCCGAAGTCAACCAGCTCACCATCGAACGCAAGCAGACGATGATGTTCAGCGCGACCTTCGCGCCGCGCATCCAGCAGCTCGCGACCCGCGTGATGCGCCAGCCGCAGAAGATCCAGATCGACTCGCCGCAAGAAAAGCACGCGAACATCAAGCAAGTGCTGTTCTGGGCCGACAACACCCAGCACAAGCGCAAGATGCTCGATCACTGGCTGCGCGACACCACGATCAATCAGGCCATCGTGTTCGCCAGCACGCAAGTCGAGTGCGACGGCCTCGCGAACGACCTGCAGCAGGACGGCTTCAGCGCTGTCGCGCTGCACGGTGCCCTGAGCCAGGGCCTGCGCAACCGCCGCCTGATGGCGCTGCGCCAGGGCCAGGTGCAGATCCTCGTGGCCACCGACGTTGCCGCCCGCGGCATCGACGTGCCGACCATCACCCACGTCTTCAACTTCGGCCTGCCGATGAAGGCGGAGGATTACACCCACCGCATCGGCCGCACCGGCCGTGCCGGTCGCGACGGCATCGCCGTGACCTTTGCCGAGTTCCGCGATCGCCGCAAGATCATGGACATCGAGCACTACAGCCATCAGCAGTTCAAGGCCGAGACCATTCCTGGCCTGGAACCCCAGCAGCGCATGCCGCAATCGCGTCCGCAAGGCAACTTCGGCGGCGGTGGCCGTGATGCCCACTCGCGCGGTGGCGAACGCAAGTTCGGCGGCGGCGCTGGTGCCGGCCCGCGTGGCGGTGGCTTCGGTGGCAACGGCGGCGGCTATGCCGGCGCCAGCGGCTTCAACGACCGCGGCCCGCGCGGCGCGGCACCCGGTGCCCGCCCGCACCATGGCCACAACGCCGGTTTCGGCGGCGGTCGTGACGAAGGCGGCGGCGGTTTCGGTCGCAAGCCGGGCTGGGGCGACAGCGCACCGCGCGGTGCCGGTGGCCCGGGCCGCGGTGAAGGCTTTGCGCCGCGTGGCGAGAGCTTCGCCCCGCGCAACGAAGGCTTCGGCGGCCCGCGTGGCGCGGCCGGCGGCGGCGGCAAGGTGTTCGTGCCGCGCGACGCGGCGAAGCGTGCATTCAAGCCCAGCCGCTGAGTGATCGCCGGCCTTGTGCCGGTTTGATTGCCGATTTGATCGATCGGTAAAAACAAAAGGCCTGCCTTCGTCATGAAGGCGGGCCTTTTGTCTTTCCGGGGGAGGGCGTGCGAGGTGTGAGCCCGCAATGAAAAAAGCCTGCTACGGTGAGGTAGCAGGCTTTTCAACGCTTGCGCGGGTGTTGGTGGTGGGCCCTGAGTGACTCGAACACTCGACCTACGGATTAAGAGTCCGCTGCTCTACCAACTGAGCTAAGAGCCCCTGACTGACATCGACATCGCTGTCATCAGGCAAGTCTGCGATTATAGCCATAGAAATCGGGCTGTCGTAGGATGCGTGGCTCCCCCCGTCAAAAATCCAACAATGGCCACCTCTCTTCCTTCTGCCTCCGAACCGTCGCACGTTGTGATCACCGGCGCCGCCGGCGCGCTCGGGCGTGCCGTGGTTCAGCGCTTCATGAGCGACGGCGCTCGGTTGGCGCTCATCGGTCATAGCGAGAGCCAACTGGCCGATGCCTTTCCGGGACTCGACAACTCGCGCCATCTGCTGATCGCAGCGGATGTGACGTCCGCCACCGGCATGCAGGCCGCCGCCGGGCAGATCCTTCAAGCCTTCCAGCACGTCGACACCATCGTGCACGTGGCCGGTGGTTTCGAGATGGGCGCATCCGTGCACACGCTCGATCGCGCCAGTTGGGATCGCATGATGAACCTCAACGCCTGGTCCTTCGTCGCTGTAACGCAGGCTTTCGTGCCGTCGATGGTCGAGCGCAAGGTGGGCAGCGTGATCGCCGTCACGGCCAAGATCGCGGGCCGCGGGTTGGCCTCGATGTCCGCATACATCGCGTCGAAGAGTGCGCTGCAGCGGTTGGTCGAGGCGATGGCGGCCGAGCTGTCGCCGCATGGCGTCCGGGTCAACAGCATTGCGCCCAGCGTGCTCGACACACCTGCCAATCGGCAAGCCATGCCCGACGCCAATCCGGCGGACTGGGTGTCAACCGACGTCGCGGCGCAGACGGTGGCCTTCCTGGCATCTCCCGCCGCCCAAGCGTTGCACGGCCAGCATCTCGCCCTCGACGCCTGAGGACGGGCACACCACGAAAAAAGCCTCGGCGCGGACGCCGAGGCTTCTGGATCGAGTTGGTGGAGAGGATGAGGATCGAACTCACGACCTCCGCATTGCGAACGCGGCGCTCTCCCAGCTGAGCTACCCCCCCAACGCAGGCGGAATTCTAACCAGAATGCCCGACCGCGGTCTTGCGCTGCGACAACATGGCGCTACCGAATCGAACTATTTTTAAGGAGTTCCGGATGACCTCTTCCATCGACCGCGACTGGTTGGAGCGCATGTACAACAACCGGGCGCTGGTGCCCGACCACGCGCGCTATTTCGAACGCTGGGCACGCGACTCCGAGGCCGCGCGCGCGGCCTCTCGCTGCGTGCTCGACATGCCCTATGGCAGCGCGCCGAGCGAGGCGCTCGACATCTTCCCGGCCGAGCAGGCCGATGCGCCGGTGCTGGTGTTCATTCACGGCGGCTACTGGCGTTCGCTCGACAAGCGTGACCACTCATTCCTCGCGCCCAGCTTCACGAACAAGGGCGTGTGCGTGGTGATTCCCAACTATGCGCTGTGCCCCGGCACCGAAAGCAAGCCGGTCACGGTCCCGTCGATCGCGCTGCAGATGGTGCAGGCGCTGGCCTGGACCTGGCGCCACATCGCCGGGCATGGTGGCGATCCGCGGCGCATCACCGTCGCCGGGCATTCGGCCGGCGGCCACCTGGCGGCGATGCTGCTGGCCTGCCACTGGCAGGCGGTCGACGCCGCGCTGCCGGCGAATCTCGTGCGCACGGCCTTGTCGATTTCGGGGCTGTACGAGCTCGGCCCGCTGCAGCATGTGCCATCGCTCGAGGCCGCGCTGCGGCTGACGCCCGACGACGCGGTGCGGGCCAGTCCGGCGCTGTGGCCGACCCCTGCGCGCGGCGTGCTCTATGCCGTGGCCGGTGGTGCCGAGAGCGACGAATTCCATCGGCAGAACGCGCTGATCCGCCAGGCCTGGACCTCGCGCACCGTGCCGGTGTGCGAGCTGTACCCGGGGCTGCATCACTTCAGCGTGCTCGACGCGCTGGCCGACGAAACGCATGCGCTGCACGCCCGCGCCATGACGCTGCTGTCCAGCTGACGCGCGCACAGCGGCGCACCGGGTTACATCAGCAGGTGTTCACCCTCGTTGGCGCCACCGAGCGTCACGTAGTTGACCTTGCGAATGTCCATCAGCACCTTGCCGCCGGCATAGCTGATGGAGCTCTGCACGTCCTGCTCCATCTCGACCAAGGTGTCGGCCAGCTTGCCTTTGATCGGCTCGAGGATGCGTTTGCCTTCGACGTGCTTGTACTCGCCCTTGTTGAAGTCGCTGGCCGAGCCGTAGTACTCCTTGAAGAGCACGCCGTCGACCTCGACCGTCTTACCCGGCGACTCTTCATGGCCTGCGAACAGCGAGCCGATCATCACCATCGACGCGCCGAAGCGGATGCTCTTGGCGATGTCGCCGTGGTCGCGGATGCCGCCATCTGCAATGATCGGCTTGGTCGCCACCCGCGCACACCACTTGAGCGCGCTCAGTTGCCAGCCGCCGGTGCCGAAACCGGTCTTGAGCTTGGTGATGCAGACTTTGCCCGGCCCGATACCGACCTTGGTCGCGTCTGCGCCCCAGTTCTCCAGGTCGATGATGGCCTCGGGCGTGCCGACGTTGCCCGCGATCACGAAGCTCTTTGGCAGCTTGTCCTTGAGGTAGGCGATCATGTTCTTCACCGTGTCGGCATGGCCGTGCGCGATGTCGATCGTGATGTATTCCGGCGAGAGGCCGGTTGCAGCCAGTTGGTCGACCGTGTCGTAGTCGGCCTTCTTCACGCCCAGCGAGATCGAGGCGAACGTGCCTTTGGCGTGCATGTGCTTCACGAACGCGACGTTGTCGAGGTCGAAGCGGTGCATCACGTAGAAGTAGCCGTTCTGCGCCAGCCAGAGGCTGATGGTCTCGTCGACCACCGTCTTCATGTTGGCCGGCACGACCGGGAGGCGGAATCGGCGTCCGCCGAGCGCCACGCTGGCGTCGCATTCCGAGCGGCTTTCCACGCGGCATTTGCGCGGCAGCAGCAGGATGTTGTCGTAGTCGAAGATCTGCATGAGAAACCAAGCTCCTGTGGCGGTGCACCGCGGAACGATTTCCGGCGGCGTGGGCGCTTGGTCCCGGCCCGGTCTCGGCGCCCCTGCAGGCGCAAAAAAACCGGGCGACAAGAAACTTGGGCCCGGTGATTGATTCTAGGGAGGTGCCGGCTCGGGTGCGAGGGCGCTTTCGTATAGACCTTATTCGCGACCGGTCCGCTCGATCAGAAGCGGTAGCCGATGCCCACCCCGATCAGCAGCGGGTCGAGCTTGACCGTCGACAGCTTGGTGCCGTTCATGCTCACGTCGGTGCGGATCTGCACCTTCTTCACGTCGAAGTTCAGGAACACATTCTTGGCGACCTTGATGTCGAAGCCCGCGCCGATGGCCAGCCCGAAGCTGTTGTGGTCGAGGTCCAGCCGGCCGACGGTCGGCACGTTGAGCTTCGTCGACCCGATGCGCGTGTAGTTGAAGCCGGCACCGACGTACGGGCGGAACGAGCCCTCAGGCAGGAAGTGGTACTGCAGCGTCAGCGTCGGCGGCAGGTGCTTGAAGGTGCCGATGTCCACCGGGCCGCCGAGCGCGCTTTGCTCGATCGTCACGCGTTGCTTCTGCGGCACGGTCAGCACCAGTTCAGCGGCGATGTTCGGCGTGAAGAAGTAAGTGATGTCGAACTCGGGGATCGTCTTGCTGTTGACCGTGATCGCGTCCTCCGGCACGGCCAGTGCGCCGATGGCGTCCGAATGGTTGGCGGTGTCGAGACGCACCGCACGGGCGCGCACCAGCCAGTTGCCCTCGGCTTCCTGGGCGAAGGCGGGCAGGGCACACAAGGTGCCCAGCAGGGCCGCGACGAGGGTGTGGGGAAGGTTCTTCTTCATGGTCGAGGGACTCCAGGTTGTGGCCGAGGCACAGTGTTCGGCGGCTGGCAGGCAGTCTCGGCCGCCGCGCCATCCGCGTCCTTGATCCAGGGCAAGAGTTGCGACACGCCGTCGAATGGCCGCGTTCAACGCGTTGCCTTGATGCGGATCAGTCGCCGGTGCGCAGCCCGGTCGCACAATGCCGGCAGCGCGGCGCATCCGGTGCCGCTTGCCCTCAGGAGATTCGTTCCCATGCTTCGTCACCACCTTGCCGCCGTCGCCGTTCTGGCGCTCGCCTCGTCCTCCGTCTTCGCCGCCGATTGCACGGTGGAGATCGAAGGCAACGACGCCATGCAGTTCAACAAGCCCGTCATCGAGGTGAGCAAGACCTGCAAGGACTTCACCGTCAAGCTCAAGCACGCGGGCAAGCTGCCGAAGCAGGCCATGGGCCACAACTGGGTGCTGGCGAAGACGGCCGACGTGCAAGCCGCGGCGACCGACGGCATCGCCGCCGGCCTGCCGCAGAACTACGTGAAGGCTGGCGACGCGCGCGTCGTGGCCCACACCAAGATCGTCGGCGGTGGTGAGACCGACAGCGTGACCTTTGCGGTGGCCAAGCTCGGCGCGGCCGAGAGCTACACCTACTTCTGTTCCTTCCCCGGCCACTCGGCGATCATGAAGGGCACGCTGAAGCTGGTGAAATAGGCGGGGCGGGCG
The DNA here is from genome assembly GCF_051216635.1 of Variovorax sucrosi. Taxonomy (NCBI): domain Bacteria; kingdom Pseudomonadati; phylum Pseudomonadota; class Betaproteobacteria; order Burkholderiales; family Comamonadaceae; genus Variovorax; species Variovorax sucrosi. The sequence continues at coordinate 292,857 of NZ_JBPJZU010000007.1, read as the reverse complement.
CGCGCGGGAGCCCGGCTTCCTACAATGCCGGGATGTCCCTTTTCGGCTCGCACGACGCCTCCGCCGGCGCCCCCTCTTTCCCAGCGGCCGCCTCGCCCCTGCTCGTCAACCTCAACCCCGAGCAGCTTGCGGCGGTCACGCTGCCCGCAGGCAACGCGCTGATCCTCGCCGGCGCCGGTTCCGGCAAGACGCGGGTGCTCACCACCCGCATCGCGTGGTTGATGCAGACCGGCCAGGTGTCGCCCGGCGGCATCCTCGCCGTGACCTTCACCAACAAGGCGGCGAAGGAGATGATGACCCGGCTGACCTCGATGCTGCCGGTCAATGTGCGCGGCATGTGGATCGGGACCTTCCACGGCCTGTGCAACCGCTTCCTGCGCGCGCACTGGAAGCTGGCCAACCTGCCGTCGACCTTCCAGATCCTCGACACGCAGGACCAGCTCTCGGCCATCAAGCGGCTGATGAAGCAGTTCAACGTCGACGATGAGCGCTTCCCCGCCAAGCAGACGCAATGGTTCATCGCCGGCGCCAAGGAAGACGGCCGGCGCCCGCGCGACGTCGAGGTGCACAGCGAGGACGACCGCAAGAAGGTGGAGATCTATCAGCTGTACGAGGAGCAGTGCCAGCGCGAAGGCGTGGTCGACTTCGGCGAGCTGATGCTGCGCAGCTACGAGCTGCTGCGCGACAACGACCCGGTGCGCGAACACTACCAGCGGCGCTTTCGCCACATCCTCATCGACGAGTTCCAGGACACCAACCGCCTGCAATACGCATGGATCAAGATGCTGTCAGGCCAGACGGTCGACGGCCGCTTTGTGCCGGGCGACAGCAGCGTGATCGCGGTCGGCGACGACGACCAGAGCATCTACGCCTTCCGCGGTGCGAGGGTGGGCAACATGGCCGACTTCGTGCGCGAGTTCGACGTGCAGCGGCAGATCAAGCTCGAGCAGAACTACCGCAGCTTCAGCAACATCCTCGACTCGGCCAACGCGCTCATCGGCCACAACACCAAGCGCCTGGGCAAGAGCCTGCGCACCGAACAGGGCCCCGGCGAGCCGGTGCGCGTGTACGAAGCCACCAGCGACTTCGCCGAGGCGCAATGGATGGTCGAGGAGATGCGCCAGCTCGCGCGCGACGGCATCGACCGCAAGGAGATGGCGGTTCTCTACCGCAGCAATGCGCAGAGCCGGGTGATCGAAACCGCGCTGTTCAACGCCGCCGTGCCGTACCGCGTGTACGGCGGCCTGCGCTTCTTCGAGCGCGCCGAAATCAAGCACGCGCTGGCCTACCTGCGCTTGCTGGAAAACAAGGACGACGACACCAGCTTCCTGCGCATCGTCAACTTCCCGCCGCGCGGCATCGGCGCGCGCAGCATCGAGCTGCTGCAGGACGCGGCGCGTGCGGCCGGGCATTCGCTGCACGACGCGGTGAGCGCCGTCGGCGGCAAGGCCGGCGCCAACCTGTCGGCCTTCGTCGCGAAGATCGATGTGCTGCGCGAGCAGACGGTCGGCATCTCGCTGCGCGAGATCATCGAGCTGGTGCTCGACCACAGCGGCCTCGTCGAGCACTACAAGGCCGACCGCGAAGGCGCCGATCGCATCGAGAATCTGGAAGAACTGGTGAACGCGGCCGAGAGCTTCGTCACGCAGGAAGGCTTCGGCCGCGACGCGGTGGCGCTGCCGGTGGACGAGCTGCGGCAGTCGCCGGCGAGCCAGGGCCTGGACCCGAACCTACCGGTGGTCGATGAGCCACTCGCTCCCGACGCCGAGACCGGCGAGACGCTGAGCCCGCTGGCCGCCTTCCTCACGCACGCCGCGCTCGAATCCGGCGACAACCAGGCGCAGGCCGGACAAGACGCCGTGCAACTCATGACGGTGCACGCCGCCAAGGGCCTGGAATTCGACTGCGTGTTCATCACCGGCATGGAAGAGGGCCTGTTCCCGCACGAGAACTCGATGAGCGACTTCGACGGGCTCGAAGAAGAGCGCCGCCTGATGTATGTCGCCATCACGCGGGCCCGCCAGCGCCTGTACATGAGCCATTCACAGACGCGCATGCTGCACGGCCAGACCCGCTACAACCTCAAGAGCCGCTTCTACGACGAGCTGCCCGAGGGCGCGCTCAAGTGGCTGACGCCGAAGAACCAGGGCTTCGCGCCCTCGGCCTTCGGCTACGGCGGCGGCTATGCGACCTCGCGCGGCGCAGGTGGCGCCGGCAGCTACGGCGGTGGCGGCTTCGGCAAGGAGTCGTTCGCGAGCCCGCCCGTGCCGCCACAAAAGGCCGCGCCCTCGCACGGCTTGCGCTCGGGCATGCAGGTCTTCCACAACAAGTTCGGCGAAGGAACCGTGGTGGCACTCGAAGGCAGCGGCGACGACGCCCGTGCGCAGATCAACTTCCCGCGCCACGGCGTGAAGTGGCTGGCACTGTCGGTCGCCAAACTCACGCCGGTTTGACACCGGCGCCAGGCGTCAGTCGATGAACGAGTCCCGGAAGGTGAACCAGGTGCTGGTGAAGAACATGGCCGCCATCACCATGGCGCCGCCGACCATCAGTGCCCCGGCAGCGGCGGTGGCGCCTTCGCCGACGATGGCGGCGAACAGGGTAGCGATCAGGCTCAGCACGATGCCCGAACCGATGAAGACGCCGACCCAGGTCAGGCCGAACACGAACAGCGCACCGAAGTTGCGGAAGCAGGCGACGAAGCTGAAGAAGAGGCTCTTGGCCGGCGGCACGCCGTGCCAGTGCACCAGCGCCGGCGCATGCCAGAAGGCGAGTGAGAGCGGCAGGTACAGCAGCATGGCGATCCACAGCGCGGCCTGGAAATCACCCGCCTGGGCCATTTCGCGGCTCACCGTGCCGCCCATCAGGTAAACCTTGGCGAACTGGCCGCCGTCGGCCAGTGCCGAGATGCCCATCACCACCAGGAAGAGCACCGCGTAGAGCACGCCGAGCACCAGCATCGGCCGCAAGCCGCTGCGCGCGGCCTGCAGGGCCGCCAGGAACACGGTGGCTGCGGGCGGCTTCGCGCCGGCCCCTGCGCGGGCGGCTTCGGCGCTGGCGGCCATGAGGCCGAGCGTCATCGTCGGCAGCAACACCAGCGCGATCGCCGTGCCCACCAGCGGCACCTGCGAGGCAATCGAGATGAGCGCCATGAAGAAGAAGAACAGCGAGACGAAGGCCAGCGGCCGCTTGGCAAAGGTCTGAAGACCGGTGCGGACCCAGACCACGCCGGTGCGCGCCGGGACAATATTCAGTTTCATCGGAATCCGTTCAGGCGGCCAGGGTGGCTGGCACGCACGCGGCGGGCGCAGCCAGAGGGCGCCGCGCGCGTTCGCGCAGCACTCGCTCGAAATGCGTTGGGTCGTGGGCCTGCAACATGCTCGCCTCGCGCGGCAGGTGGAAGTCCCACAGTCGCGAGATCCAGAAGCGCAGGGCGGCCGCGCGGAGCATGGCGGGCAGCAACGCCCGCTCGGCCGCGGTGAGTGGCCGCACGGCCATGTAGGCGGCCAGGAGGGCATCGGCGCGCGCCGCATCGGGCGCGCCCGTCGGCAGGTCGACGGCCCAGTCGTTCAGGCAGACCGCCAGGTCGAACAGCCACGCGTCGGTGCCGGCGAAATAGAAGTCGAAGACGCCGCTCAGTCGCGGCTGGTCGGCGTCGCTGTCCTCGTCGAACATCGCGTTGTCGCGGAACAGGTCGGCGTGCACCGGCCCGCGCGGCAGCGCGGCGTAGGGGGCCGAGGCCGCCACATGGTTCTGGTAGGCCAGCTCGCCGCGCAACAGCGCCGCCTGCGCTTCGTCGAGATGCGGCAGCACCACCGGCGCGGTGTCGTTCCACCAGTCGAGCCCGCGCAGATTGGGCTGCACACGGTCGAAGTCGCGGCCGGCCAGGTGCATGCGCGCGAGCCAGCGGCCGAGCTCGGCGCAGTGCGCGACGCCCGGTGCCAGCACGCTGTGCCCCGACAGCCGCTGCACCAGGGCTGCCGGCTTGCCGGCCACGAGGTGCACCAGCTCGCAGGGTGCGTCGGGCGCCGACAGGCCGGACGCCGCCGAGGGCGGGACGCTGGGGTCGGCCATCGGCGCGGGCACCGGGATGCCGTGCGCCGCCAGATGCTTCATCAAGCAGAGGTAGTAGGGCAACTGCTCGCGGCTCAGCCGCTCGAACAGCGTGAGCACATAGCGGCCCTGCGCCGTGGTGGCGAAATAGTTGGTGTTCTCGATGCCGCCCTGGATGCCGTCCAGCGCCTGCAGGGCCCCCAGGCCCAGGCGCTGTGCGAGCGCGTCCGCTTCGTCGAAACCGACGTCGGTGTAGACCGCCACGCCGGGCTCAGAACTTCATCACGTTCCAGACCCGGGGGCCGTTGCCGCCGCTGCCTGTCTCGCTCGGGCCCTGCCGCTCGCGGCCGCCGTCGTTGGGCAGCACCTGGTAGGACGGCACGTTGGCCTTCGGCTGCACCGTGATGCTCTGGGTCTGACCGCCGTAGCGCACCTCGTCGACCGCCGCGCCGCCGTCCTCCACGTGGATGTTCTCGACCTTCTGGTTGCGTCGTCCTTCGGCCCGGGCCTCGGCTTTCGCAGCGGCCGGCGGCGTCGGGGCGGGCTGCGATGCGGTCTGTGCCTGGACGGCGGCGACCGGCAGGGCGCAGACGAGCGCCAGCAGTGCGCGGGGGAAGAAGGAGTGGAGGGTGGAGGCCATGGGGCAATTGTAGGTGCGGGCCTGCTTTCCCGCTGTCGGCGCGGGGCGTGACAGGCCGTACTGCGGGCACGTACGCCGCGCCGCCCGTGGCCCCGTGTCCGGCCGGGCAAAATGGCCCGATGACCGACAAGAAAACGCTGCTGCTCGTGGATGGTTCGAGCTATCTGTACCGTGCCTTCCATGCCATGCCCGACCTGCGGGCCGTGCCCGGCGATCCGAGCAGCCCCGCGACCGGCGCCATCCGCGGGATGATCAACATGATGCAGTCGCTGCGCCGCGAGGTGCGCGCCGACTACGCCGCCTGCGTGTTCGACGCGCCTGGCAAGACCTTCCGCGACGACTGGTATCCCGAGTACAAGGCCAACCGCTCGCCCATGCCCGACGACCTGCGCAGCCAGATCCCGCCGATCCACGAGGTGGTGCAACTGCTGGGCTGGAAAGTGCTGAACGTGCCGTTGGTCGAGGCCGACGATGTGATCGGCACGCTGGCCAAGACCGCCGCGCTGCAGGGCATCGAGGTGATCGTCTCCAGCGGCGACAAGGACATGAGTCAGCTGGTCGACGAGCACATCACCATCATCGACACGATGAACGGCAAGAAGCGCGATGTGGCCGGCGTCACGGCGGAGTTCGGCGTGCCGCCTTCGCTGATGGTCGACTACCAGACGCTGGTGGGCGACACCGTCGACAACGTGCCCGGCGTCGACAAGGTGGGGCCCAAGACCGCTGCCAAATGGCTGCTGCAGTACGGGTCGCTCGACGCGCTGGTGGCGAATGCGCACGAGATCAAGGGCCAGGCCGGCGAGAACCTGCGCAAGGCGCTCGACTGGCTGCCGCAGGGGCGCCGGCTGGTCACCATCCGCACCGACTGCGACCTGGCCGAACACATCGTCGGCCTGCCCGCGCTCGACGGCATCGCGATCGGCCCGCAGCAGGTCGACGCGCTCAAGACTTTCTATGAAGCCTACGGTTTCAAAAGCCTGGTCAGGACGCTCGAATCCCACGCGGTGCCGCCGGAACTCATCGAGGAGAACAACCGCAAGAAGAAGGGCGCGGCGAGCGACGCCGGCCCCGGCCTTTTCGACGAACCCGCGGTCGACAACCTCGGCGACGAGGCGGCCGAGAAGGCCAGCAACCTGGCCTACGACACGGTCATGACCTGGGAGATGTTCGACGCCTGGCTGGCGAGGATAGAGGCCGCCGAGCTGGTCGCTCTCGACACCGAAACCACCTCGCTCGACGAGATGCGCGCCGAGATCGTCGGCCTGAGCTTCAGCGTGAAGCCCGGAGAGGCGGCGTACATCCCGCTGGCCCACAACTACCCCGATGCGCCCGAGCAGCTGCCGCGCGACGAGGTGCTCGCGCGCCTCAAGCCCTGGCTGGAGAACGGCGCCAAGAAGAAGCTGGGCCAGCACGTCAAGTACGACCGGCATGTGCTCGCCAACCACGGCATCGAAGTGCAGGGCTACGCGCACGACACCATGCTGCAGAGCTACGTGCTCGAAGTGCACCGGCCGCACGGCCTGGCCAGCCTGGCCGAGCGCCACCTGGGCCGCAGCGGTATCGACTACGAAGACCTGTGCGGCAAGGGCGCCAAGCAGATCTCGTTCAGCCAGGTGGCGATCGACAAGGCGGCGGAGTATTCGTGCGAGGACAGCGACCAGACGCTCGACGTGCACCGCGTGCTCTGGCCCCAGCTGGAAGCCGACGAGAAGCTGCGCTTCGTCTACCAGCTCGAAATGGACAGCAGCGAGGCGCTCTACCGCATCGAGCGCAATGGCGTGCTGATCGACGCGCCCACGCTGGCCGCGCAGAGCCACCAGCTCGGCACCCGCATCATGCAGCTGGAGCAGGAGGCCTACGAACTCGCGGGCCAGCCCTTCAACCTGGGCAGCCCGAAACAGATCGGGGAGATCTTCTTCACCAAGCTGGGCCTGCCGGTCGTCAAGAAAACGCCGAGCGGTGCGCCCAGCACCGACGAAGAGGTGCTGGAGAAACTGGCCGACGACTTTCCGCTGCCGGCCAAGCTGCTGGAACACCGCAGCCTGTCGAAGCTCAAGGGCACCTACACCGACAAGCTGGGCCAGCTGGCCAACCCGCGGACCGGGCGCGTGCACACGCACTACGCGCAGGCCGTGGCGGTGACCGGTCGGCTCAGCAGCAACGACCCGAACCTGCAGAACATCCCGATCCGCACCGCCGAGGGCCGCCGCGTGCGCGAGGCCTTCGTGGCGCCGGCGGGCAGCGTGATCGCCAGCGCCGACTACTCGCAGATCGAGCTGCGCATCATGGCGCACATCAGCGGCGACGAATCGCTGCTGCGTGCCTTCACCGAAGGCATCGACGTGCACCGCGCGACGGCGGCGGAAGTCTTCGGCGTCGAGGTCGACCAGGTGTCGAGCGAGCAGCGGCGCTACGCCAAGGTCATCAACTTCGGACTCATCTACGGCATGAGCAGCTTCGGCCTGGCAAAGAACCTGGGCATCGAGACCAAGGCCGCCGCGTCGTACATCGACCGCTACTTCACGCGCTACCCGGGCGTGAAGGTGTACATGGACGAGACGAAGGAAATGGCCAAGCAAAACGGCTATGTCGAAACAGTTTTTGGTCGACGCCTGCAACTGCCTGGAATTCAAGGAGAGAAGGGCCCTCGACTTGCTGCGCTCGAGAGACAGGCCATCAACGCGCCCATGCAGGGCACCGCAGCGGACATCATCAAGCTCAGCATGGTCAAGGTGCAGGACGTGCTCGATGCCGAGCAGCGCGCCACCAAGATGATCATGCAGGTGCACGACGAACTGGTGTTCGAGGTGCCCGAGGCCGAGGTCGACTGGGTGCGCAGCGAGATCCCGAAGCTGATGGCCGGCGTGGCTGACCTCAAGGTGCCGCTGCTTGCGGAATTGGGTGTCGGGCCGAACTGGGACAAGGCGCACTGATCCTTCCGCCATGCGCCTGCGCCACATCGAAGTCTTCAACGCGATCATGCTCACCGGCAGCGTGAGCGCGGCGGCGCGGCTCATCAACATCACCCAGCCGGCTGTCAGCCGCACGCTGCAGCATGCGGAGCTGCAACTCGGCTTCTCGCTGTTCGCACGCACCAAGGGCCGGCTCACGCCGACCACCGAAGCGCTCACGCTGTACCCGCACATCGAGCGGCTGTTCGCGCAGCTCGACGAGGTGCAGCGACTCGCCACCAACCTGCGGTCCGCCGGTGCGGCCGGTGAGCTGCGCATCCTCAGCGTGCTGGCGCTCAGTTACGAGGTGCTGCCGCGCGCGCTCAAGGCCTTCCGCGAGAAGCACCCCGGCGTGGCGGTGATCGTGGAGTCGCTGCATTCGCCGCAGATCATGTCGGCGTTGCTGTCGCAGCAGGCCGATGTCGGCTTCGCCTTCAGCCCGGCGGTGCACCCGTCGCTGCTGCAGGAGACGCTGGCAGACAGCCGCATGGTGTGCATCGCGCCCAAGGGCCTGCTGCCACGCGCGCTGGTGCGCAACGGCTCGGTCGCCTTGCACGATCTGGTCGACGTGCCGGTGGTCGGCCTGGACAACCGCGATCCGGTGGGCACCAGCCTGAGCCAGGCCTGCCGCCAGGCCGGCGTCGGCTTCCACCGGGCGGTGGTCACGGTGCAGACCTACCACGCGGCGCTCGCGATGGCGCATCACGGGCTGGGCGTGGCGCTGGTCGACGGCTGCACCGCCGGGTCGGCCGACCGGGCCAAGGTCGACGTGCTGGCGCTGGAGCCGCACATCCCGGTGCCGGTGCGGGCCTTGCGCCTGGCCGGGCGGCCCGATTCCGTCGCGGTGCGGGCGATCACGCAGGCCATGCGCGAAGCCATCGAAGCGATGGCCTGAGCGTCGGCCGGGCCGCGCGCGTCCCACTCGATAATCCATCGATGGACACCCGGCAAATGCGTTGCATCGTGGCGATCGCCGACAGCGGGAGCCTCACGCGTGCGGCCGAAAGCCTCGGTCTGGCGCAGCCGGCACTCACGCAGACCCTTAACCGGCTCGAAGCGGAAATCGGTACCCGGCTCTTCACACGTTCGCGCCGCGGCGCCGTGCTGACGGAGGCCGGCCACGCCATCCTCGACGATCTGCGCGCCAGCCTGGCCTATGGCGACATGGCATTGGCACGGGCCCGCGCCATGGGTGCGGGCGAAGGCGGCGAGCTGACCATCGGCTTCGTCTCGCATGCCCTGTACGAAGTGCTGCCGCAGGCGCTGCGGCGCTTTCGCGCGGCTCACTCGGCGGTGCGCTTCCGCTTGCGCGAGATGAGCAATGCCGAACTGGTCGAGGCGCTGGAACGGGGCCGCATCGACGTGGCGTTGCTGCATCCGCCGGTGTCGGTCGGCGTGCCGGTGCACGAACTCAAGCTCGGCGCCGAGGCAATGATCGCCGCGCTGCCTGCCGGCCATGCGCTGGCCGAAGACGGCTGCGTATCCCTCGCCGACGTGGCTCGGCATGGCCTCGTCTGGTTTCCCGAGCAGCAGGTGGCCGGCCTGCGCAACGTGATGCTCAGTGCCATCCGCAGCGCCGGCCATCAGGTGGCGGTGGTGCAGGAGGCCAATCGCACCCTCACGGTGCTCGCCGCGGTAGCGGCGGGCCTGGGTTGGTCGCTGCTGCCGCGCTCGGTGCGGGCGCTGCGGCACGAGGGCGTGCGCTATGCCGACGTGCGCGATGGTGCCTGCCTGCCGTCGTACGAACTGGCGGCGATGTGGCGTGCGCGTTCGCGGCCCGCGTTCGCCGATGCTTTCGCCACGGTGCTCCGGGCAGGGATCAGTCCAGGCTGATCCGGTTCTCCTTCGCGAGCTTCGTCCACTTCTCGATCTCGGCGCGCCGGAAGCGCTCCAGCTCTGCCGGGCCGGAGCCGATCACCTCGGCGCCCATGGCCTGCAGCCGGTTCTTCACTTCGGGCTCCTGGAGCACGGCGGCCAACTCGGTTGCCAATCGTTCGACCACCGGTGTCGGCGTCCCGCGCGGCACCAAGATCGCGTTCCATTCGTAGACCTCGTAGCCCTGCAGGCCTGACTCGGCGACGGTGGGCAGCTGCGGCAGCACCGGCGAGCGGCTCTTGCCCGTCACCGCGATCGCACGCAGCTTCTCGGCCTGGATGTACGGCAGACTCGACGCCAGGCTGGCGAAGAACACCGGCACCTGGCCGGCCATCACGTCGGTCAGTGCCGGGCCGCCGCCCTTGTAGGCGACATGGGTCATGCGCACCCCGCCCATGGTCTGAAACAGTTCGCCGGCCAGATGCTGCGCCGAGCCGTTGCCGGACGAGGCGAAGTTGATTTCGCCGGGTTTGGCCTTGGCCTGGGCCAACAGGTCCTTGACGCTGCGGTAGGGCGTCGAGGGCGTCACCACCAGCACGTTGGGCACCTTCACCAGCAGCGACACCGGCGCCAGGTCGCGCAGCGTGTCGAAGGGCATCTTGCTGCGCAGCGCCGGGTTCTGCGCATGGTTGGATGCGTCGAGTAGCAGCGTGTAGCCGTCGGCCGGACTCTTCGCGACCGCATCGCCGCCGATGGCGCCGCCGGCGCCGGCGCGGTTGTCGACCACGACCGGCTGGCGCAGCCGCTCGGACAGGCGCGGTGCGATCACGCGGGCCACCGCGTCGACGGTGCCGCCCGGCGGATAGCTCACCACCAGCTTGATCGGCTTGGCTGGCCAGCCCTGGGCGGCTGCCCAACCCGTGGCGCACAGCCAGGCGGCGGCGGCGCCGAAGCCGCGAAGCCGGCGCAAGGTATCGGATCTAGTCATCGTTGTCTCCTGAGGAAAAGCGGAACAAGCGACACGGGGTGTCGACGAGGATGGTTCGCCGCGCGGCGGCATCGGGCACCCAGTCGGCCAGCGCCGAGAGGCTGCTCGAAAAAGTGGCGAGCTCGCGGTGCTGGGTGTGGGGCCAGTCGCTGCCCCACACCAGCCGTTCGGGCCCGAAGGCGTCGACGAGCCGCGCGGCGGCCGCCCGGGCCGGGGCGTGTGCCGCGGCCGGCCAGTTGCGGTAGGCGGCCGAGAGCTTGACCCAGGCGCGGCCGCTGGCGGCGGCTTCCAGCAGCCAGGGCAGGCCGGCATCGGGTGCGCCGGCCGCGTCCGGCCGCCCGAAATGGTCGACCACCAGCCGCCCCCCACTGTCCAGCACTGCCGCGCCGACGGACGCGAGCGCGGCGAGTTCAACATGCACCTCGACATGCCACCCCAGCGCGCGCACCCGTGCCAGCAGGTCGGCCCAGGTGCCGCTGCGCAGGTCGGGCACGGCGGCACCGAGCAGGTTGAGACGGATGCCGCAGACCCCGTGCGCGTCCAGCCGCTGGAGCGCGGCGTCGTCGATCGAGGGCGCGACCACCGCCACGCCGCGCAGGCGCTGCGGGAAGGCATCGAGCGCGGCCAGCAGGAAGCTGTTATCAGTGCCGAGAAAGCTCGGCTGCACCAGTACCGCATGCGAGACGCCATGCGCGTCGAGCAGGGCCAGGTAATCGGCCAGCGAAGCGTCGAGGTCGGGCGAATGGCGGCGCGCTGGGGCCAAGGGCAGATCGCGGCGAAACACATGCGCATGGCTGTCGACGGCGGTCACCGGCGGGTCGATGGCGGGTTGGGGAGGAATCGTCATGGCGTCTGGGCGTTGGCCATGGAGTATCCGGAACGGCATCGCCGCACGTCAGCACCTGCGCGTTCCATTGGCATAAGCGACGCTTATGGTCGGGCCGTCATAATCGAGCCCATGTCCACCCTGCGCCACCTCGCCGTCCTGCACCGCTGCGTGCTGGCGTGGTTCCTGTTGTCGCTGGGTGTGGCCGTGGCCGCGCCGGTGGTGCATCCACAGGCGATGGAACTCGTGTGCTCCGCGGCCGGCGCGATCAAGGTGATCGTGCAGACCGACGACGGCGCGCAGGAACTGGCCCCCAGCCACATGGACTGCCCGCTCTGCATGCTCGCCGGCGCACCGCCACCCACCGCACAGGTGGCGCTGCCCGCACCGCTGCCGCTGGCGCGTGCGGTGCAGTCGATTCCCGCGGCGCACATCGCCGCCGCCACCGCCGCGCCGTTACCGGCGCGCGGGCCTCCTTCTTTCCTCTGACCCTGCATTCGACGGTGTAGCGCAACCCCGCACGGCGGGCGTTGCTGCGCATCTTTCGCATCGAGGCGGCACCGCGCGTGCCGAGGAGACTCCTCTTGAAGAAGCGTGTTCTTTCGCTGGCGCTGGGCGCCGCATTCCCCTGGCTGGCACTGGCCCAGCCGTCCGTGTCCGAGGAGCGGCCGTCGCGCAGTGCGGACGCCGCCGGTGCGCCCGAGCGCAGCCGATCGCTCGGCGTCGTCACCGTCACCGGCGGCCAGCCGACCTCGCTGCCGACGCAGATCCCCACCACCATCGAAGGCGTGACGCGCGAGGAGATCGAGACGCGCATCAACGCCACCGACAGCGAGGACGCGCTGAAGTACCTGCCGAGCCTGCTGGTGCGCAAGCGCTACATCGGCGACTACAACCACGCGATCCTGTCGACACGCGCCTCGGGCACCGGCAACAGCGCGCGCTCGGCGGTGTATGCCGACGGCATCCTGCTGTCGAACTACCTGGGCAACGGCATTGCCAATGGCAGCAACTTCGCGCCGCGCTGGGGCATGGTCACGCCCGAAGAGATCGAGCGCGTCGACGTGATGTACGGGCCGTTCTCCGCGGCCTACCCGGGCAACTCGGCCGGCGCCGTGGTCGACTTCGTCACGCGCATGCCGACGCAGCTGGAAGCGCATGTGAAGGCCGGCTATTCGTCGCAGCCCAATGACCTCTACAACACCCACCGCACGTTCAACAGCTGGCAGACCAGCGCGTCGCTCGGCAGCCGAAGCGGCGACTGGTCATGGTGGATCGACCTGAACCGCACCGACAGCCGCGGCCAGCCGCTGACCTTCGCGACGGCCACGGTGGCATCGGGCACGCCGGGCACGCCGGGCTCGGCCGGCGTGCCGGTGACGGGCGCGGTGCGCGCGCTGAACACCACCAACACGCCGTGGTACATCCTCGGCGCCGGCACGCGGTACCACACGGTGCAGGACCACGCGAAGCTCAAGCTGGCCTACGACCTGACGCCGACCGTGCGTGCCACGTACACACTGGGCGTGTGGCAGAACACCTCGGAGGGTCGGTCGGAAAGTTATCTGACGAATGCAGCCGGTGCGCCGGTCTACAGCGGCCCTGTCAACATCAACGGCCGCAGCTACACGCTCGGCGCCACCGCCTTTCCGCTGACCAACGATGCGCAGACGCACGTCATGCACGGCCTGTCGGTCAGGAGCCACACGCAGGGCGAGTGGGACTGGGCGCTGGCCGCGAGCCTCTACGACTACGCCAAGGACCAGCAGCGCGCCGCCACCGTCGCGCTGCCGCTGGCCGCCGTTGGCGGCGCCGGCACGCTGCAGGACCAGGACGGCACCGGCTGGAACACGCTCGCGGCCAAGGGCACCTGGCGGCCACAGGGCGTGGGTGGCGCGCACATCGTCGACTTCGGCATCGGCCGCGATTCGTACAAGCTCGCCATCCGCAAGACCAACGTCGCCGGCACCTGGCTCGACGGCACGCCATCGACATGGGTCAGCAGTGTCGGCGGCCGCAGCGAGACCGCCAACCTGTGGCTGCAGGACGCCTGGTCGTTCGCGCCGAAATGGAAGGCGGTGCTCGGCCTGCGCTACGAAGACTGGCGCGCCAGCGACGGCCACACGTCGACGGCGACCAGCACGCTGCGCTACGCCGACCGCAGCGAATCCGATGTCTCGCCGAAGGCCGCGCTGGCGTATCAGCTGGCCAGCGCCACGGTGCTGAAGGGCTCGGTCGGCCGATCGGTGCGCTACCCGACCGTCGGCGAGCTGTACGGCGCCACCTCGGGCGGCGCGCTGTCCTTCATCAACGACCCGACGCTGAAGCCGGAGAAGTCGTGGACCGGCGAGATCTCCCTCGAACAGGACATGGGCACTGGCCTGGCCCGCGCCACGCTGTTCCACGAGACGACACGGGATGCGCTGTTCAGCCAGCTCATCCCCAACTCGACGGTCTCGCGGGTGCAGAACGTCGACAAGGTGCGCACCCACGGTGTCGAACTGGCCTACACCGGACAGAACGTCGGCCAGAGCATCGGGTTGAGGGGCCTCGACGTGGGCGGCAGCCTGACCTACGCCGACGCGAAGACCGTGGCCAACGCGGCCTTCCCGGCCAGCGTCGGCAAGTGGCAACCGCGTGTGCCGCGCTGGCGCTCCACCGTCTACGCCACGTACAAGCCCGATGCGCAATGGGCCTTCACCGTGGCGGCGCGCTACAGTGGCCGGCAGTACTCGAACCTCGACAACAGCGACGTGAACGCCGACGCCTACTTCGGCGCCAGCCGGTACTTCACCGTTGACCTGCGCGTGCGCTATCAGATCGACAAGCAGTGGTCGGCCGCCTTCGGCATCGACAACGCCAACAACGCGCAGTACTGGAACTTCCATCCCTACCCGCAGCGCACCTACACCGCCGAACTGCGCTTCGACCTGTGACCCGATCCACTTCCAAGGAAAGAACATGACCCACCTCTACCACCCCCACCGCCCCCACGTCCTCTCGCGCCTGGCGCGCCTGGCGCGCCTGGCGCGCCTGGCTTTTGCCACGGCGCTCCTGGCCGGCACCGCCGCCATGGCGCATGTCACCTTGCCGCCCGGTGGTGCTACCGCTGGCAGCGACTACGAGGCCGCCTTCCGCGTCGGCCACGCCTGCCAGGGCGCCCAATCGACCACCGGCATCACGGTGCAGCTGCCGGACGGCTTCAACTTCAGCGAAGCCCAGGCGCGCAAGGGCTGGGCGCTGAGCGCCAGCGGCCGGGAAGTGGCCTGGAAGGCACAGTCGCCGACCGATGCGCTGCCGGCCGCCGAACGCGCCGAGTTCATCGTGCGCGGCAAGCTCACGAACAAGCCCGGCCCGCTGTACTTCAAGGTGCTGCAGACCTGCGACAAAGGCAGCGCCGACTGGGCCCAGTTGCCGGCGACCGGGGCCGAGAAGCTGGCGTACCCGGCGGCGCGGCTCGACGTGCTCGCGCCGGGCGTGGCGGCGGTCGAGGTGCGCGATGCCTGGGTGCGGCAGACGGTGCCGGGCCAGAGCGGCACCGGTGCCTTCATGAAGCTCACCGCGCCCGCCGGCGCACGGCTGGTCGGCGCCTCGACACCGGTGGCCGGCGTGGCCGACGTGCACGAGATGAAGCTCGACGGCGACACCATGCGCATGCGCGCGGTGCAGGGCGGCCTCGCATTGCCACCGCGCCAGACCGTGGAGCTCAAGCCGAGCGGCTACCACCTGATGCTGACCGACCTGAAGCAGCCCTTGCCCAAGGGCAGCAGCGTGCCGATCACCCTGCACTTCGAAGATGCCAAGGGAATGAAGACGACGCTCGACCTCACGCTGCCGGTCGGTGCGCCCGAGGGCGCTGCGGCCGAGAGCGGCCACAAGCACTGAGCGGCCGAACGCCGCGGCGTTCGGCCGCGTTGCCCGGTCCTCCGTCTCTTTGGTGGCACTAGGGTTTCCCGGGGCTCCACCGAGATGCTCCCGGGACGAGAGTGGACGTCGTGGATGAACCCGTTGCGACGCACAAAGTGATCGACCGTTGGGACGGTGCGGCGCTGGGCATCAATTTGCGGCATCTGCGCGCGTTCTCGGCCGTGGCATCGGCCGGCAGCATCGCCGGCGCTGCCGAGGGGCTGTGCCGCGTCGCCTCGGCGGTCACGCGATCGGTGCTTCAGCTCGAGGCGGCGCTGGGCCATTCGTTGTTCGAGCGCGGTCCGCGCGGGGTCGCGCTCAACGCCTACGGCAAGCTGGTGCTGATGCGCGCGCGCCGCATCGAACGCGAGTTCGACGAGGCGCGGACGCAACTGGTCGCCCGCGGCGGCATCGACAGCGCGGTGGACCTGGCCTCGCTGTTCACCGCCATCCTGAACGGCCGGCGGCTGGCGGTGATCGCAAGCCTCTCGGAGAGGCGCAGCGTGCCGGCGGTCGCGCGCGAGTTCGGCATCACGCAGCCGGCCATCGGAACTGCGCTGAAGGACCTGGAGCATGGCCTGGGCGTCGCACTGTTCGAACGCAGGTCCGGCGGGCTCGTCGCGACCCCGGCCGGCGGCATCGTGGCCTTCTACTTCAAGCGGGTGCTGGCCGAGTTGCGGCACATCGGCCCGGACATCGCGGCCAGCGAAGGCACGCTGCAGGGCAGCGTGCACGTCGGTGCATTGCCCATCGGACGCACGCGAATCCTGCCGATGGCGATCGCCGCGCTGATCGCGCGGCATCCGCGCGTGCACGTCGTGACCGTCGAGAACCCGTACGACGCGCTGGCGGCGTCGCTGCGCAGCGGCGACATCGACTTCATCCTCGGCGCGCTGCGCAGCGAGGACGAGGCGGTGAACCTCGAGCAGCAGCCGCTGTTCGATGACCGCATCTCCATCATCGCCCGCGCCGGCCATCCGCTGGCGGGTGTGCAGCACATCGACTTCAACCGGCTGCGTGAGGCGACCTGGGCGCTGCCGCGGCAGGGCTCGCCCTTGCGAGAGGGAATCGAGCGCTTCTGCGCCGAAGCCCACGAGTCGCCACCGATTCCCGCCGTCGAGACCGGCGACCTCGCCGTGCTGCGCGGCCTGCTGCTCGAAAGCGACATGGTGACGGCCATCTCGCCCCACCAGCTGCGCTACGAGATCCGCGACGGCAGGCTGGTGGTGCTGGACTTTCCGCTCGACCGCACCCGTCGCCGCATCGGGCTGACGCAGCGCCTCGGTGCGTTGCCGTCGCCCGGCGCGCGGGCGCTGATGCAGGAGGTCCGTGCCGTGATCGCGCGCTCGCCGGACTTCCTGCCGGCCCGGGCAGCGCGCTGAGCGTCAGCGCTCAGGCGGCGGCCGGGGAGAGCGCCCGCAGCGCTTGCCCCACCTTCAGCGCCGAGCCGAAAGCCAGTGTGAAGCCCAGCGCGCCGTGGCCGGTGTTGAACACCACGTTCGCCGCGGTGCCGGGCCGCCGGCCGATGATCGGCAGGCCGGTCGGCGTGGCCGGGCGCATGCCGGTCCAGGGCTGCGGGTCGTCGAAGCGGTCGATCTGCGGGAAGACGGCGCGGGTGGCCGCGATCAGCGTGTCGATGCGATCCGGCGGAATGCTCCCGTCGTCCCCCACCAGTTCGGCCATGCCGGCCACCCGCAGCCGCGTGCCGATGCGTGCGAACACCACCTTGCGCGCGCTGTCGGTCACGCTGACGCGTGGTGCGGCGCCGGGCGCCTCGTCCACGTCGACGGTGATGCTGTAGCCCTTCAGCGGATACACCGGCACCGAGGTGCCCAGTTGGCGTCCGAGCCGGTGCGATGCGGTGCCCAGCGCGACGACGAAGGCGTCGGCCTCGATCGGCTCGCCCTCGGTGTGCACCGCGACCACCCGGCCCTGGCGCTCGTCGAAGCCGCGCACCTCGGTGCCCAGGACGAAGCGCACGCCCCGTGCGCGCAGGGCCCGTTCGAGTTCCCGGCAGACCTTGAGGCAGTCGGCCGCGCATTCGCTGGGCGTATGGACGGCGCCCGCGATGTGCTCGCGGTAGCCGGCCAGGGCTGGCTCGATGGCGATGCACGCGTCGGCGCTCAGCACTTCCTGCACGCTGCCCAGTGCGCGTTGAAGCGCCACCTGCTTGCGCGCCACCTCGACGCCCTCCGCACTCTGGTAGACCACCAGCTTGCCGGTGGCGGAGAAGTCGCAATCGGGCGCGATGTCGGCGCGCATCGCCTCGAAAGCAACACGGCTCGAGGCCGCGAGCGCCAGCAAGGCGGCGGTGCTGTCGCGCGAGGTCTGTGCGTTGCAGGCGGCCAGGAATTCGATGCCCCAGCGCCACTGCAACGGGTCGAGCTGCGGTCGCAGCTTGAGCGGCGAATCGGCCGACAGCAGCAGCTTGGGCAGTTGCGCCCAGATGGCCGGGTCGGCCAGCGGCTGCACATAGGAGTAGCTCAGTTGGGCGCCGTTGCCGCCGCTCGCGCCAGCGCCGGGCGTGGCCCGGTCGACCACCGTCACCCGATGGCCTTCGCGCTGAAGATGCCAGGCGGTCGCGAGGCCCACGATGCCGGCGCCGAGCACACAGACGTGCATGAAACGCTTTCTTCCGATGCTGCGCTGCAGCGATGGCGCGACTCTAGATCGGAGGCGTGGGCCGAGGAAATGCCGAAAGCGGGGTCACCCATAGCCGGAAGGCATGCCCTGCACAGCACATAACTTTTGGACATGACCCTGGGTGCAAAAGGAATGGTGGACTTCAGTGAACAAGTTTTTACACTGGCCGTCTCACCGTCTCCATTGCCGAAAGGGCTCGCATGAAACTCTCCGTACTGATGGCCGCCGTTCTCCTGACCGCCACCGGCGCCCAGGCCGCCGACACGCTGGCCAAGGTCGCGTCGTCGAACAAGCTCACCATGGCCTATCGGGAATCGTCGGTGCCGTTCAGTTACCTGGACGGCCCGAGCAAGCCGATCGGCTTCTCGGTCGAGTTGTCGAACGCGATCGTGGACGCGGTGAAGAAGAAGCTGAACAAGCCGAACCTCGAGGTCGCCTGGATGGCGGTCACCTCGCAGAACCGCATCCCGCTGCTGTCCAACGGCACGGTCGATGTCGAGTGCGGCTCCACCACCAACAACAGCGCGCGCGGCAAGGATGTCTCCTTCGCGATCAACCATTTCTACACCGGCACCCGGCTGCTGGTGAAGAAGGCCTCGGGCATCAAGAACTACGCCGACCTCAAGGGCAAACAGGTGGCCATCACCACCGGCACGACCAACATGCTGGTGGTGCGCAAGTACAACGAAGAGAAGAAGCTGGACATCGACATCCTGGCCGCGAAGGACCATGCCGACGCGCTGCTGCTGGTCGAGAGCGACCGTGCCGTCGCCTTCGCGATGGACGACATCCTGCTGTACGGCCTGCGCTCCAACTCCAAGGCCCCGGCCGACCTCGAAGTGGTGGGCGACGCGCTGCAGGTCGAGCCCTATGCCTGCATGCTGCCCAAGGACGACCCGCAGTTCAAGGCGCTGGTCGATGGCGTGATCACCGGAATGATGAAGTCGGGCGACTTCGAGAAGCTCTACAACAAGTGGTTCCTCGGCCCGATCCCGCCGAAGGGCCTGCCGATCGGTCTGCCGATGAGCCAGGAGCTCAAGGACAACATCAAGACCCCGTCGGACAAGCCGGCGACCTGATCGGAATCCAGCCATGACGCAGGTGGTCGGGATTCTGGGCGGCATGGGGCCGGCGGCGGGCGCCGACTTCGTGCGGCTCTTCGTCGACGCGTGCGCGCAGCACATGCGCGCCGTCGGCGAGCCGGTGCGCGACCAGTCCTTCCCCGAGCACTGGCTGGCGCAGGTGCCGGTGCCCGACCGCAGCGGCGCGCTCGAACGCCCGGGCGAGGGCGCGCACCAGCCGCTGGAGCCGATGCTGCAGGCGCTGGGCCGGCTGGCGGCACTCGGCAGCCGTGCCGTCGCCATCGCCTGCAACACGGCGCATGCCTGGCATGCCACGCTGCAGCAGCGCTTTCCGCAGATCGAGCTGCTGCATGTGGCGCGCGAGGTCGCGAGCAGCCTGGCGGCGCAGGGCCACACGCAGGTGGCGCTGATGGCCACCGAAGGCACCTACCGGGTGCGGCTGTACGAGCAGGCGCTGGCCGACGCCGGGCTGCAGTGCCATCTACCGCTGCCCGACGAGCGCGCGCTGGTGATGCGCGGCATCTACGACGGCGTGAAGGCCGGCGACCTGCGGCTGGCCGAAACCTGCTTCTCCGAGGTGGCGCTTCAGCTGTCGCGCCGCCACGGCGATGTCGCCATCATCATGGGCTGCACCGAGGTGCCCCTCGGACTGCAGGGCAGCACCGCAGTGCAGGGCCTGACGCTGGTCGACCCGGCCCGCGTGCTGGCCCGCGCGCTGGCGAATCGCGCCTACGCGGGGTCATCTCCTCACAGCATGCCGGGTTTCGCCGGAATCGCCTAGATTGCGCCGTGCGCCCGTTCGGGCGCACATCTTTTTCGCAACCTCCCCAGGCCGATTCCACAGGAGCGCCCATGCCTTCTTTCGACGATTCCCGCCCCGACCTGCAAGCCGATTTCGATTCGCTGCGCCCCGGCGACAGCACCCCCCAGGGCGCGACGCGCCGCACGGCGCTGAAGGCCGCGCTCGGCGCCGGCTATGCGGCGGCCACGCTGCCGATCTCGGCGCAGACGGCGATCAGCACGTCGACCGATGGTCTGCAGGCCGGCCCGATCAAGTACACCGTCAACGGCTTCCAGGTGCCGGCCTATGCGGCCGCGCCGTCGGGCAAGACCGGGCTGCCGGTGGTGCTGGTCATCCAGGAAATCTTTGGCGTGCACGAATACATCGCCGACGTCTGCCGACGCTTTGCCAAGCTCGGCTACCTGGCCATCGCACCCGATCTGTACGCCCGCCAGGGCGACGCCAGCAAGTACACCGAGATCCCGAAGCTGATGGGCGAGGTGGTGTCGAAGGTGCCCGACGCGCAGGTGATGGCCGACCTCGATGGCGCGCTTCAGTACGCGGCCGTCAACGGCGGCGACATCTCGAAGGCCGGCATCACCGGCTTCTGCTGGGGCGGGCGCATCGTCTTGCTCTATGCGGCCACCGGCAAGGTGAAGGCGGGGGTGGCCTGGTACGGCCGACTCGTCGGCCAGCCGAGCGAACTGACGCCCAAGCACCCGGTCGATGTCGCCACTCAGCTCAAGGCCCCGGTGCTCGGCCTCTATGGCGGCAAGGACCAGGGCATCCCCCTTGACACGGTTGATAAGATGAAATTGACCTTGGCCAGCGGCTCCGACGCGGCCAAGGCATCGCAATTCGTCGTGTACCCGGATGCGGGCCATGCGTTCCATGCCGACTACCGGCCGAGCTACCTCAAGGAAGCCGCCGACGATGGTTGGCGCCGGGCCCAGGCCTGGTTCAAGACGCACGGCGTCGCCTGACGCCGCCCCGGCCGGGCGGCGTCCGCCCAGGTGCACGACGCGCAACCGCCCTTCGGGGCGGTTTTTGTTGGGGTATTCGAAGAAGCACATATGAACCTGTTGATCATCCTCGTGGCCACGCTGGTGGCGGGCATCGGAAGCGTCTGGGTGGCGGCCCTGCTCATGCGCGTCGGCGTGCGCAGCAGCGGTGGCGTCAATGCGCAGCATCTGCTGAGCCTGGCGGCCGGCGCGCTGCTGGCGACCGCTTTCATGCACCTGCTGCCCGAAGCCTTCGAAAGCGGCATCGAGCCGGCCTGGCTGTTCGCGACCCTGCTGTTCGGCGTGGTCTTCTTCTTCCTGCTCGACAAGGCCGAACTGTGGCACCACGGGCACGAACACCACGCCGGCCCGCACGGCCATGCGCACGATCACGACCATGGACACGCGCACGCCCATGCACCGCGCGCCGGTGGCTGGGCCGTGCTCACCGGCGACAGCGTGCACTGCTTCGGCGATGGCATCCTGATCGCGTCGGCCTTCGTGGCCGACCTCCGGCTCGGGCTGGTGGCCGCGCTGGCGGTGCTGGCGCATGAAGTGCCGCACCACATCGGCGACCTGGTGGTGCTGCGCCAGATGTCGGCCACCTCGAAGGTGGCGCTGGTCAAGGTCTCGCTGGCCGGGACGATGACGGCGCTGGGCGGCCTGGCGGGCTGGTGGCTGGTCGACCAGCTGCATGGCTGGCTGCCGTATTTCCTCGTGCTGGCGAGCAGCAGTTTCATCTATGTGGCGTTGGCCGACCTGATCCCGCAACTGCAGAAGCAGCTGCCTGCGCGCCAGACCCTGGCGCAGATCGTGTGGCTCGCGGCCGGCATCGTGCTGGTCACGGGGGTGAGCCGACTGGCCCATGGCGGCCATGCCCACGACGACAGCCACGATCACGCCCACGACCACTCGGCGCACACCGCGCCGCACAAGGCACAAGCGCACGACCGCAAGGATTGAGGCACGCAATCGGCGCGCGACGGGGCTGTGCCACGGCGCTGTTGCATCGGCGGCCGTTGAGGTGCAGCATGTGGCATCGATTGCCTGCAGGGAACCTGCCCATGAACGCCACCGCGCCCCCGCCCCGCCATGCCTTGCCGCCCCTCGAGGAGGTGGAGGACATCGACGACGACACCAGCGTCGAGAGCTTCGATGTCGGCGACGTGGATACCGACGATGCCGACACCGAAGGCCCCGACCTGCTGGCCGAGGAAACGGGCATCGACCTCACCGATGCGAGCGAGCTCGATGCCGACAACGTGACCGCCGACGAAGAGCACGACCGCGTCGTGCAGGCGCCCGACTGAGCGGGGCGCTGACGCACGAAGGGCCCGACCCGCGGGAACGCGGACCGAGCCCTCGGCGATCGGACCCGAGGTCCGATCAGGCGGCCGCTTCGAGGTCGGCCAGCAGTTCTTCCTTGCGCGTCGCCAGCTGTTCCTTCAATGCGACCAGGTCCATCTTCGACTTGCGGGCCTTCTCGAACATTTCTTCGCGCTCTTCACCCACATGGTGGTCGATGTACTCGCCCAGCACGATGACCTTGGCGTTGAAAAGGGGTTCGTCGGCCTGCATGCCCTCGATCTGCGCGATCAGTTCCTTCGCGCTCGCGTGCTCGACGGTCGCTTCGTCCAGCAGCGGATCGTCGTGGAGGGCAGCCCGCGCTGCCGGGTAGAAAATTTCCTCCTCGATCTGCGCGTGCACGGTGAGTTCGCGGCAGATCTGGTCGGCCAGCGCCTTGCGCTCCTCGGCGGGGCCTTCGGCCTCGGCCAGCTTGTTGAATTGCTGGAACAGCTTCTTCACGGCGATGTGGTCGGCGTCGAGCAGGTCGACGGCGTCGTTCTTCTTGGCAGGTGCTTTGCTCATGATGGATCCTTCGTTTCGTGGGTGGTGGTGTTTTTCGCCGGCGCCCGGAGCAGGTTGAAAATCTGTTCCGATCCGTGCGTCGCGGACGCAGCGTAGGAATCGTCCCCTGCCGCGAATGTGGGTGCCCGCGGGAAGCGGGCGTAGGACGATCGCGACGGGGCCGCGTCCTGCCCGTTCAGGCAGGTGTCGGGCTCTGGCTCTTCGCGCGGGGTGGGGTCCCGAAGGGACGCGGACTACTTCGCCGACGCAGGAGCGGTGTAGGCCGTCACGCTCTGAGCGTCCAGCCGGTAGCCGGCAACGCCCATCCCGGAATGGCTGCGGGCGGCCTTGAGCGTGCCGACCACCCACACCGCGTCCATGGAGCGGAACTTGGCCGCCTTTGACGGATGCACATGCAGGATCTGGTTGGCCGGCGGTGGCGGCGTGTGGATGCAGGCGCCGAAGTAGGGCACCAGCAGGAACTCGGTGATCTCGCCGGCCTTCTTTTGCTCCAGCGGCACGATGTAGCCGGGGATCTTCACCTGGGCGCCGTCCATCGCGGGGTTGACCGGCGCGTTGTCGAAGGCGGCCTGCATCTTCTTCATCAGCGCCGCGGCGCGCGGGTCGCCGTCCTTCAACTGGCCGGGGTCGGTGGCGCCGATCTCCTTCATCGGGTCCCAGTCCTTGGGCACCAGGTCGTCCCAGGTGATCTCGCGCACTGCACCTGGTCCGACGGCGATGGCGTTTCCAAGCATGGCGCTGCCGATGGCGGCGAGCACGACGTGGCGACGGCGAAGGGAGTTCATGGTCGTTCCTTGCAGGGTGGTGCAGAGCGTCACAGACGCGGCGAGAGCCCGTCGGCCAGCGACAGGCGGTAGGCGCGCAGGGCGGGCAGCAGGCTGGCGGCCCAGCCGGCCAGGAGCAGGGCCCCGACCAGCAGGCCTTCGTTTGCGGTGGGGGCCGAGAGCGCCAGCGTCAGCCCGAAGTGTGCCTGCAGCCACGGCGACAGCAGCACGATGACTACGGCCGTGGCGCTGGCGCCGAGCACCACGCCGGCCAGCGTGACCAGCGCGCCTTCGATGGCCAGCAGCGCCAGCACATGGCGCAGCATGGCACCGGCCGCGCGCAGCACGGCGAGCTCGCGGCGGCGCTGGTCGAGGCCGGCGAGCACCACCGCCACCAGGCCGGCCAGGCTCACCAGCGCGACCAGGGCCGACATCAGCAGCAGCGCGTTCTCGCCGACGCCGATCACGTCCCACAGCTCGTCGAGCGCGACGCCGGGCAGCACCGCCATCAGCGGCTCGCCGCTGTAGGTCGACACCCATCGCTGCACGCCGAACACGGCGGCGCGGTTCTTCAGGCCGACCAGCGCGGCCGTCACGTTCTTCGGCGTGAGGTCCATCTGGCTCAGCTTCGCCACCGGCACGCGCAGGCCCGGCATCGGCGCACCGCCGCGCCAGTCGAGGTGGATCGCTTCCATCGCCTGCAGGCCGATGTGCACCGTGCGGTCGACCGGCGTGCCGGTGCGCGCGAGGATGCCCACCACCGTGAAGGGCTTGTCGGCATGCTCGGCCACGAGCTCGCCGGTGCCGTGCGCCAGCGTGATGCGCTGGCCCACGCGGTAGCCCAGCCGCTCGGCCACGTCGGCACCGATGACGGCGTCGAACAGCGCGTCGAAGGGTTGGCCTTCGCGCAGCACCAGCGCTTGATGGTCGCCGTAGTGGAAGTGCGCGAAGTAATCCGGCGTGGTCGCGAGCACCGCGAAGCCGCGGTGCGAATCGCCCAGCGACAGTGGCACCACCCAGTCGACGCCCTCGTGCGCCTGCAGCGCCTGCACGCTCTGCCAGGCGATGTTGTTGGTCGCCGAGCCGATGCGGAACACCGAATACAGCAGCAACTGCGTCGAGCCGGTGCGCGCACCGACGATCAGGTCGGTGCCCGAGACGGCCGACGAGAAGCTCTCGCGCAGCTGCGTGCGGATGCGTTCGACGCCCAGCAGCAGCACCGTCGACAGCGCGATCGACAGCACCGTCAGCACCAGCGTGAAGCGGCGGTTCCAGGCGCTGCGCCAGGCGATGGAAAAGAGGGCGGTCACGGCGACGCTCCGTCTTGCGCGCGGTTGATGTCCGGCAGCCGCAGCTCGCGCCCGAAGCGCGCGGCTAGGCGGCGGTCGTGGCTCACGAAGACCAGAGCGCTGTGGTGTGCGGCGCAGGCGGCCAGCAGCACGTCGAGGAAGGCGTCGCGATGCGCCTCGTCGAGCGCCGAGGTCGGCTCGTCGGCGATCACCAACTCGGGCCGGCCGATGAGCGCGCGCGCCGCGGCCACGCGCTGCTGCTGGCCGACCGACAGCTTCATCGCCGGCCGGCGCCACAGCGCGCGCTCGAGCCCCATGCCGTCGAGCAGTGCCTCGGCCTGCGCATGCGGCGAGCCTTCCTGCGCCGCCTGCGCGCGGCGGCGGGGCGAGAAGCGGCAGGGCAGCAGCACGTTGTCGAGCACGCTGAGGTACGGCAGAAGATTGAACTGCTGGAAGATGTAGCCGACGTGCGCCACGCGGCAGCGGTCGCGTGCCGCACCCGAGAGCGCCGCCCAATCGTGCCCCAGCAGCGTCACGCGGCCGGCATCGGCCACCAGCACGCCGGCCATGAGCGACAGCAGGGTGCTCTTGCCGCAGCCGCTCGGGCCGTGAAGGAACAGGGTTTCGCCGGCGGCGACGTCCAGCCGCTCGATGTCGATGCAAGGCGTGGCGCCGGGCCAGCCGAAGCGCAGGCCCTCGAGGGCCAGGACGCTGTTCACCGCCGCATTACTTGCCCCAGGCGATGCGCGCATTGGGCCGCTTGAGCGTACGTTTGAACTGGCCTTGCGGCGCGGCGATCTGCACCTCGATCTGGCGTGGGCCCTTGAAGGCGGTGAACAGGCCGACGTCGATGAACTTGGCGGCGGCTGCGCTGGCGCAGTTGAAGGCGAAGGTCGCGTCCAGGTCGGCATGGCCGGCGGTCGGTGCGCCCGCGGGCGTCGCGCCCAGGCCCAGCACCGGTGCGCGCAGTTCGACCGGGCCCAGCTTGCAGTTGCCGGCCGGATCGATGGCGAAGAGCGTGTCGGCCGCGCGCAGTTTGGCCACGGCTTCGTCGACCGCCTTCTTCTCGTCGTCGCTGCGCGGCGCGCGCTCGAAGCCGACGAAGTTGTCGAGTGGGGATTCCATCGTGACGACGACCGTCGGGCCGTCGACCACCACGTCGAGCTTGATCTGGCCGTGCACATGGGCCTGCTGCGATTGCGCCTGCAGCGCGAAGGGGGCCGCGACGAGCGCGGCGGAAGCGAGAAGACGGAAGAGGAAGCGTCCGCGAATCATGGTTCTGCGCCTTGCCGGGTCGGCAGCCCCGGCGTGTTGCTCCATTCGCTCCAGCTGCCGGCATAGAGCGCGGTCGGCCCGAGGCCCGCGATTTCCATGGCGAGCAGGTTCGGCACGGCGCTGACGCCGCTGCCGCACTGGTGGACGACCGTCGAGGGATCGCGTCCGGCCAGCAAGTGTTCGAATTCGGCGCGCAACTGCGCCGCGGGCTTGAACTTGCCGTCCGGGCCGATGTTCTCGGCGAAGGGGCGGTTCAAGGCCCCAGGGATGTGACCTGCGATCGGGTCCAGAGGTTCCACCTCGCCGCGATAACGTGCACCGGCGCGTGCGTCGATCAGCGTCTGGTCAGGCTGGCCCAGATGCGCGACGACATCGCGCGTGACGCGCAGCGCGGCGCGCGGGGTCGAGGGCACGAAGTTGGACTGGAAGTGTGCCGGCTCGTCGCCCTGCGCCACGGCGCCGCTCGCGGCCTGCCAGGCCTGCAGGCCGCCGTCGAGCACGGCCACGGCGTCGTGACCCATCCACTTCAGCATCCACCACAGGCGGCCGCAGTAATTGGCCCCGTTGCGGTCGTAGACCACGGCCTGCATGTCGTTCGCGAAGCCGACACTCGACAGCCAGGCGGCGAACTTCTCGCGGCTGGGCAGCGGGTGGCGCCCGCCCGAGGCGGGCTCGCCGTCTTCGTGCGCGACCACCACGGCGCCGTCCTTGCCGGGGCGGCCGTGCGCGGCGCTCAGGTCGGTGTCGAGGTTGGCGTACACCGCGCCGG
This sequence comes from Variovorax sucrosi, assembly GCF_051216635.1. Classification (NCBI taxonomy): domain Bacteria; kingdom Pseudomonadati; phylum Pseudomonadota; class Betaproteobacteria; order Burkholderiales; family Comamonadaceae; genus Variovorax; species Variovorax sucrosi. Next base: position 266,202 of record NZ_JBPJZU010000007.1, on the reverse strand, counting down.
CGATGTGCAGGTCGCGGTACTGCGCCGCGCCGGCCTCGGGTTTCATCAGGTCGAAGCTGCAGTCGAACACCATGCGCGGCGCACCGGATGCCTCCAGCGCCTTGAGTTGTTCGGTGGAGATCAGGGTGCCGTACATGAGGGTTCCTTGAAGGTGGACGTCAGTGTTCTTCGGCCGGCGCCTTGGGCAGCGACCGTTGCCGCAGGAAGGTGGCGGCGATGCCGCTCGCGATGATGAGCGCCATGCCGCCCCAGCCCATCGCGTCGATGCGGTCGTCGAACAGCACCACACCGTAGAACGCGGCGAAGATGATGCCCGAGTACTGCAGGCTGGCCACCAGCAGCGTGCCGCTTTCCGACTTGGCCGTGGCGTAGGCACGCGTCATGCACAGCTGGCCGCCGGCGGCGAGCACGCCCACCGGCAGGAGCCAGGCGGCGTGGCCCCAGGTCCATTGCTCCCAGGGCGTGAAGCCGGTGATCGCGGTCGCCACGGCGCCGGCCACGGCCGAGCCCACGGCGAAGTAGAAGACGGTGCGGGCCTCGGGCTCGCCGGCGCGGGACAGCGCCACCACCTGCATGTAGGCAAAGGCCGCAGTGAGCCCCGACAACATGCCCATCAGCCCGGCGAAGCCCTGGTTGCCGTTGACGCTCGGCTTCAGCATCAGGACGACCCCCGCGAAGCCGGCGAGCACCGTGAGGATCAACGGCCCCTGCAGCGGCGGCCGCGGCACCGTGCCGTCGCGCCCCGGCACCGGCACCCAGGCGAGCAGCGCGCCGCCGATGAGGAAGGCCGCGATCCACACGCTGCTCATGTAGTTGAGGGTGACGGCGGTCGCCAGCGGCAGGTGCGCGATGGCGTAGAACCAGGCGCCGAGCGACACCACGCCGATGAGGCTGCGCCAGGCGTGCATGGCGGGGTAGCGCGTGCCCAGCGAGACGCCCCGGCTGCGCGCGAACATCCAGAGAAAGACGATGCCGATCAGACCGCGGTAGAGCACCAGCTCGGCGCTGGTGAACCAGGCCGATGCGTACTTCACGCACAGGCCCATGGTCGCGAACAGCAGGGCGCCCAGCACCATCCAGAGCGATTGCATCAGCGGCCCGCTCTCGGCGCGGTCAAGCCCGCATGGCGGTGCGGTACCACTCGTGGAACTGCTGCATGCCGTCTTCCATCGGGCTCTGGTACGGCCCGGTCTCGTTGTCGCCGCGCAGCATCAGCGCGCGGCGGCCGGCGTCCATGCGCTCGGCGATCTCGTCGTCTTCCACGCAGGTCTCCATGTAGGCGGCCTGCTGCGCCTCGACGAATTCGCGCTCGAAGGCGACGATCTCCTCGGGGTAGAAGAATTCGACCATGTTGAGTGTCTTGGTCGGGCTGATGGGGTGGAGCGTCGACACCGTGAGCACGTGCGGGTACCACTCGACCATCACGTGCGGGTAGTAGGTGAGCCAGATCGCACCGTACTTCGGCGGCTTGCCGTCGCGGTACTTCAGCAGCTGCTCCTGCCACTTCTGGTAGACCGGACTGCCCGCGCGGCCCAGGCGGTTGGCCACGCCCACCGTCTGCACCGAGAAGTTGTCCTTGAATTCCCAGCGCAGGTCGTCGCAGGTCACAAAACTGCCGAGGCCGGGGTGGAAGGGGCCGACGTGGTAGTCCTCGAGGTAGACCTCGATGAAGGTCTTCCAGTTGTAGTTGCACTCGTGCAGCTCGACGCGGTCCAGCGCGTAGCCGGCGAAGTCGAGGTCGGCGCGCGGTCCCAGGCCGGCCAGGTCGGCCGCCACATTGCGGCCGCTGCCGTCGCGGTTCTTCTCGAACAGCAGGCCGTTCCACTCTTCCAGCGGGTAGTTGTGCAGGTTGAGGCAGGGGTCCTGCGCGAAATGGGGGGCACCAATGAGCGTGCCGGTGGTGCGCGGGTCTGCCGCCGCATAGGTCCAGCGGTGCAGCGGGCAGACGATGTTGCCGCCGCTGCCGTTGTCGAGCTGCCCGCGGCCCTGCAGGATCACCGCCTGGCGATGCCGGCAGACATTGGAGATCAGTTCGACGCCCTTGGGTGTGTGCACCAGCGCGCGGCCCTCGTGTTCCTGCGGCAGCGTGTGGAAATTGCCGGGCTCCGGCACGGCCAGCCGATGGCCCACGTAGCGTGGCCCGTTGGCGAAAAGCGTCTGCAGCTCGCGGGCATAGAGCGCCTCGTCGAAGTACGCGGAAACCGGGAGTTGGCTCTGGGCCTGCTGCAGTTGAAGACTTAAATCAGACATGGGTGACCTGACCAAGCTCCCCACAGGGAGAAAAGGGAAACGGGCTTGGTCCGCGAAGTGCGGCGCCGCGAAAGAACATCGCCGGCGGGCGCCGGCGTGGAGGAGGGTCGATTGTACCCGGGCCCTTTTCCATGCGTCCTAAAATGCCTTGTTTCACCCACGACTCCTGCTGCATGCCCAAGGCGCCTTCCTCTCCCACGCCCTCCCTCCTGGCGGACACCCCCGACACCGGTGCGCTGCCCCCGAGCTACGAAGCGGGGCTTCAGGAGCTCGAACGGCTGGTGAACGAACTCGAATCCGGCCAGATGCCGCTCGACCAGCTGCTCGGCAGCTATCAGCGCGGCGCGGCCCTGCTGAACTTCTGCCGCGACAAGCTGCAGGCGGTCGAAGACCAGATCAAGGTGCTCGACGCGGGCAGTCTCAAGGCGTGGTCGGCCGAATGACGGCCGCGCACTCGGCAGCCCGCTGGGACGCGGCGCGCCTGGCGGCCTGGAGCGGGCCGCACCTGGCGGCGGTCGAAGCCGCCCTGTCGCGCTGGGTCGGTATCGACGCCCCGGTGCAGCTCGGCGATGCGATGCGCTATGCGGTGCTCGACGGTGGCAAGCGCCTGCGGCCGCTGCTGGTGCTGGCCGCCAGCGAAGCGGTGCACGGCCATCCGGCGGCGGCGTTGCGCGCGGCCTGCGCCACCGAACTCATCCACGCCTATTCGCTGGTGCATGACGATCTGCCCTGCATGGACAACGACGTCCTGCGGCGCGGCAAGCCCACGGTGCATGTGCAGTTCGGCGAGGCCGATGCGCTGCTGGCCGGCGATGCGCTGCAGGCGCTGGCCTTCGAACTGCTCACGCCCGACGACTGCGACATCACGTCCACCGTGCAGGCCCGGCTGTGCCGGCTGCTGGCCCGTGCCGCCGGCAGCCAGGGCATGGCCGGCGGCCAGGCGATCGACCTCGCCAGCGTCGGCGTGGCACTGAACGAAACGCAACTGCGCGAGATGCACCGCCTGAAGACCGGCGCGCTGCTGCAGGGCAGCGTCGAGATGGGCGCGGCCTGCGCGGCGGAAGTCGCGCCGGATGCGCTCGCCGCACTGCGCGGCTACGGCGCCGCGCTCGGGCTGGCCTTTCAGATCGTCGACGACATCCTCGACGTCACCGCCGATTCGCAGACGCTCGGCAAGACCGCCGGCAAGGACGCGGCCGCCGACAAACCCACCTACGTGTCGCTGCTCGGGCTCGAAGGGGCTCGCGCCCAGGCGGCTCAGCTGCTCGGCGAGTCTCTCGAAGCGCTCGACCGCAGCGGCCTGGACGACACCCGGGCGCTGCGCGCGCTGGCAACCATGGTCGTGGACCGCGACCGATAACAACACATCCATGGCCGAGCTGCTTTCCACCATCCACGATCCTTCGGTCCTGCGCCAGTTCGACCGCACCCAACTCAAGCAACTGGCCGACGAGGTGCGCGCCTGCGTGCTGCACAACGTGTCGCGCACCGGCGGCCACCTGAGCTCCAACCTCGGCACGGTCGAACTGACGGTCGCGCTGCACCACGTCTTCCACACGCCGCACGACCGTCTGGTGTGGGACGTGGGCCACCAGACCTATCCGCACAAGATCCTGACCGGTCGACGCGAGCGCATGCCCACGCTGCGCCAGCTCGGCGGCATCTCCGGCTTTCCGCAACGGGCCGAGAGCGAGTACGACACCTTCGGCACGGCGCATTCGTCGACCAGCATCTCGGCGGCCCTCGGCATGGCCATGGCGGCCAAGCAGAAGGGCGAAGACCGGCATGCCGTGGCCATCATCGGCGACGGCGCGATGACGGCCGGCATGGCCTTCGAGGCGCTCAACAACGCAGGCGTGTCGGACTGCAAGCTGCTGGTCATCCTGAACGACAACGACATGTCGATCAGCCCGCCCGTGGGCGCGCTCAACCGCTACCTCGCGCAGCTGATGAGCGGCAACTTCTACGCCGCCGCGAAGAACGTGGGCAAGAGCGTGCTGCGCGCCGCGCCGCCGCTGTTCGAACTGGCCAAGCGCTTCGAGCAGCATGCCAAGGGCATGGTGGTGCCGGCCACGCTGTTCGAGCAGTTCGGCTTCAACTACGTCGGCCCCATCGACGGCCACGACATCGATTCGCTGGTGCCGACGCTCGAGAACCTCAAGCAGCTCGACGGCCCGCAGTTCCTGCACGTCGTGACCAAGAAGGGCCAGGGCTACAAGCTGGCCGAGGCCGACCCGGTGGCCTACCACGGGCCGGGCAAGTTCGACCCGGCGGTGGGCCTCGTCAAGTCCACGGCGGTGGCCAGGCAGACCTTCACGCAGGTGTTCGGGCAGTGGCTGTGCGACATGGCCGCGCAGGACGGCCGCCTGGTCGGCATCACGCCGGCCATGCGCGAAGGCTCGGGTCTGGTGGAGTTTCAGCAGAAGTTCCCGTCGCGCTACCACGACGTCGGCATCGCCGAGCAGCATGCCGTGACCTTCGCGGCTGGCTTGGCCTGCGAAGGCCTCAAGCCGGTGGTCGCGATCTACTCGACCTTCCTGCAGCGCGCCTACGACCAGCTGATCCACGACGTCGCCATCCAGAAGCTGCCGGTGGTCTTCGCGCTCGACCGCGCGGGCCTGGTGGGTGCCGACGGCGCGACGCATGCGGGCGCCTACGACATCCCCTTCGTGCGCTGCATCCCGAACATGAGCATCGCCTGCCCGGCCGACGAAGCCGAATGCCGTGCGCTGCTCACCACGGCCTACGAGCAGGACCATCCGGTGACGGTGCGCTACCCGCGCGGCGCCGGGGCCGGCATTACGCCGCACCTCACGCTCGATGGCCTGCCCTTCGGCAAGGGCGAAGTGCGGCGGCAGGGCACGCGCATCGCGATCCTGGCCTTCGGCACGTTGTTGTATCCGGCGCTCCAGGCCGCCGAATCGCTGGGCGCCACGGTCGTCAACATGCGCTGGGTCAAGCCGCTCGACGTCGAACTGCTGCTGCAGGTCGCCGCCGCGCACGAGGCCTTGGTCACGGTCGAGGAAGGTGCCGTCATGGGCGGCGCGGGCAGCGCGGTGCTCGAGGCACTTCAGGCGGCGGGCGTGGTCAGGCCGGTGCTGCAATTGGGCCTGCCCGACCAGTTCGTCGAGCATGGCGATCCGGCCAAGCTGCTGGCCGGCGTGGGGCTCGATGCCGAGGGCATCGCGCAGTCCATCACGGCGCGCTTCGGTGCGATGGATTCCGCAGGGTAAACCCCCAACGGCCGCTCTGTAAGCACTTCTTACAATCGCGGGCGACCCACAAGGTCTTCAACTCAACGCGGCGAGGCCGCGTTTTGTTTTTTCCCCTTTGCAATCGGAGTGAAATCAATGGATCGTCGTTCCCTTATCAAGAATGCTGGCATCGCCGGCGTCCTCGCTGCAGGCATCGCGCCCGCAGTCCATGCGCAGGCCGCTGTTCGCTGGCGTCTGGCTTCCAGCTTTCCGAAGCCGCTTGACACGATCTACGGCGGCGCCGAAGTTTTCTCCAATGCAGTCAAGGCCATGTCGGGCGGCAAGTTCGAGATCTCGGTGCATGCGGCTGGCGAACTGATGCCGGCCTTCGGCGTGGTCGACGGTGTGCAGCAGGGTTCGGTCGAGGCCTGCCACACGGTGCCTTACTACTTCTACGGCAAGAACCCAGCCTTCGCGCTCGGTTCGGCCATTCCGTTCGGCATGAACGCGCGCCAGATGAACGCGTGGATGATGCACGGCAACGGCCGCAAGCTGATGGACGAGTTCTACGGCACCTACGGGATGGTGAGCTTCAACGGCGGCAACACCGGCACGCAGATGGGCGGCTGGTTCCGCAAGGAAATCAAGACCCCGGCCGACCTCAAGGGCCTGAAGATGCGCCTCGGCGGCGGCTTGGTGGGCGACGTGATGACCAAGATGGGCGTGGTGCCGCAAAGCATTCCGGGCGGTGAGATCTACCAGGCGCTGGAAAAGGGCACGATCGACGCGGCCGAATGGGTCGGCCCGTACGACGACCAGAAGCTCGGCTTCAACAAGGTCGCGCCGCACTACTACTACCCGGGCTGGTGGGAAGGCGGGCCCGAGGTCGACTTCTTCATCAACAAGAAGGCTTTCGACGCCTTGTCGCCCGAGAACAAGGCCATCGTCGCGGCCGCGTCGGCCCAGGCCTCGCAGGACATGCTGGCCAAGTACGACGCCCGCAACCCCACTGCGCTCAAGCAACTGATCGGCGCCAAGACCAAGCTGCTGCCTTTCAGCAAGGAAATCCTCGACGCATCGTTCAAGGCTTCCCAGCAGGTCTACGAAGAGAACGGCGCCAAGAGCCCCGAGTGGAAGAAGATCTACGCCGACTTCCAGGTTTTCCAGCGCGACCAGGTGGCGTGGTTCCGTGTGGCTGAAGGCCGCTTCGACAGCTACATGCAATCCGTGAAGCTCTGAGCTTCAAGGGCACTCGTGAAAAAACCGCGCGCTGCGCGGTTTTCTCATGGGCGCTGGCACGGGGGCGCGATCAGAGTCTGCGTGCCTGTTTGAGTTCGGCCACCAGGCGCTCGAACTCGGCGATGAGTTCCGGCGTGGCCGCATAGAACACCGCGAACTTGCCGACCAACGTGCGCACGTAGAGCCGCGGCGCAATCAGCCAGTCGAGCCCGCGCACGCGGATCAGCTTGCCGAAGGCGAGGTCGTCGAGTGCCATGTGCTTGTCCCAGATCCAGCGCTGGTGCAGGCCCTGGCGGTCGATGCGGGTGCGGCTGGTCATGATGTGGAACCAGGTCCAGCCCATCAGCGCGATGCCGGCGAGAAACCAGCCGAGGCCGCCGGTCTTGGCGGTGCCCAGCGCGCCCACCGACCAGAGCTGTGCCAGCCAGAAGGCGCAGCCGCCCACGATCACGGTGGCCAGCAGCTTGAAGGGCAGCGAGAACGCCTGGCCTTCGACCGCGTCGCCCTGCGACGGTTCGAAACGAAACGGTGCCGGACCCAAAAGCGCCTACTTCTTCTCGGGTTCGGTGCCGGTCGCACCGGGAGCGGCCGGGGTCTCTTCCTTGGGCGGATCGCCAAAGGGATTCTCGCCACCGTCGCTGTTGCTGCTTGCGCCGGAACTCGATCCCATGTCGTCCGCCGGCACCTCGATCTGCACCTTGTCGGTGTCGATCGTCTGTTCCTTGGGCAGGAACATCGTCACCGTTTGAGGCACGAAGATCACGATCGCGACCAGGATCAGCTGCATCAGCACCCAGGGGATCGCGCCCATGTAGATGTCGTTCGACAACACCGGTTTGGCGATCCGTTTCTCCTTGAACAGCGTGTCAGCTATGCCTCGCAAATAGAACAGCGCAAAGCCGAACGGCGGGTGCATGAAGCTGGTTTGCATGTTCACGCACAGCAGCACGCCGAACCACACCAAGTCGATGCCGAGCTTGGCCGCCACCGGGCCCAGCATCGGCAGGATGATGAAGGCGATCTCGAAGAAGTCGAGGAAGAAGGCCAGGAAGAAGATGAACAGGTTGACGACGATCAGGAAGCCGATCTGCCCACCCGGCAGGCCCGTCAGCAGGTGCTCGACCCACTTGGCACCGTCCACGCCCTGGAACACCAGCGAGAACACGCGCGCGCCGATCAGGATGAACACCACCATGGCGGTGAGCCGCATGGTGCCGACCATGGCTTCCCAGACCAGTGTCGGCGTCAGCCGCTTGTGGATCGCCGCGAGGATCAGTGCGCCGACCACGCCCATGGCGCCGGCTTCGGTCGGCGTGGCGATCGCGGTGTCGATGCCCGGCAGGCCACCCATGGAGCCCAGCACCGCGAAGATCAGGATGGCCGATGGAATGATGCCGCGCAGGCATTTGGCCCACAGCTTGGCGCCGCTGAGCGTGCGGGCCGTCTTGGGAATGCCCGGAACGTGGTGTGGCTTGATGACGCCGAGCATGAAGGTGTAGCCCGCGAAGATCAGCACCTGAAGGATCGACGGGCCCCAGGCGCCGCGGTACATGTCGCCGACCGAGCGGCCCAGCTGGTCGGCCATGACGATCAGCACCAGCGAAGGCGGCACCAGCTGCGTGATGGTGCCCGAGGCCGCCAGCACGCCGGTGGCATAGCGCATGTTGTAGCCATAGCGGATCATCACCGGCAGCGAGATCAGCGCCATCGCGATCACCTGGCCGGCCACCGTGCCGGTGATGGCGCCGAGGATGAAGCCCACGATGATCACCGAGTAGCCGAGACCGCCCTTCACGGTGCCGAACAACTGGCCCATCGAGTCGAGCATGTCTTCGGCGAGCCCGCACTTTTCGAGGATGGCGCCCATGAAGGTAAAGAACGGGATCGCCAGCAACAGGTCGTTCGACAGGATGCCGAAGATGTTGATCGGCAGGTTCTCCATGAACACCGCCGGGAACCAGCCCATCTGGATCGCGAAGAAGCCGGAGGCCATGCCCAGCGCGGCCAGCGAGAACGCCACCGGGAAGCCGATCAACATGATCAGCACCAGCCCGCCGAACATGATCGGCGCAAAGTTTTCCATCTGCATATCTGTGCTGTCCTCTAGTTCTAGTTGTTCGCTGCGCTACCCGTCACTTGCAAGGCAAGCGAAGCAATGCCCGTTCGGAAAACACCGCGGAACCGGCTTCGCCGGGCCGCTGGGGTTGCCCCCTTGAGGGGGAGGCGGCTACACGAAGTGAGCCGCTTCGGGGGTGGGTCCAGTTCACTGCACCGGCTTTTCGTAGTGCGTGTCCATCGAGATCAGGCCCATCAGGTAGGCGATGCGCTTGATCACTTCCGACACGCCCTGCAGGAACATCAAGGCAAAGCCCAGCGGCAGCAGCATCATGGCCGGCCAGCGGATCAGGCCGCCCGAATTGTTCGACATTTCGCCGGACAGCAGCATGCTGTAGAAGAGCGGCCAGCTGAGCCAGGCGATGATGCCCATCACCGGCAGCAGAAAGCAGAGCAGCCCGAACAGATCCACATACACCGGCCCATGGCCCTTGAGCTTGCCGTAGATGATGTCCACGCGCACATGCTCGTTGAGCTTGAGCACCACCGGCGCGCCCAGCATGACCGTGGCGGCGAACAGGTACCACTGGATTTCGAGCCAGGCGTTGGAACTGTTGTTGAGGCCGAAGCGCACGAAGGCGTTGCCCGCGGAAATCAGTGCGGCGGCCATCACCGTGAACGCGGCAACCTTGCCGAGCTGCGTGCTGATCCAGTCCATCCAGAGCGAAAACTTGAGTAGTGCAGACAAGGGGGCTCCCGACCAGGTGACGAAAATGTGCAGCCCCACGGGCCCTTGGCACAAAGCCCGCAATGGTAACGCCGCCATGCTGCGCGGCTCCTGACCTGTGTCGGGGGGTTTCCCTGAGCACCATAATGAAGCGATGGCTGCGCCGCTTTTCCTGCCGCAATCGATCGATTCGCCCGACATGCGCCAGGCCGGCCGCGAACTGCTCTCGCTGGCGCTGATCGACGCGCGCAACCACACGCTGCACCTGCTCTCGCTCTACGAAGATGCCGAAGATGCCATCGGCTCGGCTGCGCTGCCGGTCGTGCGTGGCGAGGGCGTGCTGCTGCCGCCCTGGCTGGCCGGCCACGTCGGCTGGTTCTCCGAATGGTGGATCGCGCGCAACACGCAGCGGGCCTTCGGCATCGACTGTCCGGTGCGGCCGACGCGCCTGGCGTCGATCGAACCGCATGCGGACGACTGGTGGTCGCTGCCACCGACGCCCGGCACCCCGTCGCCCGATGCCGAGGCCACCCGTGCCTATCTGCTCGAAACGCTGGAGTGCACGCTCGACCTGCTCGAGCGTGCCGCCGAGACTGAGGCCGGGCTCTATTTCTACCGCCTCGCGCTGTTCCACGAAGACCGGTACGGCGAGGCGCTGGTCGTGACGGCCCAGACGCTCGGCCTGCCGATCGGCGTCGAGTCGCCGCTCGCCGCCGTGCCGCGCGAGCCCTTGCTGCTGCCGGCCACGCGCTGGACGCTCGGCCGGCCCGAAGGCCAGGGCGGCTTCGGCTTCGCGCAGGACAGCGGCACGCTGGTGGTCGACGTGCCCGCCTTCGAGATCGACGCGCAGCCGGTGAGCTGGCAGCAGTTCGCCGAGTTCGTCGACGACGGCGGCTACGACCGCAGCGAGCTGTGGCTGCCCGGCGGCCAGGCCTGGTTGGCGGCCCAGGTCGAGGGCCGCCGCGCGCCGCGCCACATCGAGCAGATCGGCGCCAGCCGGCGTGGGCAGGGCGGCGCCATCCTGCAGCGCCGTTTCGGCCGCGTGGTGCAGGCCGCCGGCCACCAGCCCGCGGTGCACCTGAGCTGGTGGGAGGCCGACGCCTGGGCGCGTTGGGCCGGTCGGCGCATCGCCACCGAGGTCGAATGGGAGATCGCCGCCCACGCGGGTGCGCACCGCGGCTTTCGCTGGGGTGCGCTGCACGAATGGACGGCCGGCACCTTGCGCCCCTGGCCCGGCTACCGGCCCGACCCGTGGAGCGCCGGCACCGACTTCGATCCGGCGCCGGCCTTCGGGCAGGCGCGGGTGCTGCGCGGCGCCTCGTTCGCCACCCGCGCGCGGCTGCGCTCGCCGCGTGCGCGCGGCTTTGCACGGCCCGAACGCGACGACGGCTTCTTCGGCTTTCGGACCTGCGCGCTCTGAGTGCCTCGGCTCAATCGAGGATCGCCACGCCCTTGACCTGCGCGTGCACCTGGCTGCCCGGTGCCAGGGCCAGCGCATCGCGCGACTTGCGGGTGATGCGCGCCAGCAGCCGTGCCTGACCGACCGCCAGGCCGACCATGGTCTGTGCGGGTCCGTCGTCGGCCAGTTCGACCACCGTCGCCGGCAGGATGTTGAGCACGCTGCTGCGGCTCTGCGCGCCCAGCGTGAGGCTGACGTCGCGCGCCTGGATGCGCACCCGCACCCGGCGCCCGACCGCACTGCCGTCGTGCGGCAGCCAGAGCGTTCCGCCGTCGAAGGCGACCTGTGCCAGGCCGTAGAGCGGGTCGTGGCCGACCACGGTGGCGGCGATCACCGATGCGGCCACATCGCCGTGCGCGAGCGGCAGGTCGAGCCGGGTCAACAGCTGCTCGACCGGCCCGCTCGCCAGCACGCGGCCGCCTTCCATCAGCACCAGATGATCGGCCAGCCGCGCGATCTCCTCCGGCGCGTGGCTCACATAGAGCACCGGGATGTCGAGCTCGGCGTGCAGCCGCTCGAGGTAGGGCAGGATCTCGCGCTTGCGCTGCTGATCGAGCGAGGCGAGCGGTTCGTCCATCAGCAGCAGCCGCGGGCTGGTCGCCAGCGCCCGCGCGATGCCCACGCGTTGCCGCTCGCCGCCCGAGAGCGTGTCCGGGCGGCGCGCAAGCAGCGGGCCGAGGCCCAGCAGGTCCACCGCCTGCTCGAGCGACACACGACGCGCCGCAGCGTCGACCCGCTTCATGCCGAAGGCGATGTTGCGCTGCACGTCCAGGTGCGGGAACAGGCGGGTTTCCTGGAACACGTAGCCCAGCGCACGTCGGTGCGTCGGCAGGCTGCCAACGCCTTCTTCTTGCCAGACCTCGCCATTGACCACCACGCGGCCCGCCGGCACCGCCACCAGCCCGGCGATCGCGCGCAGGCAGGTGGTCTTGCCGCAGCCCGAGGGGCCCGACAGCGCGCTCACGCCCCGGCCGGGCAGGTCGAGGTCGACGTCCAGGTCGAAGCCGCCGGGGTAGGCCAGCTGCAGCCGCGCCTGCACGCCGCCGGTGCTCGCTCGCGTCGTCATCGGCGTTGCCCGGTCGGGTTGAGCGCGTACAGCGCCAGCAGCACGGCGAACGAGAACAGCACCATGCCGGCGGCAAGCCAGTGTGCCTGCGCGTACTCGAGTGCCTCCACATGGTCGTAGATCAGCACCGACACCACGCGCGTGCGCTCGGGGATGTTGCCGCCGATCATCAGCACCACGCCGAACTCGCCGACGGTGTGGGCAAAGCCCATCACGATGGCGGTCAGATAGCCCGGCTTCGCCAGCGGGAGGGCCACGCTGAAGAAGCTGTCGAGCGGGGAAGCGCGCAGCGTCGCGGCCGCTTCGAGCACCGGGTCGCCGATGGCTTCGAACGCGTTTTGAAGGGGCTGCACCACGAAGGGCAGCGAATACACCACCGAGCCGGCCACCAGGCCCGCGAAGGTGAAGGGCAGCAGGCCCAGGCCGAGCCACTGCGTGAACTGGCCGATCGGCCCGGTCGGGCCCATCGTCACCAGGAAGTAGAAGCCGATCACGGTCGGCGGCAGCACGATCGGCAACGCCACCAACGCGCCGACTGCTCCCTTCCAGGCCGAGCGCGTGCGCGCCAGCCACCACGCCAGCGGCGTGCCCAGAACCAGCAGGATCGCGGTCGTGAGGGCCGCGAGCTTGAGGGTGAGCGCAATGGCGCCGAGCGTGGAGGCGAACGCCATCGTGCGGCCCGCGTCAGACCTCGTAGCCGAACGCGCGGATCACGGCCTTGGCGGCGTCCGAGCGCAGGAAGGTCATCAATGCGGTGGCCGCGGCGTTGTCCTTGCCGCGCGCGAGCAGCACCGCATCCTGCCGGATCGGCGCATGCAGCGCGGCCGGCACCACCCAGGCCGAGCCGCTCTTGACCTTGCCGTTCTCCCACACCTGCGACAGCGCGACGAAGCCGAGTTCGGCATTGCCGCTGGCCACGAAGGTGTAGGTCTGGCCGATGCTCTCGCCCTGCACCAACTTCGGCTGCAGCGACGCCAGCAGGCCCAGCTTCGTCATCGTCTCGAGCGCGGCCGCGCCATAAGGTGCCAGCTTGGGCGAGGCCAGAGCGATGTGCTTGAAGTCGCCGCGCCGGAGTACGGCGCCCTCGGCATCGACCCGGCCCGGGTCGGCCGACCACAGGGCAAGCCGGCCGGTCGCATAGGTGAAGCGGCTGCCGGCGACGGTGGCGTTGTCGCTGTCGAGCCGCGCCGGCGTTTCGTCGTCGGCAGCCAGGAACACGTCGAAGGGCGCACCGCTTTTGATCTGCGCGTAGAACTTGCCGGTGGCGCCGGACGCCAGCACCACGCGGTGGCCGGTCGCCTTCTCGAAGTCGGCCGCGATGGCCTGCATCGGCGCGGCGAAGTTGGCGGCCACCGCGACCTGAACCTCGGCCGCGCTGGCCACCGGCGAGAGACACAGCACCGGCAACGCGGCGATGGCGGTGAGAAGAAGGCGGGCGGTGCGGGGCAGGGTCATGGCATCGATGGCGCGGAAGCGCTATTCATGAAAGGAATAGCGCTGCAGTGTAGCGCGGGCGGCACAATCCCCCGATGCCCAGCCCCCGATTCATCGACGCCCTCGGCCACGGCGCCAGCGACAAGCGCATCGACATCCTGCGCGGCATCGCGTCCACCGGCAGCATCTCGCAGGCCGCGCGTGAGGCCGGCGTGAGCTACAAGGCTGCGTGGCAGGCCATCGACACGCTGACTAACCTGGCAGGCGTACCGCTGGTCGAACGCGCCGTCGGTGGCGCGGGCGGGGGCGGCGCCTTGCTCACGGCGCACGGTGGCCATCTGCTGGAGCTGGCCGACGCACTCGACGCCGCACGGCGCGAAGTGCATGCGCGCTGGTCCGCCGGCGGTGCCGAAGCCGGCGCCCAGGCCGACGCCACCATCGCGCGGCTGGCGGTGCGCACCAGCATGCGCAACCAGCTGCCGGCGACGATCGACACGATCGAGGCCACCGGCCGCACGGTGCGCGTGCGGATGCACCTGGGCGCCAGCAACGCCATCGCGGCGCGCATCACGCAGGAGAGCGCCGAACTGCTGGGCCTGCAGGTGGGCATGGCCGTGATCGCGCTGTGCAAGGCGACCGCGGTGCGCGTGGAGCGCTTCGATGCGGCGGCGCCAGCCCGGCGTGGCGCGACGGGCAACCGGCTGGAGGGGCGCGTCGGCCGGGCCTTGCGCGGCGAGGGCGGCGACGAGATCGCCGTCACGCTCGACGGCGGCCTGCAACTCGTCGGCTTCGCCCCCCCCGTCAGCGGCCTGCGGGTTCGGCAGCGGGCCGCGGTGGCGCTGGACGAATCGGCGCTGGTGGTCGCGCTGCCGGGCTGAGGTGCGCTAGGGCAGCGGCCTCGTCGACCGACAGCTCGCGCAGCAGGCGGAAGCCCAGCAGCGTGTAGCGCGTCTCCGGCGAATTCCAGTTGCGGAAAGACGAGCGCGCATAGAAGGCCCAGGTGTGCCACGAGCCGCCGCGGCGCACCCGCACGCTGCCCTCGGCCGGCCCCGGCGGATCGTCCACCGGCGAGCGCGCGTAGTAGTCGTCGGCATGCCAGTCGGCGCACCATTCCCACACGTTGCCGTGCATGTCGTAGAGGCCGAAGGCATTCGGTGCGAAGCGGCCGACCGGTGCGGTGAATGCATGGCCGTCATGGCCCTGGAGTGCATAGGCCAGCCAGCGTGGCCAGTTCACCGCCGCATCGGCATCGAACACGTTGCCCGTCTGCAGCAGGGTCTCCGGCGCGTCGCCGCCGTGGAATCGGCTGCGGCTTCCCGCGCGTGCGGCGTACTCCCACTCGGCCTCGGTCGGCAGGCGGTAGGTCGCGCCTTCCTGCTGCGTCAGCCAGCGGGCCATGGCGACCGCGTCGTTCCAGCTCACGTTGACCACCGGATGGTCGTCGCTTTGCGCAAAGCCGGGGTTGCGCCAGGCGTACTTCGGGTCGCGTCCCTCGAAGGCATCGCCGCGCGCCGAGGTGGCCGGGTCGTAGGCCGGGTTGAAGCCGTAGCCGCCGGTGCCGTCGGCCACCGATTCGGGCACGTGGCCCGAAGCCTCGAGGAAGCGGCGGAACTGCCCGACCGTCACTTCATGCCGCCCGATCCAGAAGGCCCGCGTGATCCGCACGCGGTGTACCGGCGACTCGTCGCCGAGTTGCGCGAAGCGGGCCGGGTCGTAGGCCGGAAAGGCCTGTGCCAGCACCTGTGGGGCTTCGTCGCTGCCCATGAGGAACTCGCCGGCCGGGATGCGCACGAGTTGCAGGCCCAGCGAATCGGTCCGAACTTCCGGGGCCGGCGGACTGGCGCATGCGCCCAGCCACAGGCAGGCTGCCAGCAGCGAGGGCGAAAAGCAGCGGGCGGTGCGGCGAGCGTGCATGCGGGGCTCCGGAGAGGGGGCAAACGCTGCGCAGTCTAGGGCAGGGCGCACGGTGCCAGACACCGCGCGATTCGGGGCTTGACTTCGAGTGCACTTCCACTTCGAGAATGCACCCACCATGCGGCCGAGCAGGCCGCGAAACCCCTGGAGAAAGCAGCATGAAGCAACGTTCCATCGGCGGCAGCGGCCTCGTCGTCGGCGCCCTCGGCCTCGGATGCATGGGCATGTCGGAGTTCTACGGCAGCACCGACGACACCCAGTCCCTGGCCACGCTCGCGCATGCCTTCGCACGCGGCGTGACGCTGTTCGACACCGCCGACGCCTACGGCTTCGGTCACAACGAGGAACTGCTCGGCCGCTTCCTGAAGGGCAAGCGCGAGCGCGTCACCATTGCCACCAAGTTCGGGCTGGTGCGCAAGCCGGGCAGCTACGAGCGGCGGGTCGACAACTCACCCGCCTACATCCGCTCGGCGTGCGAGGCCTCGCTCCGCCGGCTGGGCACCGAGACGATCGACCTCTACTACGCGCACCGCCTCAACCTCGAGACCCCGCTGGAAGATTCCGTCGGCGCCCTGGCCGACCTGGTGAAGGCAGGCAAGGTCCGCGCCATCGGCCTGTCGGAGGTGTCGCCCGACACGCTGCGCCGCGCCGCGGCGATCCACCCGATCGCGGCGGTGCAGAGCGAGTATTCGCTCTGGACGCGCGACCCCGAGCAGGGCGTGCTGCAGGCCTGCCGCGAGGTCGGTGCCGCCTTCTGCGCCTACAGCCCGCTGGGGCGCGGCTTCCTCACCGGGCAGGTGCGCACGGACAGTCTCGACGAGAAGGACTTCCGCCGCCAGAACCCCCGCTTCGCCGACGAGCACCAGGCGCAGAACCAGCGCATCGTCGACACGGTGAAGGCCATCGCCCAAGAGAAGGCCGGCACGCCGGCGCAGCTGGCGCTCGCCTGGCTGCTGGCGCAGGGCGAGGACGTGATACCGATCCCCGGCACCAAGCGCATCCGCTACCTCGACGAGAACCTCGGCGCGCTCGATTTGGCGCTGACGGCGGACGAACTGGCGCGCATCGCCGCGGCGCTGCCGATCGGCGTGGCGGCGGGCGGGCGCTACACCGAGGAAGGCATGAAGGGACTGAACGCCTGAAGGGCGCGGGCGGCGCGCCGAGGGCGGCGGTACAGTGGCGGCCGTTCTTCCCCCCAGTCTTCCCCCCGTCCTCCTCCCGACGCGCCTGCAGCGCCCTTCATCATGTCCAACCTCATCGTGCACGGCGGCCTGCCGCTGCGTGGCCGCATCGACCCCTCGGCCAACAAGAACGCCGTGCTGCCGGTGCTCTGCGCCACCTTGCTCAGCAGCGAGCCGCTGCGGCTGTTGGGCGTGCCGGACATCACCGACGTGCGCAAGATCCTCGACATCTTCCGCACTCTCGGCAGCGACGTGCGGATGGACCATGCCAGCGGCACGCTCGACCTGCACCACCGCGCCACCCGCTTCGACGCCGCGCGCCACCGGCTGCCGGAGGAGATGCGCTCGTCCATCATGCTGGTGCCGCCGCTGCTCGCGCGCTTCGGCGTCGCCCGGCTGGAGGACAACGTCAAGGGCTGCACGCTGGGCGTGCGCGAGATCGATCCGCATGTGGAGGTGTTCCGCCATTTCGGCAGCGAGGTCGAGCGCGCCGAGGGCTCGCTGATGGTGCGCTGCGGCGGCCGGCTGCGGCCGAACGACCACTGGCTCGACTACGCCTCGGTCACCACCACCGAGAACTTCGTGCTGTGCGCGGCGAGTGCCGACGGAAGCTCGACGCTGACCAATGCCGCCTGCGAGCCGCATGTGCAGGAGTTCTGCCGCTTCATGACGCTGATCGGCGTGCGCATCGACGGCATCGGCACCTCGCGCCTCACGGTGCACGGCGGCGGCGTGCTGCGCGGCGGCGAGTTCCGCTTCGACGAAGACTTCCACGAGATCACGACCTTCCTTGCCCTGGGTGCCATCACCGGCGGCGACGTGGTGGTGCGCAACACGGCGCCGCAGAACTTCCCGCTGATCGACCGCACCTTCGCCAAGTTCGGCGTCCAGATCACGCACGAGGGCGGCTGGTCGCACGCGCGGCGCACCGGGCCGCTGAAGGTGCAGACGCCCTTCACCAGCAACGTGCTGACCAAGGTCGAGGCCGCGCCCTGGCCCTACTTCCCGGTCGACCTGCTGCCGATCTTCATCGCGCTGGGCGTGCGGGCCGAAGGCAATGCGATGTTCTGGAACAAGGTGTACGACGGTGCGCTGGGCTGGACCGGCGAGCTCTCGAAGTTCGGCGCCCATGTGTTCTCGGCCGATCCGCACCGGCTGGTGACCTTCGGCGGCATGCCGCTCTCGCCGGCGGTGGTCGAGAGCCCCTACATCATCCGCGTGGCGATCGCGCTCTTCATGGTCGCCGCCAGCATCGAAGGCCGTTCGGAGATCCGCAACGCGGCGCCGATCCGGCGCGCCCACCCGGGCTTCGTCGAGAACCTGCGCAGCCTCGGCGCGCAGGTGGAATGGACCCCCGAGGACTAACGGCCGCGGGGAGCCAGCTTTCGGTACACCGTCGCACGGCTGATGCCCAGCGTCCGAGCCGCCTCGGCGACGTTGCCGCGCGCGTCG
This sequence comes from Variovorax sucrosi, assembly GCF_051216635.1. Lineage (NCBI taxonomy): Bacteria > Pseudomonadati > Pseudomonadota > Betaproteobacteria > Burkholderiales > Comamonadaceae > Variovorax > Variovorax sucrosi. The sequence goes on along the minus strand of NZ_JBPJZU010000007.1, from coordinate 248,231 downwards.
TCCACCGCCTTGCGGATCAGTGCCGCCTCCACCTCGCGCAGCCGCGGCCGCTGGGCAGGGGTCGGCAGCACCGGGGCCGTACCGGCCCGTTGCGGCCAGGCCTGCAGCCGCAGGCCGGACCAGAGCGGCACGTCGATCGGCTCGCCGCGGCGTGCCGCGTCCCACAGCATGTCGGCCGGTAGCGCGAACAGCTCGCTCGCATGGCAGGCCGCCGCACCGGGCTCGCGGCCGCGCGCGAGCGGCAGTTGCAGCATCTGGCGCGCGGTTCCGTTGCCGGCGACCACGCGGCCGTCGGCGTCGAGGCCGAGCAGGCCGTCGCCGTCATCGCCGCCCGGGCAGCCGGGCCAGTTCAGACGCAACAGCAGCGCATGCGGCTGCGCCCGCACCAGCGCGTTCTCGATGCCGCGGGCCGACAGCATCGCCAGGTGCCGCAGCTCCGGCCGCTCGACCACCTGCACGCCGGTCAGGTCGAGCATGCCGACGCAGTCGCCCTGCGGGCCGAACAGCGGGGCGCCGGCGCAGCTGTACATGCCGGCGTCGTCGAAGAAATGCTCCGCGCGGTGCAGCCACACCGGCGCCTGCTCGGCCAGCACGGCACCGATGGCGGTGGTGCCGACCGCGCGCTCCGACAGGTCGACGCCGACGCGGCCGATGTCGCGGGCGCGGCGCACCGCTTCGTCGCTGCCACCGGGCAGCGTGCCGACATCGATCACGATGCCGTCGGCGTCGGTCAGGATGGCGAAGTAGCGGGTGTCCGCGATGGCGCGCGTCAGCCGCTCGAGCACCGGCCGGGCGGCGCCGATCAGTGCCCGGTGCCGTTCGCTCGCATCGCGTGTCGCCGTGCGGGCCACCGTGTTGAAGCTCACCGGCTGCTGCGGCCGCTGACCGGCGGCCAGGCAGCGCTGCCACGAGCGCACGAGCCACGGCTCTGCCTGCACCGCAGCGACGCCGGCCGCGCCGTCGATGCAGGCGCGCCGCGCCCGGGCAATGGACAGCGTGCGGGGGCCGTCGGCGGTCGGCGGGTGGACGATGATCATGGGAGGCGGGAGGGCGGTGAGAGTCGCACGCAGGATGCGCGCTGTTCCATTTTGAGAATTTCGAAGCGGGGCTGCAAGCGTCTAGGGTTTTGCCTAGGATGTCGGGTCGGCTCGGCGTCCAAGATGCCCTTCGCTTTCCTCAGCCATCACCTCACGGAGACAGCCAAATGCAGGTTTCTTTCACCGTCAACGGCCGGGCGGCCACGGTCGACGCAGCCCCCAACACCTTCCTCGTGCAGGCGATCCGCGAGCATCTGCATCTGACCGGCACGCACGTGGGCTGCGACACCGCGCAGTGCGGCGCCTGCACGGTGCATGTCAACGGCCGTGCCATCAAGTCGTGCAACGTGCTGGTGGCGCAGGTGGCCGGTGCCGAGATCACGACCATCGAGGGCATTGCCCAGCCCGACGGAACGATGCACCCGATGCAGGCCGCCTTCAAGGAGTGCCACGGCCTGCAGTGCGGCTTCTGCACCCCGGGCATGGTGATGAGCGCCATCGACCTGTGCACTTACCACCCGAATTCCAGCGAGACCGAGATCCGTTCGCTGCTCGACGGCAACCTCTGCCGCTGTACCGGCTACCAGAACATCGTGAAGGCCGTGCAGATGGGTGGCAAGGACATGGCCGCCGCATCCACAACGGCCGCGGCCTGAGGAGCACACCATGGGTGCATCCGATTTCGCCAACCTCCCGCACATCGGCGAGGCGGTCCGCCGCAAGGAGGACTACCGCTTCCTGACCGGCGCCGGCAACTACACCGACGACGTGACCATGGCCGCACAGAGCCATGCCATCTTCGTGCGCTCGCCGCACGCCCACGCCACCATCAAGTCGGTCGACATCGCCGAGGCGTCGAAGATGCCCGGCGTGATCGGCATCTTCAGCGGCAAGGACATCGAAGGGAAGATGGGCGGGCTGCCCTGCGGCTGGCTCATCAACAACCCCGACGGCACGCCGATGAAGGAGCCGCTGCACCCGATCCTCGCGATCAAGAAGGTGCGCTACGTCGGCGACCATGTCGCGATGGTCGTGGCCGAGACCGTCGAGCAGGCGAAGAACGCCGCCGAGGCGGTGGTGGTCGACTACGACGTACACCCGGCGCTGGTGAGCGTGGCCGACGCCGCGAAAAAGCAGAGCGGCGTCACCCTCCACGACGAGGCGCCCGACAACCAGTGCTACAAGTGGACGCTGGGCGACAAGGGCGCGGTCGATGCGGCCTTCACCAACGCGGCCCATGTGACGAAGCTGGACCTGGTCAACAACCGCCTGGTGCCCAACCCGATCGAGCCGCGCGTCGCCATCGGCAACTACAGCCGCGCGACCGAGGAGTACGTGCTCTACGTCTCGAACCAGAACCCGCACGTCGAGCGCCTGCTGATGACGGCCTTCGTGCTGGGCCTGCCCGAGCACAAGGTGCGCGTCATCGCACCCGACGTGGGGGGAGGATTCGGCTCCAAGATCTACCTCTATGCCGAAGATGTGTGCCTGACATGGGCCGCCAAGCAGCTCAACCGCAGCATCAAGTGGACGGGCGAGCGCTCGGAGTGCTTTCTGTCCGACGCGCACGGCCGTGATCATGTGAGCCATGCCGAAATGGCGCTCGACAAGGACGGCAAGTTCCTCGCGCTCCGCGTGCACACCGACGCCAACCTCGGCGCCTACCTCTCGACTTTCTCGACGGCCATCCCGACGATCCTCTACGCGACCTTGCTGGCCGGCCAGTACGCCACGCCGCAGATCTACGTGGAGGTCGATGCGTGGTTCACCAACACCGCGCCCGTCGATGCCTACCGCGGTGCGGGGCGGCCCGAGGCCACCTACCTGCTGGAGCGGCTGGTGTCGCGGTGTGCGTGGGAACTGAAGCTGGGGCAGGACGAGATCCGTCGCCGCAACATGATCACCAGCTTTCCGTACCAGACGCCAGTGGCGCTGCAGTACGACACGGGCAACTTTCCGGCGCTGCTCGACCGCGCCAACGAACTGGCGGAGGTCGCAGGCTTCGCCGCCCGCAAGGCCGAGAGCGAACGCCAGGGCAAGCTGCGCGGCATCGGCTACTCCAGCTACATCGAGGCCTGCGGCCTGGCGCCGTCGAACGTGGCGGGCGCGCTCGGTGCGCGTGCCGGCCTGTTCGAAGCGGGCGAGGTGCGGGTGCACCCGACCGGCAGCGTGACCGTGTTCACCGGCTCGCACAGCCACGGCCAGGGCCACGAAACGACCTTCGCGCAGCTGGTGGCGGCGCGCCTGGGCATTCCGGTCGAGAACGTCGACATCGTGCACGGTGACACCGGCCGCGTGCCCTTCGGCATGGGCACGTATGGATCGCGCTCGCTGTCGGTCGGCGGCACGGCGATCATGAAGGCGCTCGACAAGATCGAGACCAAGGCCAAGAAGATCGCCGCGCACCTGATGGAGGCGAGCGACGCCGACATCGAATTCGCCAACGGCGAGTTCACCGTGAAGGGCACCGACAAGAAGATCCCGTTCGGCCAGGTGGCGCTGACGGCCTATGTGCCGCACAACTACCCGCTCGACAAGCTGGAGCCGGGCCTGAACGAGACGGCCTTCTACGACCCGACCAACTTCACCTACCCGGCCGGCACCTACATCTGCGAAGTCGAAATCGACAAGGGCACCGGCGAGGTCACCATCGACCGCTTCACCGCGGTGGACGACTTCGGCACCATCGTCAACCCGATGATCGTCGAGGGCCAGGTGCACGGCGGCATCGTGCAGGGCATCGGCCAGGCACTGATGGAAAACTGCGTGTACGACAACGAAACGGGCCAGCTGCTCACCGGCAGCTTCATGGACTACGCCATGCCGCGCGCCGAGGACTTCCCGATGTTCACGCTCGACACCCTGAGCACGCCCTGCACCCACAACCCGATCGGCTCCAAGGGCTGCGGCGAGGCGGGCGCCATCGGCTCGCCGCCGGCCGTCATCAACGCCGTGCTCGATGCGCTGGCGCCGCTCGGCGTGAAGGACTTCGACATGCCCGCGTCGCCGCACCGCGTGTGGGAGGCGATGCAGAAGGGCGCCACCACGCCGACGCAGCAGCCGCAGACGCCGTCGCTCGCCGCGAGCACCCAGGGCCGTCCGGCCGCCTGATCCCAGTTACTCAGGACCACACCATGTACCCCTTCACCCTCGAACGTCCGGCCAGCGTGGCCGATGCCGCGAAGCTCGCTGCCGCCGGCGGCAAGCCGCTGGCCGGCGGGCAGACATTGCTCGCCTCGATGAAGCTGCGGCTCTCTGCGCCGGAACAACTGGTCGACCTCGGCGGCATCGCCGAGCTGGCCGGCATCGGGCAGGACGGCGACACGCTGGTCATCGGCGCGATGGCGCGCCACCTGGCCGTGGCGAACGACGCCGCGGTCAAGGCGGCGTATCCCGCGCTGGCCGACCTGGCTTCGCGCATCGGCGACCGGCAGGTGCGCGCCATGGGCACGCTCGGCGGCTCGGTCGCGAACAACGACCCGGCCGCCTGCTACCCGGCCGCCGTGCTGGCCTCCGGCGCGACGGTGGTCACCGACAAGCGCGAGATCACGGCCGACGACTTCTTCCTGGGCCTGTTCACCACCGCGCTGGAAGAGGGCGAGCTGATCACCGCGATCCGCTTTCCCGTCCCGAAGCGCGCGCACTACGAGAAGCTGCGCCAGAAGGCGTCGCACTTCCCGCTGGTGGGCGTGTTCGTGGCGCAGTACGACGCGGGCGTGCGGGTGGCCATCACCGGGGCGGGCAACGGCGTGTTTCGGCACACCGGGTTGGAAGACGCGCTCAACCAGAGCTTCACGCCCGAATCCGCTGCCACGGTGACGATCGATTCGAGCGATCTCAACAGCGATCTGCATGCCTCGGCGCCGTACCGGGCCAACCTGATCAGCGTGCTGACGCAACGCGCCGTCCGTGCCGCGCTGGGTTGATGCGCGGGTGATCTTCTCCAGCATCGACGCGGTCGTTGCCGGCCTGCAGCAGGCCGGTTATTTCGCCGACCGGCGCCTCGCCACTGCCGTCTTCCTGGCGCTCAAGCTGCAGCGCCCGCTGCTGCTCGAAGGGGAGCCCGGCGTCGGCAAGACCGAACTCGCCAAGGCGCTGTCGGTCGCGCTGCGTCGTGAGCTGCTGCGCCTGCAGTGCTACGACGGCCTGGAGCAGCGCGAGGCGCTCTACGAATGGAACTACGCCGCGCAGTTGTTGCACATGCGCGCGGCCGAAGCGAGCGGTGCATCGCATGACATCGAGTCCGAGGTCTACCAGCCCCGCTACCTGATCCGCCGCCCGCTGCTGCAGGCGTTGCAGGCGCCGGCGCCCGGCGCAGTGCTGCTGATCGACGAGGTCGACCGCGCCGACGAGCCCTTCGAGGCCTTCCTGCTCGAGTACCTGGGCGAGTACCAGGTGAGCATTCCGGAGCTCGGTACCGTCAAGGCGCTGGTGCCACCGGTCACCCTCCTCACCAGCAACCGCACCCGCGACCTCAACGACGCGGTCAAGCGGCGCTGCCTTTACCACTGGCTCGACTACCCCGAGCGGGAGCGCGAACTGGCCATCGTGCGCGCGCAGGTGCCCGAGGCCGGCGAGGCGCTGTCGAAGCAGGTGGCGGACTTCGTCGGCCGGCTGCGCAGCGCGCCTTTTGTCAGCGCCTTCCAGCGCGCGCCCGGCATCGCCGAGAGCGTGGAATGGGCGCGCGCGCTGGTCGCGCTCGATGCGCTGGTGCTCGACCCCGAGGTGGTGGTCGACACCGCCGGCATCCTGTTCAAGCAGCGCGACGACGTGGCGGCGGTGACGCACGGCCTGGCCGCCGAGCTGCTGAAGCCGGAGGAGGGCGGCGCCTGACGGGCGCCGTGCCGGCATGGAACAGCTGGGCGACGCGCGCACCGGCAAGTTGCCCGGCAACATTGCCGGCTTCGGCCGTGCCCTGCGCCGTGCCGGCGTGTCGACCGACGCATCGCGCATCGCGCTTGCGACCGAAGCGGCGGTGCTGGTCGGCGTCGGTGTGCGCGACGACCTCTGCGCGGCGATGGAGGCGGTGATGGTCAGCCGCGAGCAGGACCGCGCCGTCTTCCGCGAACTCTTCGACGCCTGGTTCCGCGATCCCGAACTCGCCAACAAGATGCTGGCGCAGATGCTGCCGAGTGCCGAGGGAAAGATGGAGCCGGCCAAGCGCCGCCCGCGGGTGCGCGAGGCGTTGGCCGCACCGCGCGACGCCGATGCGCCGGTGCAGGGCGAGCGCGAGGTCGACTTCGACGCCGCCATGACGGCCAGCGACCTGCAGCGCCTGCACCATGCCGACTTCAACGCCCTCGGTGCGGCCGAGTACCGGCTGGTCGAGCGGCTGGCACGCGACGTCGCCTTGCCCGTGCCGCGGCTGCCGTCGCGCCGCCTGCGGGTGGCATCGGGCAGTGGGCACCCTACGCGCATGCACTGGCCGGGCGTGCTGCAGCAGGCGGCGCGCCACGGCGGCGAAATGGTGCGGCTGCCGCGGCTCGAACGCCGCACCCAGCCGCTGCCGCTGCTGGTGCTGATCGACGTGTCGGGCTCGATGGAGCGCTATGCGCGCCTGCTGCTGGCCTTTCTGCATGCAGCCACCCGCCGTGCCGGGCGCCGAGACGTGTTCGCCTTCGGCACCCGCCTGACCGACCTGACACCCGCCTTCGGCCTCGGCGACACCGACGCGATGCTGATGGCGGCCGGCGCGGCCATCGCCGATTTCGCCGGTGGTACCCGGCTGGGCGATTCACTGGCCGAGCTGCGCCGGGGGCATGCACGCCGCCTCACCGGCCGGCGCACGCTGGTGCTGGTCATCAGCGATGGCCTGGACACGGGCGAGCCGGCGGTGCTGGACCAGGAGCTGCGCTGGCTCAAGCGCCATGCGCGGCGCGTGCTGTGGCTGAACCCGCTGCTGCGCTTCGAGGGCTACGCTCCCCTTGCGCGTGGTGCGGCCATGCTGCACCGCCATGCAGATGCGATGCTGGCGGTCCACAATCTGAGCGCACTCGGCCAGCTGGCCGCCAGCCTGGCCGCACTGATGCGCGCAGGCCGCTAGCGCACCCCCCACGACAAGAAGGAAGAACCATCATGGAAATGCTCGGCAACCGCCGCCTCGGCGTCACGCAGCAGCAGGCCTGGGAGGCCCTGAACGATCCGGAGACCTTGAAGAAGTGCATCCCCGGTTGCGACAAGTTCGAGCTGACCGGCGACCACCAATACGCCGTCTCGGCCGCGGTCAAGGTCGGCCCGGTGTCGGCCAAGTTCGCCGGCAAGGTCTCGCTTGCCGACATCACGCCGCCCGATGGCTACAAGCTCAGCTTCGAAGGCCAGGGCGGCGTGGCCGGCTTCGCCAAGGGGTCGTCGAGCGTCACGCTCAGGCCGGTGCCGGACGACGCCAGCGCCTGCGAACTCGACTACACGGTGCAGGCGCAGGTCGGCGGCAAGATCGCGCAACTGGGCCAGCGGCTGATCGACGGCGCGGCCAAGTCCACCGCCGACGACTTCTTCAAGCGCTTCGATGCCGAGATGCAGCGCCGCTACGGTCCGCCGCCGGCCGAAGGCGACGCGGTGGCGGAAGAGAAAAAAGGCGCGGTCGCCGGCTTCATGCAGAAGATGGGCTTGGGCGGCAAGAAGGAATCGGACGCGGGCTGACAGCATGGAAAACCTCGACGTCATGGTGCTGCGCACCCTGCGCGACTGGCGGCTCGCCGGCAAGCGCGCACTGCTCACGACGGTGGTGCGCACCTGGGGCTCGTCGCCCCGGCCGGTGGGCTCGATCATGGCCTTGGCCGAAGACGGTGCGGTGGTGGGCTCGGTCTCGGGCGGCTGCATCGAGGACGATCTGATCGCCCGCTACAGCCGGCTGCACGGCGCGGCCGAGCCCATGCCCCACGGCGCGCCGACGCTGGTCAAGTACGGCATCACCGCGGACGAGGCGCACCGCTTCGGCCTGCCCTGCGGCGGCACGCTCGAACTGCTGCTCGAGTACGACCCCGACCCGGCCTCGCTGGAGGCCCTGGTGGCAGCGCTGGAACGCGGCCGGCTGATGGCCCGCACCGTGTCGCTCGCCGATGGCGCCGTGCAGCTGGCCGAGGCGTCGTCGCCCGCGGCCCTCGGCGTGGACGAGCGCCAGCTGGTCAACACCTTCGGCCCCGAGTACCGCATGCTGTTGATCGGTGCCGGCCAGCTGGCCGAGTACCTGGCCACGATGGCGAAGTTCAGCGGCTTCGCCGTCACCCTGTGCGACCCGCGGGTCGAGTACCGCAGCGCCTGGTCGGTGCCCGGCGTCGCCGTCACCACCGAGATGCCCGACGACGCGGTGAACGCGTTTCGCCCCGATCGCCGCAGCTGCGTGGTCGCGCTGACCCACGACCCGAAGCTTGATGACCTCGCGCTGCTGGAGGCACTGGCGAGCGAGGCCTTCTATGTTGGTGCGATCGGCTCGCGCCGCAATGCCCAGGCGCGCCGCCAGCGCATGGTCGAGCATTTCGACCAGACCGAGGCGTCGCTGGTCCGGCTGCGTGGGCCGATCGGCATCTACATCGGCAGCAAGACGCCGCCGGAGATCGCGGTGAGCGTCATGGCGGAAATCCTGGCGGTGAAGAACGGCGTCGCGCTGCCGCGAGAGATCGCCGTCGCGAACGCCAAGGCGCTGCAGGAAGAACTGGGCTGAGCGGCATGGACTGCCGCCCGGGTTGCGGCGCCTGCTGCACCGCACCCTCCATCAGCAGCGCCATTCCGGGCATGCCCGACGGCAAGCCGGCGGGCGTCCGCTGCGTGCAGCTGATGGCCGACCAGCGCTGCGCCATCTTCGGCCGACCGGAGCGGCCGGCCTGCTGCGGCGGGCTGCGACCGTCGGCCGAGATGTGCGGCAGCTCCGGCCCCGAGGCGATGCGCTGGCTGGCACGGCTGGAGGCGGCCACGGCGCCCTGAGGCCGGGGAGGACGCCCGCGAGTCTGCGGGTTCAGGCCTGGCGGGCGTTCCCTGCCATCACCTTGTCGAGCGTCAGCGGATAGTCGCGGATGCGCACGCCGGTGGCGTTGTAGACCGCATTGGCCACCGCCGCACCGGCGCCGCAGATGCCCAGCTCGCCGACGCCCTTGATCTTCAACGGGTTGGTCTTGTCGTCGACCTCGTCGAGGAACACCGCCTGGATGGCCGGAATGTCGGCGTGCGAAGGCACATGGTATTCGGCCAGGTCGTGGTTCACGAAGCAGCCGAAGCGCGGGTCGACGATGGCGGCCTCGTGCAGCGCCGCGCCCACGCCCCAGATCATCGCGCCGGTCGCCTGGCTGGTCGCCGTCTTCAGGTTCAGGATGCGGCCGGCCGCGAACACGCCCAGCATGCGGCGCAGCCGGATCTCGCCGGTGTCCATGTCGACTGCGACCTCGGCGAAGTGCGCGCCGTAGGCCTGCTGCGAGAACTTCGTCGCCATGTCGCCCTTCCCGATCTCGCCGTCGGCCTGCAGGCCGAGGGTGCCGGCCAACGCGCCGAGCGCTTCGGAACGGCCGCCGCCGCTGGCACGGCCCTCGGCCAGCACCAGCTCGGACGCGGACACGCCCAACTGGCGCGCGATCTGCTCGCGCAGCCGGCTGCAGGCATCGAACAGCGCGGAGCCGGCACTCGCCGCACCCCACGAGCCACCGGAACCCGGTGTCGCGGGAAAGTCGCTGTCGCCGAGTTCCATGCGCACCTGGTCGGGCGGCAGGCCGAGCATCTCCGCGGCGATCTGCGTCAGCACGGTGTAGCTGCCGGTGCCGATGTCGGTCATCGCCATGCGCGCGGTGAGCACGCCCTGGTGGTCGAGTGCGACATGGCACTTCGCGTCCATCAGGTAGTTGGAGCGGATCGCGGCCGCCATGCCCATGCCGACCTGCCAGCGGCCTTCGCGCAGGCTGCCGGGCGTCGCGGTGCGGCGCGACCAGCCGAAGCGCTCGGCGCCTTCCTTCATGCAGCGCACCAGCTGCCGGCTGGAGAAGGGAATGTTCTTCTCCGGGTCCTGCGCGGGTTCGTTGCGCAGCCGCAGTTCGATCGGGTCGAGCTTCAACCGCTCGGCCAGTTCGTCCATCGCCTGCTCGAGCGCCAGCATGCCCACCGCCTCGCCGGGTGCACGGGTCGAGTCGGAGATCGGCAGGTCGAGCGGAAGCATGCGGTGGGTGGTCAGCCGGTTCGGCGCCGCATAGAGGGTGCGCGTCTGCGTGCTGCCGGTCTCGTAGAAGTTGTCGAAGCGGGCGCTGTGCGACAGGGTGTCGTGCGCGACAGCGGTGAGCTGGCCGTCGGCCGTGGCCCCGAGGCGCACCCGCTGCACCGTGTCGCTGCGGTGCGTGGTGAAGTGGAACATCTGCTGGCGGGTGAGCGCGGTCTTGACCGGCCGCCTCAGCGCGCGCGACGCCAGCGCCGACAGCATCACATCGCCGTACACCGGCAGCTTGCCGCCGAAGCCGCCGCCGATGTAGCGGCTGACGATGCGGACCTGCTCGGGCGGGATCTGCAGCGTGTTGGCGACCGCCTGCTGCGCACTCTGGATCAGTTGGGCGGCGCAGTGCACCGTCAGCCGGTCGCCCTCCCAGAAGGCGAGGGTGGCATGCGGCTCCATCTGCGCGTGGATGTGGTGCGGCGTGGTGTAGGTCGCATCGAGCCGCACCGCCGCGCTGGCAAAGGCGGCCTCGAAGTCGCCGACGTGGCTGTCGGTCTGCTGCTGCTCGTCGTCCGGTGGCGTCACGGCCTGGGCCTCGCGGCCGCGCATCTCGAATTCGCCGGGCTCCGGTGCGTAGCGGATCTTCACCTGCTTGGCGGCCGAGCGCGCCTGCTCGAAGTTTTCGGCGACCACGTAGGCCACCGCTTCGCCGTAGTAGCGCACCCGGTCGCTGAAGAGCTGCGGTGACGAGCGCCCGAAGCGGTCCTTCGCCTCGAGGGGGCCCCAGGCGCCCTGTGCCGGCGCGTTGCGGTGCGTGTAGACCAGCAGCACGCCGGGCGCGCTTTCGGCGGCGGACGCATCGATGTCGGCCACGCGCCCCTTCGCGATGCTGGCCTCGACGATGAAGCCGCAGGCGGCACGGCCGGCTTCCTGCACCTCGTAGGCATAGGGCGCGCGCCCGGTCACCTTGAGGCGGCCGTCGACGCGGTCGATCGGCTTGCCGATCAGGCCGCCGCGGTTCTCGTCGATCGGGTTGCGCGCGGCGGGCGAGTTCATTTCCATGGCATGTCTTCCTTCACGCGGGCGTGGCCGCTTCGCGCAGGGCCGCCTGCAGCGTGCGCCGCAACAGCGGAATCTTGAAATCGTTGTGGCCGTAGCCGTGCGCACCCGTCAATGCGGCATCGGCGGCCGCGTTCCACGCGGTGTCGCCGGCGGTGGCACCGTTCAGCACCGTCTCGGCCGCGTCGACGCGCCAGGGCTTGTGGGCCACGCCGCCGAAGGCCATGCGCGCGCTGCGCACCTGGTCGCCGTCACTGTCGACGATGGCCGCGACCGACACCAGCGCGAAGGCATAGGAGGCACGGTCGCGCACCTTGCGGTAGACGTGACGGCCGCGCACCGGCGGCGGCAGCGTGACCGAGGTGATGAGCTCGCCCGGCTGCAGGTTGCTGTCGCGCTGCGGCGAGTCGCCGGGCAGCCGGTGGAAGTCGGCGATCGGGATGACACGCTTCGCGCCGCTCGGCGACACGGTTTCCACGTTGGCGTCCAACACGCGCATCGCCACTGCCATGTCCGACGGATGCACCGCGATGCATTGCGTGCTGGCGCCGACGATGGCGTGCGCGCGGTTGTAGCCTTCCAGCGCGGCGCAGCCCGAGCCCGGCTGCCGCTTGTTGCACGGGCGCGCCGTGTCGTAGAAGTAGACGCAGCGGGTGCGCTGCAGCAGGTTGCCGCCGGTGGTGGCCTTGTTGCGCAGCTGGCCCGATGCGCCGGCCAGCAGGGCACGGCTGAGCACCGCGTAGTCGCGGCGCACCCGCGGGTCGGCCGCGAGGTCGGCGTTGCGCACCAGCGTGCCGATGCGCAATCCGCCCTCGGCCGTGGGCTCGATGCGGTCGAGGTCGAGTCGGTTGATGTCCACCAGATGCGTCGGCACCTCGATCTGCAGCTTCATCAGGTCGAGCAGGTTGGTGCCGCCGGCGATCAGATGGGTGCCCGGCCGGGCAGCCGCAGCGGCGGCTGCGGCGGGCGAATCGGCGCGTTCGTAGCTGAAGGCTTTCATGCGCGGCTCCCGGCCACATCCTGGATGGCGGCGACGATGTTCGGATAGGCGCTGCAGCGGCACAGGTTGCCGCTCATGCGTTCGCGGATCTCTTCGGCCGAGAGCAGCGCGACCGGCGCATCGAGGTCGCGCGTCGCATGGCTGGGCATGCCGGCCTTCGCTTCGGCCAGCATGCCGGCGGCCGAGCAGATCTGGCCGGGTGTGCAGTAGCCGCACTGGAAGCCGTCGTGCTTGAGGAAGGCCTCCTGCAGCGGGTGCAGCTGATCGCCCTGCGCCATGCCTTCGATGGTGCGGACGGCCTCGCCGTCATGCATTACGGCGAGCGAGAGACAGGCGTTGATGCGCCGGCCTTCGACCAGCACCGTGCAGGCACCGCATTGCCCGTGGTCGCAGCCCTTTTTCGTGCCGGTCATCTGCAGGTTCTCGCGCAGGGCGTCGAGCAGGGTGGTGCGGGTGTCGACCTCCAGCTGCTGGCTGTGGCCGTTGACGACCAACTCGATGCGCAGGTGTTGCGGGGCGGCTTCGGCGGCCGAGGGTACGGCCGCGTTGGCGCCCGATGCGGGATCGTGGAGGTTCATTTGGGGGCTTCCTTCCGGCGCCGTCCATGGCGCAGGACCGGCACCGGATGCGGCGGAGCAACTGCGGGGGCGCCAGCGAATGCTAGGCAGCGCTGCCGGCCGGCGAAGGGCGCCTCTGCGCTGTCGTGCTGTAGGCAGAGTCCGATGCGGGACCGGCCCGTGCCGGGCCTCGCGCCTTGCGCCCGCTCAGTCGCCGCGGTCGGTGGTCGGCGGCACGTTACCGCCCTTCTGGCGTTCGCGGAACAGCGCCGCGCGCATCAGGAAGATGGTGGTGACCGGCGCGGTCAGCGCCACGAAGACCGCGATCAGCACCGCATGCAGGAACAGGCTGTAACCCTGCACCGAGAAGTAGACGATGGTCGCGATCGTCATGCACCACACGCCTGCCGTCGCGCCCAGCGTCGGCGCATGGATGCGGTGGAAGAAGGTCGGCAGCCGCACCAGCCCGAAGGAGCCGACCGCCGCGAAGGCCGCACCGAGCACCGCGAACAGGCCGGTCACGATCTCCGCCCACAGCGGCAACGGGCCGATGATGAAGTCGGGCACGACGTTCATGGCTGCAGCGCCGCGGTCATTCGATCACCTCGCCGCGCAGCAGGAATTTCGCCAGGGCGGTCGAGCCGACGAAACCGAACAGCGCGATCAGCATCGCGGCCTCGAAATAGACATTGCTCGCATAGTTGATGCCGAGCACCAGCATCATCAGCATGCCGTTGATGTAGAGGCAGTCCAGCGCCATCACGCGGTCTTGCGCGGTCGGGCCGATCAGCAGCCGCCAGACGGCGCAGAGCATCGCCACAGCGAGCAGAAAGAGGGCGCCCTTGAGGGCCCAGAAGAGAACGGGCGTCATGATTCGAAGATCTCCATCAGCGGGCGCTCGTAGCGGGTGCGGACCATCTCGATGAAGGCGGCCTCGTCGTCCAGGTCGAACACGTGCAGCAGCAGCTTGCTGCGGTCGAGCGAGAGCTCGCCCCAGGCGGTGCCGGGCGCCAGGCAGAAGATCATGGCGAGCACCGCCAGCGCATTCGGGTCGCGCATGCTGAGCGGCACTTCGACGAAGGTGGCGCGGATGTGGGCGCTGCGGCGCGTCAGCAAGGCACGGCCGACCGCCACCGCTGAGTGCAGCAGGTCGCCCAGCACGGTGCCCATCAGCCGCAGCGCGACGCCCGGTCGCCGCATGCGCACCGCCGCCGGCCGCAGCCCCTTGGTGATGAGCGGCACGACAATCGCCAGAATCGCGGCGAACAGCACGGTCGCGAGGTGCAGCGACTGGTTCAGCAGCAGCCACACCACGAAGAGCGCGAGCGACAACGGCGGCGAGGGCAGCCAGCGGCGCATCATGGTGCGGCTCCCGGCGAGGGCGGGTTCGGCACCTGCCGCGCACCGGCCACCGCATCGCGGTAGGCCTGGGGCGTGAACAGGCCTTCGGCCGTGGCGCTGGCATGCTGCATCACCGGACCGGCCTCGAGGGTGAGAACCGCGGCGGCGGCCAGCAACGCCGCCACCGGCAGCACCTCCATCGCACGCAGCGTGGGCCTGGCGCTGAGCGGCTGGGTCCAGAAGTGGCGGATGCCGGTGCGGCTCAGCGCCACCAGGGTCATGAAGCCCGAGGCCAGCAGCAGCCCGAGGAACAGCCAGCTCGAGCGGCTCAGCACCGGCGCATCGAGCAGGCCCGACAGCATCGCGAACTTGCCGACGAAGCCCGACAACGGCGGCAGGCCTGCCAGCAGCAGCGTGCAGCCGATGAAGCCCAGGCCGAGGAAGGCCACGCCGGCCGGAATGGCGCGGCCGTAGAGCGCCTGCTGTTCGTCGTCGAGGTTGACGTCGTTGTGCGCCGTGAGGTCCTCCGACAGGAAGGGCGCGTGGTCGGCCGCCTCGTGCGGCGCGATGCTGGCGCCGGCGTTGCGCCAGCGTTCGATCATGTCGATCAGCAGGAAGAAGGCGCTGACCGCCAGCGTGGAGCTCAAGAGGTAGTAGAGCGCGCCGGCCCAGATCGCCGGCTGCCCCAGGCCGATGGCGGCGAGCAGCGTGCCGGCCGATACCAGCACGCTGAAGCCGGCCAGGTTCGACAGCCGCTGGGTGCCGACGATGCCCAGCGCGCCGACGAAGAGCGTGGCCAGCCCGATGGCGACCAGGGCGTCCTGGCCGAACTGCGCCGAGCTGCCGGTGTCGGGCGCGAACAGCACGGTCCAGAGCCGCAGGATCGTGTAGACGCCCAGCTTGGTGAGCAGCGCGAACACCGCGCTGACCGGCGACACCGCGGCGCTGTAGGCCGGCACCAGCCAGAAGTTGAGCGGCCAGGCACCGGCCTTGGCGAAGAAAGCGGTGGCCAGGATGGCGGCGGCCGCGTGCACCAGGCCGCGGTCGGCTGCGTCGAGTTGGGCGATGCGCACGCCCAGGTCGGCCATGTTGAGCGTGCCGGTCACGCCGTAGAGCAGCGCCGCGCCGATCAGGAACAGCGACGAGGCCGCCAGGTTGATCGCGATGTAGTGCAGGCCGGCGGACACGCGCAGGCGCCCCGAGCCGTGCAGCAACAGCCCGTACGACGCGGCCAGCATGACTTCGAAGAAGACGAACAGGTTGAACAGGTCGCCCGTGAGGAAGGCGCCGTTCAGCCCCATCAGCTGCAGCTGCAGCATCGGATGGAAGTGCACGCCGGCGCGGTCCCAGCGCGAGGTGGAGTAGATGGATGCGGCGAAGGCCACCACGCCGGTGAGCGCGACCATCATGGTCGAGAGCCGGTCGGCCACCAGCACGATGCCGAAGGGCGCTCGCCAGTTGCCCGCGAGGTACACGCCAATGGAGCCCGGGCCGCTGCCGGTGTCGACGGCATTGACCCAGCGCAGCAGCGCCAGCGCGACCAGCAGGCCGATCAGGCCGGAGGCCACGCTCAGCGCCGACTTGATGCGGCGGCGCTTCTCGTCGAGCAGCAGCATCAGCGCGGCCGTCAGCATCGGCACCAGGATCGGCACCGCCACCAGGTGCGGCATGCTGAAGTCGAGAAAGCGGTCGAGGAGGCTGAGGAACTCGGTCATTCGCCGGCCTCCCGGGCGCGCTCTTCGCCGTCGACGTGGTCGGTGCCGCTCAGCCCGCGCGAGGCCAGCATCACGACCAGGAACAGCGCGGTCATCGCAAAGCCGATCACGATGGCGGTCAGCACCAGGGCCTGCGGCATCGGGTCGGCGGTGTTCGCCAGCGTGGATGCGACGCCGGCGATCAGCACCGGCTCGCTGTCGACCTTGAGCCGGCCCATGCTGAAGATGAACAGGTTGACCGCGTAGGAGATCAGCGTCAGGCCCATGATGACCTGAAAGGTGCGCGGTCGCAGCAGCAGGTACGTGCCTGAGCCGGTGAGTACGCCGATGGCGATGGCGAGCACGGCTTCCATCAGGCTGCGCCCTCCGCGGTCGGCGTGGCAGCGGCCTCGGCCGCTTCGCGCTCGGCTTGCTCGTCGGCCCAGCGGTGGCTGCGCACCGATTGGTGGGCCAGCGCCGTGAGGATGAGCATCGTCGCGCCGAGCACCAGCGAGAACACGCCCATGTCGAAGAAGAGCGCGCTCGGCACATGGATCTCGCCGAGCAGCGGCAGGTGCAGGTGGGCGGTGTGGGTCGTCATGAAGGGGTAGCCCAGCGCCACCGAGCCGCCACCGGTGGCCAGGGCGAGCAGCAGGCCGATGGCGATCCAGCGGCGCGGGTAGATGCGCAGGTGCTCCTCCACCCATTCGGTGCCCGACACGATGAACTGCAGCACCAGCGCCACCGACATCACGAGCCCGGCGACGAAGCCGCCGCCCGGCGCGTTGTGGCCGCGCATGAAGAAATAGACCGACACCAGCACCGACAGCGGCAGCAGCAGGCGCACCAGCACGGCGGGCACCATCAGGTAGCCGATGGCGCCGTCTGGCGCGCGGCGCGGGTTGAGCAGGTCGCTGCTCCCGTCGTCGGTCTGCAGGCGCTGCTGCGTCGGCAGGGCCATCGACTCGATGGCCGGGCGGAACCGGCGCAGGAGCGCGTAGACGGTGAGTGCCACCGCACCGAGCACGGTGATCTCGCCGAAGGTGTCGAAGCCGCGGAAGTCGACCAGCATGACGTTGACCACGTTGGTACCGCCGCCCAGGCTCAGCGCGTTGTCGAGGAAGAAGGGCGAGATGCTCTGAGGAAACTCGCGCGTCATCATCGTCCAGGCCAGCGCCGCCATGCCGCAGCCGGCGGTGGCGGCCACCAGCAGGTCGCGCCCGCGGCGGCCCCACGGGCGCAGTCGCGCCGAGGCGGGCTGCACCGTGGCCTTGCTGCGCATCGGCAGCCAACGCAGGCCGAGCAGCATGAGCACGGTGGTCACCGCCTCGACCACCAGCTGGGTGAGCGCCAGGTCGGGGGCAGAGAACCAGATGTAGGTGATACAGCAGACCAGGCCGGCCGCGGCTGCGAGCATCAGCGACGCCAACCGGTGGAACTTGGCCTGCCACGCAGCCGCCAGCGCGCAGCCCATGCCGATGATCCAGGTCATCGCGAACATCGGCGAGAAGGGCAGCAGCTCGCGCGTGCCGCGACCGCCGGGCGTGAGCGACAGGGATGCAGTGGCGCCGGCCACCGCCACGAGCACCAGCAGCAACAGCTGCGTCTGCAGGCGCCGCGTGCCGAAGACGCGGCGGCTTTGCCGGCCTGCTTCGCTCAACCGTGCCAGCAGGTTCTCGAAGATGCGCTGGCCGTCGAAGCGGTGCAGTCCCGGTGTGTAGTCGAGATGGCCTTGGGCGCGGCCACGGCGCTGCAGCAGGTACAGCGCAGCGCCGCCGGCCAGCGCGACGAAGCTCATCACCAGCGGCAGGTTGAAGCCGTGCCACACCGCCAGGCTGTACTCCGGCAGCACGCCGCCGACCACCGGCAGCGCGGCGGCTGCCAGCAGCGGGCCGACCGACCAGGCCGGCGCCACGCCCACCACCAGGCAGACCAGCACCAGCAGTTCGACCGGCACGCGCATCCAGTGCGGCGGCTCGTGGGGCTGCTTGGGTACCGCGTCGCCACAAGGAGGGCCGAAGAAGACGTCGAACACGAAGCGCGCGGAATAGGCCACGCTGAAGACACCGGCGACGGTGGCGATGATGGGCAGGCTGAAGTCGACCCACGGCGTGGACTGGATGAACACCGTCTCGGCGAAGAACATCTCCTTCGACAGGAAGCCGTTGAGCAGCGGCACGCCGGCCATGGACGCGCTGGCGATGATCGCCAGCGTGCCGGTGATCGGCATGAGGCGCAACAGCCCGCTGAGCTTGCGGATGTCGCGCGTACCGGTCTCGTGGTCGATGATGCCGGCCGCCATGAAGAGCGAGGCCTTGAAGGTCGCGTGGTTCATGACGTGGAACACCGCGGCCACGGCGGCCAGGGGGCTGTTGAGCCCGAGCAGCAGCGTGATGAGCCCGAGGTGCGAGATGGTCGAGTAGGCCAGCAGCGCCTTCAAATCGCGCTGGAACATCGCCGCGAAACCGCCCAGCAGCAACGTGATGGCACCGGCGCCGCCGACCAGCCAGAACCATTGTTCGGTGCCCGACAGCACCGGCCACAGCCGCGCCATCAGGAACACGCCGAGCTTCACCATGGTGGCCGAGTGTAGGTAGGCCGACACGGGGGTCGGCGCGGCCATGGCGCGCGGCAGCCAGAAGTGGAAGGGGAACTGCGCGCTCTTGGTGAAGGCACCGAGCAGCACCAGCACCAGCACGGTGGTGTAGAGCGGATGGGCGCGGATCAGGTCGCCCGATGCCAGCACCACGTCGAGCTCGTAGCTGCCGACGACGCGGCCCAGCACCAGCACGCCGGCCAGCAGGCACAGGCCGCCCATGCCGGTCACCGTGAGCGCCATGCGGGCGCCGCGTCGCGCGTCGCGCCGATGGTGCCAGTAGCCGATCAGCAGGAAGGAGAACAGGCTGGTGAGCTCCCAGAACAGCACCATCTGGACGATGTTGCCCGAGAGCACCACGCCCATCATCGACCCCATGAAGGCGAGGAAGAACGAGAAGAAGCGCGGCACCGGGTCGGACGCCGACATGTAGTAGCGCGCATACAGCACCACGAGCGCCCCGATGCCCAGCACCAGCATGCAGAACAGCCAGGCGAAGCCGTCCATGCGGAAGCTGAGGTTCAGGCCGAGCGCGGGGAGCCACTCGAAGTCCTGGCGCAGCACGTTCCCGTTGGCGACCCGGGGGAAGAGCCATGCCGCCTGCACCGCGCAGCCCAGCGCAACCAGTCCTGCCAAGGTCGATTCCCGATTGCGTGCGTTCGAGGGCAGCAGCGCCGCGAGCACACTGGCAATGAAGGGAAGTGCGACGAGGAAAACAAGGGGCATTGCGATCGATTCTATCGACGGGGGCGCTGCGATACCCCCGACAAAACCGCAGTGCTGCGTACGGACTTCAGCCTGCGAAGGCCTGCACGGTCTTGATGCCCAGCCAGGTGAGGCAGAGCGATCCGCAGAGGTGGAGCGCGATGGTGCCGAGCGCGAGCGCAGCCCGGCCGTTCATCAGCATGCCGACCGTCTCCGCCGAGAAGCTGGAGAAGGTGGTGAAGGTTCCGAGGAAGCCGGTGATCACCAGCAGACGCCAGGCCGGATCGATGTTCGGCAGGGTTTCGAAGAGCGCGATGGCGATGCCGATGAGGTAGCCACCGATCAGGTTGACCGCCAGCGTGCCCCACGGCAGCAGGCTGCCGGGGTTGAGCCACATCTGAAAGCCCCATCGCGCCAGGGCGCCGATGCAGGCGGCGGTGCAGATGGCAATGACGTTCAAGAGCATGCCGCGATTATCGCGACGCTACTTCTCGCTGCCCATCATCACATCCGGAAGGATCGTGACGATGCTCGGGAAGATCGTGATGAGCGCGATGCAGACCACCAGGCAGAAGAAGAACGGGATCGCCGCCTTGGCAATCACGTTGCTGTCCTTGCCCGTCATGTTCTGCAGCACGAAGAGGTTGAAGCCCACCGGCGGCGTGACCTCGGCGATCTCGACCAGCAGCACGATGAAGATGCCGAACCAGACCAGGTCGAAGCCGGCCTTCTGGATCATCGGCAGCACCACGGCGCTGGTCAGCACGATCATGGAGATGCCGTCGAGCGCAGTGCCCAGCACCAGGTACACCACCACCAGCGCGCCGATCAGCGCGTAGGGGGACAGATGCATGCTGTCGACCCATTCGGCCAGCTCCCGCGGGATGCCGGTGAAGGCCATGGTCTTGGTCAGGAAGGCCGCGCCCGCCAGGATGAACATGATCATGCAGCTGGTGCGCGTGGCGCCCATCAGCGCGTCCTTGAAGTTCTTCCAGGTCAGGCTCTTGCCGTAGGCGGCGATGGCCAGCGAACCCAGCACGCCAAAGGCCGCGCATTCGGTGGCCGTGGCCCAGCCTGCGACCAGCACCCAGATGATGAAGACGATCAGCAGCGCGCAGGGGATCAGATTGCCCGACAGGCGGATCTTCTCCATGAAGGTGGTCGGCGGGTCGGCCGGCGGCACCTTGTCGGGGTTGCGCAGGCTCCACCAGGCGATGTAGCCCGAGAACAGCAGCATCAGCAGGAGGCCCGGCAGGAAGCCGGCCAGGAAGATGCGGATGATGGAGGCATCGGCCGCGACTGCGTAGACCACCATGGTGATCGACGGCGGGATCAGGATGCCCAGCGTGCCGGCCGTCGCGAGCGAGCCGATCGCCAGCTTCTCGTCGTAGCCACGGCGCTTGAGTTCGGGCAGCGCCACCTTGGCGATGGTCGCGCAGGTCGCGGCCGAGGAGCCCGAGACCGAGCCGAACACACCGCAGCCGATGATGGTGGTGTGCATCAGCCGGCCGGGCACGCGGTTGAGCCACGGGCGCAGGCCTTCGAACATTTCTTCGCTGAGCTTGGTGCGGAACAGGATCTCGCCCATCCAGATGAAGAGCGGCAACGCGGCCAGTTCCCAGCTCGCGTTGCTTTCCCAGAAGGAAGAGAACAGGTTCTTGGCGGGCAGGGTGCTGGTGAAGAAGGCCTGGCCGACCCAGCCCACGATGGCCAGCGTCATGGCGATCCAGACGCCGCCGGCCAGCAGCACCAGCATGATGACGAGCAGCAGCGCGCCCATCAGGAGTGTTTCGATCATGGTGCCTTGTCAGACGTCGGAGGAGAAATCGCCGGCGGCATGCCGCTCTTCGATCGCGCGCTGGTAGCTGGGCTTCTCGCCGCGCACCACGCCCACCAGCTCGTCGACCATGGCGATCAGCAGCAGCCAGCAGCCGACCACGAAAGTTGCCTGCGGAATCCAGATCGGGATGACCACCAGGCCGGTCGCCATCTCGGCGAACTCATAGCTCTCCCAGGTGAAGCTGGTGGCGGCATAGGTGAGGTAGGCCACCGACACGGAGGCGATCAGCAGACAGACCACATCGAGGATGCGTCGCAGCTTCGGACCGACGCTGTCGAGCAGCAGCGTGACCCGCACGAAGTCGCCATGGCGGAAGGCATGCGCCATCGCCAGGAACGCAGCCGCGGCGCAGAGCCAGGCCACCACGTCGTTGAGCCCGCTGACGTGCCAGTTCACCTGGCGGCCGACGCCAGCCACGATCATCAGCACGAAGATCAAAAAAACGCAGAGCGCGCCGAGCGCGCCTGCACCGTCGTACAGACGATCGAGGAAGCGGCGCATTCAGGCCTCCTGCCGAGCCGCCCCAAGGGAGGCCTGCGCCCCCTCGGGGGGCAGCGATACGCGAAGCGATGAGCGTGGGGGCGTCATCATTACTTCTTTTTATAGGCGTCGACGATGGCCGCACCGTCTGCGCCAGCGGCCTTGAGCCAGTCGGCCTGCATGATGCCGCCGACCTGGCGCATGTCGGCGTCGAGCTTGGGCGAAGGCTTGTGGATCTTCATGCCGCGTTCGGTCAGCAGCTTCTTGTACTCGGCATTCTTCTCTTCGGCGACCTTCCAGCCGCGGGTCTCGGCATCGGCAGCGGCCTTCAGCACGGCGGCCTTGGTCGGCGCGTCGAGCGCGTCGAAGGACTTGGCGTTGACCAGGATCGCGTTCTTCGGGATCCAGGCCTGCGTGTCGTAGAAGTTTTTGATGCTCTCGTAGGTCTTGGTGTCGTAGCCGGTCGAACCCGAGCTCATGTAGCTCTCGATCACGCCGGTCGCCATGGCGGCGCTCAGTTCGGCTTGCTGGATCTGCACGGGTTGCGCACCGATCAGTTCCGCGATCTTGGCGGTCGCCGGGCTGTAGGCGCGCCACTTGATGCCGCGCAGGTCGGCCACCGAGCCGATCTCCTTCTTGGAGTAGATGCCCTGCGGCGCCCACGGCACCATGAACAGCACCTTGATGCCCTGTGCGGCCAGCAGCTTTTCCAGGGCCGGCTTGGACGCCGCGTAGAGCTTCATGGCTTCGGGGTAGGTCGTGGCCAGGAAGGGCACGCCGTCGAGCGCATAGATCGGGTTCTCGTTGGCGAAGTTGGCCAGCAGGATCTCGCCGGCCTGGGCCTGGCCGCTCTGCACCGCGCGCTTGATTTCCGGTGCCTTGAACAGCGATGCGTTCGCGTGCACGGTGATCTTCACCTTGCCGCCGGTCGCTGCGTCCACGTCCTTGGCGAACTGGGCGATGTTCTCGGTGTGGTAGTTGGTGGCCGGGTAGGCGGTCGGCAGGTCCCACTTGGTCTGGGCGAAGGCAACGCCGCCGAAGCTGAGGGCGGCGACCGCTGCGATGGCGGCGCGGGTGAACTTGTTGTTCATGGACTCTCCAGGGTGGATGATGAAATGCGAGGCGAGCATACGTGCAAATATCGGGCCACCCGCTGGGGCCTTTCCCGAAGGCACCGAGCGCCCAAAGAAAAGCCGCCCGGGTGGGCGGCTTGGCGCAGGGTGCGACCGGTCTGCGGTCTTCTGCTACTTGGCAGCCTTCGCCGCGGCAGGCTGGGGCGCCGCGGCCGTGGCCTTGTAGGGCTGGCCGTTCACGGTCAGGCCTTCGGCGGACAGCTTGGCCGCGGTCTTGGTCTTGACGCCCTTGACCCGTTCCATCAGGTCGGACCAGTCCTTGAACTCGCCCTTCTGGCGGGCGTCGACGATGCGCTTGGACATGGCGGGCCCGACGCCCTTGAGGCCGTCGAAGTCGGCCGCGCTGCCCTTGTTGACGTCCACCGCCGCAAACGAGGCGACAGCGAACAGCATGACCGAGGTGGCCAGGATTTTCTTGAACATGACAACTCTCCCTGAGTTTGAATTGGATGGAACACAGCACCCGCGGCGCCGCGGCGCCATGGGTTTGTCCAGCTTAGGGGCGATGCGGCGAACAGATCAAGGCAGGATGTCTCATGTTGCCGGTCGGGTTCAGAGCTCTTCGACCCGCCGTGGCGGGTAGCTGTCCCAGGCCTGGCAGCCGGGGCAATGCCAGAAGTGCTGGTGCGCTTCGAAACCGCAGGCCGCGCAGCGATAGCGCATGAGCGGGCGCGCGGCCTGGTCGAGCGCGCGCTGCACCTGCGGATGGAACTGCTCGTCCGGGAACGTCTCGCCGGCCAGCCAGCGCGACGCGGCGATCAGCGAAGGCTGGTGCGCGAGATGGGCGATGTAGCCGTCGCGCGGGCTGGCCGGCTGCTCGCTCGCGAGGCCGTCCGGCAGCGGCGTGCGACCCCCCAGCGCAATGATTGCCTCGAGCACGTCGATGGACGGCGCCGCGGCATAGCGACGCTGCAGCAGCGACAGCGCTTCGCCGCTGCGCTGCGCGCCCACCGCGGCCTGCTGCAGCGTGGCGGCATAGAGCGGCAAGGCGAGCGGCGCTCGCTCGCTCAGCGCCATCAGCGTGTCGAAGGCGGCCCGGGCATCGCCACCGCGCAGTTGCAGGTTCGCGCTGTCGATTGCAGGGCGGGGCGCGTCCGGCGCGATCGTTGCGGCCTGCTGCAGCAGGGCCGCAGCGGCGGCGGCATCGCCCTTGCCGAGTTGCTCCGACGCCTGTTCGCAGAGATGGTGCGCACGCCGCGTCGCATAGCTGGCCTGCTCGGCACCGTCGAGCTTCTGCGCCACTTCGGCGGCCTGCGCCCATTCCCGCGAGCGCTCATAGATGGCAAGCAGCGCCAGCCGCGATTCGTTCTCGTAGCGGGTGCCCTCGAGCTTGCGCAGCGCGGCTTCGGCCCGGTCGAGCAGGCCGGCCCGCAGGAAATCCTGCGCCAGCGCATGCTGTGCGCGTTCGCGGTCGGCCCGCGTCAGGTCCCCACGGCCCAGGAGGTGCTCGTGCACGCGCACCGCCCGCTGGTACTCGCCGCGGCGGCGGAACAGGTTGCCGAGGGCGAAGTGCAGCTCCTGGGTGTCGGGGTCGTTCTGCACCGCTTCGATGAAGGCGTCGATCGCCTGATCCTGCTGTTCGTTCAGCAGGAAGTTCAAGCCCCGGAAGTACGCCTTCGGCGCCTGCTGGTTTTCCATCTTCAACTGGCGCAGGTCGAAGCGCGAGGCGAGCCAGCCGAGCACGAAGGCGATCGGCAGGCTCAGCAGCAGCCAGCTGAAATCAAAGTCCATGTTGACGCACGGCAGGGAGGTCGGTGGGAAGCGGCGCGACCGTGGTCGGGCCCGCCGCAGCGGCGTTCGCGGCCTGGGGGGCGGGGACCGCGGCCGGCAGTTGCGCCGCCGCGGCGCGGTGTTTCCACCAGCCCGGCAGCATGCCGAGCGCACCCACCACGAGCCCGCCCGCGAACGCAGCCAGCACCACCAGCACCAATGGCGCGCGCCAGGCGGTGCCGAAGAAGAAGTAGACGGTGGCGTCGTGCTGGTTGTTCAGCGCGAAAGCGAAGAGGGTAAAAAAAATGGCTGCCTTGAGCAGCCACAGGAGGTATTTCATCAGCGTCCCCTTGGGCTCGCCGATTCTACGTTTGACCTCAAGGCACGGACGGTTTCTTGCCGTCTGCCGCCGCGTCCATCTCGGCGGTGCGCGCGTCGACGGCTTCCCGCAGGGCCTTGCCCGGCTTGAAGTGCGGCACCCGTTTTTCGGGAATCTGCACGCTTTCCCCCGAGCGCGGGTTGCGTCCGATGCGCGGCGGACGGCGGTTGACCGAGAAGCTGCCGAAGCCGCGGATCTCGATCCGGTGGCCGCGCACCAGCGCGTCGCTCATCGCGTCGAGGATCGTCTTGACGGCGTACTCGGCGTCGCGGTGCGTCAGCTGCGAAAAGCGGGCCGCGAGTTCTTCAACGAGGTCTGAGCGTGTCATGGGCCGAACAAAACGGAGACGAAAAAAAAGACAGAGCGACCTCGCGGTCGTCTCTGTCTTGCGGACGCAGCTTACTTGCTGTCGTTGTTGTCGAGCTTGGCGCGCAGCAGGGCGCCCAGGCTCGTCGTGCCCGCATTTTCGCGTGCCGACTGCTGGCTCAGGTTGGCCATGGCGCCTTGTTCGTCGACCATGTCCTTCTGCTTGATCGACAACTGGATGTTGCGGGTCTTGCGATCCACATTCACCACCACGGCCGTGACTTCGTCACCTTCCTTGAGCACGTTGCGGGCATCTTCGACGCGGTCGCGCGAGATTTCCGACGCACGCAGGTAGCCGATGATGTCTTCGCCGAGGTCGATTTCAGCGCCACGGGCGTCCACGGTCTTGACCTTGCCGGTCACGATCTGGCCCTTGTCGTTCACCGTGGTGAAGGTCGTGAACGGATCGCTGTCGAGCTGCTTGATGCCCAGGCTGATGCGTTCGCGGTCGACGTCGACTGCCAGCACCAGAGCCTCGACTTCCTGGCCCTTCTTGAAGTTGCGCACGGCGGCTTCGCCGGTTTCGTTCCACGACAGGTCCGAGAGGTGAACCAGGCCGTCGATGCCGGCAGCCAGACCCACGAACACGCCGAAGTCGGTGATCGACTTGATCGGGCCCTTGACGCGGTCGCCACGCTTGGTGTTTTGCGCGAACTCTTGCCACGGGTTGGCCTTGCACTGCTTCATGCCCAGGCTGATGCGGCGCTTGTCTTCGTCGATTTCAAGAACCATGACTTCGACTTCGTCGCCGAGCGAGACGATCTTGTTCGGCGCGATGTTCTTGTTGGTCCAGTCCATTTCGGAGACGTGCACCAGGCCTTCGATGCCGGGTTCGAGTTCGACGAACGCGCCGTAGTCGGCAATGTTCGTGACCTTGCCGAACAGGCGGGTCGATTGCGGGTAGCGGCGCGAAACGCCCATCCACGGGTCGTCGCCCATTTGCTTCAGACCCAGCGAGACACGGTTCTTTTCGGTGTCGAACTTGAGGATCTTGGCGGTGATTTCCTGGCCGGCCTGAACGACTTCGCTCGGGTGGCGAACACGGCGCCATGCCATGTCGGTGATGTGCAGCAGGCCGTCGATGCCGCCGAGGTCGACGAACGCACCGTATTCGGTGATGTTCTTGACCACGCCACGGACAACAGCGCCTTCCTTCAGGGTTTCCATCAGCTTGGCGCGTTCTTCGCCCATGCTGGCTTCGACCACGGCACGGCGCGACAACACGACGTTGTTGCGCTTGCGGTCGAGCTTGATGACCTTGAATTCCATCGTCTTGTTTTCGTACGGCGTCAGATCCTTGATCGGACGCGTATCGATCAGCGAACCGGGCAGGAAGGCGCGGATGCCGTTGACGAGCACGGTGAGGCCGCCCTTGACCTTGCCGCTGGTCGTACCGGTGACGAAGTCGCCGGATTCCAGGGCCTTCTCGAGCGCAAGCCACGAAGCCAGACGCTTGGCGGTGTCGCGCGAGAGGATGGTGTCGCCGTAGCCGTTTTCGACCGAGCCGATGGCCACGGAAACGAAATCGCCGGCCTGGACTTCGAGTTCACCCTTGTCGTTCTTGAACTCTTCGATCGGCACATACGCTTCGGACTTCAGACCGGCGTTGACGACGACGTGGTTGTGTTCGACACGCACGACTTCGGCCGTGATGACCTCGCCGGTGCGCATCTCGGAACGCTTCAGGGACTCTTCGAACAGATCGGCAAAAGATTCGGACATTGATTTTTCCTTCCGTCACGCAGGGTTCGCAGTTGCACCATTGCAACTGGCTGTGGGTCTGGAGACGGCGGTTGTGGGCTTGGGGCCCGGTTGAGTTACTAAAACCGGCAAGTCGATGCGCTGTCGCGCGGCGGGGACCTGCCGGACTGAAACACCGATCAAGAGGACTTGAAAGGCTGTGCTTCCTGCCACCAGTTCAACACCTGCTCGACCGATTGCGCGATCGAGCGTTGGGAGTTGTCCAGGCGGCGGGCGTCTTGCGCTGGTTTCAGAGGGGCGACGCTGCGGGAAGAGTCCCGGGCATCGCGAGCTTCCAGGTCGGCGCGAAGACTGTCGAGTGTAGTCGAAATTCCCTTTGAAATCAACTGCTTATACCGGCGCTCGGCGCGTTGGGCGGCACTGGCCGTCAGGAACACCTTGAGCGCCGCGTCCGGGAAGATCACCGTGCCCATGTCGCGGCCGTCGGCGACCAGGCCCGGCAGGCGCCGGAAGCGCTTCTGCAGCGACAGCAGGGCGACGCGCACGGCCGGCAGGGCCGAGACGCGCGAGGCGTCCATGCCGGCGGCTTCGGTGCGGATCGCGTCGCTCACGTCCTCGCCGTTCAGCAGCACCTTGCCCTTGACGAACTGCAGCGGCAGGGTCTCGGCCAGTGCGGCGATCTCGGCCTCGTGGGCGGCCTCGGGTTCGAGCCCCTTGCGGCGGGTGGCGAGGCCGGTCACGCGGTAGAGCGAGCCGGAATCCAGGTAGTGATAACCCAGTTCGTGGGCCACTTCGACCGCGAGGGTGCCCTTGCCGGACGCGGTCGGGCCGTCGATGCAGATGACCGGCACCTCGGGGGCGTCGATGACGGTGAACAGCGTCTCGAAGTAGTCCGGAAAGGTCTTGGCAACGCAGTGCGGATCAAGGATGCGCACCGGCAGGCCGGCCGGGTTGAAAGCGGCCAGCGAGAAGCACATCGCCACGCGATGGTCGTCGTAGGTCTTGATGCGGGCGGCGCGCCAGTCGGCGGCGGCGAGCGGATGCACGCGGATGAAGTCGGGGCCGTCTTCCACCGTGGCGCCGAGCTTGCGCAGCTCGGCGGCCATGGCGTCGATGCGGTCGGTTTCCTTCACGCGCCAGCTGGCGATGTTGCGCAGCGTGCTGGGCCCGTCGGCATACAGCGCCATGATGGCCAGGGTCATCGCTGCGTCGGGGATGTGGTTCGCGTCCAGGTCGATGGCCTTCAGCGGCCATGCGCTGCGCGTGACTTGCAGCCAGTTCGGGCCGCTGTCGACCCGGGCGCCCATCTGACGGGCGGCCTCGACGAAACGGATGTCGCCCTGGATCGAATCAGCACCGACGCCCTCGATGCGCAGCCCGTCGCCGGCAGCGGCCAGCGCCCCCAGTGCGATGAAGTAGCTGGCGGAGGAGGCGTCGGCTTCCACATGGATGTCGCCCGGCGAACGGTAGCGGCTGCCGGCGGGAAGGGTGAAGCGCTGCCAGCCCTCGCGTCGCACGGCGATGCCGAAGCGCGCCAGCAGGTTGAGCGTGATCTCGATGTACGGCTTGGAGATCAGTTCGCCGACCACGTCGATCGTGATGTCGCGGCTCGCCACCAAGGGCAAGGCCAGCAACAGGGCGGTCAGGAACTGGCTCGACACGTCGCCGCGCACCCGGATCGGCACGTCGAGCGACAGCTGCGACGGCGCGACCGGATGGATGCGCAGCGGCGGGTAGCCGGGGTTGCCGAGGTAGTCGATCTGACAGCCCAGCTGCGTGAGCGCGTCGACCAGGTCGCCGATCGGGCGTTCGTGCATGCGCGGCACGCCGCTGAGTTCGAATTCGCCACCCAGCAGCGCCAGGGCCGCCGTGAGCGGGCGCATCGCCGTGCCGGCATTGCCGAGAAAAAGCGACGCCTGTGGCGTGCGCAGGGTGCCGTTCAGCCCGTCGATGCGTACCGCGTTGCCGGCCTGCTCGACCCTGCAACCGAGGGTGCGCAGTGCGTCGAGCATGACGCGGGTGTCGTCGGAATCCAGCAGGTCGTGCACGGTCGTCGTGCCCTCGGCCAGCGCCGCGAGCAGCAGCACGCGGTTGGAGATGCTCTTGGAGCCGGGCAGGCGCACGGTGCCGTGGGCCGACACGAAGGGGGGGAGGTCGAGGAAGGCGGTGGAGAACATGGAGGAAGGTATCAGCCGCCGGGAGGGCGCCATTGCGCGCGGGTCCGGCGGGCCGCATCAATGGCTTCTTCCAGCGCCTGCGCATCGCCGGTGGCGAGCAGTGCTTCGAAGTGCATCAGCATCTGGCGGAAGGCCTGTGACTGCAGCAGCACCTGCTCGCGGTTGGCCAGCAGGATGTCGCGCCAGACGGCCGGATCGCTGGCGGCGATGCGGCTGAAATCGCGGAAGCCCGGCCCGCCGCGATCAAGCATGCGTGCGCCGTCCGGCTGCTCGGCGATGCCGTTGATGAAGGCGAAGGCCAGCATGTGGGGCAGGTGGCTCACGGCGGCGAATGCGGCGTCATGTTCCTGCGGCGTCATGCTGAGCACCTGGGCGCCGAGGGCCGACCAGAGTTGCGTTGCGCGCTGCACGTTCGAGCGCAGCGTGGTCTTGGTCGGCGTGAGGATCACCTGGCGGCCGTCGAATAGCGACGCTTCGGCATGCTCGACGCCGGCCACTTCCTTGCCGGCGATCGGATGGGCCGGTACGAAGCTGGCGAACTGGGTCTGCAGACCGCGGCGCGCGGCTTCGATCACGTCGCCCTTGGTCGAGCCGACGTCCATCACCAACGTGTCCGGGGACACGCCATGGCGGATCGCCTTGAAGGTCGCTTCCGACGCGGCGACCGGCACTGCGACCAGCACCAGGTCGGCGCCCGAGACGGCCAGCAGCGCCGAGGGTGCCGCCACGTCGATCACGCCCAGCTGGCGCGCGCGCTCGGTGGTGGACGGCGATTTGCTGTAGCCCACGACACGCTTGACCAGCTTGGCGCGCTTGCACGCCAGCGCGAACGAGCCGCCCATGAGGCCGCAGCCGATCAGACCGAGTTGCTCGAACATCGCCGAGCCTCAGGACGTGACCGGGTAGGCGCCCAGCACCTTGTAGAAGGCGCACAGGCCGCGCAGTTCCTCCAGCGCGGCCGCCACGTTGGGCTGCGACGGATGGCCGTCGAGGTCGATGTAGAAGTAGTACTCCCACTGGCCGGTGCGGGCCGGGCGGGATTCGAAGCGCGTCATCGACACCTTGTTGGCCTTCAGCGGCATCAGCAGGTCGTGCACCGCGCCCGGCCGGTTGGGCACCGAGACGACGAGGCTGGTGCAGTCGCGGCCCGAGGCCGGCGGCATCGCCAGCGTCTGCGGCAGGCAGATGATCGCGAAGCGGGTGCGGTTGTACGAATCGTCCTGAACGGCGTGCGCCACGATGTGCAGGCCGAAGCGGGTGGCGGCGCGCTCGCCCGCCAGCGCGGCCCAGGCAGGGTTCTCGGCGGCGAGTCGGGCCCCTTCGGCATTGCTCGAGACGGCGCGGCGTTCGGCGTGGGGCAGGTGCTTGGACAGCCAGGTCTGGCACTGGGCCAGCGCCTGCGGGTGGGCCAGCACGGCCTCGATGCCGCCCAGCGCGTTCTCCTTGCGCAGCAGGTGGTGGCGCACCAGCAGGCTGACTTCGCCCACCACATGCGTCGGCGAATGCAGGAACAGGTCGAGCGAGCGGGTGACGACGCCTTCGGTCGAGTTCTCCACACCGACCACGCCGTACTGCGCGCTGCCGGCCGCCGTGGCATGGAACACCTCGTCGAAGCTGGCGCAATAGATCAGGTCGGCGGCGCCGCCGAAGTATTCGATCGCTGCCGCTTCGCAGAAGGTGCCTTCGGGGCCGAGCACTGCCACGCGTTGCGGCGATTCCAGTGCCAGGCAGGCCGACATGATCTCGCGCCAGATCGCCGCCACATGCAGGCTCTTCAACGGGCCCGGGTTGCTGTTCTGCATCTTCTCGATGACCTGGGCCACGCGGTCCGGCCGGAAGAAGGGCGTGCCTTCGCGCTTCTTGACCTCGCCCACCTGCTCGGCGACATGCGCGCGCTGGTTCAGGAGGTCGAGCAGGTGTGTGTCAAGCGCGTCGATCTGCACGCGCAGATCGGCGAGGCTGGCGGAACTGTCGGGCGCAGCGGGCGAGGAGGGGGTCTGGGACATCGTGCGAGAAAAAAGACGGGCAGGCCTCAGGCCTGCGACCGCTCGAATTCTCGCATGTAGGCCACGAGCGCCTGCACCCCTTCGAGCGGCATGGCGTTGTAGATGCTGGCGCGCATGCCGCCGACGGATTTGTGGCCCTTCAGCTGCAGCAGACCGGCGTCGCGGGCGCCGGCCAGGAAGGCTTCGTTGCGGCTTTCGTCGCGCAGGAAGAACGGAATGTTCATCCGCGAACGGCAATCGGGGCTGATCCGGTTCTCGTACAGGGCCGAGCCGTCGATGAAGCCGTAGAGCAGCTTCGCCTTGGCGATGTTGCGTTGTTCCATGGCGGCCACGCCCGTCAGCTCGCCCTCGCGCTGCTGCAGCAGCCAGTCGAAGGTCAGGCCGGCGACGTAGATGCCCCAGGTCGGCGGCGTGTTGTACATCGACTGGTTGTCGGCGACCGTCTTGTAGTTGAAGGCACTGGGGCAGATCTCGAGCGCGCGTCCCAACAGGTCGTCGCGCACCACGACGATCGTGAGCCCGGCCGGGCCCAGGTTCTTCTGCGCGCCGCCGAAAGCCAGGCCGACGCGACGCCAGTCCACCGAGCGCGAGGCGACGTGGGAAGAGAAGTCGATCACCAGGGGCGCATCGCTGCCGAGCGCCGCCAGATCGGGCAGTGCCTGAAACTCGATGCCGTTGATGGTCTCGTTGGTGCATACGTGCACATACGAGGCCCCCGCGGTGAGCTGCCAAGTCGCCGGGTCGGGCATGGCCGTGTGCCGGTCCTCGGCGTTGCTGGCGACGATGCGCGCATCGCAGTAGCGCAGCGCTTCCTTGTGCGACTTGATGCTCCAGCTGCCGGTGACGACGAAGTCGGCCACGCCGCTGCGCGACAGGTTCATCGGCACGATGGCGTTCTCGCCCAGCCCCCCTCCCTGCATGAACAGGATGTGGAAGTTGGCAGGGATGGCGAGCAGCGTGCGCAGGTCGGCTTCGGCCTTCGTGGCGATGGCGCCAAATTCCTTGCCGCGGTGGCTCATTTCCATCACGCCCATGCCGCTGCCGTGCCAGTCGAGCATCTCGGCGGCTGCGCGCCGAAGCACGGCCTCGGGCATGGCGGCCGGACCGGCGGAGAAGTTGTACGGGCGGCCGCCCGCCGCCGACGTCACTTCTTGGCGGGCGCTTTGGCCGCGGGCTTGGCCGCCGGCTGCTGTGCTGCCGGTTGGCCGTTGGTCGGGGCGCCCAGTGCCTTGGCGACGTTGACGTTCAGAGCCTGCAGCTTGGGGTCGATCGTGGGGCGCACATCAGCCACCAGCTTCTGCGTCAGCGCGGAGCCGAGCTGCGGGTTCAGGTCCGAGAACTTCTTGTTCAAGGGCGAGCTGAGCCAGGCGACGAGCTGCTTGAGTTCTTCTTCGTTGAAGTTCTGCTCGAGCAGCGGTCCGACCGTGGTCGGCGCAAGTTGGAGCGCCTTGTCGCGCACGATCGGGAAGGCTTCCTGGACGTACTTCTGGACTTCGGCTTCCGCGGCCTTGCCGAGCGACTCGCGCTTTTCGGCCGGCACCTGCGTCTGCAGGTACTCGCCGCCGGCTTGGAGGATCGGTGCGACCGAGTCGTTCACCAGCATGCGCGCCATGCCTTCGACGGCGGGGCGCTGGACATCGAGCAATTGCTTCACGAGCGCAGCCTTGTCTTGGGCCATGGCGATCGAACTGGTGGCCAGTGCGACCGTCAGGACCGCAAGCTTGAAATTTTTCACTGAGGATTCTCCGTTGAAGATGTGGAAGTGTCGTCGCTGCCCGGGTCGGTTTCGACGTTGGCATCGTTTTCGACGATGCGCTGCAGCCCGCTGAGCTTGGCGCCTTCGTCGAGGCCGATGAGCGTCACGCCCTGGGTGGCACGGCCGAGTTCGCGGATTTCGGCGACACGGGTGCGCACGAGCACGCCCTTGTCGGTGATCAGCATGATCTCGTCGTCGGCATGGACCAGCGTCGCCGCGACGACCTTGCCGTTGCGCTCACTCTGTTGAATGGCGATCATGCCTTTGGTTCCCCGACCGTGCCGGGTGTACTCGGTAATGCTTGTGCGCTTTCCGTAACCATTCTCGGTGGCGGTCAGCACGCTCTGCTGTTCGTCTTCGGCCACCAGCATCGCGATCACGCCCTGGCCGGGGTCGAGCGACATGCCGCGAACCCCACGCGCATTGCGGCCGAGCGGGCGCACGTCCTCTTCGTCGAAGCGCACCGCCTTGCCGCCGTCGCTGAACAGCATCACGTCATGCTTGCCGTCGGTCAGCGCGGCGCCGATCAGGTAGTCGCCGTCGTCTAGGTTGACGGCAATGATGCCGCCCTTGCGCGGGTTGTTGAATTCGTCGAGTGCCGTCTTCTTGACCGTACCCATCGAGGTGGCCATGAAGATGTACTGGTCGGCCGGAAAGGTGCGCTTGTCGCCGGTCAGCGCCAGCACCACGTTGATCTTCTCGCCTTCCTGCAGCGGGAACATGTTGACGATCGGGCGCCCACGCGAACCGCGCGACCCGGCAGGCACTTCCCACACCTTCAGCCAGTAGAGCCGGCCGCGGTTCGAGAAGCACAGGATGTAGTCGTGCGTGTTTGCGATGAAGAGCTGGTCGATCCAGTCGTCTTCCTTGGTGGCGGTGGCCTGCTTGCCGCGGCCGCCACGCTTCTGGGCGCGGTATTCGCCCAGCGGCTGGCTCTTGATGTAGCCGCTGTGCGAGAGCGTGACGACCATGTCGGTCGGCGTGATCAGGTCTTCGGTCGACAGGTCGTAGGCGCTGTGCTCCACCTGGCTGCGGCGCGCGCCGAGCTTGGTCTGGCCGAATTCCAGCTGGATGGCGGTGAGTTCGTCGCCGATGATGGTCGACACGCGTTCCGGTCGGGCCAGGATGTCGAGCAGATCGTCGATCTCGGCCATCACTTCCTTGTACTCGGCGACGATCTTGTCCTGCTCGAGGCCGGTCAGGCGCTGCAGGCGCATCTGCAGGATTTCCTGGGCCTGCGTCTCCGACAGGCGATAGAGCCCGTCGCCGCCCATGCCGAATTCCTTCTCCAGGCCATCGGGCCGGTAGTCGTCGGCATTCACCACGCCACCGTCGACGCGGGTGCGGGTGAGCATCTCGCGCACCAGCTTGCTGTCCCAGGGCTTGCTCATCAGCTCGGCCTTGGCCACCGGCGGGGTCGGCGCATTGCGGATGATGGCGATGAAGTCGTCGATGTTGGCCAGCGCCACGGCCAGGCCCTCGAGCACATGACCGCGTTCGCGCGCCTTGCGCAGCGTGAACACGGTGCGGCGGGTGACGACCTCGCGCCGGTGCTGCAGGAAGACCTGGATCAGATCCTTCAGGTTGCACAGCTTCGGTTGGCCATCGATCAGCGCCACCATGTTGATGCCGAAGGTGTCCTGCAGCTGGGTCTGCTTGTACAGGTTGTTGAGCACCACCTCCGGCACTTCGCCGCGCTTGAGCTCGATCACCAGGCGCATGCCCGACTTGTCGGACTCGTCCTGGATGTGGCTGATGCCTTCGATCTTCTTCTCGTGCACCAACTCGGCCATGCGCTCCTGCAGCGTCTTCTTGTTGACCTGGTAGGGCAGCTCGTCGACGATGATCGCCTGGCGCTGGCCGCGGTCGATGTCCTCGAAGTGGCACTTGGCGCGCATCACCACCTTGCCGCGGCCGGTGCGATAGCCGTCCTTGATGCCGTTGATGCCGTAGATGATGCCGGCGGTGGGGAAGTCGGGCGCCGGGATGATCTCCATCAACTCGTCGATGCTGGCGTCCGGCGTCCGCAGCAGATGCAGGCAGGCGCCTACCACCTCGTTCAGGTTGTGCGGCGGGATATTCGTGGCCATGCCGACGGCGATACCGCCGGAGCCATTGACCAGCAAATTGGGCAATTTGCTGGGCAGCACGGCCGGTTCTTTTTCCGAGCCGTCGTAATTGTCTTGAAAGTCGACCGTTTCCTTGTCGATATCGCCCAGCATTTCGTGCGCGATTTTCGACAGCCGAATTTCGGTATAGCGCATCGCTGCCGCCATATCGCCGTCGACCGAGCCGAAATTGCCCTGGCCGTCCACCAGCATGTGGCGCATCGAGAAGTTCTGCGCCAGCCGCACGATCGTGTCGTACACCGACTGGTCGCCATGCGGGTGGTACTTGCCGATGACGTCGCCGACGATACGTGCCGACTTCTTGTAGGGGCGGTTCCAGTCGTTGTTCAGCTCGTGCATCGCGAAGAGCACGCGGCGATGCACCGGCTTCAGGCCGTCACGGGCGTCGGGGAGGGCGCGTCCCACGATCACGCTCATGGCGTAGTCGAGATAGCTGCGACGCATTTCCTCTTCGAGGCTGATGGGAAGGGTTTCTTTGGCGAACGAGGTCATGGGCAGCAGGCAGACAGCAAGGAGCGAAATTTTACGCCGCTTGCGGTGTCGCTCCGCCGCAACACTAGCGCCCTATTCCGCCACCGTCCTACGCTTCGTGCACCGCTCCCGGGCGGTTTGCCAAAGACCCTATGGCACAATCGCCTCAACGTTTTGGGTGGTGGTCACTTAAAGCGTCCTTGATTCGCAGCGCGGCTGCGGCTTTTTCCCCAAGAGGAGAACCATGAAGAAACTGAATAAAGTGGCGATGATGTTTGCAGTCGCTGCGCTCGCCACTGCCGCCGGCGCGCAGACCCGTGTCACCGCAGCAAATGGCGGTCCCGTCATTGACAACTGGCAAAACGGCACCGGCGAACTCGTCTGGAAGAACGGCACGAACGAACTGTGCTGGCGCGATGCCAACTGGACGCCCGCCACGGCTGCCAAGGGTTGCGATGGCGCCCTGGTTCCCGCGCCCGCCACGCCGGTCGCGTCGCCGAGCACCCCGGTTGCTCCGGTCGCTCCGCCGGCACCGCCCGCTGCGTCGAAGGTCACCTTCGCTGCTGACGCCTTCTTCGACTTCGACAAGTCGGTTCTGAAGCCGGAAGGTCGCGCCAAGCTCGACGACCTGGTGTCGAAGATCCGTGACGTCAACCTCGAAGTCATCATCGCCGTCGGTCACACCGACTCGGTCGGTTCGGACGCCTACAACCAGCGCCTGTCGGTTCGCCGTGCAGAAGCCGTCAAGGCTTACCTGGTGACCAAGGGCATCGAACGCAACCGCGTTTACACCGAAGGCAAGGGCGAGAAGCAACCTGTGGCGGACAACAAGACCGCCGAAGGCCGCGCCAAGAACCGTCGCGTGGAAATCGAAGTGGTCGGTACCCGCGCCAACCGTTGATTCGAAAGAATCTTCGACAAGAACCCCGCCTCGGCGGGGTTTTTTTATGGGCTCTTCGATAATGGTCTCTATGACAGAACACGTGAATGCCGACCCGGCGGAGCTCGCCAAGTTCTCCGAACTCGCCCATCGCTGGTGGGATCTCGACAGTGAGTTCCGCCCTCTGCACGAGATCAATCCGTTGCGCCTCGAATGGATCGACGGCATCGCGCCGTT
Source organism: Variovorax sucrosi (assembly GCF_051216635.1). Lineage (NCBI taxonomy): Bacteria > Pseudomonadati > Pseudomonadota > Betaproteobacteria > Burkholderiales > Comamonadaceae > Variovorax > Variovorax sucrosi. The sequence continues at coordinate 211,853 of NZ_JBPJZU010000007.1, read as the reverse complement.
GTCGGGGCGGCGTGCGCTCGACGTCGGCTGTGGCGGCGGCATCCTGGCGGATGCCATGGCCCGCAAGGGGGCGGACGTCCTGGGCATCGATCTGGCGGACAAGGCGCTCAAGGTGGCGCAGTTGCACGCCCTCGAAGCGTCGACACCCAACGTCAAGTACCGGAAGGTCAGTGTCGAGGCGCTGGCGGCGGAACAGCCGGCAAGTTTCGACGTCGTGACCTGCATGGAGATGCTGGAACACGTGCCTCAACCCGCGTCCGTCGTCAAGGCTTGCGCCGCTTTGGCCAAGCCCGGCGCTTGGGTTTTCTTCTCGACCATCCATCGGAACGCCAAGGCCTTCCTGCTGGCGATCGTCGGTGCCGAATATGTGATGGGCATGCTGCCGCGCGGGACGCACGAGTACCAGAAGCTGATCCGACCGAGTGAGCTGGCCGCGTACTGCCGTGACGCCGACCTGGACCTGCGGCACACGCGGGGGCTCGAACACAATCCGCTGACCCGGCGCTACTGGCTCAGCGCGGACACCAGCGTCAACTACATGTTCGCCACGAGGAAGCCGCTCTGATGGCCGCTTCTTCGGTGGCAGCGGTGCTGTTCGACCTCGATGGCACGCTGGTGGACAGCGCGCCCGAGCTGGGGGCCGCGGCCGACAAGATGCGGCTGGACCGCGGCCTGCCTTCGCTGCCGCTCGCGAGCTATCGTCCCATGGCGGGTGCCGGCGCCCGGGGCATGCTGGGCATCGCGTTCGGCATCACGCCCGAGGCACCGGAATTCGCCACGATGCGCGAAGAGTTCTTCCGGAACTACGAGGCGCGCATGCTGCTCAATACGCATGTGTTCGACGGCGTGCCGGCCCTCATCGAGCGGCTGCAAGCTCAGGGCCTGGCATGGGGCATCGTCACCAACAAGGCAAAGCGCTTCACCGAGCCGCTGGTGCGTTCGATCGCTGCCTTTGCCGGTGCCGGCGCGGTGGTCAGCGGCGACACGACGCCGTTTTCCAAGCCGCATCCGGAGCCGCTGCTCGAGGCCGCACGGCGGCTCGACGTAGACCCGGCGCACTGCATCTATGTGGGCGACGACGAGCGCGACATCGTGGCCGGGCGGGCTGCGGGCATGCGCACCGTTGCCGCGAGCTACGGCTATATGGGGGCGCAGGCCGACGCAGCGCTCTGGCAGGCCGATGGCGCCATCGAATCGCCGACCGACCTCTTGCAATGGCTCGAACAGGCCTAAAATACGAGACTTGGGGCTGCACTGGTTTCGACGTGGGTTCGGAATCGCAGCGGTGCATGTCGAGCTGAATGCGCTCGTAAAACAGATTCAAACAAACTAACTGCAAACGACGAACGTTTCGCACTCGCTGCTTAATTGCCAGTGAGCCTTGCAACAGTTGGCCGATGGGCTGGGCAAGGGGGTGAAGGAGCAATCTGACACCTCCCGGCTGCAAGGATAATTACATGGGCTGGTTTCGATCCGGGTGCCTTGGGTCGGGACGAGAAAATAGGGCACTGGCGTCCGGTTTAGCGTGCGACTGCGCGACTCCGGAAGCGAGATCCAAATCAGACCGCTAAACATGTAGATCTGTGCGAAGAAGGCTTGCGGACGGGGGTTCAAATCCCCCCAGCTCCACCATACCTCCCTGAAAAGCCGGCCCGTGAGGGCCGGCTTTTTCATGCGCGCGGCGTCGCTATAGTCGTCCCTCCACACAACAGGCCCCGCGGCCGGGAGACAACGACATGAATCGATCGTTTTCAGTATGGCCCCTGCGCATCGCGCTCGGGTGTGCGGCCGCCTGGGGCGTCGCCGCGGTGCCTGCGCATGCGGCGTCGCAAGTGCCGGTCGCGGCGCAGCACGGCATGGTGGTCAGCGCCCAGCATCTGGCGACGAAAGTCGGCGTCGATGTGCTCCAGCGCGGTGGCAACGCCGTCGATGCCGCTGTCGCGGTCGGCTATGCGCTGGCGGTGGTCTATCCGGCCGCCGGCAACCTGGGCGGCGGTGGGTTCATGACGCTGCAACTGGCGGATGGCCGCAAGACCTTTCTCGACTTCCGCGAGAAGGCGCCGCTGGGGGCCACGGCCAATATGTACCTCGACAAGGACGGCAACGTCGTCAAGGGCCTGAGCACGCATGGCCATCTCGCCGTCGGGGTGCCAGGCACGGTGTCGGGGCTGGAATACGCCCGCCAGAAATACGGCACGATGAAGCGCGCGGCGCTCATCGCCCCGTCCATCGCGCTGGCCGAGAAAGGCTTCGCGCTGGAGCAGGGCGACGTCGACATGCTCCGGACGGCCACCAACGATTTCCAAAAGGACCCGGTGTCGGGGGCCATCTTCCTGAACCGGGGCGAGCCCTTCGCGGTCGGTCAGAAGCTGGTGCAGAAAGACCTGGCCAAGACGCTGCGCGCCATCAGCCAGAACGGCGCCGACGGCTTCTACAAGGGCTGGGTGGGCCAGTCGCTGGTCGCCTCCAGCCAGGCCGGCAAGGGCCTCATCACGCAGGCCGACCTCGATGGGTACAGCACGCGCGAGCTGGCGCCGGTCGAATGCGACTACCGCGGCTACCGCGTGATCTCCGCGCCGCCGCCGAGCTCCGGTGGCGTGATCATCTGCGAGATGCTGAACATTCTCGAGGGCTATCCCCTGAAGGACCTGGGCTTCCGTTCGGCGCAGGCGGTGCATTACCAGATCGAGGCCATGCGCCACGCTTATGTCGATCGCAACAGCTACCTGGGCGACCCCGACTTCGTGAAGAATCCGCTCGACCGCCTGCTCGACAAGGGCTACGCCGAGAAGATCCGCGTTGCGATCGATCCGGCCAAGGCCGGCGTGTCGAAGGACATCAAGCCGGGCGTCGCGCCGCACGAGGGCAGCAACACCACGCACTACTCGATTACCGACCAATGGGGCAACGCCGCCTCGGTCACCTACACATTGAACGACTGGTTCGGCGCGAAGGTCACGGCGGCCAAGACGGGCGTCCTGCTCAACAACGAGATGGACGACTTCACTGCGAAGATCGGCGTGCCCAACCTCTACGGCCTGGTGCAGGGCGAAGCCAACGCGATCGCCCCGGGCAAGCGACCGCTCAGCTCGATGAGCCCGACCATCGTCAGCAAGGACGGCAAGCCGGTCTTCGTGGTCGGCACGCCGGGCGGCAGCCGCATCATCACGGCGGTGCTGCACACGATCCTGAACGTGGTCGACTACGGGATGAACGTGCAGGAAGCCGTCGACGCGCCGCGCTTCCACCAGCAGTGGTTGCCCGACGTGACCAACGTCGAGACTTTCGCGATCAGCCCCGACACCCGCAAGCTGCTGACCGACATGGGCCACAACCTGGGCGTGCCGCAGCCGGCCAACCATCTGGCCGCCATCATGGTCGGAGCGCCGTCCCTGGGCGGCAAGCCGGTCGGCAACAATCGCTTCTACGGCGCCAACGATCCGCGACGCAATACCGGGCTCGCGCTCGGCCACTGAATCTCCGCTTCCCCGGCGGCCGCGAGGCCGGCTACCAGTTCCATCGATGCAACTCCAGGACATTCTCTACACCCAGGGCTTCGGCACGCGCCGCGTCTGCGCCGGGCTCTTGCAACAGGGCTTCGTGACGATCGAGGGGGTGGTCGTGACCGACCCTGCCGCCGACGTGGCGGTCGTCGATGGCCTGCGCTTCACCGTGCAAGGCACCGCCTGGGAATACCATGACAAGGCCTATGTGCTGCTGCACAAGCCGGCCGGTACCGAGTGCTCCCAGAAGCCCTCGACCTGGCCCAGCATCTACACGCTGCTGCCGTCGCCGCTGCGCCTGCGGCCCAACAAGGGGGCGGTGCAGGGCGTGCAGGCCATCGGCCGGCTGGACCAGGACACTACCGGTCTGCTGCTGCTGACCGACGACGGGCAGTTCATTCACCGCATGGGCTCGCCCAAGCACCACGTGCCCAAGGTCTACGAGGTGACGGTCAAGCATCCGCTGGACGACGCGCAGGTTCAGAAGCTGCTGGCCGGGGTGGTGCTGGACGACGATCCGAAACCCGTGCGCGCGGCCGCCTGCGAGGCCGCCGGCCCGCTGCAGCTGCGGCTCACGCTGACCGAGGGTAAGTACCACCAGGTCAAGCGCATGGTGGCGGCGGTGGGCAACCGGGTCGAGGCGCTGCACCGCTCACAGATCGGGGCGCTGGTGCTGCCGCCGGAACTGGGGGCCGGTCAGTGGCGCTGGCTTGGCGCGGCAGAGGTCGAGGCACTGCGCAGCGCTCGCTGACTGTGGTTTCGCAAGCAAATTCGCATGCGCCGAATGCGGTCGGTCAGCCGCTGCTAAGGCTTGTACGTTATGGTTCGACCTGCTGTCCCGGAAGCCTTCCCTTGCGATTTCTTGCCCCCGCCCACGGCCGCCTCGCGGCCTTTTTCTTGGCCTGCGCACTGCACGCGGCGCCCTCCCTGGCCGCCGAACCGCCGCCGCTTTTCGTCCTGAACTCGCTCGACGCCACGGTGAGCGTGGTCGACCCGGCCACGTGGACGGAAAAGAGCCGTATCCCGACCGGCAAGGAGCCGCACCACCTCTATATGACGCCGGACGAGCGTTCGGTGATCGTCGCGAATTCCGCCGGCGATTCGCTGACCTTCCTGAACCCCCGCACCGGGGAGGTCCAGCGCGTGGTCTACGGCATCATCGACCCGTACCAGCTGCAGTTCTCGCGCGACATGAAGTGGTTCGTGACCGCGGCCAACCGGCTGAACCACGTCGACATCTACCGCTGGGACGGCAAGGACCTGACGCTGGCCAAGCGCATCCCCACCGGCAAGACGCCCAGCCACATCTGGATCGACGCCACCAGCACCCTGGCCTACGTGACCATGCAGGACAGCGACGAGCTCATCGCCGTCGACCTGCATACGCAGACCATCCGTTGGCGCACCGCCACCGGCCCGATGCCGGCCGACATCTTCGGCGTGCACGGTGACCGCACCCTGCTGGTCGGCCTGACCGGCAGCGACGGCGTGCAGGTCTTCGACGTGGCCGGCCCGCAGCCGAAGGTTGTCGGCAAGATCCTCACCGGCAAGGGCGCGCATGCGTTCCGTTCGGCGGGTGATGGCCAGACCGTGTTCGTCAGCAACCGCGTCGCCAACACCATCAGCCGCATCGACCTCAAGACGCTGCAGGTGGTCGAAAGCTACCCGGTGCCGGGCGGTCCGGACTGCATGGACCTGTCGGCCGACGGCAAGACCCTCTACGTCACCTCGCGTTGGGCCAAGAAGCTCAGCGTGGTCGATCTGGCCAGCCGCAAGGTGGTGCGCCAGGTGAACGTCGGCCGCTCGCCGCATGGCGTGTGGACCTTGGACCATGCCAAGCGCTGACCGGCCGGTGCGCCGCCGCCTCGTCGCCGGGCTGCTCGCTTTCTGCGTCGCGGGCAGTGCGATGGCGCAGGCGAAGTGCGACAAGCCCCTGTACCTGACCTTCGACACCGGCCACATGGGCGTCGCGCCGCTGATCGCCGAGGTGCTCAAGCGCCAGGACGTGCGCGTGACCTTCTTCGGCGCGGCCGAACGCACGTTGACCGACGGCGACAGCCTGGACAACCACTGGGCACCGTGGTGGAAGGCGAGGGCGGCCGAGGGCCACGAATTCGCCTCGCACACCTACGACCATGCCTACTGGCGCGGCGATGTGAAGGGCATCGAGCCGCAATTCCGCATCCGTCCGTCGGCCGGTGGTCTGGCCGGCCGCGAGTTCACCTGGAGCGCGGCCAAATACTGCGAGAACATCGAGAAGGCCAGCGAGCGCATCGGCCACATCACCGGCAAGAAGCCGCTGCCGCTGTTCCGCGCGCCGGGCGGCAAGACCTCGCCCAAGCTGCTGGCCGCCGCCAAGGCCTGCGGCTTCGAGCATGTGGGCTGGGCGCCTGCGGGCTTCCTCGGCGACGAACTGCCGAGTGAGCGCTTCCCCAACGACAAGCTGCTTCAGCAGGCGCTCGACAAGATCCAGCCCGGCGACATTCTGCTGGCCCATTTGGGCATCTGGTCGCGCAAGGACCCGTGGGCGCCGGCCGTGCTCGAGCCGTTGATCCTCGGCCTGAAGGCCAAGGGCTACTGCTTCGAGACGCTGCGGGCGCATCCGGCCTACCGCGCCTGGATTGCGGCGCATCCCTGATGCATCTCTGAGTATCGGACGGCGAAGCAATGGAGTGGTTGACGGACCTTTTTGCGAGTTGCCAGCAGTGGCTGTTCGAGGCGGCCGTGCAGCCGCTGGTCTACGCGATCGGCCTGGGTGGCTGGGTCGAGGATGCGTTCGACGCTACCGGCTGGGTGCTGGTCGGCCTGATCCAGGTCGGGGTGCTGCTGGCGGTGATCGGCCCGCTGCAGCGTTGGCGCCCGGTGGAGCCGGTGGTCGACCGACGCGCCATCCGCACCGACATCCTCTACACGGTGATCCATCGGCTCGGGTTGTTCCGGTTGGCGATGTTCTTCCTGCTGCAACCTTTCTTCGACGAGGGCCTGGGCCTGCTGCGCGGCGCCGGATGGGGCACGCTGCACCTCGACGAGTTGTGGCCCGGCGTGACCGACGTGCCCTGGGTGGCCTTCGCGATCTACCTCGTGGTCCTCGATCTGGTCGAGTACCTGATCCACCGTGGACAGCATCGCTTCGATTGGTGGTGGGGCCTGCATTCGCTGCATCACTCGCAACGCCAGATGACGATGTGGAGCGACAACCGCAACCACCTGCTCGACGACGTCATTCACGACACGATCATCGTCGTCGTCGCGCAGCTCATCGGCGTCGCGCCCGGGCAGTTCATCGCCATCGTCGCGTTCACGCAGCTCAGCGAGAGCCTGCAGCATGCGAACCTGCGCCTCGGCTTCGGCGCCCTTGGCGAGCGGCTGTGGGTCAGCCCGCGCTTCCATCGCGTTCATCATGCGATCGGCATCGGGCATGAGTCCGCCGGACCGTCGACGCTGGGTGGGCACAACTTCGGCGTGCTGCTGCCGTGGTGGGACATGCTTTTTCGCACCGTCAATTTCGAACCACGCTACGACCCCACCGGCATCCGCGACCAGGTCGAGCCCGACGCGCAGGGCCGGGTGCGAGAGTACGGCCGGGGCTTCTGGTCGCAGCAGTGGCGCGGGCTGCGGCGGATGGTCGGGCGCGGCTGAGGCGTTCGGCTGCCCGCATCGCGGCGTGTTCACGGCGCGGCGTTATCCTCGGCACCCCATGCGACTTCTTCTCGATTCCTTCTGGCGCGCCGTCGCCTACTGCATGCGCCCCCGGGTGATCGTGCTGTCGCTGGTGCCACTGCTCGTGATCGTCGTCCTGGCGGCAGGCTTCGGCTACTTTTACTGGGCGCCGAGCGTGGCCTGGATGCGCCAGGCGCTCGATGCCTGGCCGCTGCTGTCGTCCTTCTGGGCCTGGATCGGCGGCTTGTTCTCCAGCGATGTGCCGGGCCTGCTGGCGCCGCTGGTGGTGGTGTTCGCGGCAACGCCGGTCATCGTGCTGGTGTCGCTGGTCGTGGTGGCTGGGCTGATGTCGCCTGCGCTCACCCGACTGGTGGCCGAGCGGCGCTTTCCTGCGCTGGTGCAGAAGAAGGGTGCCTCCTTCGCCGGCAGCGTCTTGCGATCGCTCGCGCTCACGCTGCTGGCGCTGATCGCCATCGTGGTTTCGATGCCGTTGTGGCTCGTTCCGCCGCTGGTGCTGGTGCTGCCGCCGCTGATCTGGGGCTGGCTCACCTACCGCGTGATGAGCTTCGATGCGCTGGCCGAGCATGCCGACGCGGAGGAGCGCGCGGCCGTTCTGCAGCAGCATCGGCTGCCGTTGCTGGCCATCGGCGTGTTGTGCGGTTACCTGGGCGCCGCACCGAGCATCGTCTGGGCCTCGGGCCTGCTGTTCGCGGCCGCCTTTTTCGTGCTGGTGCCGCTGGCCATCTGGATCTACACGCTGGTCTTCGCGTTCTCGGCGCTGTGGTTCGCGCACTATTGCCTCGATGCCCTCGCGCAGTTGCGCCTGCAGCGCGCGGAGGCGCCGGCGCCCCTCGTCATTCCCCCTTCGGAGTCCCCATGACCCGTGCATTCGGCCTGATCGTCGTCGGCGACGAAATCCTGTCCGGCAAGCGCCTGGACAAGCACATGCCCAAAGTCATCGAGCTGTTGGCGGCGCGCGGCCTGCAACTGGGCTGGGCCGAGTACGTGGGCGACGTGCCGACGCGCATCACGGCGGCGCTCACGCGGGCCTTCGCATCGGGCGACATCGTGTTCTCCACCGGCGGCATCGGCGCCACGCCCGACGATCACACGCGGCAGTGCGCGGCCAAGGCGCTGCGACGACCGCTGGCCCTGCATCCGGAGGCGGAGGTCCTGATCCGCGAGCGCATGCAGGACACGGCGCGCGAGCAGGGCGTGGTGTACGAGCCCGATCGGCCGGACAACATTCACCGTCTGAACATGGGCGTCTTTCCCGAAGGCGCCACGATCATCCGCAATCCGTACAACAAGATTCCCGGCTTCAGCATCGACCATGTGCACTTCGTGCCCGGCTTTCCGGTGATGGCGTGGCCGATGATCGAGTCGGTGCTCGACACCCGCTACACCGCGCTCTTCGCCAGCGGCCAGACCGCCGAGAAGTCGGTGATCGTCTTTGGTGCCATGGAAGCCACCCTCACGCCGCTGATGGAAGCCATCGAAGCAGCCCATCCGGGGGTGAAGGTGTTCAGCCTGCCGAGCGTCGACCACCCGGAGTACGGGCGCCATATCGAGCTGGGCGTCAAAGGCGAGGCCGCCGGACTGGACCTGGCCTACGCGCAGCTCCTCGAGGGCCTGCACGGTTTCAATGCGCGTCTTGGCCCCGAGCTGGTGCGTTAAAGTGGCGTGCACCACGATGGTGTTTTGGTCCGGCTTTGGCACGGTGCAAAGCGCCTTCCCGGGGCTTCAGCACGCACCAGCAATGGCACAGAACCTGCATTCTCGTTGCCTGCATACGTATTTCTAACCACCCTTCCAACCAGGAGAAACTGATGGCAAAGACCGTCGCCGATGTACTGAAGCTCGTCAAGGAAAACGAGGTCAAGTTCGTCGACTTCCGCTTCACCGACACCCGTGGCAAGGAGCAGCACGTGACCGTGCCGGTGTCTGCCTTCGACGAAGGCAAGTTCACCGATGGCCATGCTTTCGACGGCTCGTCGATCGCCGGTTGGAAGGGCATCGAAGCGTCGGACATGCAGCTCATGCCCGACCCGAACACCGCCAACATCGACCCATTCTTCGAAGAGACGACGCTGATCCTGACCTGCGACGTGATCGATCCGGCCGACGGCAAGGCTTACGAGCGCGACCCGCGTTCGCTGGCCAAGCGCGCCGAGGCCTACATGAAGGCTTCCGGCCTGGGCGACACCGCCTACTTCGGACCGGAGCCGGAATTCTTCGTGTTCGACAGCGTCCGCTGGAAGAACGACATGTCGGGCTGCTTCGTCAAGATCGACTCCGAAGAAGCCTCGTGGAATACCGACAAGGAATACGAGCACGGCAACACGGGCCACCGCCCCGCCGTCAAGGGCGGCTACTTCCCGGTGCCCCCGGTCGACAGCTTCCAGGACATGCGCTCGGAGATGTGCCTGGTGCTCGAAGCCCTGGGCATTCCGGTCGAAGTGCATCACCACGAAGTGGCCAACGCCGGCCAGATGGAACTGGGCACCAAGTTCAGCACGCTGATCCAGCGCGCCGACTGGGTCCAGCTGCAGAAGTACGTGATCCACAACGTGGCCCACGCCTACGGCAAGACGGCCACCTTCATGCCCAAGCCGATCGTCGGCGACAACGGTTCCGGCATGCACGTGCACCAGTCGGTCTGGAAAGACGGCAAGAACCTGTTCGCTGGTGACGGCTACGCCGGTCTGTCGGAATTCGCGCTGCACTACATCGGCGGCATCATCAAGCACGCCCGTGCCCTGAACGCCATCACGAACCCCGGCACCAACAGCTACAAGCGCCTGGTGCCCGGCTTCGAAGCCCCGGTGAAGCTGGCCTACTCGGCCAAGAACCGCTCGGCCTCGATCCGCATCCCGTTCGTGGCGAACCCGAAGGGCCGTCGCGTCGAAGCGCGCTTCCCCGATCCGCTGATGAACCCGTACCTCGGTTTCGCCGCGCTGCTGATGGCCGGCCTCGACGGCGTCGAGAACAAGATCGATCCGGGCGAAGCTGCCACGAAGGACCTGTACCACCTCCCGCCGGAAGAAGACGCGCTGATCCCTACCGTCTGCCACAGCCTCGACCAGGCGCTGGAGCATCTGGACAAGGACCGTGCCTTCCTGACCAAGGGTGGCGTGTTCACCGACTCGTATATCGATGCGTACATCGAGCTGAAGATGCAGGAAGTCACGCGCATGCGCATGGCTGCGCACCCGGTCGAATTCGACATGTACTACTCGCTGTGATCGCCGGGCCTTCGGGCCCAGGCACGCGCAGAAAGGACGGCTTCGGCCGTCCTTTTTCATTGGAGGGGAACGCGGCACCGGAGCGGCGATCGAATTGCACGAAAATGCCCGCTGTCTGCGTACATCGCCCAGGATCATGAAGACCCTCTCACTACTCTTGTCGCTTCTCCTCCCGCTTGCCCTGCTTCCCGCGCAGGCGCAGGAGCGCGTCTGGCGCTGCGGCAACGAATACACCAACAACGCAGCCGACGCGCAGAAGCGCGGCTGCAAGGTGATGGAAGGCGGCAATGTCACGGTGGTCCAGACACCGCGCGTCGGTGGGGGCGGCGGCGCCGCTCCTTCGGGCGGCACCAGCCCGCGTTCGCCGGCCGGTAGCCCGCGCGTCGAAGGCACGGACCAGCGTGCGCGCGACGGCGAGGCCCGGTCCGTGCTGCAGTCCGAGCTGAAGAAGGCCGAGGCCCGCCAGGCCGAACTGCTCAAGGACTACAACAACGGCGAGCCCGAGAAGCAGGGCGCCGAGTCGCGCAACTACCAGAAGTACCTCGACCGCGTGACCGAGATGAAGGCCGAGATCGCCCGCAACGAAAGCGACATCGCAGGCATCCGGCGCGAACTCGGTCGCCTGCCGCCGTCTACAAACCCCTGAGATGAAACAGCCCCCACGCTCATCGCTTCGCGTATCGCTGCCCCCCGGGGGGGCGCGTCAGTGCCTTCGGGCGGCCGGGCGGCACTGACATGGCCTTCGGCAAGACCGCTTCCTCCCCCAAGCGCTTCCAACCCTTCGATCTGCTCGCCACACTGATCGCGGTGGTCAAGTCCGACGGCGCGGTGCTGTTCGCCAACGCCGCGCTGGAAGACGCGCTCGGCACCTCGCGCCGCACCCTTGAAGGCTCGCAGTTCGGCGCCTGCTTCCAGGAGCCGCATGTGCTGCGCACAGCCATCGACGGCGCGCGCAGCAACGACTTCGCCACGCTGCGCTACGAGGCCTTGCTGCGGCGCGTCAACCACGATCTGATGCCGGTGCAGGTGACGCTGGCGCAGAGCGACAAGGTCGGCGAGCTGATCGTCGAGCTGTCGCCGCTGGAGCAGCAGGTGCGGCAGGACCGCGAGGAGCGGCTGCTCGATCAGGCCCAGGCCAACAAGGAACTCATCCGCAACCTGGCACACGAGATCAAGAACCCGCTGGGCGGCATCCGCGGCGCGGCGCAACTGCTGCAGATGGAGGTCGAATCGCGCGACCTCATCGAGTACACGCAGGTCATCATCCACGAGGCCGACCGGCTGCAGACGCTGGTCGACCGGCTGCTCGCGCCGCACCGGCGTCCGCATGTGGTGGGCGACGTCAACATTCACGAGGTCTGCGAGCGGGTGCGATCGGTCATCCTGGCGGAATTCCCGCGGGATCTGCACATCGACCGTGACTTCGACCCGTCGATCCCGGAGTTCCGCGGCGACCGCGAGCAACTGATCCAGGCCACGCTCAACATCGCGCACAACGCCGCGCAGGCGCTGGCCGAGCGCCGCGCCGCGGGCGATGCGCGCATCATCTTCAAGACACGCATCGCCCGTCAGGTGATCTTCAACAAGCAGTGGTACCGACTGGCACTGGAATTGCATGTCATCGACAACGGCCCGGGCGTGCCCGATGCCATCAAGGACCGCATCTTCTACCCGCTGGTGTCGGGCAGGGATGGCGGGACAGGCCTGGGGCTGACGCTGGCGCAAACCTTCGTACAACAGCACCACGGCGTGATCGAGTGCGACAGCGTGCCGGGCCGGACCGATTTCAAGATACTGATACCGCTGCCCTAGCAGCAAGGCGACAAGGAGCTGCATGAAGCCGATCTGGATAGTAGACGACGACCAATCCATCCGCTTCGTGCTGGAAAAGGCGCTGCTGCGCGAGGACCTGCCGACGCGCAGCTTCACCAACACGCGCGAGGTGCTGGCAGCCCTGGAGGTCGCTGCCGACGACGAACAGCAAGGCCCGCAAGTCCTGGTCAGCGACATCCGCATGCCGGGCGGGTCCGGCCTCGACCTGCTCGACAAGATCAAGGCCAAGCACCCCGGTCTGCCGGTCATCATCATGACGGCCTTCTCCGACCTTGACAGTGCCGTGTCGGCTTTCCAGGGCGGTGCCTTCGAATACCTGCCGAAACCCTTCGACCTGCCCCGCGCGGTCGAACTCATCCGCCGTGCCGTCGACGAAAGCCAGCGCGAAGAAGTCGCCGAAGAGCGCATGCAGGCCGCGCCCGAGATGCTCGGCCAGGCGCCGGCGATGCAGGACGTCTTCCGTGCCATCGGCCGGCTCTCGCAGAGCAACGTCACGGTGCTGATCACCGGCGAATCGGGTTCGGGCAAGGAACTCGTCGCACGAGCGCTGCACAAGCATTCGCCGCGCGCCAATGGCCCCTTCGTGGCTATCAACACGGCCGCCATTCCGAAGGACTTGCTCGAGAGCGAACTCTTCGGCCACGAGCGCGGCGCCTTCACCGGCGCGCAGACCATGCGTCGCGGCCGCTTCGAGCAGGCGGAAGCCGGCACGCTCTTCCTCGACGAAATCGGCGACATGCCTTTCGATCTGCAAACGCGATTGTTGCGCGTGCTGAGCGACGGCCATTTCTACCGCGTGGGCGGCCACAACTCGGTCAAGTCGAATGTGCGCGTGATCGCCGCGACCCACCAGGACCTGGAGCAGCGCGTCAAGGTCGGTGGCTTCCGCGAGGACTTGTTCCACCGCCTCAACGTGATCCGGCTTCGCCTGCCAGCACTGCGCGAACGCGGCGAAGACGTGCCCGCGCTCACGCGCCATTTCCTGCAGCAGAGCGCCAAGCAGCTGGGTGTCGAGCCCAAGCGAATCTCCGACGCCGCGCTCACGCAACTCGCGACCTTCTCCTTCCCGGGCAACGTTCGCCAGCTCGAGAACATCTGCCACTGGCTCACGGTGATGGCTCCGGCACAGCTGATCGAAGCCAAGGATCTGCCGCCGGAGGTGATGGCCGTTCCTGCAGGCGATGTGCCGTTGCCCGTGGCACAGGCACCCGTCGCGCTGCCGGCGGCCGTGTCGGTTTCCGAGGTGGAGTCGGCTGCCATGCCCGTGTCGGCATCGGCGGCCGCCGTGCCCACGGCGATCGCCGACGGCGGCATTTCCTCGGCCTGGGAAAGCGGGCTCGAGATGGAAGCGCAAAACCTGCTGGCGGCTGGCCGGACCGATGTGTGGGACGCGCTCTCGCGCCGCTTCGAGTCGCGCCTGATCCTCACCGCGCTGGCCAACACGCGTGGGCGCCGTATCGAGGCCGCGCAGAAGCTCGGCATCGGGCGCAACACCATCACCCGCAAGATCCAGGAACTCGGTCTGGAATGAGCCCGTGCCGCCGCTGGGCCGCGCTGCCGGTCAACGGCTGCGTTGGCCGAGGGTGCGGGAGTCGAGCTGGAAATTACCGCCCTTGTCCCACAACCAGGTCTCGACATAGGTGTGCGCGCCCAGCGCCCCGGGGCTGGGCAGCGGCGACGCCTTGCGGATCAGGTCGGCGATCATCGGCGGCACCTCCGGGGCATGGCTCGGCGTGCGGCTGAAGCCGACGTTCACCACCTTGCCGGCCGCGTCGATGTCGGTTTCAACGACCACGACGGCATACACGAGCGGCGGGATCTTCCCCTTGTAGATGCGTGCTGGATAAGCCTTGTAGATGGCGCCGGAGCCAGTCTTTCGGTAAGCCCGAACTGCTGGCGTCTGCGCGGTGATCAGCCGCACGGTGGCCACATCGCTGCGGGTCGGCGCTTCCTCGGCCGCGGTCTTCTGTTCGGGCGCCGAAGCCGATGCCTCGGCTGGTGCGCCGGACTTCGTCGACGTACAGCCGGAGAGAAGAGTGACCAGCGCAGCGAGGACCAGCGCACCCGTTTTCATGGAGGTCATGTGTGGCATGGGTGTGATGTCAGGGCGCTGCGGCCAGTTCGAGCGTGACGGGGGCATGGTCGCTGGGCTTTTCCCATTTGCGCGGCACCCGGTCGATGGTGCACGCCACCGCGCGCGGCACCAGCGGCTCGCTCACCAGGATGTGGTCGATGCGCAGGCCGCGGTTCTTCTGGTAGCCCAGCATTCGGTAATCCCACCAGGAGAAGCTCTTCTCCGGCTGTTCGAAAAGGCGGAAGGCATCGGTCAGCCCGAGGTCCAGCAGTGCCTGGAAATGCGTGCGTTCCTCGGTCGTGTGGTGGATGGTTTCGCGCAGGCCCACCGGATCGAAACTGTCGCGGTCTTCCGGCGCGACGTTGAAATCGCCGAGCAGCACGAGGTTCGGGTGGGCCGCTTTCTCCGCTTTCAGCCAGTCGCGCAGAGCATCGAGCCAGCGCATCTTGTAGGCGAACTTGTCGCTGCCGGGCGTTTGGCCGTTGACGAAGTAGCCGTTGACGATGCGAAGCGGCCCGGTCGCCGTGTCGACGGTGGCGCTGATGACCCGCGAATGCTCGTCGCTAAAGCCGCCGATGTTCTTTGCCACATCACGCATCGGCGTCAGGCTCAGGATCGCCACACCGTTGTACGTCTTCTGGCCGAACACCGCGGCCTCGTAGCCGGCCGCCTTGAGCACATCGAGTGGAAACTTGTCGTCGCTCATCTTCAACTCTTGAAGACACAGCACGTCAACCGGATTGGCGATCAACCAGTCGAGCACATGCTGCAGGCGGGCGGTAAGGGAGTTGACGTTCCAGGTGGCTATTTTCATTCTGGGCGTTATACCTTGCGCGCTCGGGCTCGCGAAGCGCCCTTCCCTCAAAGCCTGCCGAAGCGACCCATTTTCGAGGTTGTACGCCTGCGAGCTCGCGCCCGGCACGGTCCGCGTCAGCGCTTCTTGGCGGACGTCGGGGCCTGCTCGACCGCATCACCTTCCCGCATGCCCAGTTCCGCGCCGGTGGTGGGGTCGCTCTGCGGGTTCGAGCGGGTGCGCAGCGCCATCGTCTCCAGCGTGGCGCTCTCTTCGTCGGTCAGGCCGACGGTCGCGTCCCCATCGCCACCGTCCACCGCCATCTGCTGCTCGGGGTCCGACACGAACTCCCAGGCCTCGCCCTCGTTCCAGGGGCCGCGCATGTCGTTGCCTTTGGACATGTCGAAGTAGACGCTCGTGAACTCGGGCTTGCCGGGCAGCTTGCCGGGCGGGAAGTTCGGCGAGATCGAGTACAGCGCCTTCTCGAAGGACTTCTGATGGGCGATCTCGCGCGTCATCAGAAAGCCCAGCGCGTCCTTCACGCCCGGGTCGTCGGTGAGGTTGATGAGCCGTTCGTAGACGATCTTGGCGCGCGCCTCGGCCGCGATGTTCGAGCGCAGGTCGGCGGTGGGCTCGCCGATGGTGTCGATGTAGGCCGCGGTCCACGGCACGCCGGCCGAGTTCACCAGCGGGGGGCCGCCGCCGTAGAGCACCTGGGTGATGTGGCTGTCGTTGCCTGCACCGGTGATCGAGCGGTACATCTCGGCCTCGGTGTCGACGCCCTCGGCCAGCCGGCCTTTGGCGCCCTTGTTGAGCATCGCGACCATGGTGCCGATGACTTCCAGATGGCTGAGCTCCTCGGTGGCAATGTCGAACAGCATGTCCTTGCGTCCGGGATCGTCTTCGCCGATGGCCTGGGTGAAGTAGCGGCAGGCGGCGGCAAGCTCGCCTTGGGCGCCACCGAATTGCTCGAGCATGAGGTTCGCGAGGCCGGGATTGCATTCGCTCACTCGCAGTGTGTACTGCAGGCGCTTGTTGTGTGAAAACATGGGGGTCGTTCTGAATGGTTGCGAAGAAGCCATCCTTCTCCTGCGTCGGCGCTACGGCCTGTAGGAATGTCGGCAAATGCTTGGACGACGTGAGCGCGCCAGGCCGAGAGGCGCGGTCGATTCCGGTGAACGGCCTGTGCGCCGGGCCGGCCGCAGGCGCTCAGCCGGCGGGCGGCTCCGCCGACGGCGCAGCCTTCTCGCGCAGGACGGCGTTGATCTCGGCGCCGAAGATCAGCGTGGTCGCGCTGATGTAGAGGAACACCAGCGTGGCGACCACGCCCGCGAAGCTGCCGTACACCAGGGCCAGCTTGCCGGCGCTGCGCAGCGTGTACGACAGGGTGGCGGCAGCGGTCACCCACAGCGCTGCACCGACGATAGCGCCGGGCATCACCGTGTACAGCCGCTGGCGGATGTCGGGCAGCCAGCCGTACAGAAGGGCATAGAGCAGGGTCAGCACCAGGAAGGCCGAGCCGTAGCGCACGCTGTTGCGCAGCCAGAGCACCTCCTCGCCCAGGCCGACGTTGTCCTGCAGCAGCCGCCACACGTAAGGCATGACGATGACCGAACTGAACGCGGCGAGGATGCCGATGCCCACGATCACGGTGAACAGGGTCGACTTGATGCGTGCCTTCCAGAACGGCAAGCCGCGCTCGATTCCGTAGGCGCGGTTGAGCGCCGAGCGCACCGCCTGCATGCCCGAGGAGGCGGTCCACAGCGTCGTCAGCACGCCGATCGTCAGCAGCGCCTGGTTGCGTTGCGCGAGCACTTGGTCGATCACCGGCTGCATCGCGTCGCGCACCACCTGCGGTGCATAGCCCATGACGCGTTCGGCAAGCGCCGCCGCATCGCCGGGCTGGCCGAAGAAGCCGGCAGCGGCAGACAGCAGGAGCAACAACGGAAACATCGCCAGCATCGACGAGAACGCGAGGCTGCCGGCCTGATTGGCACTCTGGTGCAGCACATAGTTTCGGATGGCCCGCAGGAGGACGCCCAGGCCGGGCGCGGCCATCGCGCCATGCCGCACCCGCGCCCAGATGTCGCCGAAGCGCTTCATGAGGCGCGCTGCCCCATCGCGTGACCGGGCTTGCGGCGGGCGCCTCGCCCGCGTCGGGCGGTGGGGGAGCGATGGACGACGGCGCCGCGGTGCGCCGCATGGGCGGTGTGCATGGAGAACGATGCTACAGGCCCGGAGCGAAAGACGAGGTCCCGAAGCCGCAGCGGCCAGCTCTGCCGTTCACCGCAGACCCCACGCCTGTCGGTGCACCACTACACTTCGGCAACAAAGCCGTTGACGTTTGTAGCTTTTTCAACTTCCGGGAATTGAAGATCATGCGAGTGGCAGCGCTTGACGACGACATCGACCAGCTGGACTTTGTGAAGCACACCCTGGCCTCCATCGGCCATGACTGCCACGTCTACGCCGAGGGCGAGGCGCTCAAGCGGGCGATGCAGCGCGAATCCTTCGACCTGCTGCTCATCGACTGGCAGTTGCCCGACGGCAACGGGCCCGACATCGTTCGCTGGGTGCGGGCGAATGTGAAGGACCGGGTGCCGGTGCTGTTCGTGACCCATCGGCAGACCGAGCGCGACATCGTCGAGGGATTGAACGCGGGCGCCGACGACTACATGACGAAACCGGTCGGCGTGGCCGAACTGATCGCGCGGGTGCGTGCCCTGCTGCGCCGCGCCTACGCCGCACCGACGCCGCAAGAGCAGACCTGGGGCCGTTATCGCTTCGTGCTTGCAGGCCGCCGGCTGGAGGTGGATGGCGAGCCGGTCGCACTCACCCAGAAGGAGTTCGACCTGGCGCTCTTCATGTTCCGGAACCCCGGGCGCCTCCTGTCGCGCCAGCATCTTCTAGAGACGATCTGGGGCACCCCCGGCACTCCCCCCGGCACCGAGTTGATGTCGCGCTCGCTCGACACGCACGTTTCGCGCGTGCGCACGCTGCTGCGCCTGCGCCCGGAGCAAGGCTTTCGGCTGGCCTCGATCTACGGGCAGGGCTATCGCTTCGAGGTATTGCCTGACAAGCCCGGCGACGCGGCGGCGGCGTCAGTCGAGACCTAGGTCTTGGGCGATCGCCCGGCAGAAGGCGAACAGTTCGTCCAGCTCGGTGGACTTGTCAAACACCGCATGCGCACCCAAGCCGAATGCCTGCCGGCGCATTTCCAGGGTCGCGTAGTTGCTCAGCACGACGACGCGTTGCGGAGCCCGTGCCTCCCGGCAAGCTTTCAGAACGCCCAGACCGGAACCTTCTTTCAGGAACAGGTCGATGACCGCCAGTTGGCATGAATGCCCATGCGCCCGCAGCCATCGGGTCGCCTGTCGCTCGCTGTCCGCCGAAGCCACCACCTCTGCATTCCCGAGATCGCGCAGCGCCGGGATCAGATGGTCTCGGATGGTGGGGCTGTCTTCGACCAGAAATGTGGCAACGGGCATGGGGCGGGATCGTGCGACTCTCTGGACGCGGCGTCGAAACGGACATTGCGCCCGTACCAAGCCACGTGCCCAAGGACGCGCGCCCCCGACCCTGTAGGCGCTTTGCGCGATCCGAGACGGGTCACCGCTTCCGCGGGAGCCTGCTGGGAACCTAGGACGCCCAGAATTTCCACCAGGGGCGGTGGTTGCGCAAGGGGGCGGGACGGGTGTCCAGATTGGCCGGAGAAGTCTGCGGAAAAGCGCCCGCGCCGCGACGCCGAAGCTCGGTTTCCAGGGCATGCGCCACACCGCGCGCCGTCTTTTCGCCGCGCAGGGCGCGCTGGCGCCACTCCTGCGCATAGAGCGCGAGTTCCTCGTCGCTCAGATCACTGATGGCTGTCATGGGTCGATTGTGCCGCCCTCGGGAATCTCTCCTGCAAGGGGTAGCCCGAACAGCCGGGATAATTCGCCGCTACACCGCCCAACGGCCGTATCTCGCGGTGTCGGCCTGCCGGGCCCCAGTGGGCACCTGCCCCCGCATCGCTTCTGCCCCATCCCCATCCTGCCATGACGCTTCGTGTCTTTCTGATCGAAGACAACCCCGCCATCCGTGACCTGCTCGTGGGTTTGCTCGAGGACGCCAGTCCCTGCGAGGTGATCGCCGTCGCCGCGTCGCAGGACGAAGCCCTGCGCTGTCTCGCCCACAACGGCGACGCATGGGACCTGGTGGTCGCCGACCTGTTCCTCACCGAAGGGTCGGGCATGGAGGTGGTGAAGGCCTGCGCGCGCCGCCTGGCGCATCAGCGCGTGGTGGTCCTGACCAACTATGCGGAAGCCGCCAACGAACGGGCGCTGTCGCAGGGTGCTGATGCCGTTTTCGACAAGACCGGGCAGTTCGAGGACTTTCTGGCCTATGCCAGCGAATGCGCCGCCGAAGGCGTGCGTCGCGGCTGAACCCGTCGCCTCGGCGAGGGGCCGCCGCGCGCTTTCAGGAGACCTGCTCATTGAGCGGCACCCGGTCGTCGAACGGCGGGCCGTCGTCCTCGTCGTCCGGGTGGCGGCCGAACGCGCCGGCGATCAGGCCGGTGAGGTCGGAGGTGCGGAAGGCCAGCGACAGCAGGGTCGCCAGCGACAGCAGCTTCCAGGGCTTGATCACCATCAGCAGCGCGCCGGTGCCGGCCCCATACGCCATGAGCCTGCCGGGCTGCTTGCGCGCCAGGTCATCGAGGAAG
Organism: Variovorax sucrosi; assembly: GCF_051216635.1. NCBI lineage: Bacteria > Pseudomonadati > Pseudomonadota > Betaproteobacteria > Burkholderiales > Comamonadaceae > Variovorax > Variovorax sucrosi. The sequence continues at coordinate 192,046 of NZ_JBPJZU010000007.1, read as the reverse complement.
GGGCGGCCGAGGTCGACCGCACTGTTCAGCGGATGGCGTGCCCACCAGCGCGCGAGCACGCCCCGGCGAGAGGTCGGGGGCGGCGTCCGGCCGCCGCGCAGAGGGCGGGTCGACACCAGCTGTGGCGACACCGCATCCAGCGGCGCGACGTCGTGGTAACCCATCGCCTCAAGCAGCTCGGCGCGCGATTGGGCGAGCTTCTGTTTGGGCGTCAACAGGGGCGAGTGCCTATCCATGGCGCGCCTCCTTGACGGTGCGAAGAACCGCGAGGTCGGCCTCGAGTTCGTTCTTGACGTCCTGCACGTCGTCGCGCACCGATGACTTCATCGCGACGATCACACCCGCGATTGTCAGCACCCAGGCCACGCCCGGCACTGCCAGCAGCGCCCAGTGGAAGCTGCCGTGCAGCGCCCCCAGCATCAGCGCGATCCCGGTGAGACCGAGCGCCAGCAGCAGCGCCACCAGCGCCACAACCGCCCCCGCCACCTTGTAGGCGACGGAGCGGCCGGCATCGCCGAGTTCCTTCTTGACCAACTCGACATGGTTGCGCAGGTGCGCCGCAACCAGGTCCGGCCGGCGCAGCGCCGTCATGTAGATCGGGTGGATCATCGGCTCAGCCCCGGCCGCGGCGAGGCCCGCGCAGGCCGGCCATCAGCAGGCCGGTCAGCAAGGCACCGCCGGCGACGGCGAGCAGCGTCGCCTTGACCGGTTCCTGCGCGATGTAGCGGGTGCACGAGGCCTGCGCATCGGCCACCTGGTCCTGCCAGGTCGACAGCTTACGGCCGGCCGCATTCACCGCGTTCCGGGCGTAGACCTTGCCGGTCTGCGCGGCATCGCCCGCGCGATCACGCAGGTCCGCCGCGACGCCCTTGGCGGTATCGAGTGCTTCTGCACCCGTCTGCTTCGCGTCCTCGTAGCTCGACTGCATCGAGCGCATGGCCGCTTGGCCGACCTGCTGGGCCTCGGCCGCGTGGCCGTGCAGCGCCTCGTTGGCCTCGTGTGCCGTTTGCCGGGTTTCCTCGGCGATCTCGGTGGGGGTTTTCACTGGTTCGTTCGCCATGGCAGCACCTCATTGGATGGAAAGTCCTTCGAAGTGTGCGCACGAATGCAGACGGCGCATGTCGGCCGCCCATTGGCTTGCACGTAGGCGAAATGCCGGGTGCTTCAGCCCGCCAGCAGACGGGTCATCTCAGCGGCGGAAATCTCGCGGCAGCCGGTGGCGTTCTGGCCCGACCAGAGGGTCGAGAAGTCGTCGCGTCCCAGCTTTTCGGCGGCCGCCTTCAGAGGTGCCAACGCGGCGGTGGCCAGCGGGAAGGCGGGTGCGACCTCGCTCAGCGGACCGAGCGCATCGATCAGGCGATTGCGGATCCCGCGGGCGGGCCGGCCGGTGATCAGGTTGGTGAGCACCGTGTGCTCGGCACGCGTGCTCTTCAGCGCCGCGCGGTGCAGCGGCGTGGTCAGGGCCTCGTCGCACAGCATGTAGCTGGTGCCGACCTGCACGCCGGCGGCGCCGAGGGTCAGGGCCGCGGCGACCCCCTGCGCATCGACGATCGCGCCGGCCGCGATCACCGGCACGTCGACCGCCCGCACCACCTGCGGCAGCAGCGCCATCGTGCCCAACTGCGTGCTGAGGTCGTCGCCGAGGAAGATGCCGCGGTGGCCACCGGCTTCCAGGCCCTGTGCGATGACCGCGTCGACGCCGTTCGCCGCCAGCCAGCGCGCTTCTTCGACGGTGGTGGCCGACGCCAGCACTTTGGCGCCCCATGCCTTCACGCGCGCCAGCAGCGGCGCCGGCGGCAGCCCGAAATGGAAGCTCAGCACCGGCGGCTTGTAGGCCTCCAGCAGATCGGCCGCGGCTTCGGTGAAAGGCGCGCGCCCGCCGCCGGTCGGCACGCCGGCCGGGTCGATGCCGAACTCGGCGTAGAAGGGCGCCAGCGCCTCGCGCCAGCGCGCTTCGCGTGCCGGGTCGGCCACAGGGGGCGTGTGGCAGAAGAAGTTGAGGTTGTAGGGTTGTGTCGTCTGCGCAGTGATCGCATCGAGTTCGCTGCGCAGCGCCTCGAGCGTGAGCATGGCGCAGGGCAGCGAGCCGAGCCCGCCTGCGTTCGACACCGCGACCACCATCGCGCTGCCCTGCACGCCGGCCATCGGCGCCTGGATGATCGGCAGCGAGATGCCGAGGAGCTTCTGGATCGTCATCGATTTCTCCTACGTCGGGATGTCAGAGATGAAAGGCCGCCGCCGCGCCCACGAGCAGGCCTGCACCGGCGACGGCCAGCATGCCGTACTCCAGCCATTTCTTGCGCGTCAGCAGCGCCATGGCGGCCAGCGCGATCGACACCTGCAGCACCGTGGTGGCCTGGGCCCAGCGGTGGTGCTGGTGCATTTGGGCTTCCGACTCATGGTCCCACGCCGTGGCTTCAGCTTCAAGCTTCTGCGCCGCCAGCTGAATCTCGGTCTTCTCTTTTTCGTAGCGGTCGACCTTGGCCTGCAGCGCGGCCTTCCGGTCGTCGGGCGCCATGTCGCGTGCGAACTCCGTGAGCGCCTGCTTGGTGCTCTTGGCCTGGAAGTAATTCCACTGGTTCGAGGCCTCGGTCTTCTTGATTGCCGCGTTGTTCTTGTCCAGGCCCGCCGTGGCCTGCGTGGCGCCGCCCATGTACGAGAACAGGGCGCCGACCGTGGCGATGACCGCCGTACAGACTGCGATCTGGTTGGTCATGCTCTTGCCGCCGATGCCGTGGTGGGTCGTCCCGCCATGCTCGCCTTGGGCGGCATGTTCGAGTTCGTGATCGTGCGGTCCATGGACGTGAAAGCCGTGGTCTGACATGGGCGTCTTTGTTGTTCTGAATGGGTGGCGCGTTGGCGCCGTGCGCTCAGACGCGTTCGAGCGTGACGAAACTAAAGGGCAGACCGTTGCGGGACATGCTCGATTCGCGTGCAATCTCGCGCCAGCCGCTGTCGAGCACGGGGGCGTGCGCATCGCCATCGAAATTCTGTGCGATCTCGGTGACAACGGCGCGTCGGGCGAGCGGTGCCGCCTCGGCGTAGATTTGCGCGCCGCCGATGACCCACACGTCGGCCGCATCGGCGCACAAGGCCATCGCTTCGGGCAAGCCGGCAGCGCGTTCGGCGCCGTCGGCCTGCCAGTCGGGCTGGCGTGTGACCACGATGTTGCGCCGCCCCGGCAGTGGCCGGAACTTCGGCGGCAGCGAATCCCAGGTCTTGCGGCCCATGACGACCGGGCAACCGGCCGTCATGCGCTTGAAGTGCGCCATGTCTTCCGGCAGGTGCCAGGGCAGGGCGTTGTCCTTGCCGATCACGCCGTTGGCGGCGCGGGCGTAGATCAGGTTCAGGCGCATGGCGAGGGACCCTTCGTTCAGACTGCCACCGGCGCCTTGATGGCGGGATGCGGGTCGTAGCCGTCGAAGGCGAAGTCCTCGTACTGGTAGTCGAAGATCGAGTCGGGCTTGCGCAGGATGCGCAGCGTCGGGTAAGGCCTCGGCTCGCGACTGAGCTGCAGCGCGACCTGCTCGGCGTGGTTGCTGTAGATGTGGCAGTCGCCGCCGGTCCAGACGAAGTCGCCGACGTCAAGCTCGCACTGCTGCGCCACCATGTGCGTCAGCAGCGCGTAGCTCGCGATGTTGAAGGGCACGCCCAGGAAGATGTCGGCGCTGCGCTGGTAGAGCTGGCAGCTCAGCTTGCCGCGTTCGCCCTCGGCCTGCGGCGGCGCCACGTAGAACTGGAAAAAGGCGTGGCAGGGCATCAGCGCCATCTTCGACAGCTCGGCCACGTTCCACGCGCTCACGATGATGCGGCGCGAATCGGGGTTGGTCTTGAGCGTCTTGATGACCTCGGCGATCTGGTCGATGTGGCCGCCGTCGGGCGTCGGCCAGCTGCGCCACTGCACGCCGTAGACGGGGCCGAGGTCGCCGTCCTCACGGGCCCATTCGTCCCAGATCGTCACACCGCGTTCGCGCAGCCAGTTGTTGTCGCTGGAGCCGGTGAGGAACCACAGCAGCTCCTGGATGATGGAGCGCACATGCACCTTCTTCGTCGTGACCAGCGGGAAGCCTTCGTTCAGGTCGAAGCGCATCTGGTGGCCGAAGACGCTTTTGGTGCCGGTGCCGGTGCGGTCGGACTTGAACACGCCGTGCGTGTCGACGTGGCGCATGAAGTCTTCGTACTGGGAGCGGAGGGGCTGAGTCACGATGCTCCCTCCGTCCGCAGCACCCGCCCCGGATTCATGATGTTCTGCGGGTCCAGCCCGTGCTTGATGGCGCGCATCATGCCGAGCGCCACGGGCGACTTGTGCTTCTCGAGCTTGTGCACCTTCAGCTCACCCACGCCGTGCTCGGCCGAGAACGAGCCGCCGAATTTCTCGACCGCGTCGTACACCAGCGTGTTGACGCGCTCTTCCTCGTCGCGCAGGAAGGCCTTGGCGTCGCCTTCGGCCGGGGCCTGCACGTTGTAGTGCAGGTTGCCGTCGCCCAGGTGGCCGAAGTTGACCAGCCGCACGCCGGGAATCTCGCGTTGCAGCAGGGCGTCGGTCTCGGCCACGAAGGCGGGGATGCGCGACACGGCGATCGAGATGTCGTGCTTGATGTTCAAGCCTTCCTCGGCCTGGGCCAGCGGAATGCTCTCGCGGATGTGCCAGAGCTGGTGGGCTTGGGTGAGGTTCTCGGCCACCACCGCGTCGATCACGCAGCCGTCCTCGAAGGCGGTTTCGAGCAGCGCCTCGAAGCGCGCGCGGGCGTGCTCTTCCGATTCGCCGTCAGAGATTTCCAGCAGCGCGCAATAGGGCGCAGCCGCATCGCCGAGGAAGGGCACGCGCAGCTGCGGCATGTGCTTGCCGACCAGGCTCAGCGCGAACTGGCCCATCACCTCGAAGCCGGTGAGGCCGGCGCCCAGGTGCTTGTGCGCCAGGCCGAGCAGCGTGACGGCGTGGTCGAGCGAAGGCACGGCGGCCCAGGCGGTGAGCTGCGCCGCGGGTATCGGGTACAGCTTCATCGTCGCGGCGGTGATGATGCCCAGCGTGCCTTCGCTGCCGATCAGCAGGTCGCGCAGGTCGTAACCGGTGTTGTCCTTGCGCAGGCCGCTGGTGCCTTCCCAGATCTCTCCCTGCGGCGTGACCACTTCCAGGCCCAGGCACAGGTCGCGGGTGTTGCCGTAGCGCACGACCTGCGTGCCGCCCGCGTTGGTCGCCAGGTTGCCGCCGATGGTGCAACTGCCTTCGGCCGCCAGGCTCAGCGGGAACAGGAAGCCGGCCTTCTCGGCCGTTTCCTGCAGCGTCTGCAGGATGCAGCCGGCCTCGACCGTCATGGTGAGGTTGGCGGCGTCGATGTCGCGCACGGCGTTCATGCGCTGCAGGCTCAGCAGCACTTGCGTGCCGCTGGCGTCGGGAATGCCGCCGACCGCCAGGCCGGTGTTGCCGCCCTGTGGCACCAGGGAACTGCCGGCGGCGGCGCAGGCCTTCACCACCTCGGCCACCTGCTGCGCGCTGGCCGGCCGCACCACGGCCAGCGCCTTGCCGCGCGAGCGCTTGCGCCAGTCCTGCTCGTAGGCGGTGAGGTCGCCCTCGGTGAGCACATGCGGCGCGCCGACGATGGCGCGGAGTTGGTCGATCAATGCAGTCATGGGTTGGCAGTCTCCAGCGGAAGGCCGGCGCGCGCCTGGCGCGCATCGCGCAGCCGCAGTCGCACGTGCATCGCGCAGGCGGTGAAAAGCATCAGGCACAGCAGCACCTCGAGGCCGGCCAGCGCGCGTCCGAGCGGCACGGTGTCGCTCCAGGCGCGCACCACGCCCTCGGTGAAATAGAGCCAGATCATCAGGCTGACCCAGCGGTAGGTGTACATGCGGTTCTTGTAGAGCCCGGCCAGCGGCACGACCAGCGGCAGCACCTTGAGCGCCAGCCAGGACCCGCCCGGGCGCAGCGGCGCCAGCCACATTTCCCAGGCGAGCCCGAGCACGATCAGCCCGACGAGGCTGCCCACGGCCAGCCAGCGGGTGGTGGCGACGGCGGACGATGGGGCTTGGGACTGGATCACGGGATGGCGGATGGAGGGGTCGCGCACAGCGGCTGCGCAGAGCGGTCTGCGGCGGCATGCCGCAGGGCCGATGGCATGATACCGGCCATGAAACACCGGCAATGGTGGAGGGACCTTTCGCATTTCCCGTGGGGCAACACGGCGGCGGTGCTGCGCGAGCGCTTTCGCGAAGACCGGCTGGGGCTGACGGCCAGCAGCCTGACCTTCACCACCACCATCGCGATGGTGCCCTTTTTCACCGTGGCGCTGGCGCTCTTCACCGTGTTCCCGATGTTCGCCAAGCTGCAGGGCCGGCTGCAGCGCTGGCTGATCGAGAGCCTGATCCCGGACAACATCGCGCGCCAGGTGGTCGGCTACCTGAACCAGTTCGCCAGCAAGGCCAGCGGCCTGGGCGTGGCGGGCCTGGTACTGCTGCTGGCCACCGCTATCGCGCTGATCCTGACGATGGACAAGACGCTCAACAGCATCTGGCGGGTGCGCTCGCCCCGGCCGCTGGCGCAGCGCGTGCTCATCTACTGGGCGGCGATCACGCTGGGGCCACTCATCCTGGCGGTCAGCCTGAGCACCACCTCCTATGTGTTCTCGGCCTCGCGCGGTGTGGTGGGCAGCGGCGGCATGCTCAAGCTGGTGTTCGACACCTTCGAATTCATCCTGCTGGCCGGTGGCATGGCCTCGCTCTACCACTACGTGCCGAACACCTCGGTGAAGTGGGCGCATGCCTGGGCCGGCGGCCTGTTCGTCGCGGCGGCCATCGAGATCGCCAAGCGCGTGCTGGGCTACTACCTGAGCTCGGTGCCGACCTACTCGGTGCTCTATGGCGCCTTCGCGACGGCACCGATCCTGCTGGTGTGGATCTATGTGGCCTGGGTCATCGTTCTGTTCGGCGCCGTCATCGCGGCCTACCTGCCCAGCCTGCTGACCGGCGTGGCGCGCCGCAGCGACACGCCGGGCTGGCCGTTCCAACTGGCGGTCGAGGCGCTGCAGCATCTGGACGCGGTGCGCGCCACGCCGGTCAAGGGATTGGGGGCCGACGAACTCGTGCTGCGGATGCGGGTCGAGGCGCTGCAGCTGGCACCGGTGCTGGAAACCCTGGTGGCGCTGGACTGGATCGCCCCCCTGGCTGAAGAGCCGGCCAACGAAGATCCGCGCTATGTGCTGCTGGCCGACCCCGACGCGACGCCGCTGGTGCCGCTGCTGAACGAACTGCTGCTGCCCCACACGCCGGCGCTGGACCACCTGTGGCACAAGGCCGCGTTCCGCAGCCTGTGCCTGCGCGATGCACTCACGCTGCGCGAGGACCTTCAGATCCTGACGCGACCCAGCCAGATGTCGCGCTACATGGCCTGAATGGCCCGGCGGATGCGCGGCGCCGGGGCTCGTTCGATAATGGCCGCTGCTTTCCCGAACTGTTTCATCCCCGTGAGCGCCCAGCCGTCCGCCGCTGCCACCCCCCAGCCCACCTGGGTGATCTGCCTCTGCGCGGAATGGTGCGGCACCTGCCGCGACTACCGGCCGCTGCTGACGCCTGTCGCGGCCGCGCACCCGGCGCTTCGCTTTGCCTGGGTCGACATCGAAGACCACGCCGAGTTGGCTGACGCCTTCGACGTCGAGACCTTTCCGACGCTGCTGATCGTCGGCCCCGAGGGCACGCACTTTCTCGGCCCGCTGCTGCCGCATGCCCCGACGCTGTCGCGCCTGCTGGGCGCGCTGCCGGCCGCGCAGCCGATGGCACCCGAGGTGCAGGCGTTGTTGGGCGCGGTCGCCGCCGCACCGGCCGACTTCGTCTTCGGCGACAGCGCCTAGCGCGCGCCCACGAAGTCAGCCAGCGCGAACAACACCGCGTCCGGCGCCTCGGTCATCAGCGCATGGCCGGCCTCGACCACCACCGTCTTCGCCTCGGGCGCCTTCGCCGCGAAGGCACGCGCTGTCTTCGGCAAGGTCATCTGGTCGGCCGCGCCAAGGAGGAACAGCACCGGGCAACGCACTGCGGCCAGCGCCGCTTCGCCGTTCGCATAGTCGTTGCAGGCCTTGAAGCCGGTGTGGAACAGATTCGTCTCGCGGTTGCTGGCCAGCACCCGGCGCATCAGCGCCCGCGAGCCGCCATAGAGCCAGGTGCCGGGGCCGAGCGAGGAGGGCGGGGGCGCCAGCATCGAATGCGAGAAGGTGTTGACCATGTCGATGGCGCGCATCGGCTGGTGGAGCGACGCATCGAGCAGCGCCGGCGAGACCGGCATCGGGTAGGCGGTGCCCACCAGCGCCAGATGCGTCACCCGCTCGGGGGCGCGCGACGCCGCTTCGAGCGCGATCAGCGAACCGAAGCTGTGGCCGACCAGCGTCGCCTTGTCCACGCCGGCGGCGTCCAGCAGTGCGAGCACGAAGTGCGCCGCGTCTTCCACCGTGGCCGGCGGCTGGCCGCCGCTGCGGCAGTGGCCGGGCAGGTCGACTGCCAGCACGTTCCAGCCGTGGTTGGCGAACCAGCGGCTCTGCAGGATCCACACGCTGTGGTCGTTGAGTACGCCGTGGATGAACACGACGGTCGGCTTGGCCGTGTCGAGCGGCTTGCCGCCGGTGTAGGCGTAGGTGGCGTGGCCGTTGACGATCAGTTCCATCAGGCACCTGCCTTTTCAGCGGCCTTCAGCGCCCGCTTCAGGTCGTCGATCAGATCGGCCGGGTCTTCCAGTCCGATCGACAGGCGAATGGTGCCTTGCGAGATGCCCGCGCCCGCCAGCGCCTCGTCCGTCATGCGGAAGTGCGTGGTGCTGGCCGGGTGGATCACCAGGCTGCGGCAGTCGCCCACGTTGGCCAGGTGGCTGAAGAGCTTGAGTGCCTCGATGAAGGCCTTGCCCTGCGCGCGGCTGCCCTGGATGTCGAAGCTGAACACCGCACCGGCACCGCGTGCGCCGTGCTTGAGCAGCTTCTGCGCCAACGCGTGGCTCGGGTGCGATTCGATCAGCGGATGGCCTACGCGCGACACGAAGGGATGCGCCGCCAGGAACTCCACCACCTTCTGCGTGTTGTCGATGTGGCGCTCCATGCGCAGCGGCAGCGTCTCGATGCCCTGCAGGATGAGCCAGGCCGTGTGCGGGCTCATCGACGCGCCGAAGTCGCGCAGGCCTTCGCGGCGCGCGCGCAGCAGAAAGGCGCCGACCGTGCTCTCCTCGCTGAACACCATGTTGTGGAAGCCGTCGTAGGCCTGGCTCAGTTCGGCGAATTTGCCGGACTTCTCCCAGTCGAAACTGCCGCCGTCGACCACCACGCCGCCGATCACCGTGCCGTGGCCGGAGAGGAACTTGGTCGCCGAGTGGTAGACCAGGTCGGCCCCGTGGTCGAAGGGCTTGATGAGGTAGGGCGAGGTCAGCGTCGAATCGACCAGCAGCGGCACGCCGGCCGCATGCGCGATGTCGCTCACCGCCGGGATGTCGAGCACGTCCAGCCCCGGGTTGCCCACGGTCTCGCCGAACAGCAGCTTGGTGTTCGGCCGGATCGCGGCCTTCCAGCCGTCCAGGTCGCCCGGCTTCACGAAGGTCGTCTCGATGCCGAAGCGCCGCATCGTGTAGTGCAACAGGTTCTGCGAGCCGCCGTACAGCGCCGTGCTGGCCACGATGTGCGAGCCGGCGCCCATCAGCGTCGCGACGCTCAGGTGCAGCGCGGCCTGGCCGCTCGCGGTGGCGATGGCGCCGATGCCGCCCTCGAGCGCCGCCACACGCTGCTCCAGCACCGCGTTGGTCGGGTTGCTGATGCGGCTGTAGACGTGGCCGGCGCGTTCCAGGTTGAACAGCGCCGCCGCGTGGTCGCTCGACTCGAAGACGAAGGAGGTGGTGAGGTGGATCGGCACGGCGCGCGCGCCGGTCGTCGGGTCGGGGGCGGCACCGGCGTGCAGCGCAAGGGTGTCGAACCCGGGGTCGGAATAGCCTGGCATGTGTCTCCTCGGAGGGCTTGTAACGACCGCTCACGTCTGCGCGGCGCAGGGGTGGGCGGTGGCCGGCTATTGTGAGCGAGTTGGGCTATATTCAATCGGATCGGCCCAGTCAGAAGAGGAGCACCACGATGAAGGTCAGCGACATCCTGCGCGTCAAGGGCAACACCCTCTACACCATCACCCCCGACGAACCCCTGGCCGACGCCGTGACGACCATGGCCGAAAAGGACATCGGTTCGCTGGTGGTCATGGAACACGGCGATCTGGTCGGCATGCTCACCTTCCGCGAGGTGATCGTCGCCCTCGTCAAGAACGGCGGCCAGGTCGGTGGCTCGCTGGTGCGCAAGGCCATGGACGACGCGCCCGTGACCTGCACCGCCGAGACCGACCTCGACGAGATCCGCCGCATCATGCTCGAGCGCCACGCCCGCTACATGCCGGTGATGGACAAGCGCATGCTCATGGGCGTGATCAGCTTCTACGACGTCGCCAAGGCGGTGGTCGACAGCCAGAACTTCGAGAACAAGATGCTCAAGGCCTACATCCGCGACTGGCCGGCCGAGGACGAAGGCGGCGCCACCTGACGCGACCGATGACGGACGCGCCGGACGCCATCGCCCGCGATGTGGCGGCGATCGGCCGGATCAGCGCGGTGCCCTCCCTGCTGCGCCTCATCTGCCAGAACACCGGCATGGGCTTCGCCGCCGTCGCCCGCGTCACCGACGGCACCTGGACCGCCTGCGCGGTGCAGGACGACATCGACTTCGGGCTGAAGCCCGGCGGGCAGCTTGACGTTGCGTCCACCCTGTGCAGCGAGTCGCGTGCCGCCCGGCAGCCAGTGGTCATCGACCACGCCAGCCTGGACCCGGTCTACCGCGACCACCACACGCCGCGCACCTACAACATCGAGAGCTACATCTCGGTGCCCATCGTCCGTGCCGACGGCCAGTATTTCGGCAACCTGTGCGCCATCGACCCGCGGCCGGCCGTGGTCTCGGACCCGCGCATCGTCGCCATGTTCACCGCCTTCGCCGACCTGATCGCGCTGCAGCTGGACAGCGAGGAACGGCAGGTCGCCGCCGAAGCCGCGCTGGTCGACGCTCAGGCGACCGCCGAACTGCGCGAGCAATTCATCGCCGTGCTGGGCCACGACCTGCGCAACCCGCTGGCGGCCGTGGGTGCGATCGCCGAACTGCTGCTGCGTCGCTCCACCGAGCCCGACCTGCTGCGACTGGGCAGCCGGCTGCATGCGACCACCCGGCGTATGTCCCAGCTGATCAACGACGTGCTCGACCTGGCGCGCAGCCGGCTGGGCGCCGGCATGGGCGTCGTGCTGGAAGAGACCACCGATCTGGCGGCGGCGCTGAACGATGTCGTTTCCGAACTGCGCGAAGGCCATCCGCAACGCCGCATCGATGCTGACATCGCCATCGCGCGCGCCGTGCGCTGCGACCGCGGCCGGCTGCAGCAGGTGCTGTCGAACCTGCTGGGCAATGCGCTGACCTACGGCGCCATCGATCGCCCGGTGCGTGTCAGCGCCTCGATCGAGGGCGACGTGCTGGTGCTGGTGGTGGCGAACGAGGGCGAGCCGATCGCCCCGGACGACCTGGCGCGCGTCTTCGAGCCCTACTGGCGGCCGCGCACCAGCAAGCCGGGCGGCGGGCTGGGGCTCGGGCTGTACATCTGCGCGCAGATCGCCATGGCGCATGGCGGCGCCATGCAGGTCGCGTCGTCGGCCGCGCAGGGCACCGTGTTCTCGGCCCGGTTGCCGATCGCCGTCTGACGCTGCGCGGTGCCTGTCCGCACAGAAGCTCGATCTCCTTTCAGTCAGTGCGGGCAGTGACTTGACGGTTGCGTGCTATCACCGTCGCATGGCTTGGCGGCGTGTCGGCCCCCGCGAACTCCTCCATCAATGCGTCACGGTGGCGTGGGGCATCGTCCTTCACCGCGGAAGCGAGTGCAGTCCTCAACTCTGAAGTCGTCAGCTCGGTGCAATAGGCGGGTGTACCCGGCTGCTGCCGCCACGAGCCGGCGAGGTCTCCGGCATCCAACGGATCAAAACCTGCTGCGTCAACCAATTGCTGGGCGACGGCCTTGGCCGCCGCGTCATCGCCAGCAATAGGCATGGCGAGCCGCCCAACAGCGCCTGTGGGCTTGCCACCATCTGCCAGCGTCTTGGCGAGCACAGCGTTGAACGTCTTGATGACTGGGCGACCGAGCTGCTCGCTCGACCAGACGCTCTCAGGCCTGCCCTCTTCGATTTGCGAAATCCGTGTGCCGAACTGCGGGTAGTAGTTGGAGGTGTCGATCACCACCACCTCTGCGGGCACATCGGCGAATAGCCCCGCAACCTCTGGAATGCTGGCAAAGGGGATCGACAGGACGATCACCTCGACGTTCTTGACGGCATCTTCCGGGGGGACCGGCTGGGCTCCGATCTTTTCCGCTTTCTCACGGATGTCGTCCGGCCCTTTCGCGCCTGCCAGTTTGACGGAGTGCCCCGCCGCTACAAGTTTGCGCGCGACGGTTCCGCCGATGTTTCCTGCGCCGATGATGCCGATCTTCATGTTCGCCTCTTTCAAGGTTCAAGTGAGCAAAGCGATTCAATGGGTGATGCCGGCCAGGGGTGATCGCGGTGCGGTGCTGGTCGTCGTGAAACACCAGAATCTTCATGCGCTTGCGCGGCTCACGCTCGATGTCGAACACGTCGACGCCGGCGACTTCTGTCAGTCCGCGTACTCGCCCGCGTCCTTGATCACCTTCGACCAGCGATTTTTCTCCGCTTCGACGAATTTGCGGTGGTTCGTCGGGTCGAGCCGCTCGTCCGTGACCACCGTCAACCCAAGTGCTTCCTCCCGTTTGATCAGCTCGGGATCCTTCAAGGCAGCCCGGAGCGCGGAGTTCAGCTTCGCCAGGACCGCTGGAGCTGTTCCCTTCGGCGCGTAGAGCCCGTGCCATACCTGGACGTCGAAATCTTTCAAGCCCGACTCTGAAAGCGTCGGTGTGTCCTTCAGCACCGGCAGCGGCAAGCGCTGGAGGCTTGTGACGCCATAGGTCTTGACTTTCTTGCCCTCGATCTGTGGCACGGCGTTGACCGCCTGCTCGCACATCAGGTCCACTTGGCCGCCGATCAGGTCGGTCATGGCCGGCGCCGTTCCTTTGTAGGGAACCGTGGTCATGGTTGTTTTCAGCGCGTTCTGGAACATCAATCCGCAGAGGTGCGAAGCCGATCCCAGCCCGGCGTTCGCGATGTTCACAGACTTGCCGTTCGTGGTGATCCATTGCCGCAACTCGGCGAAGTTGTTCGCCGCCAGCGATGGCTTGCCGATCACGACCGACGGGGCTTCGTTGATAAGGCCAAGTGGCTCGAAGTCGTCTGGTACCTTGTAGCTCAGCTTGCGGTACAGGGCCGGGGCAGTGGCCATGCCGATGTGGTTGACCAGCAAGGTGTAGCCGTCCGGGGTGGCTCGCGCTACCTTGGCGGAGCCGATGGTGCCGCCCGCACCGACCGCGTTTTCGACAATGATCGTTTGGCCGAGAGGCTTGCGCAGTGCCTCGGCCAGGTCGCGAGCGATCTTGTCCGTCGGCCCGCCTGCCGCGAACGGCACCACCAAAGTGATCGGCTTGTCCGGAAATTCCGCGAAAGCCAGGGACGCTGCGCTGACCAGGGTCAGGCCGGCGACGATTCGCATCGAGTTGATCATGTCTTGTCTCCTAGTTATGTTGTCGAGCTTCAGGCCGAAAGCGCCTGCATCTCGCGGTACAGATCGGCCTTGCCTTCGAAACCGATGCCCGGGAGATCCGGCAGCGTGACGAAGCTGTTCTCCACTTTCACGCCATCCGGGAAGCCGCCGAAAGGCTGGAACAAGTCGGGGTACGACTCGTTGCCGCCCAGACCCAGGCCCGCGGCGATATTGAGTGACATCTGGTGGCCCCCATGCGGGATGCAGCGGGTTGCCGACCAGCCATGCTCCTTGAGCATGTCGAGCGTGCGGAGGTACTCCACCAGGCCATAGCTGAGGGCGCAGTCGAACTGCAGCCAGTCGCGATCGGGGCGCATGCCGCCATAGCGAATCAGGTTGCGGGCGTCCTGCATGGAGAACAGGTCTTCGCCTGTGGCCATCGGGTTTTTGTAGAAGTTGCGCAATGCTGCTTGCAGCTCGAAGTCGAGCGGGTCGCCGGGTTCCTCGTACCAGAAGAGGTCGTACTGCGATAGCGCCTTGGCGTAGGCGATGGCCGTCTCCAGGTCAAATCGACCATTGGCGTCGACGCAGAGCTTTTGGCCGTCTTGCAGCACTTCCATGATGGAGTCGATGCGACGCAGGTCTTCGTCGAGCGATGCGCCGCCGATCTTCTTCTTCACGACGGTGTAGCCCCGGTCGATGTAGCTGCGCATCTCGTCCTGCAGCTTCTTGTGGTCCTGACCCGGGTAGTAATAGCCGCCTGCGGCGTAGACGAAGATCTTGCGGTTGGGCTTGCCGTCCCCGTAGCGGTCTGCGAGGAGTTGAAACAGCGGCTTGCCTTCGATCTTGGCGACTGCATCCCAGACAGCCATGTCGATCGTGCCGATCGCGACCGAGCGCTCGCCATGACCGCCCGGCTTCTCATTGGTGAACATCGCGTTCCAGATCTTGTGTGGATCCAGGTTGTCGCCCGATGCGTCGACCAGCGAGGCTGGATCAGCCTCCATGATGCGAGGGATGAACCGCTCGCGCATCAGTTTGCCCTGGCCATAGCGGCCGTTGGAGTTGAAGCCGTAGCCGACGACGGGCTTGCCGTCGCGGATCACGTCCGTGACAACGGCCACGAGACTCAGCGTCATCTTGCTGAAGTCGATGTAGGCGTTGCGAATGGGCGAGCTGATGGGAAGGGTCTTTTCTCGGATCTCGACGATCTTCATGGAGGTGCCTGTTGAGGTATTTCGGTGGAGCTATCCTCCGATCTTTCAGCCTTGGCGACCAATGCTGTTTTTCTAGCTATCAATGCTTTGAAAGTACCGGTATGAACTTTCTGTGGCTCGCTGATTTCAAGGCACTTGCCGCAACAGGGAGTTTTTCGCGCGCTGCCGACGAGAGAAACGTGACACAGCCCGCCTTCAGCCGCCGCGTCCGGGCGCTGGAGGCCTGGTTAGGGGTCGATTTGTTCGACCGCAGCTCTCAACCAGCAAAGCTGACCGTCGCTGGCGAGTGGTTCAGCGATGTCGCGGACGAGCTTCTGGAGCGACTTGCAGCACTTCCCGACGAAGCGCATGCCATCTCGGAAGCGCATTCCGCCACGTTGCGGATTGCCTCCACCCACGCGTTGTCATTCACCTTCCTTCCCCGCTGGCTCCGCCCGCTCGAAACGCACACGACGGTGGGGGCTGTGCAGTTGATGTCCGATGTGCTGCAACGCTGCGAGTCGCTGATCCAGCAAGGAAAGGTGCAGTTCGTACTGAGCCATGCACACCCGATGAGCAAAGGCGGACTTCCGTCGGACGCCTACGTGTCAGTTTGTGTCGGCAAGGATGTGCTGATTCCGGTTTGTTCGGCGGACAAGGACGGTGCCCCCGCGTTTACCCTCGGGCAAGAAAGCAGCGGTCCTGTGCCGGTCCTTCAATACAGCACGGGCTCTGGCATCGGACGCATCGTGCGAGCGGTATTGGGGCAACAGCTTGCGCTTTTGAAGACGCAGGTTGTGGTGACGGCGCACCTCGCGTCGGTGCTCAGGACGATGGCGATCGATGGACGCGGCGTCGCCTGGCTTCCCTTGACCCTCATCGAGGACGACTTGGCCTCGAGACGCCTCGTGAGGGCATCACCTGACGGCAGGTTTGACATCCCGACCGAGATTCGGCTTTATCGATCCAGCGTGCCGGCCGGAAAGGCGGGCGAAGCTTTTTGGGATGCAGTTCTAGCAGCCGGCTCGGTGTAGTTATGCACCAGCCGCTGGCTGGTGCTTTCATGGCATCAACTCCGAAGAAAAGAGCATTGGCGTGGGATGCCATGCGTGAACTCGATCTGGAACATGGGTCTTCCAGTGCTCAATGGCGTGCGTCGAGCGCAACCAGGGCTGCACCCGGGAAGTGCGAGAACACCTCGCCCATCGGCAGTGCGCCGTCGCGCACGGTCAGCACCTCGCCGGTGAACAGGTTGCGAAAGCGCATGCCGTCGGGCCAACCGGGCAGCGCCACGGCCGTGTCGCGCCACACTTCGGCGCCGAGCGGCAGCCAGCAATCCGACGCGGCGATCGACGCCTGCGATTCGGCTTCGGTCGCCAGGCCGACGAACAGGCGTCCTGCCATGATCAGCAGCGTCTTGCCCTCATGCGTGCGCTGGAAGGCGAGCACGTGCGATGCACCGCTGCCGGTCGCTTCGAGCGGGGCGTAGGCGCCGTCGCGAAACAGCGCCGGTTCATCACGCCGCAGCTCGAGCAGGCGCGACAGGATCCACAGCTTCGCGCCGCCGTCGTGCGGCGCCGCCGCCAGCGCACGCACGGCCGCCGGCTCGTCCGGGCCGTGGGCGATCTGCGACAGGCGCTCCAGCCACTGCGCACGCGCGCCGTAGTCGACCGGCCGGCGGTTGTCCGGGTCGACCAGACTCAGGTCGGTCAGTTCGTTGCCCTGGTACAGGTCGGGCACGCCGGGCGAGCCGTACTTGATGAGCGTCATCGACAGGCTGTTGAGCGCGCCGAACCAGGCCAGCGTGTCGCCCAGCGCCTGCACGTCGTCGAGGAAGGGGTTGCCCGCGACCCGGCCGAGGATGCGCTGCACGAAGCCCGCAAGCGCCTTCTCGTAGTCCTGGTCGGGGAAGGTCCAACTGGTGTGTACCTTCGACTCGCGCGCGGCCTTCAGCATGTAGCGCTCGATGCGCTCCACGTACGCGGCGCGCGCGGCGTCGGTCAACCCGCCGGCCGGCAGCGTGCCCAGCAGCGTCTGGTAGAGCAGGTACTCGTCGGCGGCAGAGGGCATGGCGCCGCGCTCGTCTTCAGCGACCGTGGCGACTGCGCCGACTACTTCGGTGCGGTTCATCGCGCGCCAGCGGCGCAGCGCCAGGCGCCAGGCGGCCGGCATTTCCGACAGCACGTCGATGCGGGTGCGCACGTCTTCGGAGCGCTTGTTGTCGTGCGTCGACGTGGCCAGCATCGTGTGCGGCCAGCGCGCGGCGCGGTCGGCGCTGGCGGTGTGGAAGTCGGCCACCGTCATGCCGAAGTGCGCCGGCTCGCCGCCCACCTCGTTGAGAGAACTCAGCGGGAAGTAGCGGTAGAAGGCGGTGTCCTCCACGCCCTTGGCCGTGACCGGTGCGCTGAACTGCTGGAAGCGGATCGCCAGGCGCAGCGCGCGCGCACAGAGCGACTTGTCCGCGCCGGGCACCGTGTCGGCCAGCAGCGTGAGCCGCACGAAGTCGAACACCGAGCCGTCGGCGTCGCGGCTGCGGTGGCGCGCCTCGGCGACCGCCTGGTCGATGTACTTGCGGTCCTGTTCCGACGGCGCATCGAGGATGTAGCTGCGGTACACCGGCAGGCAGGCCGCGACTTCCGACAACGCGCGGCGCAGCGTGTTGAGCGTGTAGTCGCGGGTGCGTCGGTCGCCACGCGCGATGCGCAGCAGCTCGCTCGACAGCACGTTGAGCTCCGACGACAGCGCGTTGCGCATGATGGCGCGCTTGCCTTCGTAAGCCAGCTCGCCGAAGGGCTGCAGCACGCCGGTGAAGCTGCGCCAGATGCGCAAAAAGCGCTCTTCGGCCTCGGTGTCGACCAGCACGCCGTTGACCACCGTCGCGAAGCGGTAGCCGGTGGTGCCGTGGATGGCCCACTGCACCGGCACCTCTTCCTGCGACGCGGCGATCTTCTCGGCCACGACGTAGAGCGGCCGGGGCGGGCGGCCCTCGGCATCGGGCTCGGGAAGCACCAGGCCGGCGCGCTTCGCGTAACCCTGCTGCAGACGGTCAAAGTATTGCGCCGGGTCGTACAGGCCGTCGGGGTGGTCGATGCGCAGGCCGTCGACCACGCCCGCCGCCGCCAGGTCGAGTGCCATGCCCTGCGTGGCTTCGAACACCGCCTCGCGTTCGATGCGCAGCGCCGCCAGTTCGTTGATGTCGAAGAAGCGCCGGTAGTTGATCTCGTCGGCGGCGACGCGCCAAAAGGCGAGCCGGTAGGCCTGCCCCTCGAGCAGCGCATGCAGCGCATCGCGCTCGCCTTGCGCGTTGATGTCGGCCAGCGCCGCCGCGATGGCCTGCGCCACGTCGAGCTGGCGCGACACCAGCCGGGCCAGCCGACTCTTGAGCAGTTCCTTGTCGCGCGCCCGCTCGGCCACCGGCTCGGCATCGGTCGCTTCGCGCGCCGGCAGATGGCCGAAGGACGTGGCGATGCTCGCGAGGCTGGCCGACAGGTCGGGGTCGGCCAGCCGCGATTCCGCGCGCTGCAGCACGTGTGCGTAGGTGTCGGGCGCGAGCGGAAAACGGTGCTCGTGGTAGCGCACCGCCAGGCTGCCGTTCTCGGCATCGAAGGCCAGCACCAGCTCGCCCCGATCGAGCACGTCGCCGTAGTGGTCGCCCAGCACCGGCAGCAGCACCTTGCCGTGCAGCTCGACGTTGAGCGGCTGCCAGTCGATGTCGAAGTGCTGCGCGTAGAGCGACGCCGGGCCGTTCTCGAGCACGTCCATCCACCAGGCGTTGTCGGCCCCCAGCACGCCCATGTGGTTGGGCACCAGGTCGAGCAGCTGGCCCATGCCGCGCTCCCGCAGCGCGGCGCTGAAGCGCTCGAAGCCGGCCTGGCCGCCGAGTTCGGGGTTGATCTCGTCGTGCGCCACCACGTCGTAGCCGTGCATGCTGCCCGGCCGGGCGCGCTGGATCGGCGAGCAGTAGACGTGGCTCACGCCCAGCTTCTCCAGGTAGGGCAGCACGGCGATCGCGTCGTCGAAGGTGAACTCCTGGTGGAACTGCAGACGGTAGGTGGCGCGCGGCACCACGGTCTCGATGCCACGGTGGGCCACCGGTGCGCGCGCCGGGTGCGGGCGCACCGCTTCGAGCGACTGGAACAGGGCCAGCGTGCTCTCGTCGGCGGCGAGCTGCTGCAGGTCGAGCGTCAGCTTGCGCTGCCAGTTGGGGTGCGCGTCGGTCGTGCCCGGCATGTTGGCCTGCTCGACCTGGCCGATGGCGTCTTCCAGCTGCACCATCATCACCTGCGACGCGGTGCTTGCGAGGAAGGCGTGGAAGGCAGCCACGGTTTCGGGTGCCAGCGTCTGCGCGCCCGTGGCCTGCGCCACCGCATCGGCCGACAGCAGGCCGGCGCGCTGCACGGCCAGCAACAGGCGCACGCGCTCCTGCGCGCGGTCGAACAGTTGCTTCTCGAACAGGGCCTGGTTCGGGAACAGGCCGAGCGACAGGCGAAGACGCAGGTCATGGCCGGTCCACCAGCCGGTGAGCGTGGCGAGGTCGTGCGTGCTGATGGCCACCAGCGCATGGCGCGGGTACTCGGCAGGCGCCTTGAATTCGCCGTCGTGGCCGCGCTCGAAGTACATCAGGCGGTACGACAGGATCTGGTAGCGCGCCAGCGCGCCGCGCATCTCGTCGGCCACCGTGCCGAGGTCTTCGCCGATCACCATGCAGCGTTCGCGTTCGCTCTCGATGGCGACCACGGCCAGCATCTCGTGCAGCGCGTAGTGCACATAGGCGCCGTCGTGCGGCGTCTTGCCGGGCGGGATCCAGAACAGGCGCATCAGGCCCATCACGTGGTCGATGCGCAGCGCGCCGGCGCCGCGCATGTTGGCGCGCAGCGTCTCGATGAAGAAGCGGTAGCCGTCGGCGCGCAGCCGGTCGGGCCGCAGCGGCGGCAGGCCCCAGCCCTGGCCGTTGGGGTTGAACTCGTCGGGCGGTGCGCCCACGCTCGCGCCATGCGCGAACTGGTCGCCCTGGCACCAGGTGTCGGAGCCGGCGCGGTCGACCGACACCGCCAGGTCCAGGTACAGGCCCACGGCCATGCCGAGCGCGGCGCACTGGTCGCTGGCGCGCTGCAGCTGGCGGGTCGCCTGCCACTGCAGGTACTCGTAGTAGCCGACGCGCTCGGCTTGCGTCTGGACGAAGCGCGCCACCTCGGGTGCGGCCGGGTCACGGTAGGCCTCGGGCCACACCGGCCAGCCCCACACGGATTCGTCGGCCTCGAAGAAATGGGCCTGCAGCGCCTCGAAGGTCGCATGGCGGCGCAGCGCGTCGCCGCGTGCCGCGCGGAAGTCGTCGAACGCGGCGGCGCTGGCGCTCTGGCCGGCGTCTTGCTGCGCGCGGAAGTGGGCGTAGAGCAGTTCGAGCACCTCGAACTTCGCGGCGGCCACGCCGGGGTAGTCGACCAGCGGGGCCTCGCGCAACGTGGCAAGCCGCGTCTGGAAGTCGGGCGATTGCACCAGGCGCTGAGCCGGCTCGCAGTCGCGGAATTCGTCGACGGCTTCGACGTCGATGTAGAGCACGTCGAGCATCAGCCGCGACGATGGGCTGTACGGGCTCACATGCGCCGGGTTGTGCGGAAACAGCGCATGCAGCGGGTTCAGCCCGATGATGCCGGCGCCACGCGGCGCCACCTGCTGCGCAAGCTGCGCCAGGTCGCTGAAGTCGCCGATGCCCCAGTTGCGCGCAGAACGCAGCGCATACAGCTGCACCGCCGGGCCCCACACGCGGCCGTCGCCTTGCAGTGCGGGCGGCTGGTAGCAGTGCGGCGGTGCTGCCAGCACCAGCGTTTCGCCGAGCAGCCCCTCCAGGCTCAGGCGGTGGTAGCCGACCGGCAGCGGCAAGGCCAGTGTCACCTGCCGTTCGCACAGGGTGACGCCGTCGCGTTCTCCTCGCGCGCCTTCGGGCAGCGCGTGCAGGTCGATGCGGCCATGGTGCAGCGTGCCGTCTTCGGTGTGGAGCGTCCATTCGATGTCCGGCTGCGCCGCGGGAAGACGCAGCGTGAGCTTCCACTCTTCACGCCCGGCATCCACCGCGACTGCGGGCGGCAGCGCTTCGTGCCAGCGTGTCGCGTCGACCTGCTCGAGGCTCTCGTGCGGCAGCGCATGCGGGTCGACGTCGAAGCTCTCGAGCAGCGTGACCAGGTTGGCGGGCGCGATCACATGGCGGTTGCCGAAGATGTCGTGGTAGTCGGTCGCGATGCCGAAGTGGGCGCACAGGCGCTGCAGCGCCTCGTGTTCGCCGTGGGGTGCGTCAGGCAAGCGGGTTCTCCTCGAGGGTCAGGCAGGCGGCACCGGGCGCGAGCCGCCAGGCGGGGCCGGCGTCGCGGTCGATGTTCGATGTGTAGAGCAGGTTGCCTGGCAATGCGGGGGCGTCGATCGGCGTGCTGCCGAAATGCGCCAGAAGCTGCAGTTGCGCCCGGCTGCCGGGTGCGGCGCCGCCGACCTCCCAGCAAACCCGCAACGCTTCGCCTTCGCGCCAGTGTCGTCCACCGCTGCGGTGCCCGGCCAGGCGCGGCATCAGCCGTTCGCGGCGCAGTGCGAGCAAGTCGCGCACATGGGCCAGCAGCGTCGCATGCGCCCCGCCGAGGCGTTCGTCCCACTTCAGCTTGGAGGCAAGGAAGGTCGATTCGGCGTTCGGGTCGGGAATGCGTGCGCGCGCCGCTTCGTCCTTGAAGGCGGCGAAGCCACCGAACTCGGCACGCCGGCCCTCCGACACGGCGGCGGCCAGTTCGGGGCCGAAATCGCAGAAGTAGAGGAAGGGCGTCGAGGCGCCGTATTCCTCTCCCATGAAGAGCATCGGCGCATGCGGCGACAGCAGCAGGCAGGCGTAGGCCGCGCGCAGCAGCACCGGGTCGGCCAGCGCCGCGATGCGATCGCCGAAGGCCCGGTTGCCGACTTGGTCGTGCGTTTGAAGGAAGGAGACGAACGCGGCCAGTGGCAGGTGTGCGCTGGGCTCGCCGCGCCGCTCGCCGTTGCGAAACGACGAAGGCTGCCCCTGGTAGACGAAGCCCTCGGCCAGCGCGACGCCGAAGCGCTCGACCGGGTCGTCCGCATAGTCGGCGTAGTAGCCGTCGCGCTCGCCGGTGACCAGCACATGCGCCGCGTGGTGCAGGTCGTCGTTCCATTGCGCGGTCGCGATGGTCGGCCGATTGTCCGCGCCGCGTTCGAGGTAGTGCGAACCGTTGGCGTCGTTTTCCAGCACGACATGCACTTGGCGCTCGCGGCCCGGCCCGTCGCGCAGGGCGGTGCAGATCTCCTGCACGATGTCCGTGTCGGAGTCGTCGCGGATCGCGTGCACCGCGTCCATGCGCAGGCCGTCGAAGTGGAACTCTTCGACCCAGTAGAGCGCGTTGTGCACGAAGAAGTCACGCACCGTGCGCGACTGCTCGCCGTCGTAGTTGATGGCGGCGCCCCAGGGCGTCTGGTGGGCCGGGTTGAAGAAGGCGGGGCTGCCGGCATGCAGGTAGTTGCCTTCCGGGCCGAAGTGGTTGTAGACCACGTCGAGCAGCACCACCAGGCCGAGCGCATGCGCCGCGTCGACCAGCGCCTTCAGTTCGTCCGGCGTGCCGTAGGCGGCATCGGGTGCGAACAGCAGCACGCCGTCGTAGCCCCAGCCGCGCCGGCCGGGGAAGTCGGCCACCGGCATGATCTCGATGGCGGTGAAGCCGAGCGCTGCGAGCTCGGCCAGTCGTTCCTTCGCCGCGGCAAAGCTGCCCTCGGGCGTGAGGGTGCCGATGTGCAGCTCGTAGATCACCGCCTCGTGCCAGGGCCGGCCGCGCCAGCCGCCGTCCTGCCATTCGTAGCGGCCCGGGTCGACCACCTCGCTGGCACCGTGCACGTCGTCGGGGTTGCGGCGCGACGCCGGGTCGGGCACCTGCAGGCCGTCGGGCAGGCGGAAGCGGTAGCGGTCGCCGGCGGCGGCTTCGGGCACTTCGAGCTGGTGCCAGCCGTCGGCACCGGGCTGCATCGGCAGGCTGCCGGCGGCACCTTCGCGTTCCAGTGCGATGTGCGCCAGGCCGGGCGCCCAGTAGCGGAACAGGACGCCCCCGCTGTCGAGCAGGCGGGTGCCGAAGGGCATGGTGTGAGCGCGTTTCATGGGGTTCTCGTTTCTCGGGCGAGCAGCACCAGGGCGCGGCAATGCACCTGCAGGGTGGGCTCGGTGAGGGGGGCTGCGTCGTCGGGTGGCAGCACGTCGGTGGCGGTGTCGACCCGCACACGCCAGGCGGCGCCGCTGTCGGCGGGCAGGGTGAATTCGATGTCTTCGTGGTGGGCGTTGAAGAGCAGCAGGAAGTCGTCGTCCTGGAGCGGTTCGCCGCGCCGGCCGACATCGGCGATGCCGCGGCCGGACATGAACATGGCGATGCAGCGCGCGTTGCCGTCGTCCCAGTCGCCCGGGCTCATCTCCTGGCCGTCGGGCCGGAACCAGACCAGGTCCTTGCCGGTGCCGCCGTCGATCGACGCACCGCGGAAGAAGCTGCGCCGACCGAAGGACGGGTGGCGCCGGCGCAGCTGCACCAGGTGCCGGGTGAAGTCGCGCAGGGCGATGCGCTCGGCGTCGAGCTTCCAGTCGAGCCAGCCGAGCTCGTTGTCCTGGCAGTAGACGTTGTTGTTGCCCAGCTGCGTGTGGCCGGACTCGTCGCCGGCCAGCAGCATCGGCACGCCCTGCGACAGCAGCAGCGTGGCCAGCAGGTTGCGCTTCTGGCGCGCGCGCAGCGACAGCACCTCGGGGTCGTCGGTCGGCCCCTCGACGCCGCAGTTCCACGCATGGTTGTTGCTGCTGCCGTCGCGGTTGTCCTCGCCGTTGGCTTCGTTGTGCTTGTCGTTGTATGACACCAGGTCGTGCAGCGTGAAGCCGTCGTGCGCGGTGACGAAGTTGATGCTGGCTGCGGGTTGCTTGCCCGACCAGCCGTACAGGTCCTGAGAGCCGGTGAGCCGCTTGGCGACTTCGCCCAACAGCCCGGCGTCGCCCTTCCAGTAGCTGCGCATGCCGTCGCGGTAGCGGTCGTTCCATTCGGCCCAGCCGAGCGGGAAGTTGCCGACCTGGTAGCCGCCATGGCCGAGGTCCCACGGTTCGGCGATGAGCTTGACGCGGTTGAGCACCGGGTCTTGCCGGATGGCGTCGAAGAAACCGCCGAGGTTTTCCACCTTGCCGCTCTCGCGCGCCAGGGCCGATGCCAAGTCGAAGCGGAAGCCGTCGACGTGCATCTCCTCGACCCAGTAGCGCAACGAGTCCATCACCAGTTGCAGTGCCTGCGGATGCTCCAGGTTGACCGTGTTGCCGCAGCCGGTGAAGTCGTCGTAGTAGCGCCGGTTGTCGGCGTTGACGATGTAGTAGGACGCGTTGTCCACGCCGCGCAACGACAGCGTGGGGCCGAGCTGGTTGCCTTCGCAGGTGTGGTTGTAGACCACGTCGAGGATGACCTCGATGCCGGCGCTGTGCAGCGTCTTCACCATGGTCTTGAACTCCTTCACCTTGCGCGCTGCGCTGTAGCGCATCTCGGGCGCGAAGAAGCCCAGCGTGTTGTAGCCCCAGTAGTTCTGCAAGCCTTTTTCAGCCAGGTGCCGGTCGTTGATGTAGCTGTGCACCGGCAGCAACTCGACGGTGGTGATGCCCAGGCGCTGGAGGTAGGCAATGACCGGCGCGGTCGCCAGCGCCGCATAGCTGCCGCGCAGCTCGGGCGGCACCTCGGGGTGCCGCATCGTGAAGCCGCGAACATGCATCTCGTAGATGACCATGTCCTGCCGGGCGATGGCAGGGCGCCGGTCGTCGCCCCAGGTGAAGGCGGTTTCGAGCACCCGGCCCTTGGGCATGAAGCCGGCGCTGTCGCGGCGGTCGAAAGACAGGTCCTCGCGCTTGCTGCCGATGGTGTAGCCGTAGAGCGCGTCGCTCCAGCGCAGCTGGCCGACCAGGTCTTTGGCATAGGGGTCGATCAGCAGCTTGTGCGGGTTGAAGCGGTGGCCGTCCTCGGGCTTGTACGGGCCATGCACCCGGTAGCCATAGGCCATGCCGGGACGGGCTTCCGGCAGGTAGCAGTGCCAGACGCCGTCGGTGCGTTCGCGCAGCACGATGCGCTGCAATTCATGCCGTCCGGTGTCGTCGAAGACACACAGTTCGACCTTTTCGGCGTGCTGGGAGAAGAGGGCGAAGTTGACCCCCTCGCCGTCCCAGGTGGCACCGCGCGGATAAGGCATGCCGGGCCAGACGACGTGAATGGGGTTCGGTGATTTCATGGCGGCGAGGCTGGATGAGCAGGAAGGAAAGGGCAGCCATGGCGTCGCAGGCAAGCCGTGTGCCACGGCCGTCGGAGGCCGCGCTCAGCGTCAGCGCAGTCGGTCGCTGTCGTCCCGCTCCTTGAGCGAATTGCCGCGGCGCGGCCACCATTCCTCGATGCGTTCTGCCGCCCAGTCCTTCCCGCCGAGGCCGAAGGCCAGCGCGATGGCGAACACCAGGCCGCCCAGCAGGATCAGGAAGCTCTCGCGGATGATGTCGCCGCCGACCTTGATCTGGTCGAGGGCGATCAGCACCACGAAGGCCATCACCGCGTACTGCGCCAGCTTGCCCAGCAGCAGCGCGTCCTGCATCTTCACATTGCTGCAGTAGGTGGTCACCGTGTCGCCGATGAAGCGCGCAAAGTAGGAGCCGAAGGCCAGCACCAGCAGCGCCACGAAGACATTGGGCACGAACCAGACCACGCGGCCGAGCAGGTCGGTGATGTAGGTCAGGCCCAGGCCGTTGAAGGCGATCAGCAGCGCGGCCAGGATGACCAGCCAATACACCAGCACGCCAAAGATGGTGGTGGTGTCGCCCGGCATGCCGCCCTGACGCAGAAAGCCGTCGAGGCCCGAGCGCTCCGTCAGCACCGGGAAGTTGATGGCGCGCAGCGCCTTCACCACCGCGAAACGCGCGACTTTGGCCAGCAGCCAGCCGACGATGACCACCACCACAGCGATCAGCAGTCGCGGCAGGAAAGCCCCGATCTGGAAGAGGATCGCCCGCACGGGCTCGAGATGAACGCCAAAATTTTCCATGTGTTGCTCCGGTGCCGTCGGCGGCGTGGTGATCGGTTCGTTCAGTGGGGATGGGCGTCGACCAGCGCCAGGATGCCCTGCAACGGCACCTGCACCCAGTCGAGCCGGTTGTCGAGTTCGTAGCGCAGCTCGTACATCGCTTTCTCGAACTCGAACAGCGCGAGCAGTCGGGTGGCCGACTCGGCCGTCTGCGCCGCGCCGCCCTGAGTCATGCGCGCCATGTAGGCATCGAGGAAGGCGGCGCGCGTCTCCGCTTCCCAGTCACGGGCGGCGGGTTCCATCTTGGCCAGTTCGTCGGCGCTCTGCGCCACCCGGCGCAGCGCCGACCAGCGCGCGTAGTTGAAGGAGCGCACCATGCCGGCGACATCGCGCAGCGCGGCACTCGGCTGGCGTCGCTCCTCGAAGCTGCGCGCGGGCTCGCCCTCGAAGTCGATGATGAGGAAGTCGTTGCGCGACACCAGCACCTGCCCCAGGTGGTAGTCGCCGTGGAAGCGCGTCTTCAGCCCGGTCTGGCCCTCGAGCGGGAAGTTGGCCACGCGGGTGCGTACTTCGGAAGCGCGCGCCAGCAGGCGCTTGGCCTCGTCCTGCAACTCGGGCGTCAGGTCCGGCAGGCGTTCGGCCAGGCGGTCGAGCGTGCGGCCGGCCTCGGAGGCGGCCCGCTCGCGCCAGCCGCTCACATCCTCCGCCGTCATCGGCTGCGGGTCGAAGGCCGGATTGCCGGTGCGTTGCGACAACGCCAGGTGCAACTCTGCCGTGCGCTCGCCCAAGGTGTTCATGAGAGCCAGGAAGCCGCCGTGCACGTCGGCCGGCTGCGGCGCATCGACGGTGCGCAGCGCCTCGAGGTAGCGCTCCAGGTAACCGAGCGTGTAGGCCCAGCCGTCGCCCTGGTTCGGCACGTAGGCCTGCACCATCGCGAGCGTCATGGTGCTGCCGTCTTCGGCCACGTACTCGAGGGCGCCGGCCACCGGCACGCAGTTCGGGTATTTCGCCACTTCGGTGAGGAAGCGGCCCATCTCCAGCTCGGGGTTGATGCCCGGGCGCAGGCGCCGGTAGCCCTTGAGGAACAGGCGCTCACCCAGCGTGACCACCGTGTTGCTGCTTTGCGCGGTCGGCGGCGTGACGGGCAGCGAGGCCACGTCCTTGCCGGCCAGCCCCGCGAAGGCCGCGGTGTGGGTGAAGAGCAGCCGGCCGCCCGCGGTGGGCAGCGTGAGGCCGCGGCCCATCGCCTCGACCATCGCGCGGCAGAAGCTCTCGTCGAAGAAGGCATCGGCCATCACGCCGACATTGGCCTGCTGCCGTACCTTGGCGACCGGTGCCGCCATCAGCGCCTTCATGCGTTCCTCGTCGTGGTCTTCCCAGGCCAGCGCGAGCGGCATGAAATAGGTGGCGGCTTCGGCCGGGCCCTCGAGGTCGAGCATCGGCAGCATCCAGCTGCGCTGGC
This sequence comes from Variovorax sucrosi, assembly GCF_051216635.1. Classification (NCBI taxonomy): domain Bacteria; kingdom Pseudomonadati; phylum Pseudomonadota; class Betaproteobacteria; order Burkholderiales; family Comamonadaceae; genus Variovorax; species Variovorax sucrosi. Next base: position 164,699 of record NZ_JBPJZU010000007.1, on the reverse strand, counting down.
CGGCGTCCCACACGGTGTGGTCGCGCAGCCGGGCGCGCAGGATCGGCGTGCCCTTGGAGGCGTACCAGCGCTGTGTCTCGACATGGCGCGGCAGCGTTTCGGTTTCGAGCTGCAGCCGCATGCGTTCGGCCATGCCGATGCGCCAGGGCATGACGCGCTCGCGGAAGAAGCTGGTCCAGCCGTCGAACAGCACCAGCACTGCGCGGTCCTGCAGCGGCGTGCCTTCCTGGTGCCAGCTGGGCATCGGTGCTTCGGCCGACAGGCGGAACCAGTAGAAGCCGTGCGAAGGCAGGGTCAGCAGGTAGGGCAGGTCGCCCACCGGCGGGAAGGGCGTCTTGCCCAGCATCTCGACCGGCACCCGGCCTTTGAAGGCCGACAGATCGAGCTCCACCGGTTGCGCCGAGCGCGACAGGTTGAAGACGGTGAGGATCGCGTCGTCCTGATGCTCGCTCAGGTAGGCCAGGATCTTGCGGTTGCCCGGCTTCAGGAAGCGGCGCTTGCCACGACCGAAGGCGTGGCTGGTCTTGCGCACCGCCAGCATGCGCTTGGTCCAGTTGAGCAGCGAACTGGCCTCGCGCGACTGCGTCTCGACGTTGAGCGCCTCGTAGCCGTACATCGCGTCCATGATGGGTTGCAGGTACAGGCTCTGGGGGTCGGCGCGCGAGAAGCCGGCGTTGCGGTCGGGGCTCCATTGCATCGGTGTGCGCACGCCGTTGCGGTCGCCCACGAAGACGTTGTCGCCCATGCCGATCTCGTCGCCGTAGTAGATGATGGGCGAGCCCGGCATCGACAGCAGCATGCTGTTCATCAGCTTGATGCGGTCGGTGTCGTTCTCCATCAGCGGCGCGAGCCGTCTGCGAATGCCCAGGTTGATGCGCGCGCGCGGGTCGGCCGCGTACATGCGGTACATGTAGTCGCGCTCGCGGCTGGTCACCATCTCGAGCGTGAGCTCGTCGTGGTTGCGCAGGAAAATGGCCCACTGGCAGCCGTCCGGGATGTCCGGCGTCTGTTGCATGATCTCGATGATCGGGTCGCGGTCTTCCTGCGCGATGGCCATGTACATGCGCGGCATCAGCGGGAAGTGGTACGCCATGTGGCACTCGTCGCCGTTGCCGAAGTACTCACGCACGTCTTCGGGCCACATGTTGGCTTCGGCCAGCAGGAAGCGGTTCTTGTACTCGGCGTCGATGGTGGCGCGCAGCTTCTTGATGACGTCGTGCGTCTCGGGCAGGTTCTCGTTGCTGGTGCCGTCGCGCTCGACCAGATAGGGAATCGCGTCGAGCCGGAAGCCGTCGACCCCCATGTCCAGCCAGAAGCGCATGGTCTTCATGATCGCTTCGAGCACCGCCGGGTTGTCGAAGTTGAGGTCGGGCTGGTGACCGAAGAAGCGGTGCCAGAAATACTGCTTGGCGACCGGGTCCCAGGTCCAGTTCGAGGTCTCGGTGTCGGTGAAGATGATCCGCGTGCCCTGGTAGATCTGGTCGGTATCGCTCCACACATAGAAGTTGCGTTCGGGCGAGCCGGGTGGCGCCGCGCGTGCCGCCTTGAACCAGGGGTGTTCGTTCGAGGTGTGATTGATGACCAGCTCGGTGATCACCCGCAGGCCGCGCGCGTGCGCGGCGTCGAGCATCTCCTTGAAGTCCTCGATGGTGCCGTACTGCGGGTGAACGCTCTCGTACTCGGAGATGTCGTAGCCGTCGTCGCGCAGCGGCGAAGGATAGAAGGGCATCAGCCAGATGGTGTTGACGCCCAGCTCCTTCACATAGTCGAGCTTCGCGGTCACGCCCTTGAAGTCGCCCATGCCGTCGTTGTTCGAATCGAAGAAGGCCTTGACGTTGAGCTGGTAGATCACCGCATCGCGGTACCACTGCGGGTCGTCGCTGGTGTCGATCTCCGGCGTTTCGAGGGTGAGGGCGGGCACGTTGGCGGCCGTGGCCGGCGGCTGCACATGGGGGGCTTGAAGGGGGGCGTTCATGACCACGGGGCCTCTTTTTTTTTCACAGGAAGTACTCGAAGTCGTTCTCGTCGCGGGTGCGGCGGCGCACCCGCAGCACATGGCCCGGCGTGTGCTGCGGATCGAGCCGCACGTAGTGCCATTCGCCCTGCCAGAGGAAGCGCTGGTCGCTCAGCAGGTCGTGCACCTGGTAGGACTGGCCCGGTGCGACGCCGATCGATTCCGGCGAGAGGCCGATCCAGCCCGCCTGCGCGTTGTGCGGGTCGAGGTTCACCACGGTGATCACCACGTTGCTGCCGTCGTCGGAGGCCTTGACATACGCCAGCAGCTGGTCGTTCTCGACCGGCAGGAAGCGCAGCGTCGCGTTGGTCTGCAGCGCGGGATTGTCATGGCGGATGCGGTTGATACGGGCGATGAAGGGCGCCAGGCTGTGCGGCATCTCGGTGGCCCAGGTGCGCAGCTGGTACTTCTCCGAATCGAGGTACTCCTCGCTGCCTGCGTGGCGCGGCTTGTGCTCGAGCAACTCGTAGGCCGGGCCGTAGATGCCGTAGCTTGCGGCCAGCGTGGCGGCCAGTACCAGCCGCAGGCGGAACATCGGCGCCTCGCCGATCTGCAGTTGCTCGTGCAGGATGTCCGGCGTGTTGGGCCACACGTTGGGGCGGAAGTAATCGTGCCCCGGCCCCTGCGAGAGTTCGGCGAAATACTCGATCAGTTCCTGCTTGGTGTTGCGCCAGGTGAAGTAGGTGTACGACTGGCTGAAGCCCAGCTTGGCCAGGCGGTGCATCACCTTCGGCCGGGTGAAGGCCTCGGCCAGGAAGAGGATGTCCGGGTGCTCGCGCTTGACCTCGGCGAGCGCCCATTCCCAGAACGGGAAGGCCTTGGTATGCGGGTTGTCGACGCGGAAGATCGTGACGCCCTCGGCAATCCAGTGGTCAAGCACGCTCTTGAGTTCGGTCCACAGCCCCTGCCAGTCATCGCACTCGAAGTTGAAGGGGTAGATGTCCTGGTACTTCTTCGGCGGGTTCTCCGCGTACTGCACCGTGCCGTCCGGCCGCCAGCGGAACCAGCCGGGGTGCTCCTTCACATAGGGATGGTCGGGCGCGCACTGGAAGGCGATGTCCAGTGCGATTTCCAGGCCGTGCCGGCCGGCGGCCGCGACCAGCTGGCGGAAGTCTTCCGGCGTGCCGAGTTCCGGCAGGATCGCCTTGTGTCCGCCTTCCTCGGCGCCGATGGCCCAGGGGCTGCCGACGTCGCCGGGCTCGGTGCTCAGGGCGTTGTTCTTGCCCTTGCGATCGACCCGGCCGACCGGGTGGATCGGCGGGAAGTACAGCACGTCGAAGCCCATCTTCTGGATGGCGGGCAGGCGTGCTTCCACGTCCTTGAAGGTGCCGTGCCGGCCGGGCACGGTGCCCGCAGAGCGCGGGAACAGCTCGTACCAGCTGCTGAAGCGGGCGCGCTCGCGGTCGACCGCCAGCGACAGCTCGGCGCCGTAGCGGGCCTCGAAGCGGCGGTCGGGGTAGCGCGAGGCCAGGGCCTCCAGCGCATCGTCCAGCGCCAAGGCCTTCAGCGCGGTGCCGCTCATGGCCGTGTCGGCGGCGGCGCGGTCGAGCTCGCTGGCCAATCGGGTGAGCTGGGCCGCGTCGTCGCCGCGGGCGCGGCCGGCGGCGGCGGCGATCTCGATCGCACCGACCTGCGCGGCGATGCGGATGTCGGCATCGTCGACCCGGCGCGTGAGTTCGTGGCGCCACGACGCGAAGCCGTCGACCCAGGCCAGCACGGTGTAGCTGTAGCGGCCCGGTACCGGCGGCGTGAAGCTGGCTTTCCACACATCGTTGTTGAGCAGGGTCAGCGGCGTCTCGTGCACCTGCGTGTCGCCCTCGCGCCACCACTGCACCACCGCGCGCAGCACGTCGTGGCCGTCGGTGAAGCAGTGCGCGGTGACCTCGAAAGGCTCGCCCGCGATGCGCTTGACCGCGAAGCGGCCGCCGTCCACGTTGGGCAGCACCGCGTCGATGACGGCGCGGATGCGACCTTCCTTCGGCAAGCTGTGCGGACGCGCCAGCAGTGCGGCGGTCTGGGTCTCCGGAATAGCCGGTGCGGCGGCGGGTGTTGCGGCCACCGCGGGTGCCACCTTCGGAGGCGAGGCGGCAGGTTTGGCGCCCAGGGCGGTTTTCGCGGTCTTCACGGCGTTCTGCGGAGGGCTCTTAGGCATGGGGCTCGTGCTTCAGGATCAAGGTGGAAAGGGGAGGCAGGGTCAGCGTGAGCGAATGGTTGCGGCCTTGCGCCGGCAGCGGGGACGATTCGACCTCGCCCAGGTTGCCCCAGCCGGCGCCGCCGTAGTCGCGCGCATCGCTGTTGAGCAGTTCGCGCCAGGCGCCGGCCAGCGGCACGCCCAGGCGGTAGTTGGTGCGCGGCAGCGGCGTGAGGTTGCACACCACCAGCACTGGTGCGCCATCGCGCGCCTTGCGCAGGAAGGCGAAGACGCTGTCGGCGGCATCGTCCGCCTCCACCCATTCGAAGCCCTCCGGCGAGAAGTCGACTTCATAGAGCGCGGGCTCCGACTTGTAGACGCGGTTGAGCTCGCGCACGAAGTGCTGCAGCCCGCCATGGCCTTCCTGGCCGGTGACCCACCATTCGAGCTCGCCGTCGTGCGTCCATTCGCGGCGCTGGCCGAACTCGCCGCCCATGAAGAGCAGCTTCTTGCCGGGGTGCGCCCACATCAGGCCGAAGAGCGCGCGCAGGTTGGCGAACTGCTGCCAGCTGTCACCGGGCATCTTGTTGATCAACGAGCCCTTGCCGTGCACCACCTCGTCGTGCGACAACGGCAGCACGAAGTTCTCGTTGAAGGCGTAGACCAGCGAGAAGGTGAGCTGGTGATGGTGATGCCGGCGATGGATCGGGTCTTTCGCGAAGTAGGCCAGCGTGTCGTGCATCCAGCCCATGTTCCACTTCATGCCGAAACCCAGCCCGCCCATGTCGGTGGGGCGCGAGACCATTGGCCAGGCGGTGGATTCTTCCGCCACCGACACCGTGTCGGGATGCTCGCGGTACACCGCCTTGTTCAGGTCGCGCAGGAAGCCGATGGCTTCGAGGTTTTCGCGGCCGCCGTGCACGTTCGGGATCCACTCGCCGTGCTTGCGCGCGTAGTCGAGGTAGAGCATCGAGGCCACCGCATCGACCCGCAGTCCATCGAGGTGGTAGTGCTCCAACCAGAACAGCGCCGACGAGATGAGGAAGCTGCGCACCTCGTTGCGGCCGTAGTTGAAGATGCTCGAGTTCCACTCGGGGTGAAAGCCCTGGCGCGGGTCCGCGTGCTCGAAGAGATGCGTGCCGTCGAAGAAGGACAGGCCGTGCGCGTCGGTCGGAAAGTGCGAGGGCACCCAGTCGAGCAGCACGCCGATGCCCCGCTGGTGCATGTGGTCGACGAAAGCCATGAAGTCTTGCGGCGTGCCGTAGCGCGAGGTCGGCGCGAAGTAGCCGGTGGTCTGGTAGCCCCAGGAGCCGTAGAAGGGATGCTCGGTCACCGGCATCAGCTCGACGTGGGTGAAGCCCATGTCGACCATGTAGTCGGCCAGCCGATCGCCGAGCTCGCGCCAGCCCAGCATCTCGCCGTCCTGCCGCTGCCAGGAGCCGGCGTGCAGTTCGTAGACGGACATCGGTGCGTCGAGCGCGTTCTTGGGCCCGCGCGCCTTCATCCAGGCATCGTCCTGCCAGCGGTGCTCCAGCGACCAGACGCGCGAACCGGTGGCGGGCGGCGGCTCGGCATAGAAGGCGAAGGGGTCGGCCTTCTCGAGCACGTTGCCGTCCTGCGCGGAGAAGATGCGGTACTTGTAGACCGCGCCGCGGGTCGCGTCGGCGTCGAAGCCTTCCCACACCCCGCTGCCGTCGGGCCGCGCTTCGAGTTGCATGGCGCTGTCGCTCCAGCCGTTCCAGTCGGCGATCACCGACACGGCGCGCGCGTTGGGTGCCCACACCGCGAACGTTGCGCCGCCGTCGGGCTGCAGGTGGCAGCCCATCGTGTCGTGCAGTTTTGCGTGGGTGCCCTCTTGGAAAAGCCAGACGTCATGCTCGCTGAGGCGAGGGTGTTCGATGATGTGCACGGGTGCTTTCCTTCTGCTCCGGACCATCCGGCGCCTTGCTAGCTTGCAGGCCTGAGCCTACGCCACGAGGCCGCAGCCGCGGGCCGCCGAGCGCCCTTCGTGCTGTCGGACAGGAGCTATGTCGGGCCCGGCGGGCTCACGCGAGTTGGGCGGCGGCGTGGATGGCTTCGCGCACGCGAGGGTAGATCTGTGTGTTCCACTTGCTGCCGCTGAACACGCCGTAGTGGCCGACACCGGCCTGCAGGTGGTGCGTCTTCAGGTAAGGCCGAATGGAGGTGCAGAGGTCTTGCGCAGCCACCGTCTGGCCGACCGAGCAGATGTCGTCGCGCTCGCCCTCGACCGTCATCAGTGCGGTGTTGCGAATGGCCGCGGGGTTGACCTGTCGGCCATGCACCGTGAGCTTGCCGCGCGGCAGGTCATAGGTCTGGAACACCCGTTCCACCGTCTCCAGGTAGAACTCGGCCGGCAGGTCGTTCACCGCCAGGTACTCGTCGTAGAAGCTGCGGATCGTCTCCGCCTTCTCCGTCTCGCCATCGATGATGTGCTGGTACAGCTTCTTGAACTGCTCCTTGTGCCGCTCGGGGTTCATGCTCATGAAGGCGGTGAGCTGCAGGAAGCCGGGGTACACGCGCCGCATCATCCCGGGATGGGGAAAGGGAACGTGGCTGATCAGGTTCTTGCGGAACCACTCGATGGGCTTGCTGGTCGCCAGGGTGTTCACGCCGCTCGGGTTGACACGGCAGTCGACCGGGCCGGCCATCAGTGTCAGGCTCTTCGGCGCGGCGGGGTTGTCGTCTTCGGCCATCAAGGCGGTGGCGGCCAGCGCGGCCACGCAGGGCTGGCACACCGCCATCATGTGCGCGCCCGGCCCGATGGCTTCGAGGAAGGAAATGAGCTGCGTCGTGTAGTCGTCCAGGCTGAAGCCGCCATGGCGCAGCGGCACGTCGCGTGCGTTGTGCCAGTCGGTCAGGTAGACGTCGTGGTCACGCAGCAGCGTGCGCACCGTTTCGCGCAGCAGCGTGGCGAAATGGCCCGACAACGGTGCCGCCAGCAGCACCGGCGGATGCACCGCCTTGGTGTCCTTGCGGAAATGCAGCAGGGTGCCGAAGGGGGCGACCAAGGTGACCTCTTCATGCACCGCGACGGGCTCGCCGTCGACCATCACCTCGTCGATGCGGTAGGCGGGACGAGTGTGGGTCAGCCGCATGCGCGAGAAGACCTCGAAGGCGGCCGCCATCTTGCGGCTGGCGCTCTGCGGGCCGGCACCGGCCCACATGGCCTGCCCCATGAACTGGGCCGCGAGCCTCGTGGGAGACATCAGATCGCTCTGGTTTTGGTAGGCCCGGTACAGCATGGGCTGGCCGAAGGCAATTTGCGGGCCAGCGCGCCCCCGGCCGGCCGGTGGTGGCACAGGCCTTGCACTTGGCATGGAACGATTGGCAACCCCAGGAGCAGCGCAATGGCCAAACCCGTCCTCACCATCAGCAGCAAGAACTATGGCGCCTGGGCGCTGCGTGGCTGGCTCATGTGCAGGCTTGCCGGGCTCGACTTCAGCGAGAAGGTGATCTCGCCGGACGATCCGGCCATGAAGGCCGAGATGCTGCTGCTGTCGTCGTCGATGTTGGTGCCCTCGCTGCAGCATGGCGCCATTACCGTCTGGGACACGCTGGCCATCGGCGAGTACCTCCACGAGATCAAGCCCAAGGCCGGCCTGCTGCCCGCCGACGCCAAGGCTCGGGCCCACTGCCGGGCGATCAGCGGCGAGATGCACTCCGGCTTCAGTGCGATGCGCGCTTCGCTGCCGATGAACATCAAGGGCCACTTCCCCAACTTCAAGATCTGGTCGCGCGCACAAACCGACATCGACCGGGTGATCACCATCTGGCGCGAGTGCTTCACGCGTTACGGCGGGCCCTTTCTCTTCGGCAAGCAGCCCTGCATCGCCGATGCCATGTATGCGCCGGTCGTGACCCGCTTCCTGAGCTACGACGTGGCGCTGGACCGCGACTGCGCCGCCTACTGCAAGCACATCATGGCGCTGCCTGCGATGCAGGAATGGGTGACCGCCGCCCGTCAGGAACCCGAGGAGATCGACGAACTCGATGCCGAGTTCTAGCCCGGGACACAGGCCTCGCCGACCCGGCCCGCCAGGGCGCTTTCGACAAGAATGAATACTTGTGTGTAACATTTTTTACACAAAAGAGTACTAAAGGTTAACATTTCGACCTATCATCGCCGGCAGTGACGGCAGCCTGGGTGGCTGTCCGCTGAACCGGAGATGTGTTGTGAAGAACTCCTGGACTGCAGCTGCGGGCCTGATGGTGTTGGTGTTGTGTCTGGCAGCGTGCGACGACGGGGCGCGCGCCGGCCTCGACGCGGGAAGGGCCGCCTCGGCCTCCAAGGGCAGCAACGTCGAAACCGTCGTCGTGACCTGGCAACCGCGCGACAAGACGGCGGAATTTCTCAGTGCCTGGCGCCCCAAGAACTGACTGAGTTCGGTGCTGCGACAGCATTGTTTGGCGGTTGCGCCTCAGGGGTTGACCGAACAAGCGTCGCTCGATCCCCTGATCCCTGCTTCAAACGTGTCGAAATGCCTCAAGACTCGGCGGGTCCTGCCGATAAGTCTTTGGTAGGCATCCAACGGGGTGCCGCCGATCGACACGACTCTGGACGAGAGGATCACATGCAAGACGACACCATTCCCATGGGGTCCGCTTTTTCCCAATGGGAAAGCCTGACGAAGGACTATCTCGAAGGTCTGGTGGCATTGCGCCGCCGGGAGCCCGGCGCGTCGGCGCGGATGATGCGTCTGGCCCGCGAGATGCAGGAGTGCGAGGCGCGTTGCGGTGGCCCGGTGTACGTTGCGCCGCCGCGCGTGCCCGCCGCCAAGGTACAGCCCGCGCCAGTGGACAAGCCGATCAAGGACCGCCGTGCCGACAAGGACCCGGCGCCGGGTTTCTGGACCAGTGCCTTCGGCGCCTTGCTCGGTGCCGGCCGTCCGTCTGCCCGCAGCGGGCGTGACGCTGCCCACTCCTGACGCGACCGACGGGCCCACGGCCTCTTTTCACACAGGAGCCGATGCGCGATACTGTATTTAATTACAGTATTCCATGGCCGACCACATCATCCCCCTCCAGGCCCTCAAGGGCCGCGGTGCCGCCAGTCGGCTGCCGCACCGCTTCGAGCGCGACGTGCGCGACGAGTTCGACGATGGCTGGAACACGCTGCAGGACGAGGCGGCCGAGGGCTTGCCGCCGATGCAGACCGAGGTCCGCTTCGAAGACGTCAAGTCGGTGCTGAGCGAGAACGACTCGCCCGACATCCCCTTCGATCGCTCGCTCAACCCCTACCGCGGCTGCGAGCACGGCTGCATCTACTGCTTCGCCCGGCCGACGCACAGCTACCTCAACCTGTCGCCCGGCCTCGATTTCGAAACCAAGCTGATCGCCAAGCGCAATATTGCGGAGGTACTGCGCGCCGAACTCGCCCGCAAGAGCTACCGGCCGAGCCACCTCGCCATTGGCACCGCCACCGACTGCTACCAGCCGATCGAGCGCGAGCTGCGGCTGACTCGGTCGGTGCTCGAGGTGCTGCGCGAGGCGCGCCACCCCTTCGGCATCGTGACCAAGTCGAGTGCGGTCGAGTTGGACCTGGATCTGATCGCCCCGATGGCGGCCGACCGGCTGGCCGCGGTGTACGTCACCGTCACCACGCTCGACGGCGACCTGGCTCGCAAGCTCGAGCCGCGTGCCGCCGCGCCGCACCGCCGGCTGCGCACCATCCGCACGCTGGCCGAGGCGGGCGTGCCGGTGGGCGTGAGTGTGGCGCCGCAGATTCCCTTCGTCACCGAAGACATGGAACAGGTGCTCGAAGCCGCGTGGGACGCCGGCGCGCGCTGCGCCTTCTACACCGTGATCCGCCTGCCCTGGGAGGTCGCGCCTCTCTTCAAGGAATGGCTCGAGCTGCACTACCCGCAGCGCGCCGGCCGCATCATGGCGCGCATCCGCGAGATGCGCGGCGGCAAGGACTACGACGCCGACTTCGCCACCCGCATGAAAGGCAGCGGCCTGTGGGCCGACCTGATCCGCCAGCGCTTCGAGAAGGCGACGAACCGCATCGGCTTCAACCGGCAGCGCATCGCGTTGGACCTCGGGGCGTTTCGACCTCCGGGGGTGCAGGGGCAAGGCAGCTTGTTTTGATCGAACGCCTTCGCATCCCTTAAGATGAGAACAGTTCTCATTATCGAAACTCAGGCCAAGCCCTTGCGCACGGCCGCCGCCGAGGAGGGTGCCGCATGCCGGCCGTCGACGCAGCCACGCAGCAGGAAGTGCACGTCTTGTACAGCGACCACCACGGCTGGTTGCAGGGATGGCTGCGCGGGCGACTCGGCAACACCTTCGACGCCGCCGACATCGCGCAGGACGTGTTCATGCGCGTGCTGGGGCGGCAGCAGCCGGCGCGCGTGCAGGAGCCGCGCGCCTGGCTGTCGACCATCGCGCGCGGCCTGGTCATCGACCACTGGCGCCGCCGCGAACTCGAACGCGCCTGGCTCGACACGCTGGCCGCCCTGCCCGAGGCCGAAGCGCCATCGCCCGAGAGCCGGCTGATCTTCCTGGAAACGCTCATCGCCATCGATCGCGTGCTCGACGCCCTCAAGCCGCCGGTGCGCCGGGCCTTCCTCTGGGCCCAGCTCGAGGGCCTGACCTGCCCGCAGATCGCCGAGCGCCTGGGCGTATCGCTGGCCACGGCCGAGCGCTACGTGGCTAAGGCGCTGCGCGCCTGCTACGCGCTGCGCTTCGAAGCGTGAGCAGGCCCTGCACGCGATGAGCGCCATTCGCCCCGAACGTCTGCCCGAGGCGGTGATCGACGCCGCGATCCACTGGTCGATCAAGCTCGACTACAACCGCGCGGGTGCCGGCACGCGCAAGGCTTTCGAGGCCTGGCTGCAGGCCGATCCGCTGCATCGCCAAGCCTGGCAGCGCATGGGCACGCTCAAGGACGAGTTCACGCGCGTGCCGCCGCAGCTGGCCTTGCAGACGCTGCAGAGTCGCGAAGCCGGCCGGCGCCGCACGATGAAGCTGCTGTCCGCCGCCGGCACCGCCGTGGCGCTGGGCTGGATGGTGCGCGCGCACGCGCCCTGGCAGCGCCTGCTGGCTGACGCGAGCACCGCCACCGGCGAGCAACGCACGCTGCGCCTGGCCGACGGCACGGTGCTGGTGCTCAACACCGACAGCGCGGTCGGCATCGAGATGGCGGGCGACCGCCGCGCGCTGGTGCTGCGGCGCGGCGAGATCCTGGTGACGACCGGCGCGGACGCGGTCTCGCCGACCCGGCGGCCGTTCTGGGTCCACACGCGCTTCGGCACGCTGCAGGCGCTGGGCACGCGCTTCGTGGTCCGGCTCGATGCGGACCGTGCCCGCATCAGCGTACAGGAGGGCGCCGTCGCGCTGCATCCGGCGCATGCCGTCGACGCCGCGCCTGCCGCGGTGGTGCGTGCCGGCGAGCGGCAGTACCTGGCGGCCGATGGCACAGCCGCGGCGGCCGCGCCGTCATTCGAGGACGACGCCTGGGCCGACGGTGTGATCGTCGGGCGCGACATCGCGCTGGGCGAGCTGCTGGCGGAGCTGGCGCGCTACCGCGTCGGCCGCATCGACTGCGATGCCCAGGTGGCGGCGCTGCGCGTGTCGGGCGTCTTCCACATAAAGAACACCGACCAGGCGTTGCAGTTCCTGCTGCAGACGATGCCCATCGCGGTGACCTACCGAACGCGTTTCTGGGTCAGCGTCGGTCCTGCACGCGCGGCCTGAGCGCAGCGCCCCGCAAATTTCTTCGAGAAAGGTGAGGGGATCGGGACATCTCGTCCGGCCTCCCTGATGAAAGCGCTCCCGGTACGGGAGCTTCATCCACCGACCGACCCTGACACATGACTGCTTCCCCGCCTCGCACCGCGTCCGTCGACCGATGCCCGACTTTCCCGGTCTTTCCGCGCACGCGGATCACCATGGCGCTGCACGGCCTCGCGCTCGGCCTGGCGCTGGCCGCCGTGCTGCCGACACCGGCGCACGCGCAGGCCGCCGGCGGCACGGCCCTGCCGGCCGGCACGCAGGTGCACGCCTTCGACGTGCCCGCTGGCCCGCTCGACGTCGCGCTGAACCGATTCGCGCGCAGCGCCGGCGTCAACCTGAGCTACGACCCGGCACTCGTCGCTGGCGTCAGCACGCGCGGGCTGAGCGGCTCGCACGCCACCACCGCTGGCCTGTCGCTGCTGCTCGCGGGCACCGGCGTCCAGGCGCTGGCCCAGCCGGGTGGCGGCTACTCGCTGCGCAAGGCCGCCGCCGCAGTGCCAGCCGCGCCCTCGGGCAGCGGCGAGCGCACGCTCGATGCCGTCAACGTGATTGCCAAGGCCGAGCTGCCGGGCAACCTGCCGCCGGTGTACGCCGGCGGCCAGGTCGCGCGCGGCAGCCGCATCGGCATGCTGGGCAACGGCGATGTCTTCGAGACGCCTTTCAGCACCAAGTCCTTCACCAGCGAATTCATCCGCGACCAGGGCGCGCGCAACGTGAACGACATGGTCGCCAACGACCCATCGATCCGCACCAGCCTGTCGGCCACCTCGCCGCTCGACCAGAGCTCGATCCGCGGCTTCCTCACCAACAGCGACGCCTACTTGTTCGATGGCCTCGAGGGCCTGTTCGCGTACAGCAACATCCCGATCCGCCACTACGAGCGCCTCGAGGTGCTGAAGGGCCCGGCGGCCGGTCTGGTGGGGGCGTCGGGCTACGGCAGCACGGTGGGCGGCGGCTTCAACCTCGTGCCCAAGCGCGCCACCGACACGCCGGTGCGCTCGGTCACCTTGTCGGCCAACGACGAGTCGCTGTTCGGCACGCACGTCGACATCGGCCAGCGCTTCGGCCCCGACAACAGACTGGGCATGCGCCTCAACGTCACGGCCGAAGACGGCAAGCTCTACGACGGCGCCGACCGACGGCTGGTCGCGCCGCAGATCGCGCTCGACTGGCGCGGCGACAAGACGCGCGTGGTGCTCGATGCGGGCTACACGCGCCGCAAGTCGTCGCCGCTCTTCAACCACTGGCTGCTGCAGGCGGGCGCGTCGCTGCCCGAACCACCGGATCCGAAGGTGCACCCCAAGCCGTCGTGGGAAGTGCTCGACATCCGCCAGACCTTCGGCCTGCTGAGCGGCGAATGGGACTTCGCCGACGGCTGGACCGCCTACGCGCGGCACGGTCGGATGACCGAGGATCCGCCCGAGCGCATGTACATCGACCAGACGACCATCGACGGTGCCGGCCGCGTGCGCTATACCAGCGGCAGCAGCCTGCTCTGGAAGCAGGTGAACGAGGTGACCGACGTCGGCGTGCGCGGCGAGCTGCAGACCGGCAGCGTGAAGCACAGGCTGGCGCTGAGCACTGTGTCGCAGCGCCAGCAACTGCAGGACCTGCGCTCGCAATCGGTGCGGCTGCCGACGCCGGTGGACGCGAGCATCTATTCGTATGTCGACGTGCCCAACCCGTTCGCCAATGGCGTGCCCGACGTGCCGGGCGTGGACAGCCCGGCACTCAGGCTCGACAGCTATGCCGTCGCCGACACGCTGTCGATGTTCGACGACCGTCTGCTCGTCACGCTGGCGGCGCGGCATCAGCAGATCCGTTCGGGAACATACGACCAGACCAAGCTGACGCCCACGGTGGCCGCGCTCTACAAGCTCGGTGGCGGCGTGTCGGTGTACGGCAACTATGCGGAGTCGCTGGCGCAGGGCACCATCGCACCGGCCGGCTCGGTCAACGCGGGTGAGCGGCTCGCGCCCTACGTGTCGAGGCAGCACGAGTTCGGCGTCAAATGGGACCGTGGTACCTACGGGCTCACTGCCGCGTACTTCGACATCCGGAAGTCGACCGCCTTCGTCGACACCGACCGGGTCTTCCGCGACGCCGGCCGGCAGCGCAACAAGGGCGTCGAACTCGAGACCTTCGGCGAGATCTCGCGCGGCCTGCGGCTGCTCGGCGGCGCGGCCTGGACCGACGGCCGCATGACCCAGACCGCCGGTGGCGTGAACCAGGGCAACAAGGCCATCGGCGTGCCGGAGTTCAACGTCAACCTCGGCGTCGACTACGACCTGCCCGCAGTGCCGGGCCTGAGCCTGAGCGGGCGCCTGATCCGTACCGGCAGTGCCTACGTCGACCTGGCCAACACGCAGCGCGTGCCGTCGTGGCACCGCGTCGACATCGGTGCGCGCTACGCGACCAAGATGGGGGGCACACCGGTCACGCTGCGCGCCGGTATCCACAACCTGTTGGACGACACCTACTGGACCATCGCTGGGCGCAACTTCATCTCGGTGGGCGCCCCGCGCACCTGGTTGATGTCGGCGAGCTTCGATTTTTGAGGCGCGCGGTCGGCTGTCAACCGGCCAGCAGGTCGGCCACCTGACGGCGCAGCGCCGCGTTCTCGGTTTCGAGTTCCGCGACGCGGTGGCGCAGGGTCTGCACCTCGTCGATACCGTCCTCGACGTCGGATGGCGCGGCATTATCGGCCGACGGTTCTCGCGGCTTGCGCTTGGCGTCGCGCACCCGCTTGGCCGCCTGCTTGAGCTCGTCCTTGCCGGCGATGACCGCGGCCTTCTGCTCCTCGGCGGGCAGGCTGGCGACGGCGGCGGCCGCGTTGATCGAGATGGTTCCGGCCTTCACGGCCTCGACCAGTTCCGGCGCGGCCTGCTTCTGGATCTTCTCGATCATCACGACCTGGCTGCTGCTCAGGCGCGCGGCGCGGGCGATGGCCTCGCGGCTGTTCATCGGTGCCGGCGGCGCCTCGTCGACGTCGAAGGGCGGGCCCTCGTCGGCGCTGGTGTCCGAGGTCGCGGGCACTGCACCGCGGGCGCGCCGCTCGGCCACGATCTCGCGCTTGCGCAGCGCCAGCACGCCGCGCTGGAAGTCGGACACGCTGCGCCGGCCCAGGTGCTGGTCGATCATCCACAGGTGCACGTCGTCGATGCTGCGAAAGCGCGCGTTCTGCACCGTCTGGAACGGCAGGCCGTGCTTCTGGCAGATGCCGTAGCGGTTGTGGCCGTCGACCAGCACATCGCCCCACAGCACGAGCGCATCGCGGCAGCCCTCGGCCAGCAGGCTGCGTTCCAGCGATTCGTATTCGTCCGGCGTCAGCGGGTCGATGTAGGCCTTGAGTTCTTCGTTGACGGCGATGTCCATGGGTGCGCGATTTCGGGAAACAGGAGAAGGGGCGGGATTGTAGTGAGAGGCCGCCCCTCAGCTCGACAGCGGCATCGGCACGAGTCTGGCCGCATCGAGGCCCAGCTTGTTCATCACGCACATCGCCGCGTAGGCGTCGTTCGCGGCGTAGCGCACCTGGCCTTCGGAGAGCCGATGGGCGGCCCAGTTGGAGGTCGATTGCTTGCGCGACTTGACGAACTGCTGGCCGAACAGCAGCGCGATGGCCGACTTGACGCCGACCGCATCGCGGTAGCCGCGGCGTTTGAAGACGGTGTCGAGGTCGACCACCGCCTGCGGCTCGACGCCCAGCGTGCGGCGGATTTGCGTGCGGTCGCCGGCCAGGCCGAAGCCGACCTTGACGAGCGCGCTCGATGCGATCAAGTGGGCCGCTGCTGTGCGGCAGACCGGGTCATGCACCTGGAACACCCAGGCCCGGTCGAGCGAGGCGAACTGCACCGTGTGCGGCCCGGTCGAGATTTCGTTCTTGAGGAAGGTAGGTTTCGATTCGGTGTCGAAACCGACCACGTTCAATGCGCCCAGTTCGGCCAGCGCCTTCTCGGCCTGGGTCGCGGTGCTCACCACGTCGATGTCCTGTAGCGTGAGGCTGGCGAAAACGTCGAAGGCGGCGATCTCTTCGCGGGTCGGCAAGGGTGGCGGTGCGGTGTTCATGGTGCTTTCTTTGTCTTCGGTGCCGACCTCGACGCCTTGGGGCGTCGGGGCCGGGGCGCCTGTCCGGAGCGCATCGCCGCTTCCCAGGCACGGCGGCCCCACAGGGCCGCGAGTTCGCGGTCGTCGAAGAGGTCGGCGGGCGCCTCGCGGTACGACATCTGCATCGTCTTGCCCTGGCGCTCGTAGCAGAAGGCCGGCGCGTGCAGCGCGTCGAAATGGTGGGCGCTTTCGGCGTCGGCCTTGAGGTAGAGCGTTTCGCGCACCACCAGGCCGATCATGCGGCCCTCGTGGAACAGCCCGTGGCCGCCGAACATGCGCCGTGCTTGCACGCGGCCGAGCCGTTCGAACACCTCCGGCAGGCTGTCGGCGAGCCCGGCCATGCTCAGGCCTTCAGCAACTGGGCGTGATGGACGAGGTGGTCGGCCATGAAGCTCTGGATGAAGTAGTAGCCATGGTCGTAGCCCTCGTGGCGGCGCAGCGTCAGCGGTTGGCCGACGCCGTGGCATGCGGCTTCGAACAGGTGCGGGTGCAGTTGCTCGGCGAGGAATTTGTCACCCAGGCCCTGGTCGATCAGGATGCCGGCGGGGTAGGGCGCGACCGGCTGGTTTTCCATCAGCACCGTGGCGTCGTGTTCGATCCAGCGCGTGCGGTCGGCCCCCAGGTAGCCGGTGAAGGCCTTCTCGCCCCAGGGGCAGCGCGTGGGCGCGCAGATCGGCGCGAAGGCCGACAGCGACTGGAACAGGCCCGGGTGCCGCAGCGCCAGCGTGAGCGCGCCGTGGCCACCCATCGAATGGCCGCTGAGGCCGATGCGTTGCGGATCGATCGGGAAGGCCGTGCTGAGCAGCGGCAGCAGTTCGCCGACGAGGTAGCTTTCCATGCGCCAGTGTGTGGCCCACGGCGCCTCGGTCGCATCGAGGTAGAAGCCCGCGCCGACGCCGAAGTCCCAGCTCTCCGCTTCTCCGGGCACGTTGGCGCCACGTGGGCTGGTGTCGGGCGCGACCAGCGCGAGGCCGAGTTCGGCCGCCAGACGCTGCGCGCCGGCCTTGACCATGAACGTGTCTTCGTTGCACGTCAGTCCGGCGAGGAAGATCAGCGCCGGCACCGGGCCGTCGGCGGCCTGCGGCGGCAGGAAGACCGAGAAGCGCATCGGCAGGCCGATTTCGCTGGAGGCGTGTTCGTGGAAGGTCTGCGTGCCGCCGAAGCAGCGGTGTTCCGAAAGGGTCTTGAGGGAGGCGGTCATTGGCGATCTGGGGACAGGAGTTCGAGCACCGCGTCGGCGAACACGCGGGGTGCTTCCTGCGGCATGTTGTGGCCCACGCCGGGCAAGGTGTGGTGCGTGCGCGGACCGGTGAAGTGATGGCCCTGGTCGGCCGTACCGGCAGGCGACATCACGCCGTCGTCGTCGCCATCGAAAGTGATCGACGGCACGCGGATCTCGGGCATCTTGGCGAGTGCCGCCTGGAGGTCTGCATAGGCCGGGTCGCCCTCGGCCTTGCCGTAGCGGTGCCGGTAGGAATGGATCACGATGTCGACGAAATCCGGGTTGTCGAAGGCGGGTGCCGTGCGTTCCCAGGTCGCGTCGTCGAAGGCCCAGGTCGGCGACCAGAGCCGCCACAGCAGGCGGCACAGATCACGCCGGTTCTGCGTGAGGCCGGCGCGGCCGCGTTCGGTGTGGAAGTACCACTGGTACCAGTAGCGGAACTCGTTCTCGGGCGGCGCCGGTTCGTCGGCATGCGCGATGGCCTGCACCTTGTAGCTGTTGAAGGACACGAGCCCGGTGCAGCGCTCGGGCCACAGCGCCGCGGCCACGCAGGCGGCCGTACCGCCCCAGTCGTAGCCGGCCAGCACGGCCTTCGGGATGGCCAGCGCATCGAGCAAGACGCGCAGGTCGCTGGCCAGTGCGGCCTGCTCGCCTGAACGCGGCGTGGCCGCATCGACGAACTGCGTCGGGCCGAAGCCGCGCAGGTAGGGCACGACCACGCGGCAGCCCGCGTCGGCGAGGATCGGCACCACCTCGGCGTAGGCGTGCACGTCGTAGGGAAAGCCGTGTAGCAGCACGGCGGGCGGCCCGCCCTCGGGGCCGCTCTCGTGGAAGGCGATGTCCAGCACGCCGGCACGGACGCGGCGCAGCGGGCCGAGCATCGCTTCAGTCATACAGGACCACGCCGCGGATCGACTCGCCGCGCTTCATCAGGTCGAAGCCCTTGTTGATGTCTTCGAGCGGCATGGTGTGCGTGATCAGGTCGTCGATGTTGATCTTGTTCTCCATGTACCAGTCGACGATCTTGGGCACGTCGGTGCGGCCGCGCGCGCCGCCGAAGGCCGAGCCTTCCCAGTGGCGGCCAGTGACCAACTGGAACGGGCGGGTGCTGATCTCGGCACCGGCTTCGGCCACGCCGATGATGATGCTGCGGCCCCAGCCCTTGTGCGTGCATTCGAGCGCCTGGCGCATCACCTTGGTGTTGCCGATGCACTCGAAGCTGTAGTCCGCACCGCCGTCGGTCAGCTGCACGATGGCGTCGACGATGTTGCCGCCGGCCGCCTCGATGTCCTTCGGGTTCAGGAAGTGCGTCATGCCGAACTTGCGGGCCATCGCTTCGCGCGCCGGGTTCAGGTCGACACCGATGATCTTGTCGGCACCCACCATCTTCGCGCCCTGGATCACGTTCAGGCCGATGCCGCCGAGGCCGAACACCACCACGTTCGCGCCGGCCTCCACCTTGGCCGTGAAGATCACGGCGCCGATGCCGGTGGTCACGCCGCAGCCGATGTAGCAGACCTTGTCGAAGGGCGCGTCTTCGCGGATCTTGGCCAGCGAGATTTCCGGTGCGACCGTGTAGTTGCTGAAGGTCGAAGTGCCCATGTAGTGAAAGATGGGCTTGCCGTCCATGCTGAAGCGACTGGTGGCGTCGGGCATCAGGCCCTTGCCCTGCGTGCCGCGGATCAGCTGGCACAGGTTGGTCTTGCGCGACAGGCAGAACTTGCACTGGCGGCATTCCGGTGTGTAGAGCGGGATGACGTGGTCGCCCTTCTTGAGCGTGGTCACGCCCGGGCCGACATCCACCACGATGCCCGCACCTTCGTGGCCGAGGATGGCCGGGAAGATGCCTTCCGGGTCGGCGCCCGAGAGCGTGTAGTAGTCGGTGTGGCAGATGCCGGTGGCCTTGATCTCGACCAGCACCTCACCGAACTTCGGCCCTTCGAGGTCGACGGTTTCGATGGTCAGGGGCTGGCCCGATTGCCAGGCGACGGCGGCTTTGGTTTTCATGCGAAGGTCCTTGAGGAATGGGGGTGGCGGTTCGGCCGCGGACCCCCAAGCTTAAAACGGTTCGCATCGCGCGGCCGCGGTGTCGCGGCCTGGCCCCGCCGCACCCGACGGAAGCTGCCCCGTGCTTAGACCGACACGCTGGCCGAGCGCGGCAGGTGCTCCAGCAGCGCGAAGTTCGACTCGAGCTCGGCGCCGTTGAGCACGCACTGCAGCCCGTGGTAAAGCTGCGCCGGCAGCACCGGCTTGTGCAGCAGCGGCACGCCGGTGGCGCGCGCCTCGCGCAGGCGTTGCGGGGCGGTGTCGCCGGTGATCAGCAGCGCCGGCAGCGCCTGGCCGTGCACCGCTCGGAGCGCGGCGATGGCCTCGGCGCCGGTGCGCAGCCCACGCAAACGGTAGTCGCTGATGACCACGGCGGGCGGCTGAATGTGTGCCAGTGCCAGCGCTTCCTCGATCGAGTCCGCCACCGCGCAATCGCAGCCCCAGGCCGTGAGCAGTTGGCGCATGCCGGTGCGGACCGCTTCGTCGTCGTCGATCACCAGCACCCGCACGTTGAAGACCTGGGCCTGTACCGGCATCGTGGCAAGGCGGCGCGTCGGTGCGCCCCAGGGTGCGACCGGCAGGCCGAGGCGGAACACGCTGCCGCGGCCGGGCCGCGAAGAGAGGGTCAGCTCTTGCTGCAGGGCGCGAGCCAATCCCTGCGCGATGGCCAGACCCAGGCCGAGGCCTTTGCGCCGGTCCCGCTCGGCATTGCCCAGCTGGTGGAACTCGCGGAACACGGCCTGCTGCTGCGAGGGCTCGATGCCGATGCCGGTGTCCCACACCTCCAGCACGGCCCGCCCGCCGCGCCGGCGACAGGCCACCAACACGCCGCCGCGCTCGGTGTAGCGGATCGCGTTGGACACCAGGTTGCGCAGCACCAGCGCGACCAGCGCCGGGTCGGAGTCGATCACCATCTCGGTGTCGATCGACCGGTAGACGATGCCCTTGGCGTCGGCCTGCGGCGCCAGTTCGTTCTCGATCTTGTTGAGCAGCGGCTGCAGCGGGAAGGGCTCGATCTGCGGCTCGACCACGCCCGCCTCGATGCGCGAGAAATCGAGCAGGGTGTCGAGCATCTCGGCCGAGGCCTGCCAGGTGGCACGGGCGTTGGCCAGTGCGTCGTACTGGGCGGTCGAGAGTCGGGTGCGCGCCAGCACTTCGAGGAACAGGCCCTGGGCATGGATGGGCTGGCGCAGGTCGTGGCTGGCGGCAGCCAGGAAGCGCGACTTGGCCAGGCTGGCCTGCTCCGCCTCGACCCGCGCCGCTTGCGCCTCTGCGGTGCTGACACGCAGCTGCTCGATGAGCCCCAGGTTCTCGAAGCGCAGGTCGATCGCCGCGCGCGCGGCCCGTGCGCTGCTGCGTGCCTGGCCCATCAGCGTCGCGATGTAGAGCACGCCCGCGATGCCGAGCGCGTTGTAGGCCGGGTTGCTCAGCAGCCAGAGCTTGGTGCCGAGGGTGGCGAATTCGAAGAGGGCGAACGCGATGAACACCGGCAGCACCGGCGCCAGCGACGACATCGAACTGCCGGCCACACCCGCAAGCACGGCGACGACCAGGATGCTGCCCGCGACGCTGCTGTCGTCGAGCGTGATCCAGGCGAGCGCCCCCCACGCGACCGCATCGATGGCGTTCAGCGCCATCTGGCGCAGCACCACGCGATGCGGATGCGTGGTGGCGAGCCCGGTGCGCAGCGTGCGCTCCGCATCCCAGGCGTAGAAGAGCTTGATCCCCACGATCGCCGCGCACCAGGCGTTGAGCCACAGCGCGTTGCGCGCATTCGCCAATGTCCATACCAGCAGCGGCGCGAGCAGCAGCGTCGGCACCACCGAACTGCCCACGTGGCCCAACTGGAGCCGCAGTTGCTCGGTGAGCGTCCGGTCGTCGGCCAGCCAGCGTTGCACAGGCATCAGGCGACCAGGCCTCGGCGCCGTGCGGCGAAGCCGGCCTCGGACCGGCTCGACACCTGCAGGGTGGCCAGCACCGCCTGCACATGGCCGCGCACCGTGTTCTCCGACAGATTCAGTCGCCGTCCGATCACCTTGTTCGACAGGCCCTGGCACAGCAGGTCGAGCACTTCGCATTGGCGCGGCGTGAGGCGCTGGGCGTCGGGCTCGACGGCGCCCAGAGCGCCCAGCGCCGGCTGGATCCCGTTCGCCGGAGAGGGCAGGGCCAGGCCCCGGCGCACCTGATCGATGACCGACAGGATGGTGTCGGCGGTTGCCGCCTTGGAGACGAAGGTGGTGGCACCGCGTTGCAGCGCCAGCGCCATGGTCTGCGCTTCGGCTTGGGAAGACAGCATGATCACCGCCGCGTCGGGCCACTTGCGCTTGACCAGCGCAATGCCCTCGATGCCGTTCAGCCCGTGCAGTTGCACGTCGAGCAGCACCAGGGCGGGCGCCATCGTGCACTGCATCGCTTCCTCCAGCGATGCGGCCTCCGCCACCTCCAGGCTGGCAATGGCCGCACCGAGCACCATGCGCAGCCCACAGCGAAACAGCGCGTGGTCGTCGATCAGCAGGATTCGGGCGGGCAGCATGGCGTGCCGGCGATTCTGCGCGAAGTCGGGGGGTCCAAATGGACTATTTACGTGCTGGCCGGGAGTTGGGAACATCGGCGCGATCGATGCACCTTCGCCGCATCTCTCTTCCCGCATGAAACCCCTGATCGACATTCGTAGCGCGCCGACCGGCTTCACCTACCGCATCAGCACCCGCGGGCTGGACGGCATCGATGGTGGGGCGGCGTTCGACACCCTCGAGCGCTGCCTGAGTGACGCGGCAGCCTCGCTGGGCGACTACTTTCCGCGTGTGCAGCTGCGTTTCGAAGGCGACGCCCTGGGCTCCTGTGCCACCGCCGCCCTGCGGTATGAGCCGCACACCATCGTGGCCCTGATCGCGCAACAGGCGATGCCGGCCTGAGGCCGCGCTTCGCGCCGGCGGGCGCACCATAATGGGCGCTGACTTCTCTGTCGCCCTCGGCGCCCCGCCCATGAAAAAGATCCTCGTCCTCAACGGCCCCAACCTGAATCTGCTCGGCACGCGGGAGCCGGCGCAATACGGCAGCGCGACGCTGGTCGATGTCGAAGGCCTGTGCGCCGAGGCCGGCACCCGGCTGGGCGTGGCGGTCGAATGCCGGCAGACCAACCACGAAGGTGCGCTGGTGGACTGGCTGCACGAAGCCGGCCGCGAGGTCGCTGCCGGCCGCATGCTCGGCGTGGTGCTGAACGCGGGTGCTTACACGCACACCTCGGTGGCGTTGCACGACGCCATCAAGGGCGCCGGTGTGCCGGTGATCGAGCTGCACATCTCGAACGTCCATGCGCGCGAGAGCTTCCGCCACCATTCTTTCATCTCGCCCGTGGCGCGCGGCATCATTGTCGGCCTCGGCGTCAAGGGCTACGCGCTGGCCATGGACGCGCTGGTGCGGCTCCACGAAGCCGGCTGACGCGGCGATGCCTGGCCCAGGCCGCGGCACACGAACCATGAAGCAGGACATGCCAGCGTTACAGGAAGCCGTCCGCATGGGTACAGCGCAGGAAAAGGTGTTGGCGGAAGGCCTGTTCAGCGGTGCCGATGGTGCACCGCGCTGCCGCTGGTGCGAGGCCACGCCGGCCTACCAGCACTACCACGACCATGAATGGGGTTTCCCGGTGACAGACGAGCGCCGGCTTTTCGAGAAGCTGTGTCTCGAAGGCTTCCAGGCCGGGCTGAGCTGGATCACCATCCTGAACAAGCGAGAGAACTTCCGGCGCGGCTTCGCCAACTTCGAGGCCGAAGCCATCCTGCGTTTCGGTGACGCCGATGTCGCGCGCCTGCTGGCCGACGCCGGCATCGTGCGTCACCGCGGCAAGATCGAGTCGACCATCAACAATGCGAAGCGCGTGCTCGCGCTGCGCGAGGAATTCGGCTCGCTGGCCGCCTACGCCTGGCGCTTCGAGCCCGCGCCGGCCTCGCGCCCGAAGCGCGTGACGCTCGCCGAACTGCGCAGCTTCACGACCTCCACCGAATCGATCGCGATGTCGAAGGATCTGAAGAAGCGCGGCTGGAGTTTTGTCGGGCCGACCACGGTCTACGCCTTCATGCAGGCCATGGGCCTGGTCAACGACCACATCGAAGGTTGCGGCGCGCGGGAGGCGGCCCTGGCCGCACGCAAGGCGCTCACGCCGCCGCGCTGAAGCACGGGCTCAGCGATTGCGCGGCGCCGAGGCCGTCTCGCGCAGCGTCACGCGGCCTTGCGCGTCCACGCTTTCGAGCCGCACATCGAAGCCCCAGAGGCGCGTGACGTGCTTGAGCACCTCGTGCGTGTCGTCGCGCAGCGGCTGGCCGTTGCGCTGCACATGGCGCAGCGTGAGCGAGCGGTCGCCACGCAGGTCGACGTTCCAGACCTGGATGTCGGGCTCGCGGCTGCCGATGTCGTACTGGCGCGAAAGCGATTCGCGCAGCGCCTGGTAGCCGTTGTCGTCATGGATCGCGGCGATTTCGAGTTCCGGGTCCTCAGCGTGGTCACGCACCGCGAACAGGCGAAAGTCGCGCATCGTCTTGGGGCTCAGGAACTGACCGACGAAGCTCTCGTCCTTGTAGTTGCGCATCGCATGGTCGAGTGTCGTGACCCAGTCGGTGCCCGCATAGTCGGGGAACCAGCGACGGTCTTCCTCGGTGGGCTTCTCGCAGATGCGGCGCAGTTCGGTGAACATCGCGAAGCCCAGCGCATACGGATTGATGCCGCTGTAGGCCCGATGCCCCACGGGCGGTTGGTAGACCACGCTGGTGTGGGAGCGCAGCCATTCGATCATGAAGCCGTCGGCCAGTTGGCCCTTGTCGTACATGGTGTTGAGCAGGGTGTAGTGCCAGAAGGTGGCCCACCCTTCGTTCATCACCTGCGTCTGGCGCTGCGGGTAGAAATACTGTGCCACCTTGCGCACGATGCGCACCACCTCGCGCTGCCAGGGCTCCAGCAGGGCCGCGTTCTTCTCGATGAAGTACAGCAGGTTCTCCTGCGGCTCGGCCGGGAAGCGGCGCGTGGCATCGGCATCGGCCGTCGCCTCGATGCGGCGGGGCAGCGTGCGCCACAGGTCGTTCACCTGTTGCTGCAGATGGTGTTCGCGCTCGGCGCGCTGCGTGATTTCCTGTGCGAGCGAGCGCTTCTGCGGGCGGCGGTAGCGGTCCACGCCGTAGTTCATCAGCGCGTGGCAAGAGTCGAGCAACTCTTCGACGGCATCGACACCATGGCGCTCCTCGCACTCGGTGATGTAGTTTCTGGCGTAGACCAGGTAGTCGATGATGGACGACGCGTCGGTCCACATCCGGAACAGATAGTTGCCCTTGAAGAAGCTGTTGTGCCCATAGGCCGCATGCGCGATCACCAGCGCCTGCATCGCCATGGTGTTCTCTTCCATAAGGTAAGCGATGCAGGGGTCGGAGTTGATGACGATCTCGTAGGCCAGGCCCATGTGGCCGCGCCGGTAGTTCTTCTCGGTGGAGATGAACTGCTTGCCATACGACCAGTGGCGGTAGATGACCGGCATGCCGACGCTGGCATAGGCGTCCATCATCTGCTCGGCCGTGATGATCTCCAGCTGGATCGGATAAGTGTCCAGCTTGAAGGATTCCGCCGTCTTGCGGATCTCCTGGTGGTAAGTCTCGATCAGGTCGAAGGTCCAGTCCGACGGGCTGGGGAGCGGCGTGGCCGCGCGCCCCGCGGAAGACGATGCCGGCACGGCGCTGGTCTCGGCCGTCTCGGTGGTCGCGGTGGTCTCGCTCATGCCTGCGCTCCTTCCTTCTTGAACAGCTCTCGGAACACGGGGTAGATGTCCTGCGCGTTCGCCACCTTGCGCATCGCGAAGTTGAGCCGCACGCCTTCGAGCTGCGCGTATTCCTGCCACAGGTTCTGCTCGGCGTCGGCCACCTGCACATAGGCGTAATAGCGCACCATCGGCAGGATCGATTCTTCGAGCATCTGGCGGCAGCGGCCGCTGTCCTGGTGCCAGTTGTCGCCGTCGCTGGCCTGCGCGCCGTAGATGTTCCATTCGCCGCTGGGGTAGCGCGCGCGGATGATCTCGTCCATCAGCACCAGCGCGCTCGACACCACGGTGCCGCCGGTTTCGGTGGCGTGGAAGAACTCTTCCTCGCTCACTTCCTGCGCTTGCGTGTGGTGGCGCAGAAAGACCAGTTCGATCTTCTCGTAGTGCCGGGTAAGAAAGAGGTACAGCAGCATGAAGAAGCGCTTGGACATGTCCTTGCGCGCTTCGTCCATCGAGCCCGACACGTCCATCAGGCAGAACATCACCGCCTTGGCGCTCGGCACCGGCACTCGGACCCGGTTGCGGTAGCGCAGGTCGATCGGGTCGATGTAGGGAATGTGCTTGGCCGTGCGGCGCAGCTCGATCATCTGCGCTTCCAGATCGGCGATGCGGTCGGCCAGCGGCGGCTCATGCGCACCGGGTTGGGTCCGCAACTGCAGCAGTTCGGTCTGCATGCGCAGGAGCGCGACGCGGTCTTCGCCGCCCAGCGCAATGCGCCGGGCCAGTGCACCGCGCATCGAACGCACCACATGGAGGCTGCTCGGATTGCCGTCGCTCTTGAAGCCGGCGCGATGGCTCTTCCACTCGGGGACTTCGGCCAGTTGCGTGCGGATCAGATGGGGCAGGGCGAGGTCCTCGAAGAAGACCTGCATGAACTCTTCGCGGGTGAGCTTGAAGACGAAGTCGTCCTCGCCTTCGCCGCTGTCGCCGGCTTCCCCGCTGCCCTGGCCCCCGCCGCTGCCACCACCGGGCGGCCGCTTGATGCGATCGCCCTTGAGGTATTCCTGATTGCCCGGGTGCACGTACTCGCGGTTGCCGCCGGGGCCATGCCCGAACACCGGCTCGGACACATCGCGCTTGGGCAGGGTGATGTCTTCCCCGCGCTCGAGGTCGCGGATGTTGCGTCCGCTGATCGCACGCCGCACTGCGTCGCGAATCTGGCCCCGGTAGCGCCGCAGGAAGCGCTCTCGATTGCCGATCGACTTGTTCTTGCCCGATAACCGTCGATCGATGATCTGTTGCAGCATGGCCAAGGTGTCACACCTCCGCGCCGGAGCGCGACATCAAACTCAAGAACTCTTGCGAACGCGCAGATACCACTCGCACAGCAGCCGAACCTGCTTGGACGTGTAGCCCTTCTCGACCATCCGCGCGACGAAGTCCTGGTGCTTCTTCTGCTCGTCGGCGCTGCTCTTGGTGTTGAAGCTGATGACGGGCAGCAGCTCTTCGGTGTTCGAGAACATTTTCTTCTCGATCACGGTGCGCAGCTTTTCATAGCTGGTCCAGGCCGGATTGCGGCCGGCGTTGCCGGCGCGCGCACGCAGCACGAAGTTGACGATCTCGTTGCGGAAGTCCTTCGGGTTCGAGATGCCGGCGGGCTTCTCGATCTTCTCGAGTTCGCCGTTGAGCGCCACGCGGTCGAACACTTCGCCGGTGTCGACGTCGCGGTACTCCTGGTCCTGGATCCAGTAGTCGGCGTAGGTGACGTAGCGGTCGAAGATGTTCTGGCCGTACTCGCTGTAGCTCTCGAGGTAAGCGGTCTGGATTTCCTTGCCGATGAACTCGGCGTAGCGCACCGCCAGGTGTTCCTTGATGTACGCCAGGTATTTCTGTTCGGTTTCCGGCGGGAACTGCTCGCGCTCGATCTGCTGTTCGAGCACATACATCAGGTGCACCGGATTGGCCGCGACCTCGCTGCTGTCGAAGTTGAAAACCTTCGAAATGATCTTGAAGGCAAAGCGCGTCGACACGCCGCTCATGCCTTCGTCGACACCTGCGTAGTCGCGGTATTCCTGCAGCGACTTGGCCTTGGGGTCGGTGTCCTTCAGGCTGTCGCCGTCGTAGACCTGCATCTTGCTGAAGATGCTCGAGTTCTCCGACTCCTTCAGGCGCGTGAGCACCGAGAACTGCGCCATCATGCGCAGCGTGCCGGGGGCGCAGGGCGCCTCCGACAGCGAGGAGGTGCGCACCAGCTTCTCGTAGATCTTGATCTCTTCGGAGACGCGCAGGCAGTAGGGCACCTTGACGATGTAGATCCGATCGAGGAAAGCTTCGTTGTTCTTGTTGTTGCGAAAGGCCTTCCACTCGCTCTCATTGCTGTGCGCCAGCACGATGCCGTCGAAGGGAATCGCGCCGAAGCCTTCGGTGCCCTTGAAGTTGCCTTCCTGGGTGGCGGTCAAGAGCGGATGCAGCACCTTGATCGGCGCCTTGAACATTTCGACAAACTCGAGCAGGCCCTGGTTCGCGAGGCACAGGCCACCAGAATACGAGTAGGCGTCGGGGTCGTCCTGCGCATAGGTCTCGAGCTTGCGGATGTCGATCTTGCCGACCAGCGAAGAGATATCCTGGTTGTTCTCGTCGCCGGGCTCGGTCTTGGCGACACCGATCTGGCGCAGCACCGAGGGGTAGCGCTTGACCACCTGGAACTTGCGGATGTCGCCGCCGTATTCCTCGAGCCGCTTCACTGCCCATGGCGACAGGATGCGCTGCAGGTAGCGGCGCGGAATGCCGTATTCCTTCTCGAGAATCTCGCCGTCTTCCGTCGGGTCGAACAGGCCAAGCGGCGATTCGTTCACCGGCGAGCCCTTGATGGCATAGAAGGGCACCTGCTCCATCAACTGCTTGAGCCGCTCGGCGATCGAACTCTTGCCACCGCCCACCGGGCCCAGCAGGTAAAGGATCTGCTTCTTCTCCTCCAGGCCTTGCGCAGCATGGCGGAAGTAGGACACCACCTGCTCGATGGCATCTTCCATGCCATAGAACTCTTTGAACGCTGGGTAGAGCTTGATGACCTTGTTCGCGAAGATACGCGAGAGACGCGGGTCGTTGCGTGTGTCGACGAGCTGCGGTTCGCCGATGGCTTGAAGCATGCGTTCGGCGGCGGTCGCGTAGGCCACCGGTTCACGCTTGCAGATGTCGAGGTACTCCTGCAGCGAGATGACTTCTTCTCGCGTGCGGTCGTAGCGGGCGGCAAAGTTGCTGATCACATCCATGGACAAACCTCCATCGAGTCAAAGAGGCCGAAGCCCCGGATCTGCCGCAGAACATGCGCCGACCGCAACCGCTTTGTAGGCGCTTGCGCACAGCGTGGTGCCCTGCAAAAACTCCCTGACCAAACTGCTCAAACTGCTGATTCAGCATAAAGCAAAGAACGCACCCGCGTGTGGTCTGTTCTTTCAGAACAACAGCGCAATGCCAAAGTTCCACCCTCAAACCATGAACGATTCGGCAGCTGCTGCGGTCGACCGTATTTCCACGCATATCCATAGCACCAAACAAAAGGGCGGCCCGCAGGCCGCCCTTCCAAGGCGATGTCAGCCGAAGGCGTTCAGCTGAAGAACTCCTTGGCCTTGTCGAACCAGCCCTTGTCGGTGGGGCTGTGCTTGTTGCCGCCCTTCTTGAAGGAGTCGTCGAGTTCCTTGAGCAGCTTGCGCTGGTGCTCGGTGAGTTTTACCGGCGTCTCGACGCGCACATGACAGTACAGGTCGCCCGGATAGCTGCCACGCACGCCCTTGACGCCCTTGCCGCGCAGACGGAATTGCTTGCCGCTCTGGGTGCCCTCGGGGATGTCGATCGCCGCCGCGCCCTTGAGCGTCGGCACGTTGATCTCCCCGCCCAGCGCGGCCGTCGTCATGCTGACCGGCACCACGCAGTGCAGATCGTCGCCGTCGCGCTCGAAGATCTCGTGCTTCTTCAGCCGGATCTCGATGTAAAGATCGCCCGGTGGCCCTCCGTTGGTGCCGGGTTCGCCGTTGCCGGTGCTGCGGATGCGCATGCCGTCGTCGATGCCGGCGGGAATCTTCACTTCCAGGGTCTTGTTGTTCTTGATCTTGCCTTGGCCGTGGCAGGTGGCGCACGGCTCGGGAATGATCTTGCCGCTGCCGTGGCATTGCGGGCAAGTCTGCTGCACGCTGAAGAAGCCCTGGCGCATCTGTACCGCGCCCTGCCCGTGGCAGGTGGTGCAGGTGATGGGCTTGGTGCCTGGCTTGGCGCCACTGCCGTGGCAGGTTTCGCAGTTGTCCCAGCTCGGGATGCGGATCTGCGCGTCCTTGCCTTCGGCGGCTTCTTCGAGCGTGATCTCCATCGCATAGCTGAGGTCGCCGCCGCGGAAGACCTGGCGTCCACCGCTCTGGCGGCCGCCGCGCGCACCGCCAAACACGTCGCCGAAGATGTCGCCGAAAGCTTCCGCGAAGCCGCCGAAGCCTTCCGCGCCGGGGCCACCGCGCATGTTGGGGTCGACGCCGGCGTGGCCGTACTGGTCGTAGGCGGCCCGCTTCTGCGCGTCGGACAGCATTTCATACGCTTCCTTGGCGTCCTTGAACTTCGCCTCGGCGTCCTTCGAGGCGTCACCCTGGTTACGGTCGGGGTGGTGCTTCATCGCGAGCTTGCGATAAGCCTTCTTGATCTCTTCCTCGCTCGCGTTCTTGGGGACGCCGAGGGTTTCGTAATAGTCGCGTTTGGTGGCCATGGTGCGTGGTCGTCGTCGGGAGCAGGGTCAGGAAACGGAAAAGGCTGGACCACCCGAGGGGGGCGATCCAGCCTTGGAGAAGTGCTGCAGATCAGCCCTTCTTGACTTCCTTCACCTCGGCGTCGACGACGTTGTCGTCGGCCGGGGCGCTTGCAGCTTCCGCGCCGGCGGCGGCACCGGGGCCCCCTGCGGCGCCGGCCGCGGCCTGCGCATCGGCGTACATCTTCTCGCCGAGCTTCTGGCTCGCGCTCATCAGCGTGTTGGTCTTCTCGTCGATCGCGGCCTTGTCCTCGGTCTTGAGCGCCTCTTCGACGTCCTTGATCGCGGCTTCGATCTTTTCCTTCTCGCCGGCGTCCAGGCTCGCGCCGTGCTCGCCCAGCGACTTCTTCACGCTGTGGACCATCGCTTCGGCCTGGTTGCGGGCCTGTGCCAGTTCGACCTTCTTCTTGTCTTCGGCGGCGTTGAGCTCGGCGTCCTTCACCATGTTCTGGATCTCGTCCTCGGAGAGGCCCGAATTCGCCTTGATGGTGATCTTGTTTTCCTTGCCGGTGCCCTTGTCCTTGGCGCCCACGTGCAGGATGCCGTTGGCGTCGATGTCGAAGCTCACCTCGATCTGCGGCGTGCCGCGCGCGGCCGGCGGAATGCCTTCGAGGTTGAACTCGCCCAGCGCCTTGTTGCCCACGGCGATCTCGCGTTCGCCCTGGAACACCTTGATCGTCACGGCCGGCTGGTTGTCTTCGGCGGTCGAGAAGGTCTGCGCGAACTTGGTCGGGATGGTCGTGTTCTTCACGATCATCTTGGTCATCACGCCGCCCATGGTCTCGATGCCGAGCGACAGCGGGGTCACGTCCAGCAGCAGCACGTCCTTGCGGTCACCCGAGAGCACCTGGCCCTGGATGGCGGCGCCCACGGCCACCGCTTCGTCGGGGTTCACGTCCTTGCGCGGTTCCTTGCCGAAGAATTCCTTCACCTTTTCCTGCACCTTGGGCATGCGGGTCATGCCGCCGACCAGGATCACGTCGTTGATGTCCGACACGCTCACGCCGGCATCCTTGATGGCGGTGCGGCAGGGGGCGATGGTGCGTTCGATCAGCTCGTCGACCAGGCTTTCGAGCTTGGCTCGGCTGAGCTTGATGTTCAGGTGCTTCGGGCCCGAGGCATCGGCCGTCACGTAGGGCAGGTTGATGTCGGTGGCGGCGCCGTTCGACAGTTCGATCTTGGCCTTTTCCGCGGCTTCCTTCAGGCGTTGCAGCGCGAGCACGTCCTTGCCGAGGTCGACGCCTTGCTCTTTCTTGAACTCGGAAATGATGTAGTCGATGATGCGCTGGTCGAAGTCTTCGCCGCCCAGGAAGGTGTCGCCATTGGTCGACAGCACTTCGAACTGCTTCTCGCCGTCGACGTCGGCGATCTCGATGATCGACACGTCGAAGGTGCCGCCGCCCAAGTCGTACACGGCGATCTTGCGGTCGGCCTTGTCGTGCTTGTCCAGGCCGAAGGCCAGGGCCGCGGCGGTGGGCTCGTTGATGATGCGCTTGACGTCCAGGCCCGCGATGCGGCCGGCGTCCTTGGTGGCTTGGCGCTGGCTGTCGTTGAAGTAGGCCGGCACCGTGATCACGGCTTCCGTCACCGGCTCGCCGAGGTAGTCTTCGGCGGTCTTCTTCATCTTGCGCAGGATCTCGGCGCTGACCTGTTGGGGTGCCAGCTTCTTGCCGCGCACTTCGACCCAGGCGTCGCCGTTGTCGGCCTTGGAGATGGTGTAAGGCATCAGGTCGATGTCCTTCTGCACTTCCTTCTCTTCGAACTTGCGGCCGATCAGGCGCTTGACGGCGTAGATCGTGTTCTTCGGGTTGGTCACGGCCTGACGCTTGGCCGCGGCGCCGACCAGCACTTCACCGTCTTCCTGATAGGCCACGATCGACGGCGTGGTGCGCGCGCCTTCCGAGTTCTCGATCACGCGGGTCGTGTTGCCCTCCATGATCGAGACGCACGAGTTGGTGGTGCCGAGGTCGATGCCGATGATTCTGCCCATGATGAAGCTTCTCCTGAATGCTGAAATGAAGTTGTTGTGAACGTGTGGATAACCCGCTGTGATTCAAGGGACGGCGCGGGGATTTCCTGTGGGTTTCTTGTGTGCGGTCAGCTTGCCGAGCTGACGGTGACCAAGGCCGGGCGCAGCACGCGTTCGGCGATGGTGTAGCCCTTCTGCAGCACGCCAACGATGGTGTTGGGCTCCTGGCCCGGCGTCGGCACGACCGAGATGGCCTGGTGCTGGTGCGGGTCGAACTTGGTGCCGGCTGGCGGGGCGATCTCGATCACCTTGTGACGCTCCAGCGCGCTCTTGAGCTGGCGCAGCGTGGCTTCGGCGCCTTCGCGGATCTGCTCGGGCGTGGCGTCCTGGATCGTCAGGCCGGCTTCGAGGCTGTCGGTCACCGGCAGCAGGCTTTCGGCGAACGACTCGACCGCGAACTTGCGAGCCTTGCTGATGTCGTCGTCGGCGCGGCGGCGGGCGTTCTGCACGTCGGCCTGGGCGCGGAGGTACTGGTCGGCCAGTTCGGCGTTCTTCGCCTGCAGCGTGGCCAATTCGGCCTGGACCGTGGCCAGTTCGCTCTGGGCGTCCGCCTCGTTGGCGAACTGCGCGGCTTCCAGCTCTTCGGGGCTGGGCTCACCTTGAAGGGTCTGCGGATTCATTTCTGGGTTCTTAGGGTCTGACATGCTCGAGAAACCGTTGGATCGGCCGTGAAAGAAACGATTGCAGGCCATCTGGGGCCAGCGGGAGGGCTTTTCAAGGCAAAAAAATGCGGCTGATCAAGCCGCTGGCGGGAAATGCTGTGTTTCCCGCGGTCAAGGTCCGGGGAGGCACGGCCTCCCGGGTGGATCAGTGCGCGTCGAGCAGTTCGACGTCGAATTTCAGCGTGGCGTTCGGCGGGATCACGCCGCCGGCGCCGCGGGCGCCGTAGCCGAGTGCGGCCGGAATGATCAGCGTGCGCTGGCCGCCGATCTTCATGCCGGCGACGCCTTCGTCCCAGCCCTTGATGACCTGGCCGGCACCGAGCGAGAAGGCGAAGGCGTCGTTGCGGTCGCGGCTCGAATCGAACTTGGCGCCCTGGACGCCGTCGTTGTAGAGCCAGCCGGTGTAGTGCACATGCACATGCTGGCCGGGCTTGGCTTCGGCGCCGTCGCCGACGACGGTGTCTTCGTATTGCAGGCCGGAAGGGGTGGTGGGCATGGGCGCTCCTGGTGTTCGGTGAAGGGAAGAAAGGCGGGGAGTTTAACGAGCGCCGCTGCCGGCCACGCAGGACGGCATGCCATCCGGGGGCCTGGCGCGCCGGAGCGTCAGGCGGCCGCGCTCAGTGCGAGGCGCCTGGCGGCGGCGGTGCCGTGCCGGCCGGGCCCGCCGCGACGGCAGCGGCGCCGGCGGCTTTCTTGATCTGGCCAGCCTGCCACTTGGCGGCGAAGGCCTGCAGGTCCGACAACCGCTTGAGCAGGTCCTGGCCGCTCAGGGTCAGGCTGTAGCCGTCGCCGCCGTGGCTGACCACGCCGGCTTCGCGCAACTCCTTGATCCGGGTGTTCAGCGTGTTGGGCGTGATGCCGCCGACACTGTCCTGGAGCAGCCGGAAGGTCTGCGCATGGCCGTCCCGCAGGGCCCACAGCACGCGCAAGGCATAGCGGGCCTCCAGCAACGCGAGCAACTGGTTGATGGCTGCGTTTTCCTTGGAACTCATCGGGGTCGTCTCCTCGGCCGGTGGCCGCACAAAGCGGGTCGGCGACTATAGCCGAAAAGGGTGGGTGCTACAAGTTTTGTAGCTGTGGAGTGGCGCCGGCAAAGGGCTCCAGAAGAGTGGTCAGGCAGTGGCGTGGTTGGCCATCACTTCGCCCAGCCGCACCGACCGGCCCGGCGCCCAGTCGGGATTGAAGACCAGTGCCGGCCGCGGAAACAGCATCACCACCGTCGAGCCGAGCAGGAAACGACCCATCTCCTCGCCCTGCTTGAGCGAGATGTCCTGCTCGTCGTAGCGCCACTTGCGCACCTCGCCGCCGCGCGGCGGGTTGATCACGCCGTGCCACACGGTCGCCATGCTGCCGACGATGGTGGCGCCCACCAGCACCAGCACGAAGGGGCCGTTCGGGCCGTCGAACAGGCACACGGTGCGTTCGTTGCGCGCGAACAGGCCGGGCACGCCGCGGGCGGTGGTCGGGTTCACCGAGAACAGCTCGCCCGGCACGTAGATCATGCGGCGCAGGCGCCCGTCGCAGGGCATGTGGATGCGGTGGTAGTCGCGCGGGCTCAGGTAGAGGGTGGCGAAGCTGCCGTGCGCGAACTGCGTGGCCAGCGCCGCGTCGCCGCCGACCAGCGCAGTTGCCGTGCAATGGTGGCCCTTGGCCTGGAAGATCTGGTCGTCGTCGATCACGCCGAACTGGCTGATCGCGCCGTCCACCGGCGACACCAGGTCGGCCTGTGCGATCGGACGGGCGCCGGGCTTGAGCGCGCGGGTGAAGAAGTCGTTGAAGCTGGCGTAGCTGGCAATGTCGCTGTCGAGCGCCTCGGCCATGTTCACGCCGTACTTGGCGACGAAGCGCCGCACGATCCAGGTGGTGACCGCCCCGCGCTCCTTGCCGGCGACCCAACCGGCGAACGAGGTCAGCGCCTGCTTGGGCAGGAGGTACTGGGGGAGAACAGGGAGGCGATCGGACACGTGGGGGAGGCAAAAGCGGCAGGACCGCGCATTCTAGGAACTTGCGGCCGCCCCCCCGGCCGCCCGGCTGGGCGCGATCCGGTGTAGGCGTGCGCCGCGCCGGACGCTGTCGCGTTCAGGGCGCCAGCCGCTCGCGCACCCAGGCACCGTCAAGCCGGTAGCGCAGACGGTCATGCAATCGGCTCTTGCGACCCTGCCAGAACTCCCAGCGGTCCGGCACCAGTCGGTAGCCGCCCCAGTGCGGCGGCCGCGGCGGGGCGAGCAGGTGTCGCGCCGCGGCGACAGCAGCGTTCTTCACCAGCACCTCGCGCCCGGGGATCACTTCGCTTTGCGGGCTGGCCCAGGCGCCGATGCGGGAATCGAGCGGGCGGCTGGCGAAATAGGCGTCGCTTTGGGCGGCGTCGACCTTCTCGACACGACCCTCGATGCGCACCACACGCTCGAGTTCGACCCAATGGAACTGCAGCGCCGCGTACGGATTGCCGGCCAGTTCCTGGCCCTTGCGGCTCTGGTAGTTGGTGTACCAGACCATGCCACGGGCGTCGTAGCCCTTGATCAGCACGATGCGGGTCGACGGGCGCAGGTCGCTGCCGACGGTGGCCAGCGTCATCGCATTCGGCTCGGGCACCTGGGCATCGATGGCTTCGCCGAGCCAGCGCTCGAACTGGCGCAGCGGGTCGGCGTCGCTGCGGACTTCGTCGAGTTCGGCGCGTTCGTAGCTCTTGCGCAGCGCGGCGAGGGTGTCGTTCGGAGAGGTCATCGGGCGATTGTCCGCGCAGTCCGATGGCGCCGACGGCGGCGCGGGATACTCCGCGCATGACTGCCTCCTGCGCCGCGCCCCTGCCCACCGTCATCGTGCTGGCCTCCGGCCGCGGCGAGCGCTTCCGCGCTTCGGGCGGCACGCTGCACAAGCTGGCGGCACCGCTCGCCGGCCGGCCGGTGCGCGAGCGCACGCTCGACGCGGTCCGCGCGAGTGGCCTGCCGTGGCATCTCGAGGATGCCGGTCATCCGGGCATGGGCGATTCGATCGCCGCCGCGGTCCGGGCGACCGCCGATGCCGCCGGCTGGCTCATCCTGCCGGCCGACCTGCCGCTGGTGCAGCCGGCCAGCCTGCGCGCCGTGGCGGCGGCACTGCGTGCCGATGCCGAGGCCGTCCAGCCGCAGTACCAGGGCCGGCGCGGCCACCCGGTCGGGTTCTCCGCCGGTGGGCGCGCTGCGTTGATGGCCTTGTCTGGCGAGCGCGGCGCGGCGCCGGTGCTTCAGGCCTTGCGCGCGCGCGGCGCGGTGCTTGACCTGGCGCTCGACGACGTCGGCATCGTGACCGACATCGATACCCTGGCCGACCTGGCCGCCGCCGAAGCGCTGCTGGAAGCGTGGGGACTCAACCCTTCGCGATGACCGCGCAGGCGATGCGCGGGCCGGAGTTGCCGGCCGGCTGCGTCGTGAAGTCGTCGCGGTCGCGGTGCACCACCAGCGCCCGGCCGATCACGTTGTTGGCGGCGCCGTCGGTGAGCGAGATCGAGTGCACGTCGACGCGAAAGCGCGCCACGCCGCTGGCATCGGCCACCAGGCTGGGCAACTCGCCGGCATGGCTGCCGGGCGCGGCGAACTTGCCATGCACACCGCCGGCCGGGTTGAAGTGGCCGCCCGAAGCATTGCCGTTGTCGCCGCAGTCGCCCTTCTCGTGGATGTGAAAGCCATGCTCGGTGTTCGGCGGCAGGCCGCGCACCTCGCCTGCGACCCGCAGGCCGTGCTCGAGCGAGCTGAACGTGACCTTGCCCAGGGTGGGGTTCGGCGTGATCGCCGCGGTCGGCACGAGGTTGGCGACGGCGCCCGTGCCACCGGACATGGAGGCGCAACCGGCCAACAAGGCGGCAGCCAGCGTGGCCGGGGCGGCCATACGGAAACGAAGGGTCATGGTTTCTCCTGGAGGTGGTCGGGGGCCGTCTGCGTCGCAGACGTTCCCGGGTATAGCGGCCCGGGCGCGACGCCGCAATCGGCCGACGCCGACAGCTCGGCTTCTGCAAGTCGCACCAACCGTGCCAGCGCCCGGTCATGAATCGCATGGCGCTGCAACTCGAGCAACGTCTGGCGTGCGTAGTCGAGCGAGGTGCCGTAGCGACCGGTCGCGGTCTGGAAGATCTGCCGGTAGCGCGCATCGCTCAACTCGCCGGTGAAGTTCGGGCTGCGCCGGGAGAGGGTGAAGGCCAGCGCGCGCACCTGCCCGCCGGGTGTCGCGCAGTCGAGCCAGCGCGGGTCGTAGACGCCGGTGGGCATTTCGCGCAGCCACAGCCGGCCGAGTGTCTCCAAGCCGTCGGCCGCCGGAATGCGGAACACCATGCCCCGGCAACTGCCGCCAGAGAGCAAGCCGAAGACCAGGCCCGGGTTCTGCACCGTGCCGCGGTTCACGCGGCTCCACATCTTCAGCGCGCGGTGCCAGCCGTGCACCTGGGCCGGCCGCCGCTCCACGAAATCGAAGTCGGGCCGCCAGATCAGCGAGCCATAGCCGAACAGCCAAAGGTCGTCGTGGCCACCCCAGTCGGCGATGGTGCGTTCGAGCATCGGCTGCGGGTCGCGCAGCGCGCGCGGCAGCGGGTCAAGGCCGATCGGGCCGGGGTCGCCGCAGGCCGGATCGACCGGGGCACCTACAATTTCGCGGTCATGGATCACCCGCCCATTATTTACCGCCCCCTTTCCTACGGAGAACATCGGATGTCATCCAGCAACGACGAGGACAGCCAGCAGCGCTTTGCCCTCGGATTCCTTTTCGCGTTGATCGCGCTCGTGGTCTTCACCGTGGTGGGGGTGTCGGTCTTCAATTACGGCATGGGCGGCGCGACGCCACTCAGCGCGCGGGACAGCGGCTTGCCCGTCATACAGGTGGAATCGGCTGAAGCGCCGGCGCCGGTGCCCGCGCGGGGCAGCACCCTGACCACCGAAACCGTGACCGCCGTCGTGCCCGAAGGCGCGAGCATCCGGGTGGTGGGCGGCGTCGTGAACTTCTATTTCGCCACCGGCAGCGCCGACCTGGCGCCGGGGGCAGCGGAGGCGCTGGCCTTGGTCATCCAGGGCGTCGAAGGCGGTCGCAAGGCGGTGATCTCGGGATTCCACGACACCACGGGTGACGCAAAGATCAACGAGGAGCTGGCCAAGCTGCGGGCGCAGACGGTGCGCGACGTGCTCGTGGGCCTGGGCGTCGCCGCCAACAAGGTCGACCTGCAGAAGCCGGCCGTCAGCGCCGGTTCGGGCAACGACGCCGAGGCACGGCGCGTCGAGGTGAAGTTGCTCGACTGAGCTGCGCCAGACGCTTCGCAGGCAGGCCCGGTTTCGATCGGGCTTTTTCTTGGGCGGTGCGCGCCTCAGGTGCTGCCGCGCACGACCAGCTCGTAGTCCAGTTCGACGCAGCCGGGCAACAGCGTGCCGCGCATCATGCCCAGCAGCATGCCTGCGCCAGCCCGGCCCACTTCGCTGCGCGGTGTGCGCACGGTGGTGAGCGGCGGCACCATCTGGTCGCTGCCCGCCAGGTCGTTGAAGCCGGCGATGGCGATGCGGCCCGGCACCGGCACCTGCAGGCGGTTGGCTGCCAGCAGCCCGCCCTGGGCGATGTCGTCATTGCAGAAGAAGATCGCATCGATGTCGGGCATGCGCTGCAGCATCTCCTCGAACAGGCGTGCGCCCAGCGCGATGGACGAGCGCTCCGGGCTCAGCATTTCCAGCCGGGCGTCGTACAGGCCGGCTTCGCGCAAGCAGCGGCGGTAGCCCTCGGCGCGCTGCATCACCCGCGGGTCGAGCTGTGCGCCGCAGAAGGCGATGCGGCGGCGGCCACGATCCAGCAGGTGGCGCGTCATGGCCGCACCGGCATCCGTCTGCGAGAACCCCACGCACGGGATGCCGGGCAAATTGCTGGTCTCCATCAGGTGCACGCAGGGCACAGCGCTGCGGCCGATGAGCTGGCGGGCGGCCTCGCTGCGGTCGAAACCGGTCACCAGCAGGCCGGCCGGCCGATGGGGCAGGTAGGTGCGCAGCAGCAGCTCTTCCTCCGCGCTGTCGTAGTGGGTGACGCCGATCAACGGCTGATAGCCCTCGGGAAACAGCGTGCGGTGCACGGCTTCCAGCAGATCCACGAACAAGGTGTTGGACAGCATCGGCACCAGCACCAACACCTGGCTGCTGCGCTGGGACGCCAGCGCGCGCGCCGCCGGATCGGGGACGTAGCCGAGCCGCTCGGCCGCCTCGCGAACCCGCTGTGCCAGGACCGGGTCGACGCTGCGCTCGCCCCGCAGCGCGCGAGAGGCCGTGATGGGACTGACCGACGCGGCACTGGCCACATCGTCGAGCGTCATGCGGCCGCTGGATCGGCGGGAGCGTCGGGTCACATCGGTCAAGGGTTAATCCGGAGTGGAAGGAGAACCATTGTTTACTAAGATAGCGCTATCCCTCACAGGGTTAACAAGAAGAAGCCCGCGGGCTCTTCGTGGTCGCAGTTGGTGCTGAGCCATGAAATGCCCCGTAAGACGCGCCGGAAAGGCGCCTTCGAGTCACACGGTCCCGACTTTCGGTCGGGCCGATTTTTTTGAATTTCAATGGACAGCGCTATCCCATCCTTTCAGCCCTCGGCCATCGTGGTGATGGGCGTCTCGGGCTGTGGCAAGTCGAGTGTGGGTGCGGCCTGTGCCGACGCCCTGGGCTGGGTGCTGCACGAAGGCGACGCGTACCACGCGCCCGAGAGCGTTGCCAAGATGCGCGTCGGCACGCCGCTCACCGACTTCGACCGAGCTGGCTGGCTCGATCGCCTGGCCGACCTGCTGGCGGCGCCGGCCGACGGTGCCGGCGTGGTGCTGACCTGCTCGGCGCTGCGTCGTCGCTACCGCGACCGCCTGCGCCAGGCCTCGCCCCGGCTCGGCTTCGTTTTTCTGGAACTCGATTACGACGCTGCACTGGCGCGCGTGAGCGAGCGTGCTGGACATTTCTTTTCGCCCGCCCTGGTCTCCAACCAGTTCGCCACGCTCGAATCCCCCCGCGGCGAGCCGGGGGTGCTGGTGCTGGACGCCACCCGACCGGTGACCTCGCTGGTCGATGCCGTCGCAGCCTGGGCCTCGCCCTCCAGGAGCCTTCCTGTTCCACCCACAGGGCGAGATCCATCGCCCGGAGACATCGCATGAGCCATCCTCCTTCTACCCTGCCGGCCCGCCCGAAACCCCGCCTTCAGCGGCTGGCGGAACTCTTCATGGTGCTGGCGCTGGCCGGCATGGTCGTGGCGGTGTTCATCAACGTGGTGTTGCGTTATGCCTTCGGCACCAGCATCGTGTCGTACGAAGAGATCTCGCGCCTGCTGTTCGTCTGGCTGGTGGCGGTGGGCAGCATCGTTGCCGCCTTCGAGGGCAAGCACCTGGGCTTCGACATGCTGACTTCGCGACTGAAGGGCGGTGCGCGCAAGGGCCTGTTCTGGGTCAGCCAGATCCTGGTGGCGGGCTGCATGCTGCTGCTGCTCAAGGGCTCCTGGGGCCAGGTGGTGGCCGGCATGGACAGCTTCAGCACGGTGCTGGGCTATCCGCTGGCCATCGGTGCTGCGGCCACGCTGGTGCTGGCGGCCGGCCTGCTGGTGGCGCTGGTGTTCGACCTCCTGCGCGGCGAGCCGCCCGCGACCGCCGGCGGCGCCGGCGAGATCGAGTGAGGAGCGCGCCATGATCGTGA
Organism: Variovorax sucrosi; assembly: GCF_051216635.1. Taxonomy (NCBI): domain Bacteria; kingdom Pseudomonadati; phylum Pseudomonadota; class Betaproteobacteria; order Burkholderiales; family Comamonadaceae; genus Variovorax; species Variovorax sucrosi. The sequence goes on along the minus strand of NZ_JBPJZU010000007.1, from coordinate 124,555 downwards.
CCGCCATCTTCCTGATCGTGCTCATCGGCGGCATGGTGATCGGCATGCCGATCGCCCATGCACTGGTGCTGACCGGTGTTGCCCTGATGTGGCACCTGGACTTCTTCGATGCCCAGCTGTTGGCGCAGAACCTGCAGGCCGGCTTCGACAACTTCCCGCTGCTGGCGGTGCCCTTCTTCATCCTGGCCGGCGAACTGATGAATGCCGGCGGCCTGTCGCGCCGCATCATCGACCTGGCCCGTGCGTTCGTCGGTCACATCCCCGGCGGCCTGGGCTTCGTGGCCATCGGCGCCGCGGTGCTGCTGGCGTCGATGAGCGGCTCGGCCATTGCCGACACCGCCGCGCTCGCCACCATCCTGCTGCCCATGATGCGCGACCAGAAATATCCGCCCAGCTACAGCGCGGGCCTGCTCGCGTCGGGCGGCATCATCGCGCCGATCATCCCGCCGTCGATGCCCTTCGTGATCTACGGCGTGACGACCAACACCTCGATCAGCAAGCTGTTCCTGTCGGGCGTGTTCCCCGGTCTGATGATGGGCGTGTTCCTGATCGGCGCCTGGTGGTGGATCGCGCGCAAGCACCAGTTGCCCGCCATGACGCGGGTGGCGTGGGGCGCCCGCATGAAGGCGCTTCTGCACAGCTTCTGGGCCATGATGATGCCGGTCATCATCCTGGGTGGCCTCAAGGGCGGCGTCTTCACGCCGACCGAGGCGGCGGTGGTGGCCGCCGTCTATGCGCTCGTCGTCTCGATGTTCGTCTACCGCGAGCTGACCTGGGCTGGGCTCTACGAGGTCTTCCTGAACGCCGGCAAGACCACCGCCGTGGTGATGTTCCTTTGCGGCGCCGCCACCGTGACGGCCTACATGATCACGCTCGCCGACCTGCCGAACCTGCTGGCCGACAGCTTCTCGGGCGTGATGGGCGACCCGATCCTGTTCATGGCGCTGATGATGCTGTTCCTGCTGGTCGTCGGCACCGCCATGGACCTGACGCCCACCATCCTGATCTTCGGGCCGGTGTGCGCGCCGCTGGCCGTGAAAGCCGGCATCGACCCGGTGTACTTCGGCTTCATGTTCATCTATGTCGGCTGCATCGGCCTCATCACGCCGCCGGTCGGCACCGTGCAGAACGTGGTGGCCGGCGTCGGCAATCTGCGCATGGAAACCGTGATCAAGGGCACCACGCCCTTCCTGCTCATGTATGTGCTGCTCGCCGTGCTGTTCGTGCTGTTCCCCTCGCTCATCACCACGCCGCTGGCGTGGCTGACCTGAGGCCCGGTTCCGCGCTTCCCTCAATTCTTTCTTCTCGTTCCCTTTTTACTCAGGAGACCTTCATGCGCATTCGTTTTGCTCTCGCCGGCCTGGTGGCCGCACTCGCCGCCGCCGGCGCCGTTCAGGCCCAGGACTTCAAGCCGCGCATCGTGCGCTTCGGTTACGGCCTGGTCGAAAACTCGAACCAGGGGCGGGCGGTGCGCCTGTTCGCGCAGGAAGTCGAGAAGGCTTCCGGCGGCAAGATGAAGGTGCGCGGCATCGGCAATGCAGCCCTCGGTTCCGACACGCAGATGCAGCAGGCGCTGATCGGCGGCGCGCAGGAGATGATGGTCGGCTCGACCGCCACGCTGGTGGGCATCGTGCCCGAGATGGCCGTGTGGGACACGCCTTTCCTCTTCAGCAACGTGAAGGAAGCCGACGTCGTGCTCGACGGACCGGTGGGCGAGAAGGTCAAGGCCAAGCTGGAGCCCAAGGGCATGGTCGGCCTGGTGTACTGGGAGAACGGTTTCCGCAACCTCACCAACAGCAAGCGCGCGGTCAACAAGCTGGAGGACATGAACGACATCAAGTTGCGCGTGATGCAGAACAACGTGTTCCTCGACAGCTTCAAGGCGCTGGGCGCCAACGCCGTGCCGCTGCCGTTCTCGGAACTCTTCACCGCGCTGGAAACCCGCGCCGTCGATGGCCAGGAGAACCCGTTCAACACCGTGCTGTCGAGCAAGTTCTACGAAGTGCAGAAGTACCTGACCGTCACCAACCACGTTTACAGTCCCTGGATCGTCACTGTCAGCAAGAAGTGGTGGGACACCCTGAGCCCGGCCGAGAAAAAGGTGCTGCAGGAGGCTGCGGTCAAGAGCCGCGACTTCGAACGCAAGGACACGCGCGAGGAAGCCACCAAGGCCCTCGCGGAGCTCAAGACCAAGGGCATGCAGGTCAACGAACTGCCCGCCGCCGAAGCCAATCGCATGCGCGAGAAGCTCGTCGCCGTGAACGGTGGCATCGCCAAGTCGGTCGGCCAGGAGACCTGGGATTCGGTCAACGCGGCCGTGTTGCAGGTCCGCGGCAAGTAAGGCCTTCCACTCCGCAGGGAAAGGAGCGCCATGCTTCTTTCTCCTGCACGCGCCGAAAGGGCAGGGTTTACGATGAAGCCCCAGCCAGCCGGCGCATTCCACAGCCCCCGCATGCCACTCCACGACACCGTCCAAGCCGTCACCCGGCGCATCCGTGAACGCAGCGCGCCCACCCGCGCCGCCTACCTGGAACAGATCGACGCCTACGGGCACCGCGACCGCGGTTCCGACCGCATGGGCTGCGCCAACGTGGCCCATGCGGTCGCCGGCGTGCCGAGCAACGACAAGCTGAGAATCGTCGCCGAGCGCGCGCCGAACATCGGCATCGTCACGGCCTACAACGACATGCTTTCGGCCCACGCGCCGTACCAGGGCTATCCGGACATCATCAAGCACGAGGCCCGCCGCCTCGGCGCCACCGCGCAGGTCGCCGGCGGCGTGCCGGCCATGTGCGACGGCGTGACGCAGGGCACGCCAGGCATGGAGCTGAGCCTGTTCAGCCGCGACGTGATCGCGATGGGCACGGCCATCGCACTCACGCACGACATGTTCGACGCTGCGCTGATGCTCGGCGTGTGCGACAAGATCGTGCCCGGCCTCTTGATCGGCGCATTGCACTTCGGCCATCTGCCCACCGTCTTCGTGCCGGCCGGCCCGATGCCTTCGGGCCTGTCGAACAGCGACAAGGCCAAGGTACGCGAGCAGGCGGCGCAGGGCCTGGTCGGCCGCGCGGGCCTGATGGAAGCCGAGATGGCCGCGTACCACGCGCCCGGCACCTGCACTTTCTACGGCACGGCCAACAGCAACCAGATGCTGCTCGAAGCCATGGGCCTGCATGTGCCCGGCACCGCCTTCATTCAGCCCGGCGATTCGATGCGCGAGGCGCTCACCCGCGAGGCGGTGCGCACGGTGCTCGGCAAGGCGTCGGCGACGGCGTTCCAGTGCCCGCCCATCGGCCGGCTGGTCGACGAGCGCGCCATCGTCAACGCGATGGCCGCGCTGCTCGCCACCGGCGGGTCGACCAACCACCTGATCCACTGGGTCGCGGTGGCCCGCGCGGCCGGCATCGTGATCGACTGGAACGACTTTTCCGACCTGTCCGACGTGGTGCCGCTGCTCACACGGGTCTATCCCAACGGCAGCGCCGACGTCAACGCCTTCCAGGAGGCCGGCGGCCCCGGCTATGTGATCGGCGAGCTGGTCGCTGCCGGGCTGATGCATGCCGACGTGCTCACCGTGCGCGCCGGGGGCATCGCCGAGTTCGCCAACATCCCGACGATGGAGGGCGAGCCTTCGGCCGAAGGCGTGCTGCACTGGCATTCGGCGGCGCCGTCGAAGAACGACGCGGTCGCGCGTCCGGTGTCCGCACCGTTCAGCGCCACCGGTGGCCTCAAGCTGCTGCAGGGCAACCTCGGCCGCAGCGTGATCAAGGTGTCGTCGGTGCCCGACGACCGCCATGTGATCGAAGCACCGGCACGGGTGTTCGATTCGCAGGCCGCGCTGCAGAAGGCCTTCACCGCCGGCGAGCTCGATCGCGATGTGGTGTGCGTGGTGCGCTGGCAGGGCCCGCAGGCCAACGGCATGCCCGAACTGCACAAGCTCACGCCACCGCTGTCGGTGCTGCAAGGCAAGGGCTTCCGCGTGGCGCTGGTCACCGACGGCCGCATGAGCGGCGCGTCGGGCAAGGTGCCGGCCGCCATCCACGTGTCGCCCGAAGCGGCGGCCGGCGGTCCGCTCGCGAAGGTACGCGACGGCGATGTCATCCGTCTCGACGGCGTGGCCGGCACGCTCGCAGTGCTGATTCCCGACGACGAATGGGCGCAGCGCGAGACGGCGACAATGCCCCCCGAAGAACGCATGGCCAACGGCCGCGGCCTGGGCCGCGAACTGTTCGCCGGCATGCGCCGCAACGCGCTCACCGCTGAAGAAGGAGCCTGCTCGTGGCTGTAGACAAAGACAAACTCACCGCGCTCGACGTGATGCGCGACGCACCGGTGATCCCGGTGATCGTGCTGCACGACGTGGCGCATGCCGTGCCGCTGGCGCGCGCGCTGGTGGCCGGCGGCATCCGCATGCTCGAGGTGACGCTGCGCACGCCGCAGGCGCTGCAATGCATCGAGGCCATCGCCCGCGACGTGCCCGAGGCCGTGGCCGGTGCCGGCACCATCCGCAGTGCGTCCGACGCGCAGGCCTCGGTGCTGGCCGGCGCGAAGTTCGGCGTGAGCCCCGGCTACACGTCTGCGGTCGGCAAGGCCTGCCGCGACCTCGGCCTGCCGCTGCTGCCCGGCGTGGCGACCGGCAGCGAGATCATGACGGCGCAGGAAGACGGCTACCAGCAGCTCAAGTTCTTTCCGGCCATGCAGGCCGGTGGCCTGCCGATGCTCAAGGCCTGGCAAGGCCCGTTCGGCGACGTCACCTTCTGCCCGACCGGCGGCATCCATGCCGGCAATGCGGTGGAATTCCTGGCGCTGTCGAACGTGGCCTGCGTGGGCGGTTCGTGGATCGTTCCGACCGACGCCATCCAGCAGGGCGACTGGGCGCGCATCGAGCAATTGGCGCGCGAAGCAACGAAGCTGCCGCGCTGAAGCTCATGCAGTGCGGGGCCGCTCCTGACGACCTGAAGGTCATCGCGTTCGATGTCTTCGGCACGGTGGTCGACTGGCACGGCGGCATCGCGGCCGAGGCCGAGCGCCTGCTGCCCGGCATCGATGGCAGTGCGTTTGCGCTGGCCTGGCGCGCCGGCTACCAGCCGGCCATGCGGGCGGTGATGGCGCGCATCGCGGCGGGCGAGGGCGGCTTCACGCTGCTGGACGAATTACACCTGAGCATCCTCGACGGCGTGCTGCGCAATTTCGGCGTGGCGCCGCTCGATGCGACGCAGAAGCGCGAACTCAACCGGGCCTGGCACCGGCTGCCGGCTTGGCCGGATGCGGTGGCCGGCCTCATGCGGCTGAAGTCGAAGTACATCGTCTGCAGCCTGTCGAACGGCAACATCGGCCTGCTCACCGAGATGGCCAAGCACGCCGGCCTGCCCTGGGACTGCGTGCTGTCGGCCGAAGTCTTCAAGGCCTACAAGCCGGACCCGCGCACCTACCTCGGCGTGGCCGCGGTGTTCGATGCGACACCCGGGCAGGTCATGCTGGCCGCCGCGCACCACGACGACCTCGCGGCGGCGCGTGCCTGCGGGCTGCGCACCGCCTACATCGAGCGGCCGGAGGAGTTCGGCGCGGCCCATCCGAAGGATGTGTCGCCACATCCGGACAACACGCTGCACGCGCGGGACATCGGCGCGCTGGCCGACCTGCTGGGCTGCTGAAGCCGGTTCAGCGCAGCCCGCCGCCGCCGGCCTCGTCCTTGCGCTCGATCAGTTCGATCTTGTAGCCATCGGGGTCGGTCACGAAGGCGATGACGGTGGTGCCGCCCTTCACCGGGCCGGCTTCGCGCGTCACGTTGCCGCCGGCCGCCTTGATCTTTTCGCAGGCCGCGTAGGCATCCGGCACGCCGAGCGCGATGTGGCCGTAGGCGGTGCCCATCTCGTAGCGATCGGTGTCCCAGTTGTAGGTCAGCTCGATCTCGGCCTGGGCCGGATTGCCTTCGTAGCCGACGAAGGCCAGGCTGTACTTGTATTCGGTGTTCTCCGAGGTGCGCAGCAACTGCATGCCGAGCACCTGGGTGTAGAAATCAATGGAGCGCTGCAGGTTGCCCACGCGCAGCATGGTGTGGAGGAGTCGCATCTTGGGGTCCGCTGTTTTTCGAGAACGCCGATTGTCCGACGCCGGCCCGACTGGCGCATCGCAGAGGCCGATTCACCGCGTGCGCTGGGTCGAGGCGCACGCCCGCTGATCAGCCGACGCTCGGTTCGAGCATCCGGTGCAGCTTGTTGGCCACGCGCTGGGGCAGCGTCCAGCCGTTGAGCTTGGCCATCCGGTGGGAGCGCCAGCGGGCGACCTCTTCCTCCACCGAACCGCCACCGGCGTTCTCGCGGATCAGGCGAAGCAGCGCGTCGGCGTAGTACGAAAAGATCCGCTCGGGGTGGAAGTGCTCGCGCCAGGCCTGGTAGGCAGCATCGCCCATGGCCGGTGCGTCGCCGACGCGGGCCTCGAGTTTGGCCTGGAGCGACGGAAGTTCGGCTTCCGGCACCCTCACCGACACGGCAGACCAGTCGGGGCCAGGCGGTTCGACGAATTCGTCGGCAATGATGGCTGGTGCCACGCCCACCGCCATGCTTTCGAAGATGCGGATCGAGGCCGGCGCCCAGCCGCCAGGGCAGAGCGAGAACCTGCCCGAGCGCAGCAATTCAACATAGTGCCGCTTTTCGTCCGGCCCATGGTTGAGCCAGCTCTCGGTCGATTCGACCTTGAAGGCGGGCCAGCGGGCACACAGGTCGAGCAGGTTCTGGCGAAGTCGGCGGTTCGACTTCGGGTTGCCGCGCCAGGTGCCGAGGTAGTTCGCCGGGGGGCGGGGCGTCCCGGCCTGGGCCACCACTTCCTCGTTGGGCTGCGCCAGGAACGGCACCGGGGCGTGTAGCTGGGCGTCGAAACGGCTGCGCGGCAGGCAGGTGTAGAGACCCCGCAGCAGACCCGAGGCCGCATCGTCGCTGTTCAGGGTGTAAACCTTGTATGGCCATCGCCCGACCACCGGGTCGGCCACCAGTCGGTCGATGTAGCGCCGCTCCCGGAAGGCCCAGGGCTCGTGCAGCACCAGCGCGTCGGCTTCCTCGAGGGTCGCGGCCTCGCGGACGCCTGATTGAGGAAGGATGGCGCTGCGCAGCGCTTCGAGCTGGGAATTGTCCGGGTTGGCCAGCGGGGTGTCCGCCGCCGTCAGAAATCGAATTTTCATGCAGACCCCTTGGATGATCGGCAATGTCAGAAAAAAGTTGGCAATGTGAGAGGAAAGTCACCATTATGTTCGGGGAAACCCGCGGGCGATGCTGTCGGCCAACACGCCGTGTACAACGGAAGACCGCTGTTTTTTTCTACCAGCGCGTCAGCCGACCGCCATGCATCGTGCCGATTCGATCGGCCATGGCCTGCGCTTCGCGCTCGTTGTGCGTGACCAGCACCGCGGTCTGGCCGGCCCGGCGCAGGATGTCGCGCACCTCGAGGGTAAGCCGCTCCCGTGTGGCGCCATCGAGGTTGGAAAACGGCTCGTCCAGCAGCAGCAGCGAAGGGGCCGGCGCCAGCGCCCGTGCGAGCGCGATGCGCTGCTGCTGACCGCCCGACAGCGCGTGCGGGAAGCTCTCGCCTGCATCGGCCAGGCCCACCAGCGTCAGCATCGCAACCACCCGAGCGTGTCGCTCCGCAGCCGTCGCACGGCGCAGGCCGAAACCGACGTTCTGCGCCGCCGTCAGGTGCGGGAACAGGGCGTAGTCCTGGAACATCATGCCAACCCGGCGCTGCTCGGGTGGCCGGTGGGTGTCGGGCGAGGAGAGCAGCACATCCCCCAGCCGGATGCGGCCGGCGCGCACCGGCTCGAAGCCGGCGATGGCGCGCAGCACCGTGGTCTTGCCGCAGCCGGACGGGCCGAGCAGACAGCCGATGCGGCCGGCCTCCAGCGCGAGCGACAGGCCGTCGACCACCGTGTGCAGGCCGCGCGGCCCGTCGTAGGCCAGCCGGAGGTCTTCAATGTGCAGGGCTGCGCTCATGGGGATTCCTTTCGGCCTCGTGGGGCGGCGCCGGCGGCGAACTGCGTGCGCGCCAGCAGCAGCACCGGCAGCAGCCCGGCCACCACGATGGCCAGCGCCGCGATGGCGCCTTCCTCGTAGGTGCCGCGCGCGGCCTCGGCATAGAGCCAGGTGGCGAGGGTGTCGAAATTGGCGGGCCGCAGCAGCAGCGTGGCCGGCAGTTCCTTCATCGCATCGACGAACACCAGCAGCGCGCTGGCGCCGATGGCCGGCTGCAGCAGCGGCAGGTGCACGCGGCGCAGCGTGCCGGCCGCGGTCTCACCGAGCAGGCGCGCCGCCTGTTCGAGCGCCGGCGGGATGCGTGCCAGGCCCGACTCGATACCGCCGACCGGCATCGCCAGGAAGCGAATCACGCAGGCCACGACGAGCACCACGCCCGCACCCATGAGCGGCAGGCCGGGCCAGCCGAACCAGCCGGCCAGTTGCGCGTCGACGGCCAGCGCAGGCGTCAGCAGGCCGATCGCCAGCACGGTGCCGGGCAGCGCGTAACCGAGGGTCGCGGTGCGTGATTGCCAGCGGGCACGGTTCGGCGCGCTGCCGGTGCGGCGGGTGGTCCATGCCACCACCAGCCCGGCGGCGAGGGCCAGCACGGTGACGCCGAGGGCCAGCGCGAGCGTATTGCCCAGACTGCTGACCAGGCCGCGGGAAATGCCGTGGCCCAGCCGCAGGCGCTTGGCGCTTTCCCACAGCAGGTAGGCGGCCGGCGCGACGAAGCCGATCAGCACCGGCAGCGCCGTTGCCAGCGTCGCCATCCAGGCGGCGGCACCGTGCAGTGGCTGCGGTTGCATCGCACGCATGCGCTGCGTCGAACCGAAGCGCTGGTGCCGGCGTCCGTGGCGCTCGAGCAGCACCAGCGCGAGCACCACCACCAGCATGGCGCAGGCGATCTGCGCGGCGCCGGCCAGGTCGGAGCGGGTGATCCAGGTCGTGTAGACCGAGACGGTGAGCGTCTGGATGCCCAGGAATTCGGAAGCGCCGATGTCGTTGAGTGTCTCGAGCAGCGCCAGGCTCAGGCCGACGGCCAGTGCAGGCCGTGCCAGCGGCAGCGCCACCCGCCGGAAGGCACCGAAGCGGCCTTCGCCGAGCGTGCGCGCGGCTTCCATCAGGTGGGCCGGCTGCGTCATGAACATCGCGCGCGCCGTCATGTAGACGTAGGGGTAGAGCACGAAGCCGAGCACGAAGATCGCGCCGCCCATCGAGCGCAGGTCGGGCAGGCGGAACTGGCGCGGGCTGTCGTAGCCGAGCATCCAGCGGATCGCGCCTTGCACCGGCCCGATCGGGTGCAGCAGATCGAGGTAGGCGAAGGCGACGATGTAGGTCGGCATCGCCAGCGGCAGCAGCAGCGCCCAGTGCAGCACGCGCCGGCCCGGGAAGTCGCAGCTGCTCACCAGCCAGGCGCAGCCGGTGCCGATCACCAGCACCACCGCGCCCACCCCCGCCAGCAGCACGGCGGTGTGGAGCACCGCCTGCGGCAACACGTAGCGCAGCAGATGGGTCCAGTGGGAAAAGTCGGCGCCGAGCGCCAGCCAGGCCAGCGTGATGACCGGCGCGAGCACGCCGAGAGCCACGAGCAGCGTGGCGATGCGCCAGAGCGGGCCGGCCGCGCGCAGGCCGCGCGGCATCGCGGTCACTGGTCGAAACCGACCTTGTCGACCAGCGCGCTGGCCTGCTTGCGGTACTTCGCGATCTCGGTCAGCGGCAGTGGGTCGACCTTCAGTTCACCGATGGTCTGGCCGATGATCGGGTCGAGCGCCACGCCCTTGCGCACCGGGTATTCGTAGTTGGCCTGGGCATAGAGCGCCTGGGCCGGCTCCGACACCAGGAACTCGAGCAGCTTGACCGCGTTGGCGCGCTGCGGCGCGTTCTTCGCGACCGACGCGCCGCTGATGTTCACATGCGTGCCGCCGCTCTTGGCCGGGCCGAAGGTCGGCCGAAGCACCTGGATGGCATCGCCCCACTTGCGCGCGTCGCTGCCTTCCTTCGACGACTTCATCTGGCCGACGTAGTAGGAGTTGGCCAGGCCGATGTCGCAGATGCCGCCGAGGATGTCGCGCGCCACGTCGCGGTCGCCGCCAGTGGCCTTGCGGCCCAGGTTGGCTTTGACGCCCCGCAGCCATTGCTCGGCCTTGGCCTCGCCGTCGTGCGCGATCATGGCGGCGATCAGCGCGGTGTTGTAGGGATGCTGGCCGGCGCGGATACAGACCTTGCCCTTCCACTTCGGATCGGCCAGGTCTTCGTAGCGGAAGTTGCCCAGCTTCAGGCCCTTGTCGGCGTAGAGCACGCGGGCGCGCATCGACAGGCCGAACCACTGGCCGTCGGCACCCCGCAGGTTCGCGGGGATCGCCGCTTCCAGCGCGGCCGACTTCACCGGCTGCGTCACGCCACCTTCGACCAGGTCGAGCAGGTTGCCGGCATCGACCGTCATCAGCACGTCGGCTGGCGAGCGCGCGCCCTCGGCCTTGACGCGCTCGAGTAGCCCGTCCTTCACGAACACGGTGTTCACCTGGATCTGCGTCTGCGCCGTGAAGGCCGACAGCAACGGCTGGATCAGGCCCGGCTCGCGTGTCGTGTAGAGCGTGAGCGATTCCGCGGCCTGCGCAGACAGGGCTGCACCGGCGAAGCAGGCGGCCAGGGTGGAACAACGCAGGGCGCGCAAGGTGCTGCGGCCGATCACGAGGGGGCGGGCGGTCATGAAGGATGTCTCTCCTGGGGGGGCAAGGGCGGCGCAAGGCCGTCGCGGTATCGGCAGTCCGGTGCCGATACGAATAATAGTCAATCAGCGGGGGCCGCCCACGCCGATTGAGCTTGGGGCTGCGGGGTTATTCGCACGCGGCCACCTCGGACAGCGGCCCGACTCAGCGTTGGACGAGATCGAACACCAGGCAGGTCGTGGTGGCATGCGCATACAGCGTGCCGTCGGGACCCACCAGGCGCGCTTCGGCGGTGGCCAACTGCCGCCCGCAGTGGATCACCTTGCCCTCGGCGCGTACCCGCAGCACCTTCGGCGTGACGGCGCGCACATAGTTCACGCCCAGCTCGGCCGTGGTGTAGCTGCGGCCGGCTGGCATCGTCGTGTGGATCGCGCAGCCCAGGGCCGAATCGAGCAGGGTGGCGACCCAGCCGCCGTGGACCGTGCCCAGCGGGTTCAGGTGCTGTGCCAGCGGCGAGCCCTGGAACACCGCGCGGCCGGGAGCGACTTCGATGATCGTGAAGTCCAGCGTCTTGGCGATCGCGGCGTAGGGGAGTTCGCCGTCGATCATCGCCTGCATCAACTCGAGCCCGGTCTTGCCGGCGATCGCCTCGAAGCGCGCCACGCCCGGGCCGGGGCCGGCTTCGAGCTTCTGAAGGGCGGCGCGCTCTTCGGCGATCCAGCTGTCGAGGGTGAGGGTGTCTGCCATCGAATCTCCTTGTTGATGTATATGCAATAGTTGCAGATACAATAATATCCCATGAGCACCGATGTCAAACCCCAAGGCTGTACCAGTTCCAAGGTGCGCCAGCTTGCGCGCCGCCTCGCCCAGCACTACGACGCCGAGGTGATGCAATGCGGGCTGAAGACGACCCAGTACTCGCTGCTGAGCCATGCCGTGGCCCTGGGTCCGATCCGGCCGGTCGATCTGGCGGCCCGGATGAAGATGACGCCCTCGACCCTGAGTCGCAATCTGCAGCCGCTGGTCGCTGCCGGTTGGCTGGTGCTGGCGCCGGGTGCCGATGCGCGCAGCCGCCTGGTGCAGGCCACCGAGGCCGGCGTCGCCAAGCGCCAGGAAGCCCAGCGCCACTGGAAGGCGGCGCAGCAGAAGCTCAACGCGCAACTGGGCATCGAACGCGTGGCCGCGCTGCACGCGCTCATCGACGATTCGCTGGCCTTGCTGGCGCCCGATGCGGAGGAACCGGACTGACGCGTTCGCACGTCCTGCCCGACCTCTTCCGCTTTCTCCGTCCGTCCCCTTTCAAACCGCACGACCATGTTCGCCCCCCAAGTTTCCGCCTGGCTGCAGCGCCGCGGCATCCACTACGGCTGGATCGTTGCTGCCGTCACCTTCCTCACCATGCTGATGATGTCGGCGGCGCTGGGCCTGCCCGGCGCGATGATGCAGCCGCTCGGCAAGGAATTCGGCTGGAGCACCGAGCAGGTCTCGTCGGCCCTGGCCCTGCGTTTTGCGCTGTTCGGCCTGATGGGCCCGTTCGCCGCGGTGCTGATGGAACGCTACGGCCTGCGCGCCGTGATGTGCACCGGCCTCGCGCTGGTCGGCTTCGGCATGGCGATGGTCACGATGGCCTCGCAGCTCTGGCAGCTTTTCATCGTCTGGAGCCTCATGCTGGGCATCGGCACCGGCCTGACGGCGCTGGTGCTGGGCGCGGTGGTGGCCAACCGCTGGTTCGTGGCGCGCCGCGGGCTGGTCGTCGGCGCGCTGGCGGCCAGCTCGGCCACCGGGCAGCTGGCCTTCCTGCCGATCGCGGCATGGATGATCGAGCACTGGGGCTGGCGCTCCGCCGTGGTCCCGGTGTTCGTCGGCGCGATCGTGATCGGGCTGCTGGCACTGGCCTTCGTGCGCAACCGACCGTCGGATCTCGGGCTGCGCCCCTTCGGCCAGACCGCGAAGGAGGCGGCCGCGATGCCGACCGCGCCCGCCACGGCCATGAACTGGCGCACGCCCTTCCTGGTGCTGCGCGAGGCCGCGTCGAGCCGCACCTTCTGGATCCTCGCCGGCACCTTCTTCATCTGCGGGCTCAGCACCAACGGGCTGGTGCAGACGCACTTCATCTCGCTGTGCGGCGACTACGGCATGAGCGCCGTGCCGGCCGCGTCGGTGCTGGCGATGATGGGCGCCTTCGACTTCGTCGGCACCATCCTGTCGGGCTGGCTGTCGGACCGCTACGACAACCGCAAGCTGCTCTTCTGGTATTACGGCCTCCGCGGACTGTCGCTGTTCTGGCTGCCGCATTCGGACTTCACGATCTACGGCCTCGGCCTGTTCGCCATGTTCTACGGGCTCGACTGGATCGCCACCGTGCCGCCCACCGTCAAGCTCGCCGGTGCCGCCTTCGGTCCGCAGAAGGCCGGCCTGATTTTTGGCTGGGTGTTCGCGGCGCACCAGCTCGGCGCGGCCACCGCGGCCTACGGCGCCGGCTTCGCCCGCACCCTGCTGCTGACCTACACGCCGGCGCTGTATGTGGCGGGTGCCGCCTGCTTGCTGGCGGCGGTGCTGGTGCTCGTCATCCGCCGCCCGGCCGTGTCCGGCGGCGTCCGGTCCTCGTCACCTGTCGCGTCGCGCGCCTGAGGTCGCCATGAACACCGCCACTGCACCCGCCGCCGCACGCCCGGCCCCCCCGATCGCACCGCGCACGCGCATGCTGCTCGAAGGGCCCATCGTCCCCACGCTGCTGCGCCTGGCCGCCCCCAACGTGCTGGTGATGGTCGCGCAGGCGGCGGTCGGCCTGATCGAAACCTACTTCGTCGGCAAGCTGGGCACCGATGCGCTGGCCGGCATGGCGCTGGTGTTCCCGATCGTCATGCTGATGCAGATGACCTCGGCTGGCGCGATGGGCGGTGGCATCGCGTCCGCCGTGGCGCGCGCGCTGGGCGCGCAGCGGCGCGACGAGGCCGACGCGGTGGCGGTGCATGCCATGGTTATCGCCGCAGGCTTCGGCATCGTCTTCATGCTCGCGCTGCTCTTCGGCGGGCGCTGGCTGTATGCGCTGATGGGCGGCACCGGTGCCTCGCTCGAAGCGGCCTTGACGTACTCCCACGTCGTGTTCGCCGGCGCGGTGCTGGTGTGGATCTTCAACTCGCTTGCGGCCGTGATCCGCGGCACCGGCAACATGTCGGTGCCGGCCAACGTCACGGTCGCCGGCGTGGTGGTGCTGATCCCGCTGTCGCCGTTGCTGATCTTCGGCTGGGGCCCGATTCCTGGCATGGGCATCGCGGGCGGCGCGGTGGCGCTGCTGCTCTATTACCTGCTGGGCATCGTGGCGCTGCTGATGTACATGGCGTCGAGCCGCAGCCTGCTCAAGCTGTCGTTCTCCAGCGTGCGGCTGCGCTGGCCGATCTTTCGCGGCATCCTGCGCGTGGGCCTGATCTCGTCGATCGCCACGGTGTCGACCAACCTGTCGATCGGCATCGCGACGGCACTGGCCGGCCATTTCGGCCCCGGCGCCATCGCCGGTTATGGCACGGCCTCGCGGCTCGAGTACCTGCTGGTGCCGCTCATCTTCGGCCTCGGCGCGCCGTTGCTCGCCATGGTGGGAACCTGCATCGGGGCCGGCCAGCGCGAGCGGGCCTTGCGCGCGACCTGGGCCGGCGCGGGCATCGCCTTTCTGCTGGCCGAGGCGATCGGCCTCGCCGCCGCCTTGTTCCCGCGGCCCTGGCTGCTGCTCTTCGGCAACGACCCCGCGATGCTCGAGGCCGGCACGCAGTACCTGCGCGCGGTCGGGCCGCTCTACGGCTTCTTCGGCGTCGGGCTGGTGCTGTACTTCGCCTCGCAAGGTGCAGGGCGCCTGCTGTGGCCGGTGATCGGCAACCTGCTGCGGCTCGCGGTTGCCGGGGCCGGCGGCTGGCTCGCGTTGCGGCTGAGCGGCGAGCTCGGCCATGTCTTCGTCGCGCAGGGCGTGGCGCTCGTCGTTTACGGCGTGGTCATCGCATCGGCGATCGCGGGCGGTGGCTGGTTCGGCCGTGTGGGCTGGCCGCGCACCCCGTCGCGGCTAATGCAACGCCTGGCGCAACCGTGATGCGCCGCACTTCTTCCTCGTTCCTTTGCTCACACTGAAAGCGCACCATGCAACTCAAGGACTCCGTCGTCTTCGTCACCGGCGCCAACCGCGGCCTCGGACTCGCCTTCGCGCAAGCCGCCCTCGCGGCCGGCGCGCGCAAGGTCTATGCGGCCGCACGCGACCCGGCCAGCGTCACGCTGCCGGGCGTGGTGCCGATCCAGCTCGACGTCGGCAATGCGGAACAAGTCGCCGCCGCCGTGCGCGACTGCAGCGACGTCACGCTGCTGGTCAACAACGCCGGCATCTCGATGGGGTCGAGCTTCCTGGCGTCGCCTGATGCGATCGCCGCGGCGCGTGCCGAGTTCGAGGTCAACTTCTTCGGCCCATGGGCCCTGGCCAGTGCCTTCGCGCCGGTGCTCAAGGCCAACGGTGGCGGCGCGATCGTGAACGTGCTGTCGGCGCTGGCCTGGGTGTCGTTCCCGAGCGTGGCCACCTACAGCGCATCGAAGTCGGCCGCCTGGTCGCTCACCAATGGCCTGCGCAACGAGCTGCGCGCGCAGGGCACGCAGGTGGTCGCGCTGCATGTCGGCTACATGGACACCGACATGACGCGCGGGCTCGATGCGCCCAAGTCGTCGCCGGCCGATGTCGCGCGCGTCACGCTGGAAGGCGTGGAGGCCGGTGCCTTCGAGGTGCTGGCCGACGACATCAGCAAGCAGATCAAGCAGAGCCTGTCGTCGGCGACGCCGGCCTACGCGGCCTGATCCACAACACGGCGGGCGCTCAGCGGAAGGCTGCCGGCGCCGGCAGCATCCGCCGCAGCGCTTCGAAGAACAGGTCCGACTGTTCGCGCTCGCTCTGCACCTGCGCGGCAACGCGCGCGGCCAGGGCCGTGTTCACCGGCGCGAGTGGCCGGCCGGTGGATTGCGCGATGACCTGGTGCAGGCAGGCGCGCTCGAGGTAGTAGAGGTCGTCGTAGGCATGCGCGAGGGTGGCGCCCGCCACCACGACGCCGTGGTTGGCGAGAAAGGCCACGTCCTTGCCGGCCATCGCGCGGGCGATGCGCTCGCCCTCGGCATCGTCGAGGGCGAGGCCGTTGTACTCGGCGTCGATGGCGAGACGGTCCATGAAGCGCATGGCGTTCTGGCTCAGCGTCGGGTCGAGTGCACGGTCGGTCGTGAGCGTGAGCGCGGTCGCATACGGCGAATGCACGTGCAGCACCACCGCGTGGCCGGTGATGCGGTGGATCGCGCCGTGGATGAAGAGGGCGGTCGGCTCGACGCGGTGCCGGCCGGCCAGCACGGCGCCGCGCACGTCGATCAGCACGATGTCGTCGGCACCGACCTCGCTCCAGTGCAGGCCGCGCGGGTTGATGAGGTAGCGGTCCTGTGCGCCGGGCAGGACCACGCTGAAGTGGTTGCACACGCCCTCGGAGAGGCCGTGGTGCGCCGCGGCGCGCAGGGCCAGCGCGAGGTCTTCGCGCAGGCGGCGCACACGCGGTGCGGCGTACTGCGCGTCGGGACTCTCGGGCAGGGCGAGGGGGCGGGCGGTGTCTTGCATGGCGTGCGTCTTCAGGTGCCTCTTCAGTTGCGGATCGCGGCGTGCCAGGCGGCGACGAATTGCAAGGCGGCATCGCGCACCGCGGCGGCGCTCTTGCCCGGCTTGTACAAGGCCGAGCCGATGCCGAAACCGGTCGCGCCGGCGGTCCGCCAGGCGTCCATGTTGGTCGGTGAAATGCCGCCGACCGGCATCAGCGGCGTGCCCTGGGGCAGCACGGCGAGCCAGGCCTTCAGCACTGCCGGCGAGGCCGCCTCGGCCGGGAACAGCTTGAGCCCGGTGGCGCCGGCCGCCAGCGCGCCGAAGGCCTCTGTCGGCGTTGCCACGCCCGGCAGACTCACCAGGCCGAGGCGCGACGCTTCGGCCACCACCTCGGCATGGAAGTTGGGCGAGACGATCAGCGCGCCGCCAGCGGTGTGCACATCGCGCACCTGTTGCGCGCTGAGCACCGTACCGGCACCGACCAGCGCGTCGGGGAAGCGCTGGCGCAGCAGCGCGATGCTTTCCAGCGGCCGGGGCGAATTCAGCGGCACCTCGAGCAGGCGGAAGCCGGCGTCGACCAAGGCATTGCCGACGGCCGGCGCTTCTTCAGGCGTGAGGCCACGCAGGATGGCAACGAGCGGGAGTTGCCGCACGGCGGCATGAAAGGTGTCGATGGGGGTCATGGGTACAAAGTGTGCGCCAAGGCGTGCAGGCCGGCCCAGGTCGCCTCGGCGCCGAGCGTGCGGCTGGCGGCGCCGTGCGATTGCAGTGCGAGTTCGTAGCGCCGGGTGAGGGCGGGCGCGCCGATCAGCACGACCTCGTCCTTCGTATGCAGCGACTGCGTGCGCATCTCCTCGCCGATCAGCAGGCCCGACAGATAGCTCGCGAGGTCGGCTGCGCTCATGCGGCCGAACAGCGACAGCGTGCGCGCGCCGAAGGCGTTGTGCAGCAGGCCCTCGTTGTTGCCGGCCTGCGCCACGCCAAGCAGGAAGGCCGCCTCGTCGAGCGGCGCCTGGGTGTCGATGGTGCGCGAGAGGATCGAATGCGTGCCCAGCAGCGCGTAGAACTCGCCCGTCATGAAGGTGCGAAAGCCGGTGACGCGACCGTCGGCCACGCGCGCCCACTTGTTGTGGGTGCCGGGCAGCACGAAGAGGCCGCCGCGCCGGCCGGTGAGCGCCATGGCGCCGAAGATCTGCACTTCCTCGCCGCGCATCACGTCGGGCACGCCGCTCTGCTCGTCGCTCAGGCCCGGGACCATGGCGACGCGGTCGGTGTCCACCGGGATGACCTTCGCGGCGATTTCGGCCAGGCCGGCGGGGCAGGGACAGTAGGGCGCTTCGACCCAGCCCTGCTTGCTGCCGGCCATGCCGGAGATCAGGCAGCGCGGACGGCCCGGCCCTTGCATCCAGTCGCCGAACAGGTTGTCGAACACCGCGCCGAATTGACCGGCCGGCACGCTCAGGATGCCGCGCGCCGCGCTGCGTTCGTCGATCACCCGGCCCGCTGCATCGAGCAGCGCGCCGCGCAGTGAGCTGGTGCCCCAGTCGATTGCCACCAGATTCATGCCGTGTCTCTCCACCGTGTCCTCGAGGGCCGAATGATAAGTGCGGCGACCCCGCGGTCGGCGAAACCGGCGTCACCAGCGACAAACAAGTACTAGTAGCTATACATACAAAAATGTATTATTCGCTACATGAACATCGCAGACACGCCATGGCTGGTGCTGGTCCTTTCGCTTCCCACGCAGAGCGCCACGGCCCGAATGCGCATTTGGCGCGCCCTCAAGGCGCTAGGGTGCGCGGCTTTGCGCGATGGCGCCTACCTCTTGCCAGCCAGTCCCTCCCACCAGGCTGCGCTGAAGGCGTTGGCCGACGAATGCGAGCGCGAAGGCGGCAGTGCCTGGATTTTGGCGGCGGTGGCCACGAATACCGATGATGCAGCGGCATACCCAGACCTCTTTGACAGGGGCGAAGAATACGCAGCCCTCATCAAGAGCTGGAAGGAGTCGGCGGGGTCGTTGCCGGCGCTGGCTCCCGCCGAGCTGACGCGTCTGCACAAGAAATCTCGGCGCGACTACGACGCATTGCGTGCCATCGACTTTTTCCCGGGCGATACAGGCGTCGAAGCCGAGGCTTCATGGACGGACTTCAGCAATCGGGTCGAACAACTGCTGTCTCCGGACGAGCCGCATGAGACGTCCCACAAAGTCCCGCGACTCAAGGTGAGCGATTACCAAGGCCGCCTGTGGGCAACCCGTCAACGCCTCTGGGTCGATCGTGTTGCGAGTGCCTGGTTGATTCGACGCTTCATCGATCCTGCCGCGCGATTTCAATGGCTGGCAAAACCATCAGACTGCCCGCGCAAGGCGCTCGGCTTCGATTTCGACGGCGCGACTTTTACCCATGTAGGAGAACGCGTGACCTTCGAAACCCTGTTGGCAAGTTTCGGTCTTGAGCAAGACCTCGCGCTCATGCGCGTCGGTGCCATGGTGCACTCGCTCGATGTCGGTGGCGCGTCCGTGCCGGAGGCCATGGGCTTCGAGGCAATGCTGACTGGCGCTCGGGAGCGACTGCCAGACGACGACAGCCTGCTTGCCGAGATCAGCGTTGCGCTCGACTCCTTCTATGCGCACTACCAACGTGACGAGCAACGCAACAAAAACCCAGGAGCACGCAAGTGACCAGAATCGCCGCCGCACCCGATCCGGTTGGCTTCGGAGAAGCGCTGCGGTTCTGGCTGAAATTGGGTTTCATCAGCTTCGGCGGGCCGGCCGGGCAGATTGCGATCATGCACACCGAGCTGGTGGAGCGTCGTCGCTGGATCAGTGAAAAGCGCTTCCTGCACGCGCTCAACTACTGCATGTTGCTCCCGGGTCCGGAAGCTCAACAATTGGCCACCTACATTGGCTGGTTGATGCATCGGACCTGGGGCGGGATCATCGCTGGCGCGCTGTTTGTCCTGCCATCGCTCTTCATACTGATCGCGCTGTCCTGGATCTACCTGCGGTTCGGCGACGTGCCATGGGTCGTCGGCATCTTCTATGGCATCAAGCCCGCCGTCACGGCATTGGTGTTGCATGCGGCGCATCGCATCGGGATACGGGCACTGAAGAACCGATGGATGTGGGGAATTGCGGCGGCCGCCTTCGTGGCCATCTTCGCATTCGACGCACCGTTTCCTGTCATCGTTGCAGTGGCAGCGCTGATTGGCTACCTCGGGGCCCGGTGGGCGCCTTCCTTGTTCGCACTTGGCGGGAGCCATGGCGCGGCAAAGCACAGCTACGGACCCGCGCTGATCGACGACGACACGCCGCCCCCAGCCCATGCACGTTTCTCCCGTGCTCACCTGCTCAAGGTGCTAGGCATAGGCCTTGGCCTCTGGCTCTTCGCCATGGCAGCGTTGATCGTCACGCAAGGACTGTCGAGCACGCTGACGCAGATGGGTTGGTTCTTCACCAAGGCCGCGATGTTGACCTTCGGCGGTGCGTATGCGGTGCTCCCCTATGTGTACCAAGGAGCGGTCGAGCAGCACGGATGGCTTTCGGGCGCACAGATGATCGATGGGCTGGCACTGGGCGAAACCACGCCAGGCCCGCTCATCATGGTGGTGGCCTTCGTCGGTTTTGTGGGCGGTTGGGCCAAGCAGGTGCTGGGGCCTGATTCGATCTTCCTTGGCGCTGCGCTCGCGGCCGCGGTGGTCACTTTCTTCACTGTCCTCCCGTCATTCGTCTTCATCCTTGCGGGCGGCCCGGCGATCGAGGCTACGCATGGCAAGCTGGGCTTCACCGCACCACTTTCTGCGATCACCGCAGCCGTCGTGGGCGTCATCCTGAACCTGGCGCTTTTCTTCGGGTACCACGTGCTGTGGCCGCACGGGTTCAGCGGTCGGTTCGATGTGGCATCTGCAGCCATTGCCATCGCCGCGGCGATCGCGCTCTTTCGATTCAAGGTGGGCGTGATGCCGCTGCTCGGGGCTTGCGCAGCCGTCGGTCTGGCCGTGACTTTGCTGTCGCGCTAGCGATCGCACCTCTGACATTTCCCCTCCCATGGCGGTCGCCTTGACCGCGAACTTCGGCAGCGTGCAACGTTGGAAAGATGAGTTCGCTCCAATGGGGTGCGCCCAATCGGACGGCTCGGGCTGGGTGCTGCTGACCTTTCGCCGTCGACCACGGCGCGCGCGCAGGGGCGTATGTCGATGCGTTCATGAGCAACATCCGCTGGGAAGGCGTGCATCGACGCTACCAGCGCGTCGTTCATGACGCGGCCGAGCCGCTCGCCGCCGTCCGCGGAGACCCCGTTGCCTCCCGAGTACTCCTTGACGTTCGTCGGGCCGGCGCATTCGAAGAGGCAAAAGACCTGATCGCTGGCGCCATCTGGGGCGACCCTGCGCGCGTCCGTGACTGGGTCGAAGAGATCCGGTCGGATCAGAAGGTCGTCGTCTATTGCGTTGCTGGCCACGAGATGAGTCGCGGAACCGCATTTTGCTTTTGAGATCGGCCGGACTCGATGCTCAATTTCTCTTGGGTGGCATTGACGCGTGGAAAGCCAGCGGCGGCGCCACGGAACCCAGACCCACATGAACCGCACCACACCTCGCGCTTGACTAGACCGTCCGGCATGAAGCAGAAAGGGCGCCGAGGCGCCCTTTCTTTGTCGATCGATGGAGGTCGATCAGCGGCCGTAGGAACGGCCACCACCACCACCACCACCGTAGCCGCCGCCCGAGCGGCCGCCGCCGCCACCACCACCGGAACGGTTGCCGCCGTAGCCGCCACCACCACCACCACCACCACCACCGCCACGGCGACCACGGCCTGCGCCGAAGGTCGCGTCGACGCTGGTGCGCAACGGATCGGGCTGGCCGGCAACGCCGCCGGTCACGGCTTCGGCGCGCAGGTGCGCGACCTGGTTGGCCTGCGTCGGGCTGTGGCTGTTGCCGTGATGGCGCGGTTGGCGCTCGTCGCGCGGCTGGCGTTCGTCATGTGGCAGGCCTTGCGGTGCGCGCGCCGGGCCTTGCGGGCCGCGGCCCGAACCTTGCGGACGCGGGCCCTGGCCACGGGCGCCCTGGCCCTGGCCACCACCACCGCCGCCGTTGCGGGCGCCTTGCGGGGCACCGCCACCGCCACGGCGTTGACCACCGCCGCCACCGCCATTGCCGCCACCACCACCCGAGCGCTCGCCCTGGCCGGCCTTGTTGTCGCGCACGCGTTGCAGCATCTCGGTGCGGGCGGCCTTGGCGGCTGCCTGCATCACGTCACGGCTCGGCGGACGGCCGGCACCGCCCCAGATCGTCTGGCGACCCATGGCGATCGGTTCGGCGCGCTCGCCTTCTTCGGGGCCGAAGCCTTCGACGGTCACGACCGGGATCTGCTGCTTGGTGAAGCGCTCGATCTCCTGCATGAAGCCTTCTTCGTCCAGGCAGACCAGGCTCACGGCTTCGCCGCTGTTGCCCGCGCGGCCGGTGCGGCCGATGCGGTGCACGTAGTCTTCGCTGACGTTCGGGATCTCGTAGTTCACCACGTGCGGCAGCTCGTCGATGTCGATGCCGCGGGCCGCGATGTCGGTGGCCACCAGCGCGCGGATGTCACCGCTCTTGAAGCCGGCCAGCGCCTGCGTGCGGGCGCTCTGGCTCTTGTTGCCGTGCAGCGCCATCGCCTCGATGCCGTTCTTGGTCAGGAATTCGGCGACGTTGTTGGCGCCGAACTTGGTGCGGGTGAACACCAGCACCTGGCTCCAGTTGTGCTCGTTGATGATGTGCGCGAGCAGCGCCTTCTTTTTGCCGCGGCCCACGGGGTGGACCACCTGCGTGATGCGCTGCACCGTGGTGTTGCGCGGCGTCACCTGGATGCTCTGCGGGTTCTTGAGCAGGTTCGCGGCCAGGTCGCGGATCTCGTCGCTGAAGGTGGCCGAGAACAGCAGGCTCTGCTTTTCCTTGGGCACCAGGGCGAGGATCTTCTTCACGTCGTGGATGAAGCCCATGTCGAGCATGCGGTCGGCTTCGTCGAGGATCAGGATCTGCACCTGCGACAGGTCCAGCATGCCTTGCTGCTGCAGGTCGAGCAGACGGCCGGGCGTCGCCACCAGGATGTCGACGCCCTTCTTGAGCTTGCTGATCTGCGGGTTCATGCCGACGCCGCCGAAGATCACGGTGGATTCGAGCTGCAGGTACTTGCCGTAGGTGCGCACCGATTCCTCGACCTGTGCGGCGAGTTCGCGCGTCGGGGTGAGCACCAGGGCGCGGATGCCGGTGCCGCCGAACTTGTTGGTGGCGCTGCGGCTCATGGTGAGCTTGTGCAGCATGGGCAGCGTGAAGGCGGCCGTCTTGCCGGTGCCGGTCTGGGCGCCGCCAAGCAAGTCGTGGCCGTCGAGCACCACGGGGATCGCCTGGGCCTGGATGGGGGTGGGGGTGTCGTAGCCGTGCTCGAGCACAGCCTTCAGGATGGCCGGGGCCAACTTCAGATCGTCAAAGGTCATTTGGAAGCAATAGCGCCTTGCACGGCGCAGTGGCATCGGCCTTCCACGCACCCTTTGCTGGGGCGGCATGGTCAGTTCAGGCAGATGAATCAAGGGTGGGAGCCGAGGGCTGTCGCATCGGGATGCTGAAGCCTTCTTGTCCCCGGCAGAAGAGCCGCTGTTGCGGGCAACTGGACCCGGCAACAGGCGCGATTGTCGCATGAGTCGATAATCGACGGTTTGCCGCGCCCGATTTTCTCGGCCGCCTGCGCAACCACCCTGACCCAACGCAAGTACACAGATGGCCCAATACGTCTATTCGATGAACCGCGTCAGCAAGACCGTGCCGCCCAAGCGGCAGCTCTTGAAAGACATTTCGCTCTCGTTTTTCCCCGGCGCCAAGATCGGCGTGCTCGGCCTCAATGGCTCGGGCAAGTCCACGCTGCTCAAGATCATGGCCGGCGTCGACAAGGAGTTCGAGGGCGAGGCGCTGCCCATGCCGGGGATGACCATCGGCTACCTGGAACAGGAACCCAAGCTCGACAACGAGCACACGGTGCGCGAATCGGTCGAAGAATCCATGGGCGCGGTGTTCGCGGCCAAGGCGCGGCTCGAAGAGGTCTACATCGCCTATGGCGCCGAAGACGCCGACTTCGATGCGCTGGCCGCCGAGCAGGCCCAGCTCGAAGCCGTCATCGCCACCGCCGGCACCGATTCCGAACACCAGCTGGAGATCGCCGCTGATGCGCTCCGCCTCCCGCCGTGGGACGCGAAGATCGGCCTGCTGTCAGGGGGCGAAAAGCGCCGCGTTGCGCTGTGTCGTCTCTTGCTGTCCAAGCCCGACATGCTGCTGCTCGATGAGCCGACCAACCACCTGGATGCCGAATCGGTGGAGTGGCTTGAAGTGTTCCTGCAGCGCTTCTCAGGCACTGTGGTGGCCATCACCCATGACCGCTACTTCCTGGACAACGCGGCCGAATGGATTCTGGAAATGGACCGCGGCCGCGGTATTCCATGGAAGGGCAACTACAGCACCTGGCTCGAGCAGAAGGGCGAACGCCTGGCGCAGGAGCAAAAGGGCGAAGAAGCCCATGCCAAGGCGCTGAAGAAGGAACTGGAATGGTCGCGCCAGAACCCCAAGGCGCGCCAGGCCAAGAGCAAGTCCCGTCTCGCGCGCTTCGAAGAGCTGAGCGACATGGAATACCAGAAGCGCAACGAAACGCAGGAAATCTTCATTCCTGTGGCGGAGCGACTGGGCCAGCAGGTGTTCGAGTTCCACGGCGTCAGCAAGTCCTTCGGCGACCGCATGCTGATCGACAACCTGAGCTTCACCGTGCCACCGGGCGCCATCGTCGGCATCATCGGCCCGAACGGCGCGGGCAAGTCGACGCTCTTCAAGTTGCTCGCCGGGAAGGAGCAGCCCGACAGCGGCGAAGTCATCATCGGCTCCACGGTGCGCGCAGCGTTCGTCGACCAGCACCGCGATGAACTGGCCAACCAGAAGACCGTGTGGGAAGACATCTCCAACGGCCTGGACATCATCAACGTCGGCAAGTTTCAGATGGCCAGCCGTGCCTATGCCGGCCGCTTCAACTTCAACGGCGCCGACCAGCAGAAGAAGGTCGGCACGCTGTCGGGCGGCGAGCGCGGTCGCCTGCACCTGGCCAAGACCCTGATCGCCGGCGGCAACGTGTTGATGCTCGACGAACCGTCGAACGACCTGGACGTGGAAACCCTGCGTGCGCTGGAAGACGCCTTGCTCGAATTCGCCGGCACTGTGATGGTCATCAGCCATGACCGCTGGTTCCTCGACCGCATCGCCACGCACATCCTCGCGGCCGAAGGCGACAGCCAGTGGACCTTCTTCAACGGCAACTACCAGGAGTACGAAGCCGACAAGAAGAAGCGCCTGGGCGAAGAAGGCGCCAAGCCCAAGCGCATGCGCTACAAGGCGTTGAAGTAACGCTCACCCGCAGGTGAGGCGGCGGCGCGTGTCCTGTCAGGCGCTGCGCCAGCCCAGGCGTGTCGAGATGTCTCTCGCCGCGTCGCGCACCGCCAGCGCAATGCTGGAGGTCCACTGGGCTTCAAAGCGGTCCTGGTGGCCCAGCGCAGTGATGACGATCACGGCGTCGCCTTCATGGTTGAATGCCGGCGCACTGAAAGCGTTCACCCCCGGAATCGGCTTGCCCTTGGCGCGCGTGACGTTGTGGTTGCGCAGTTCGGCCACGGCCTCCGCCAGCGTTTCCGTCTGGTGCTGAAGCAGCGCGGCGGGGCGTCCATGGACGTCGCCCAGCGCCACGGTCATTGCCTTCTCGATGCGCTCTGCAGGCAGGGCACCTGCGAACGCGCGGCCCGTGGCGGTGCCGAACAGCGACATCACCGTTCCGGCTCGCATGGCGACGTGCAGCGGTTCCACCGCCTCGATCATCCGGATGATGGTCGGGCCGAAATTGCCCCAGACCGCCAACGCCACCGCGTGCCCCGTGGAGGTCGCCAACTGCTGCGCCACCGGCCATGCGGCTTTCACCGGATCGAGCTGATGCAGGCAGGTCAGGCCCAACTGCAGCGCCGCCGGCCCGAGCGCGTAGCGGCCGGTGTCGGCTTCCTGTTCGATCAATCCCAGTTTGCCGAAGCTCACCAGGTAGGGATGCGCGCGTGCCGCGGGCAGCGATGAAAGGCTCGACAGGTCCCGCAGCGTGAGCGGGGTAGGGCTGTTCGCCAGCGCCAGCAGCAGGCGGCCGCCCACCTCGATGGATTGGACGGCACGCTGCTCTTTCTCTTCCTTCACTGAACTCCCGAATGGCTGGCTTTATGGGGGTGGCCCGAGGGCGCTCCCGAGTTTAGTTCGTCTTGAGCAAAGCGCTTTGTCATTCCCAAACCTCTGAAGTAGGGCATGACGACGCCGCGGCGCTCAAGGTCCTCAGGGAAAGTACCGGGTTTGTCTCCTGCAAATGAGTTTGCGGTGAGCAAATTATGAATGCATACTGCAAACAGATTTGCCACTAACAAATTCACGATCGTTGCAGAACCGACCATGACCACCGCCACCACCAAGAAATTCGCCAGCCAAGCCGACCTCGATGAAAAGAAGGTCACCTTCAGCCAGATCTCCGAGCACGCCTGGGCCTACACGGCCGAAGGCGATCCCAACACCGGCATCGTCATCGGCGACGACGCGGTGCTGGTGGCGGATACGCAAGCCACGCCCGTCATGGCCGCCGACGTCATCCGCCGCATCCGCGAGGTGACCGACAAGCCGATCAAGTACGTGGTGCTGACCCACTACCACGCAGTGCGCGTGCTGGGCGCCAGTGCCTACGGTGCCGAGCACATCCTGGCCAGCCAGGACACGCGCGACCTGATCGTCGAGCGCGGCGAGTACGACAAGGCCAGCGAGATCGGGCGTTTCCCGCGCCTGTTCCAGAACGTCGAGTCGGTGCCTGCGGGCCTGACCTGGCCCACCATGACCTTCACCGGCAAGATGACCCTGTGGCTGGGCAAGCTCGAAGTGCAGTTACTGCAGCTCGGACGCGGACACACCAAGGGCGACACGGTGGTCTGGCTGCCGGGAGAACAGGCGCTGCTGTCGGGCGATCTGGTCGAGTTCGGCGCGACGCCTTACGCCGGAGACGCGTACTTCAAGGACTGGCCACAGACGCTCGACAACCTCCTGGCGCTGCAGCCCAAGGTGGTGGTACCGGGGCGCGGTGCCGCATTGACGACACCCGAGCAGGTGGCCCAGGGCGTGGGTGAAACGCGCAGCTTCATCGCGGACGTCTATGCGAACGTGCAGAAGGGCGTCGCCGCCGGCAAGGACCTGCATGCGGTCTACCAGAACACGGTCGCCGCGCTGCGGCCGCGGTACGGGCATTGGGTGATCTTCGACCACTGCATGCCGTTCGACGTGACGCGTTGCTACGACGAAGTGACGCAGTACCCCGATCCGCGCATCTGGACGGCCGAGCGCGACGTGGAGATGTGGAAGACGCTCGAAGGTCAGTGATTCGAGCCTCGAAAGAAAGCCGACGCACAAGCCAGGCGCCGAAGCCGCGCCACTGGAGACAAGAAATGCAGTTGAACGAACTTGCCGCCGGCAAGGGGCGGGCGGTCGACTACCAGAAGCTGGTGTTCGACTATGTCCGCCATGCGGACCAGGATGGCGCTGCGCCTGACAGACGCCCGGTGGTCGTGGTGGGCGCAGGGCCCGTGGGGCTGGCATTGGCCATCGACCTCGCGCAGCGCGAAGTGCCCGTCGTGCTGCTGGACAACGACAACGCCCTGTCGTCCGGATCGCGCGCGATCTGCTTTGCCAAGCGCACGCTGGAGATCTTCGACCGGCTGGGCTGCGGCGAGCGCATGGTGGACAAGGGCGTGTCGTGGAACGTGGGCCGCGTCTTCTTCCGGAACGAGCAGATCTACAGCTTCGACCTGTTGCCTGAAGCCGGCCACGCGCGCCCGGCCTTCATCAACCTGCAGCAGTACTACGTCGAAGGCTTTCTCGCGGAACGCGCGGCCGAACTGCCATTGATCGACGTGCGCTGGAAGAACAGCGTCTCGGGCATCGTCCAGCATGCCGATCATGTGACGCTGACCGTGGACACGCCCGATGGGCCCTACCAATTGCAGGCGGACTACGTGGCGGCCTGCGACGGCGGCCGCTCGAGCCTGCGGCGCCTGCTGGGCCAGGAAAGCAAGGGCCGGCAGTTCAAGGACCGCTTCCTGATTGCCGATGTGAAGATGAAGCTCGACCGTCCGGCCGAGCGCTGGTTCTGGTTCGACCCCGAGTTCCACCGCAACCAGAGCGTGCTGCTACATATGCAGCCGGACAACGTGTGGCGTATCGACTTTCAGCTCGGCTGGGACGCCGACCCTGAAGAAGAAAAGAAGCCGGAGAAGATCATTCCGCGCGTCAAGGCCCTGCTGGGCGACGACGCGCAGTTCGAGCTTGAATGGGCGAGCGTCTACACCTTCTCCTGCCTGCGCATGGACGCCTTCCGGCAAGGCCGCGTCTTCTTTGCCGGCGACGCAGCACATGGCGTGTCCCCCTTCGGTGCGCGCGGCGCCAATTCGGGCGTGCAGGACGCGGAGAACCTGGCCTGGAAGCTCGCTGCCGTGGTTCAGGGCCGCGCGGCCGACGCGCTGCTCGACAGCTACGGGCAGGAACGTGAATACGCGGCCGACGAGAACATCCTGAACTCGACCCGCGCCACCGACTTCATCACGCCCAAGAGCGAGGTCAGCCGTCTGTTCCGGGACGCCGTTCTGCAACTCGCCAAACGCCACGCCTTTGCGCGGACGCTGGTCAACAGCGGGCGGTTATCCGTGCCGGCCACGCTGCACGGTTCGGTGCTGAACACGGCCGACAGCGACGACTTCCAGGGCCGGATGGTGCCCGGCGCCGTGGCCGCCGACGCGCCGCTCGTGTCGGCCGAAGGCATGGCAGGCTGGCTGCTGCAGCAGACGGCGAGGGATGGTTTCACCGCGTTGGTGTTCGGTGCAGGCGAGGCGTCGGATCGCGCAGCGCGCGCCCTGGCGCAGGCGACGCTCGACTCCGGCGTGGCGGTCGCTCTGGTCCGCGTGCCGCTCGACGACGCGCATGCGCCGGTACGCGACCGCTACGACGCGCGCGAAGGCACCACCTACCTGCTGCGACCCGACCAGCACGTCTGCGCCCGCTGGCGACAGCCGCAAGCCGCCGACATCCGCAGCGCGCTGGATCGCGCACTGGGCCACGCCTGAGGAGCCGATTGCCATGACACATCCACCCCATACATCGCTGGTCACGACGCCCAACCTGGTGGCACCCGACGATTTTTACGAGGCGCTGATCGAAGCGCACCAGGGCCTGTCCACCGAAGAAAGCCATGCCTTCAATGCGCGGCTGATTCTGGTGCTGGCCAACCACATCGGGTCGCTCGAGGTGCTGCGCCAAGCCTTCGACGCCGCCAAGCACCGCTGAGCGGCCGACGCCTTTTCCTCTTTGCTCGTACAACAAACCACGGAGACATATCCATGATTCGCGCTTGCCTCACCGGAATCGCCGGTATTGCACTGGCCGCTGCCAGCCTTCTCGCCCATGCACAGGACAAGCCCATCGAATGGGTGGTCGGCTATGCGGCCGGCGGCGGTTCCGATTCGGTCGCGCGCATCACGGCCGAGACGATGTCCAAGAACCTGGGCCGGCCAATCGTCGTCACCAACAAGCCCGGCGCCGCGACCAACATCGCGGCCGATTACGCGGCGCGTTCCAAGGACTACGGGAACATCATGCTCACGGCAGATTTCGCCACCCTGGCAGCCAACCCGTTCCTTTTTTCCAAGCTCAGCTACAGCGCCGAGAAGGATCTGACGCCGGTGGGCATGCTGGCGCGCTTTCCGCTGGTGCTGGTGGTCGGGCCGCAGGTGCCGGCGACGAACTGGAAGGAGTTCCTGGCCTGGGCGAAGGCGCGGCCCGGTGGCGTGAACTATGCGTCGGCAGGCGTCGGCAGCCCGCACCACCTGGCAGGAGAACTGCTGCGGGAGCGAACCGGCCTGGCCATGACGCATGTCGCCTACCGCGGCGCCGCACCGGCCATGCAGGACATCCTGGGTGGTTCGGTGCCATTCATGCTGGTCGACACGGCCAGCGGCAACCAGTTCGTGCTGGCGGGCAAGGTCAAGGCCATCGGTGTTGCGAGCGCCAGGCGCATTGCCACGCTGCCCGACGTGCCGACCCTGGCCGAGCAGGGCCTGACCGATTTCGAGGCCTATGCGTGGCAGGGCCTGTCGGTGCCGACCGGCACGCCACCCGATACCGTGGTCCGCCTCAACAAGGCGCTGGTCGACGCGCTGGAATCGACCACGGTCAAGGCACGCTTCCTGGCCCTCGGCGTAGAAGGCCTGCCGGGCAGCCCGGCTGCGATGGCGCGTTACGTCAACGGCGAACGCGAACGATGGGGCCGACTGATCAAGGCCAGCAACATCAAGGTCGACTGACAGGGACGGCGCCAAGCCGAAACTGCCCCGGCAGCGAGTCCAGAACCCGCAGCTGCGAAGGGCGTTCACGAGGTGCCAGCACTCATCCGTGAGAAACTGGCCCGCATGAAAACCGCAAGCGCTCTCGTGTTGAGCTTTCTCGCCGTCGTCTCCCTGGCGCGGGCGGAAGAGATCAAGGTACCCGTCGACAGCGACGACAAGCGAATCATCTACGTCGCTCCCGACGTCGCGCCTACCGGCAGCACGGTCGTCACCCACGGTGCCACCGTGGGCGTGCAGCGCCCCGACGGCAGCACCACGTACGGCGGCATGAACACCGCCGGCGATCGGCCCACGTATTCCGTCGGCGCCAGCACCGGCGGCGACACCTCCTTCTCGGCCGGCGTGTCGTCGGATGGCCGCAAGGAAAGCGCCGGCGTGAAGGCCGGTGTCAAGATCAAGTTCTGACGTCGGCCCGAAACGCTCAGGCCGCTGCGATGAGGCGCGTACCGACGGTTGCCAGCGCGCGCTGGCGCACCGCGGCGATGTTGTTGCGCAGCGCGTAGAGCTCGTCGGCATAGGACAGTGGCACGGCCACTTTGTTGACGCTACGGTCGAGTTCGTCGAGCTTCGTCAGCAGTGCTTCGCGATCGCCTTCGGCGGACTCCAGTTGCGTTTCGATGTCGCGCAACTGCCCGTACCAGCGGAACACGCGCGAGCGCACCCGGAACTGGTAGAGCGGCGGCACCACGCGGCTCAGCGGCAGCATCAACACCACCAACCCGCCCAGCACCAGCCACATGCGCTCGATCAGGTTGCTGGCCCAGAAGGGCAGGTAGCGTTGCCAGAAGGGCGGCGTGCCGTTGATGGCGCGGTCGCCCTCGGGGCTCACGGGCAATTCGCTGGTGCGGGTGTTGGGGAAGTCGCGGGCGCGGTTGAACCAGCCGGCCTCCCCGTGCAGCGTCTGCGCACTTTGCGCGAAGAGCTGCCGCAGGGCGGGGTGCGTCTGCTCGCGCGCCAGCAAGGAGGTGGTGGCGGCCAGCATCGACACGTCGCGCGTCGGCACGTCGCGCGCCAGGTCGACCACGCCGCGCGGCAGCGACACGGCCGACAGGAAGGCGAAGCGGCGCGAATAGGCGTCGCTCTGCGTCAGGTCCATCAACGCGATGCCCGGCGCGCGCAGCAGCTGCTGCACCTGCGGCGACTGCGGCGCCGACGCCAGCACGATCACGTCGAGCAGCCCGGCCTGCAGGGCCTCGGTCGCCGGCGTCTGCTCCAGGTTCGCCAACTGCAGCGCGCTCGCGTCGAGGTGGTTGGCGCGCAGCATGCGCTCCATGATCTCTGGCACGCCGCTGCCCGGCTTGTCGATGTTCACCCGCAGGCCCTTGAGCTGTGCGATCGATTCGAGCGTGCCCGTCTTGCGGTTCACCGTGCGCACCGCATCGCTGCGGTAGAAGATCCACAGCGGCTCGTAGAACAGGCTGCCCAGCGAGGTCAGGCCGGCTTCCTCGTCGGCCACCACGTCGGCACTGCCGCCCCGCACGAAGGCCACGTCGGCCGTGCCGTTGCGCAGCATCTGCAGGTTGTCCGACGAACCTTCACTGGGCTTGAGCACGACCTCGATGCCGTTGGTAGCCAGGGCACGCGCGTAGCGCTGACCGAATTCGGCATAGGCGCTGCCGGCCGGGCCGGTGGCGAGCGTCACGCGCCTGGGGGGCTGCGGCTGCAGCCACCAGTAGGCAGCGACCAGCAGGCCCACGACCAAAAAAACCACCGGCCCGGCGGAGACGATGAAGTCGCGGATGGACAGCAGGATCAGCTTGAGGAATCTGGGCATGGGCTTGCGATGGGTTGCGGGGGCGACGAAGGAGGCCAAATATAGGCTGTGCGAGCCGCTGATATGCTTTGCTGCAGAGACACGGCAGAGCGCTGCAGCCCTGTACTAAGTGGCTCAGGGGAGTGAACAGGGATGAAGCGAGCGGCTTTGAACAAGGCGCTGGGCGACAGCGTGCACGCGGTGCGCGATGTTGCAACGTTCGACAATTGGCTCGGCGGTCCGCTCGCGGCTGCGCTTCCGCACCAGGCCCTTCTGTGTGGCCAGTACATCCCCCATTCGGGCGGATACACCGCCATAGAACGGCGCAGCGTCGGCTTGCAGACGGACTATCTGAAGCGGATCAGTTGCGGAGGCCTCAACGTCCGCAGCCCCATCCTTTCACGCTTGATGCGCAGCGGTGGGCCCGAATTCTTCGATGCAGAAAGACACGCCAGCACCATCGATCCAGCATGGCTGGCCGAGCTCAGGAGCTTTGGGTGGCGCAACATCCTGGCAATGGCATGCAGCGACGGTGCCGGCGACGACGTGTTGCTGACCGCCGCCGGCTTCTACAACGTGGCGCCGGAAGCCGAGTACTCCGCCGCAGTGCTGCAAGAAATTGTGATGCCGCAACTGCATGCAGCGTTCAAGGCCATGCGTCAAACCGACTTCGGCAACACGCCGCATGAGGCGAGCCCCGCCATCAGGCTCGCGCCGGTCGAAGAAGCCATCGTTGCGCTGCTTCGCCAGGGCAAGACCAACAAGGAAATCGGCAGGCAACTCGGCAAGAGCGACGAGACGGTGAAGCATCGGCTCGCCAACCTGATTCGCCGCCTGAAAGTCAAGAACCGCACCGAGCTCGTCGACCTGATTTCGCGGGCGCAGGTCGTCCAGGCGCGGCTGCCATAAACGAGCCGCGCTACCACGCTCGCTGAACTCTGGCAATACACCCGATCGGGCCTATTGCCGGGTGTTTGAGGCGCTATCAATATCGCGGCATACGGCTGCACTGCGCGAAAGACCCATTCAGCCGACAGGTTCTCCGCCAGCTTGGCGGAGAGGCCAAGCCGATGTCCGACTTGGTGAATTTGGCTTCGGCCAAAAAAGGGAGCGTGTGATGTTTCGACAAAAATGCGTTGATGGATTTGGAGAATGGTCTGGCGAAATAACCTTGTTGACGAACGAGGAAATTCTTCTCGTTAGTGGCGGCGACGATGGCGGCGCCGGATGCTCGCCCAGTGATAGTGGCGCAGATGGCAATTGCGCTGCTCAGGGTGATGCGAGCAGCGGGGAGTCTGTTGGGTCGCTGCCAGAGACCACTGTTACCGCCAGCTCTCAAACCATAGGGGATGCTGAAGCGGCACAGATGGTCCAGAATATTGATCTGGCGCTAAACAATCCGGTATTCGCTGCAGCTTTGTTCGTCGGGACAATCGCAAACTTTTTTGCCAACGCAGCGCCCAGTGGGCCTATTGGAAACCCAGGGAGTGAGGGGCCATGAGCATCTAAAAAAATGAAACCAACCTCCCTTGAAAGTCGACCCAATTCGGCCCTACGCCGATCTTTCTGCGTTGCACTGAAATCGACTCTCAAGGGGGTGCAGTTCCAAAAATGGAAAAGCAAAAAATTATTCTTCACCCTCATTTGTCTTGTGAGTCTACTCGTTCATTCGGGCGAATTGAGAAGAGAGGGCGGAAATGCATACGCTAAAGGTCCAATTTTAACATCTGATGCGAAAGAGTTGGACGTCGACGGATTGAATGCCATTGTTTTCCAGGACTCGCTGGGCGGAACGATGGAGGCTGCGCGGGCGTACATTGAGCTGATAAAGCGACGAAAATTGCGAACGATCGTAAAGGGAAAATGCTTTTCTGCTTGCGCGCTCGCGTTCCTGGCTGGGTCTCGACGGTCGGCAACGGAAGGTGTTAATAACATGATCGTCTTACATGTTGCCAGGGTGATAGAGAATGGCGTGGCGCGGCCATCTAATAAAAACGATATCACAGTGGCTTTGATCCGCGAACTGACGGGCGGAAAAATAACCCCTGAAGTGTTGGAAAAAATAGCTATCTCTTGGGGAGAAGCTTCCGGAGTGGTTTTTTCCATCGGACCTGGTTGGTTTGGAGCAAGAAAAACTACGCTGTATTGCGATGGTTCGCAGGGGCTCGACACCAGTAAATGCAGTTACATGTTTAATGCGGACCCATTTGAAATGGGAATATTGACCGAGTAACCTGAAGATTTTAATGAAGACGTACTTCGCGTCATTGAAAATTGACTGGATCGTGACGGGGAAGATTCTTCTCGCCTTGCTCTTGTTATCTGCATTGGTGCTCATTGCGGCCAGGAGCATCGCGCCCGGCCTTGACTCCCTGCATGTCCTTCTCTATGTGGCCGGCGGTGCAGCTTGCTTCCTCGTGGCGATCTCGCTTTCCATCGTCGTCGTTGGCGCGTTCAACCAGTGGGCGCTGAATCGTGGCGCGACCGATGCGCAATGGTTCATTTTTCCGAGGAGCCAGGAGCCGCCCGGCTTGGAAAGCTTGCACGGGCAGGCCATCAGTGAACCGGCCGGCGGTCACGACATTTCGGCTTCAACGGCAAACGCCGCAGCAGGCAGTGACCAGCCTGCGCCGCCGTAGCGCGATCCTGATCACATGTCTTTGGATCAAGTCCAGACCTCAAAAGGTCATCAAGATGGCGCGTTCTTTCGGCCCGAGGTTTTCACGGCACGCAAGGATGCGTGGCTTGGCGATGTCGCGCTGACCCGCAGCTTTTCGTTCGTGATGCTGGCGACCGGCTTTCTCTTGGCATCCGCGGCACTGATCGCCTTTGCCGTGTGGGGCGAGTACACCAAAAAGATCCGGGCCAGCGGCTATGTTGTGCCGGATCTGGGTGTGGTGAAGATCGGGCCATCTCAGCCGGGAGTGGTCGCGCGAATGCTTGTGGTCGAAGGCCAGCACGTTGTAGCGGGCGACACGCTGGCGATCCTGAACTCGGAGCGTGCGACGGCGGGCGGCGATGCTTCTGCCGAGGTGCAAAAGCAGATCCGCTTGCGGCATGCGGCGCTGCGCCAGGAGCAATCGAAGGTCAACGAACTGTTCGACGGGCAGCTGAAGGCACTCGCCGTACGCATTGCCAATCTGCGGGTGGAACTGTCGCAGATCGACGCTGCGTTCCGGCTGCAGGAGGAGCGCATTCGTCTGACAGATCAAATCCTCGGCAACCAGCGAAAGCTGCACGCCGAGCGTTTCATCTCCGACATGGCGCTTCAACAGAAGGAGCAGGAGCGCATGAGCGACTTGTCCGCTTTGGAGACGATCAAACGCAGTCGAATGACGCTGCTGCGCGAGCTTGCGTCCTCGGAGGCCGACAAGGAAGCGCTGCCCGCCAGGCATGCCAATGAGTTGTCGGCGATCGAACGCAATCTGGCAGCGTTGGAACAGGATCGGATCGAAAACGAGGCGCGCAGGGAATTGCTGCTCAAGGCGCCACAGCCTGGCGTGGTAACTGCCATCATCACGGACGTCGGCAGGCCGGCAGTGCCAGGCCAGACATTGCTGAGCCTGATCCCCGCAGGCGCGCAACTGCAGGCCGACGTATACCTGCCATCGCGGGCGGCCGGATTCGTCCGGGTGGGATCACAGGCGTTGCTGCAATTCCAGGCCTTTCCCTACCAAAAATTTGGAAGTCAGAGAGCGGAGGTCGTCAGGCTGTCGCGAGTCGCATTGGGGGCAGCAGAACTGCCCTATCCGGCGCCCGCTGGCGCGGCGCCCGGAGAGTTGTTCTACGTCGCCAGTCTGGCGCTTTCGAAAACCACCGTGCTCGCCTACGGCAAGGAAGAGCCGCTTCAGGCAGGCATGGGGTTCGATGCCAGCCTTCTGCTCGAAACGCGCAGTCTGCTCGAATGGGTGTTCGAGCCGTTGTATTCGGTGTCGGGAAAGTGGGCGCATTGAATGCCGCCTATTCGACGAGCGCGCCACGATGCTTGAGCGGTTGCAGTTTGGCTTTAGGCGCAAGTTGCGGCTCGTGTTGCAGACCGAAGCCGCGGAATGCGGGCTGGCATCCCTTGCGATGGTCGCTGGCTTCCACGGATACAACACCGACTTGGCAAGCCTGCGCGCTCGCTATGCGGTTTCTCTCAAGGGAGCGACCCTCGCACAGTTGATGAAGATCGCCAGCAGCATGGGCTTTCAAAGTCGACCCGTGCGGCTTGACATGGCGCAGCTCGATCAACTTGCTCTCCCTTGCGTTCTGCACTGGGATCTCAAGCATTTCGTGGTCTTGCGGCGAGTGCGGCGCAACACCGTTGAAATCATGGATCCGGCGCGCGGGCTGCGGGTTTTGAAGAAGACGGAGGCCGGCCGGTCGTTCACCGGGGTGGCGCTGGAACTGGCACCGGGGCTGGCTTTCAAGCCTCGAACCGACAGGCAGCAACTGCGCGTGGGCGCCTTGCTGAAACGCGTGCAGGGGCTGCGCTCCGCGTTGCTGCAGATCTTCGCGCTGGCCTTTGCCATGGAAGTGTTCGGTTTGGTCTTGCCGTTCTTCTCGCAGTGGGTCATTGATGACGTCCTGGTGTCGAACGATGCCGATCTTCTGGTGGTGCTGATGATCGGGCTCGTGACCGTCGGCGCGGTTCAGGTCGCAGCCGGTTGGGCGCGCGGCTGGGTGCTGATGCAGGTCACGACTTTGCTCAACCTGCAATGGACGAGCAACGCGTTTGCACATCTTCTGCGGCTGCCGATGCCCTGGTTTGAAAAGCGCCACCTGGGAGATGTGATTTCCCGGTTTGGAAGCATCGGCGCCTTGCAACAGGCGCTCACGGGCGGGATGGTGGGCGCGGTCATCGACGGCATCATGGCGGTGGTGACGCTGGGGGTCATGCTGGTGTACAGCGCGCAGTTGGCACTGGTGGCGGGCTCCGCCGTGACCCTCTACGCGTTGGTGCGCGTGATTCGTTATGGCGCGTTGCGCAGTGCCAGTGGCGAGCAGATCGTTCGTGCGGCACGGCAGCAGAGCTACTTCATGGAGAGCATCCGCGGGATGCAGGTGCTCAAGCTCTTCAATCGCGAGGACGACCGCCTGCGGCGATTCATGAATCTGGCGGTAGAGAGCACCAACGCGGGCTTGTCGGTGCAACGCCAGGTGTTGTCGTTCAACACGCTCAACGGTTTGTTGGTGACGTTCGAGAACGCGGCGATCTTGTTTCTGGGCGCGAAGCTGGTGCTGGGTGGCCAGTTGTCGGTCGGCATGCTGATTGCCTTCCTTGGCTACAAGGCGCAATTTATGGCGCGTGCCTCTGCCCTGGTCGATCAGACGCTCGCGTTCAAGATGCTGGGTCTTCAGACCGAGCGCTTGGCCGACATCGTGTTGGCCGAGCCTGAAACGAGGATGGGTGCAGCCGCGCATCGCTCCAGCGAGGCGTTCAGCGGATCCATCGAATTGCGCAATGTGCGCTTTCGCTATGCACCGGGCGAGGCCTGGGTGCTCGACGGCGTGAACCTGAAAATTCTGCCGGGGGAGTCCGTCGCGATCGTCGGGCCGTCCGGATGCGGCAAGACGACCTTGCTCAAAATCATGCTGGGACAACTGGAGCCGCAAGAGGGTGAGGTTCTGGTTGCAGGCATACCGCTCAAGCAACTGGGGCTCCAACACTACCGCGACCGGATCGGTGTTGTCATGCAGGACGACCGGCTGTTCGCCGGTTCCGTTGCAGAGAACATCGCGCTTTTCGACCCGCAAATCGATCATGAGCAGGTCGAGGGGGCCGCGAAACTCGCCGCCATTCACGAGGAAATCTGCCGCATGCCGATGGGATACAACACGCTGGTAGGTGACATGGGCAATGCGCTGTCCGGCGGTCAGCGTCAACGTGTCGTTCTGGCTCGTGCGTTGTACAAGCGACCCGCGATGTTGTTCCTGGACGAAGCAACGAGCAACCTGGACGCCACCACGGAGGGTGTCGTCAACCAGGCCGTCTGTGAACTCGACATGACCCGGATCGTGATTGCGCATCGCCCGCAGACCATCCAGGCGATGGGGCGCGTCATCGTGCTGGGCGTGCCGCCGCTACCCCATGTCGCAGACAGCAGGGACAAACAAGCCGCCTGAAGTCACAGACATGGCCGCACGCACCGCGCGCACCGTGGCGCGCGCCACGGCCTCGGCGGCCATCGCGCCGAGCACGGTCATGCCCGGCGTCGTGCCGTCGAGCGGCACGCGGCCGGTGGCCAGCGCGAACAGCGTGTCGCCGTCGCTCATGGTGTGGACCGGGTTGATGCTGCGCGCCAGCCCGTCGTGCGCCACCATCGCCAGGCGGTTGGCCTGCACCTTGGTCAGCACCGCATCGGTGGCGACCACGCCGATGGTGGTGTTGGTGCCGGCCAGCAACGGCTTGGGCAGCTCGCCTCGCATCAGCGCACGGCGGGTGTCGAGCAGCGCAGCGCCGTCGGCGGTGCGCGCTCCGGCCACCACCTGCGCGGTATCGGGGTCGATCACGTCGCCCAGCGCATTGCAGGCGATCAGCGCGCCCACGGTGACGCCGCCGACGGTGATCGACGCGGTGCCGATGCCGCCCTTCATCGCCCGTTCGACACCGAACAGCTTGCCGACCAGTGCGCCGCTGCCGGCGCCGACGTTGCCCTCGGCCGGCGGCTGCGTCGACGCGGCCTCGCAGGCGGCATAGCCCGCGGCGGCGTCGGGCCGGATGCGCGCGTCGCCCATCGGCAGGTCGAACAGCACCGCGGCCGGCACGATCGGCAACGTGCCGAAGCGCACGTCCAGGCCAACGCCGCGTTCTTCCAGCCAGCGCATCGCACCGTCGGCGGCCGCCAGGCCCCAGGCGCTGCCGCCGGCCAGCAGGATGCCGTGGACCTGCTGCACCAGGTTGCCGGGCGCGAGCAGGTCGGTTTCGCGCGTGCCGGGCGCAGCGCCGCGCACGTCGACGCCGCCGACGGCGCCCTCGCGTGTGAGGATCACGGTGCAGCCGGTGGGCCGGCGGCTGTCGCTGAAGTGGCCGACCTCGATGCCGGCGACATCGGTGATCGCGCTGGCCTGCGGCGGGGCGTTGGAAGGGGTGTGTGACATCGGCCGGCATGATACGGCGGTGGCCTGCCGGCCCGGGATCGCGCCGCCGATGTACCGGGCGTCGAACTAGGGCCGACGGCCGTCCTGGGCCCGAAGAATCCGGGGCAGGCTGGTCTCGATCCAATCGGCCAGACCCCGGACCTTTTCCGCAGCCTCCAGGCCGAGCGGCGTGAGGCTGTACTCCACGTGGGGCGGCACGACGTCGAAGGCCACGCGGTCGACCAGGCCGTCGCCCTCGAGCGCCTGCAGCGTCTGGGCCAGCATGCGTTCGCTGACGCCGCCGATCGCCCGGCGCAGCTCGCTGAAGCGGTGCATGCGTGTCTCCAGCACCAGCAGGACCAGCACGCCCCACCGGCTCGTGAGGTGCTGGAGCACCTGGCGCGAGGGACAGGTTGCGACCAGCAACTCGCCGCGACGCATGGCGCCCCGCAGCGCCGACGTGTCCTGGGCGGGGGGCCGTGGAGCGGGCTGCTGCGGCACGGGCTGCGGCGGCGTGGGGAGGGTACTTACTTTCATGTGCGTACTTACAAAAAGTTTGTGTAGATCCTACAGTGCCTGCTTTCATCACTTCACAGGACATCTCATGAAAGTTGCAGTCACCGGCGCCACCGGCCAACTCGGTCGCCTCGTCATCGAAGGACTTCGCGCCAAGCTGCCGGCGGCCGACATCGTCGCGCTGGTTCGCAGCCCTTCGAAGGCTGCCGACCTGGGTGTCGAAGCCCGCGAGGCCGATTACAGCCGCCCGGAAACACTGAGCCGGGCGTTGGCCGGGGTGGAGACGCTGCTGCTCATTTCCTCCAGCGAAGTCGGTCAGCGCGTGGCGCAGCACCGTCATGTGATCGATGCGGCCAAGGCAGCGGGCGTCACGCGCGTGGTCTACACCAGCCTGCTCCACGCCGACCGCTCGACCTTGAGCCTGGCGCCCGAGCACGTCGAGACGGAGGCGCTGCTGCGCGCCTCGGGCCTGCATGTCACGTTGCTGCGCAACGGCTGGTACACCGAGAACTACACGGCCTCGGTCGGCTCCGCCGTCGCCCATGGCGCGTTCATCGGCAGTGCCGGCGACGGCCGCATCGCTTCGGCCGCGCGTGCCGACTACGCCGACGCTGCGGTGGCGGTACTGAGCACGCCGGGCCACGAGGGGAAGACGTACGAACTCGCAGGCGACTCGGCCTATACCCTGGCCGAACTCGCGGCGGAAATCACGCGCCAGACGGGCAAGGACATTCCCTACAAGAACCTGCCGCCGGCCGACTTCACCGCTGCGCTCGCCGGCGCTGGCGTCCCGGCACCGTGGCCGGAGGCGCTGGCGGCGATCGACGTCGAGGTGTCGAAGGGCGCACTGTTCGACGACAGTCGCGCCCTGTCGTCGCTGATCGGACGCGCCACGACGCCGCTGGCAGTGTCGGTCGCGGCGGCGCTGCAAGGTCAATCATCGCCGTGATCGCCACTGTCGGGCGAACGTCGGGCCAATGGGGCCGCGCCACGTACGATCGGCGTGATGAAGGTACGTGAACATCCAGA
Source organism: Variovorax sucrosi (assembly GCF_051216635.1). Classification (NCBI taxonomy): domain Bacteria; kingdom Pseudomonadati; phylum Pseudomonadota; class Betaproteobacteria; order Burkholderiales; family Comamonadaceae; genus Variovorax; species Variovorax sucrosi. The sequence continues at coordinate 84,452 of NZ_JBPJZU010000007.1, read as the reverse complement.
GAGCCTTCGATCCACGGAAGTCGGGCGCCATGTCGTCGTCATCGGCGCCGGCGCGGTCGGCAGCGCAACAGCCATCGAAGCCTTGCGCTCGGGGCTGCGCGTCACCGTGATCGAGCCAGGCGAGCCCGGTGCCGAGCACGCCACCAGCTATGGCAATGCCGGCTGGCTGTCGTCCCATTCGGTCGTGCCGCCGGCCTTGCCGGGCGCCTGGCGCAAGGTGCCGGGCTGGCTGGCCGACCCGCTCGGTCCGCTGGCGGTGCGCTGGCGCCACCTGCCGCGCGCTGCGCCATGGCTGCTGCGCTATCTGCTGTCGGGCTGGACCGAAGCAAGGGTGCAGCGCACCGCCGATGCGTTGCGCACCTTGCTCGTCGATGCGCCGCAGCTGCACCAGCAACTGGCGAGCGAGGCCGGCGTGCCGCGGCTGATCGAACACCGCGGACTGCTGCACGTCTATCGCTCGCAGGCCGAGTTCATGGGCGATGCGTTGGCGTGGCGCGTGCGAGAGCGCACAGGGGTGCGCTGGGCCCAGTGGGATGCGGCGCAACTGCGCGCGCACGAGCCCGACCTCGACGACCGCTACACGCTCGGCATCTTCGTGGCGGAGGCCGGGCACTGCCGGGATCCGGGCGCCTATGTGGCGGCACTCGCGCGCCATGCCGAGCGGCTGGGCGCGCAGCGCGTGGTGGCGCGTGCCACGGGTTTCCGCATCGAGGGTGGCCGGCTGCGGGGCGTGCTGACCGACCATGGCGAGATCGCCTGCGACGCGGCGGCCATCTGTGCTGGCGCGCACTCGGCCGGGCTTGCGCGTGCGGCGGGCTCGCCGGTGCCGCTGGAGTCAGAGCGCGGCTACCACGTGATGGTCGACGCCCCCGGGGGTGGTCCGCGCACGCCGATGATGGCGGCCGACGGAAAGCTGATCGCGCACAGCATGGACGGCGGCCTGCGCGCTGCGGGCCAGGTGGAGATCGGTGGGCTCGATGCGGCACCCGACTGGCGCCGTGCCGACATCCTGTACAGCCACCTGCGCTCGATGTTTCCTGCCTTGCCGCTCGATGCACAGGCAGCCGGCGTGCGCCACTGGCTGGGCCACCGGCCGAGCATGCCCGATGGGCTGCCCTGCATCGGGCCTGCGGCTGCGACGCCCGACGTGGTGCTGGCCTTCGGCCACGGCCATGTCGGGCTGGGCGGTTCGGCCCGCACTGGCCGACTGGCGGCGCAGCTACTCGCCGGCCGGACGCCGGAGACGTCGCTTGCGCCCTTCGACCCGCAGCGCTTCAGCCGCAGGCGCGCCGCGGCTTGAGGCTCAGTTCGCCGGCTCGATCGTCATCACCGTGAGCGCGCCGTCGACCTTGTCGGCGGTGAACCGTACCTTGTCGCCTGCCTGAACCTGCGTGAGCAGGGCGGGCTCCTTCACGCGGAACACCATCGTCATCGGGCTCATGTCGATATTGGGAATCTCGGCGTGGCGCAGCGTGATCTTCTGCTGTTCGGTGTCGACCTTGCGCACCTCGCCGTCGACCAGGGGCAGCGGCGCCTGGGCGAAGGCGGCGAGGGACAGGGTGGCCAGGCCGAGGGTCAGGGGCGTGATGAATCGTCGCGTCATGAAGGGTCCCTTCGTCGGTGGGTTCAACGGTGGCTGCTGAAGACGCGCGAGCCGCCACCGGCCAGCACCAGCAGCACGTCGTAGGGGTCGCGCTTGTCGCCGTATACCGCGCCGTCCATGCCCGGCGAGCCGATCGGCATGCCGGGAACGGCGAGGCCCACGGCACGGGGTCGTTCCTTGAGCAGTCGTCGCAGGTCGGCTGCAGGCACGTGTCCCTCGATGGCGTAGCCGTCGACCTGCCCGGTATGGCAGGAGCCGAACTGTGCGGGGATGCCCAGACGTTGGCGCGCCGCGGCATTGCCTTCGTCGTGCACGCGCGTGGCGAAGCCGTTGGCATTGAGGTGCTTGACCCAGTCGAGGCAGCAGCCGCAGTTGGGGTCTTTCCAGATGTCGACCATCGGTGCGGCCGCATAGGCGCCCGGCGACAGCAGGGTGCCGACGGCGAGCAGTGCGAAGGGCGTGTGGCGCAGAAGCGTGCGTCTTTTCATGAGGGACTCCATGTTGTTCAGCGGGTTCATCGGGCGGGCAGCACACGCACGCGCCCGGCCATGCCGAGTTCGTAGTGGTCGCCGACCAGGCAGGCGAAGTCGAAGTCGCCGGGGCGGTTGAAGTGCCACACCAGCTCGCCGGTGCGGCCGGCTTTCACATGCGCCATCCACGGGTCGTCGTGCTCCATGGTGGGGTGCTTCTTCATCTGTTCGGCATGTTCGTCGATGGTCGCGCGGGTGCCGAGCACCAGCTCGTGCAGCTCCTTGCCGCGGTTGCGCAGGCGCAGGCGAACGGTGTCGCCTTCGCGCACCTCGATCACCGACGGTGTGAAGCGCATGTCGTCGGTCATGGCGATGTCGATGGTGCGTCGCACGGCCCGGGCTTCGCCGGCGATGCCCCAGGCCTGCTGTTCGGGCGGCAGCGCGGCCTGCGTGGCACGGGGCGTGTGCGCTTCATGTGCCAGGACGAAGGCCGGCGCTGCGAGCAGGGCACTGGCGATGAGGGTTCGGAAGAGTTTCATGGGGGATCTTTCGAGAAGAAGTGAGGGAGGGGTTCAATGCGCGTGGCCGCCATGGCCGGAAGGTTTGCGCACGCTGGCGTCGGGGGCACCCGTGGCGCGCGGCACAGCCGGTGACGGTGCGGGCGGCGCGCTGCCGCCGGGCACCTCGCGCGCGACTGTGCCGGCCGGGTGCTTGAACCAGCCGGGGTCACGGTAGTCGCCGGGCCGCTGGTCGCGCCGCACCTTCAGCAGCGTGAACATGCCGCCCATCTCGGCGGGGCCGAAGGGGCCGCTGCCGGTCATCATCGGCATCGTGTTATCGGGCAGCGGCATCTCCATCGCGCCCATGTCGGCCATGCCCTTGTCGCCCATCACCATGTAGTCGGGCACCAGCTTCTGGATCTTCTCGGCGATGCCGCGGTGGTCGACGCCGATCATGGTGGGCACCTCGTGCCCCATCGGTCCCATCGTGTGGTGGCTCTTGTGGCAATGCAACGCCCAGTCGCCTTCCTCGTCGGCGACGAACTCGACCTGGCGCATCTGGCCGACCGCGACGTCGGTCGTCACTTCGGGCCAGCGTGCCGTCTTCGGTACCGGCCCGCCGTCGGTGCCGGTCACTTCGAACTCGTGGCCGTGGATGTGGATCGGGTGGTTCGTCATGGTGAGGTTGCCCACGCGGATGCGCACGCGGTCGCCGCGGCGCACGTTGAGCGTGTCGATACCGGGGAACACGCGGCTGTTGAAGGCCCAGGTGTTGAAGTCGGTCATGGTGTTGACCTTGGGCGTCGCGCTGCCGGGCTCGACGTCGAAGCTGCCCAGCAGGAAGCAGAAGTCGCGCTGTACCTCGGCGATCAGCGGATGCCGGGCCTTCGGGTGCGTCACCCAGAAGCCCATCATGCCCATCGCCATCTGCGTCATCTCGTCCGCGTGCGGGTGGTACATGAAGGTGCCCGGCCGGCGCGCGACGAACTCATAGACGAACGTCTTGCCCGGCGGAATGTGCGGCTGCGTGATGCCGCCGACGCCGTCCATGCCGTTGGGCAGGCGTTGGCCGTGCCAGTGCACTGTCGTGTGCTCGGGCAGGCGGTTGGTCACGAAGATGCGCACGCGGTCGCCCTCGACCACCTCGATGGTCGGGCCGGGCGACTGGCCGTTGTAGCCCCACATGTTGACCTTGAAGCCGGGCGCCATCTCGCGCACGACCGGCTCGGCGACCAGGTGGAATTCCTTGACGTTGCCGTTCATGCGCCACGGCAGCGTCCAGCCGTTGAGCGTGACGACCGGGTTGTAGGGCCGGCCATCGGGCGGCAGCAGCGGCGCGGCGGTGGCGGTGGACGACTGCGTGTGCGCGTCGGGCAGCGCAGCAAGCGCGACGCGGCTGACGCTGGCGGCGGCCACGGCGGTGGCCGCGCCGGTGAAGAAGTGGCGGCGGTCCATCAGTGGGCTCCTGCGGTGGGGGCGGCGGCGCTGTCGCCGGAGGTCTGCAAGGCGCTCAGGCCCGCGGGCGAACTGCCGGTGAGCGCGAGTTGCAGCTCGGTGTCGGCGAGCCAGAAGTCACGCTGCGCGTCCATGGCCGCGTTCACCGCAAGCATGCTGGCGCGCGTTTCGGCGAGCAGTTCCCACACGCTCGCGAGCATGCCGTTGTAGCGCAGCAGCATCTCGTCGTTGACCTTCTGGCGCAGCGGCAGCACCTCGGTCTGGTAGCGGTGCGCCACGTCCCACGCGCTGCGCCATCCGCCGTAGGCTTCGCGCGCCTCGCTCGCGGCCTGCAGGCCGGTGGCGCGCACGCGGACGGCCGATTGGCCGTAGAGCGCCTCGGCGCGCGCGTTGCGGGTCTGCCCCCAATCGAAGAGCGGGATCGGCAGCGCCAGCTCGACGCCGCGTTGCGTGCTGCGGCCACCATCGGCGTCGTTCGAGAAGGTGGTGTTGCGCACCGCGCCGATCTCCAGTGCATCGACGAAGCGCGTGGCCTTCGTGAGGCCGAGCGAATCGGCGGTGGCCGTGGCCTCTGCCTGCGCGGCGCGCACGTCGAGCCGGTCGCGCAGCGCGCTGGCCTGCACGTCCGGCAGCGTGGGCGTCGACACCGGCAGGGGCGGCAGGCGGTCGGGCAGACGGTATGCCGACTGCGCGCTCGTCAGGCCCATCAGTCGGGTCAGCTGTTCGCGGCTGGCCAGCGCCGCTTGCTCGGCGCGCGCGAGCTGCGCCGACGCGTCGGCCAGGAGCAGTTGCTCGCGCGTGCGCTGCAGTGCGCTCCAGTTGCCGACCTGCGTCATGCGATGCGCCAGGTCGGCACCGGCCTCGGCCGCCGATCGGGCGTCGCGCAGGTAGATCACCGCCTGCTGCGCCGCCACCGCGCGCACCCAGGCCCGACGCGTGTCGGCTGCCAGTTGCAGCACGCTCTGCGCCGCCTGCAGCTTGGCGACCTCATGGCGCTGGCCGGCCCAGCGGGCCTGCCAGGGCAGGGTGAGCAGGCCCAACACGTTGAAACTCAGCGCGCGTTCCAGCTCCAGTTCGCGCCCTTCGCGCAGGCGGCCGAAGGCGAACACGGGGTTGGGCAGCGACGCGGCCTGCGCGCGGTCGGCATCGCTCAGTTGCAGCGTCGCGAAGGCCTCCTGCATGCGCGGGCCGTTGGCCAGTGCGATGCGCACGGCGGCCTGCGCGTCGAGCGGTTGCAGCAGGAGCGCATCGATGGCTTGCCGGCTGGCGTCGTCAGGTGCGCGGCGTGGCGTGGCATCGCCGACGATCGGGTTGCGCGCGACGAGCGCCTGCACGTCGCGCTCGCCGCCATCGGGTGAGACGCTGGCGCAACCAGCCAGAAAGAGCGCAAGCGCGGCGGCCGCCGCACGATGCGTGAAAGGAAGACGAAGGCCGCCGTCAGGACGGCGCGGTCGGCCCCGGACGGGGCGATGAAATTGGGACACGATGGATCTCCACGAGCGAGGAAACGGCCGCATAGCACCCCGAACAGGCGATCAGCGGACGGACTGCGGGCAGGGAGATCAGGAAATAGGCGGCTTGAAGCCCTGAACGGCTTCGGCGCTGGCGAAGCGCATGGCGCCGGCGACCGGCGCGTGGGCCGGCGCTGCGGCCGGCATCGGCACCTCGGGCCAGGCCGTCACCGCAACGGAATGGCAGAACTGGCAGGTGTCGCAGGTGGTGTGCGCGCCATGGCCGCTGTCGGGTGCGTCGTGTGTGGCACCTGGGTCCATCGCGGCATGAGCTGCATGCATGTCGTGGGCGTCTGCCGACGGCGTGGTGTGTGTCGTGTGCGTCGCCATGGCGCCCTCGGCCATGGCATGCATCGCGTGGCCGGTCGTGGCCTGCTGCACCGGCGCGAGCATCATGGCCTCGCCCAGCCAACCGCGCAGGGGCAGCAGAACAATGGCGAGGACGAGCACCAGCAGACGCATGGGTCGATTCTAGAGCCGGGCGCGCAGCAGCCTCAAGCCATTCGCCACCACCAGCAGGCTCGCCCCCATGTCCGCGAACACCGCCATCCACATGGTCGCGCTGCCGAAAACCGCGAGCGCGAAGAAAACCACCTTGATGCCCAGCGCGAGCGAGATGTTCTGCCACAGCACCGTGTGCGTGCGGCGCGACAGGCGGATGGTCTCGGCGATGCGGCCGAGGTCGTCGTTCATGATCACCACGTCGGCCGTTTCCATGGCGATGTCGGTGCCGGCCGCGCCCATCGCGAAGCCGATGTCGGCCTGGGCCAGTGCCGGTGCGTCGTTGATGCCGTCGCCGGTCATGCCGGTCATGCCGTAGCGCTCGCGCATGTCCCGCACCGCTTTCAGCTTGTCGTCGGGCAGCAGGTCGCCGCGCGCGTCGTCGATGCCGGCGGCGTCGGCCACGGCGCGGGCGGTGAGCGCGTTGTCGCCGGTCAGCATCACGGGCGTCACGCCCAGCGCTTTCAGGTCGGCCACCGCTTGGCGCGCGCCGGGCTTGACGGTGTCGGCCACCGCGAAGAGGCCGAGTACCGCCTGCGCATCGGCCAGCAGTGTCACGGTGCGGCCTTGCCGTTCGTGCGCGGTCAGGGCCTGCACCAGCGCGTCGCTGCGCAGGCCGCGCTCGTCGATCAGCCGCAGGTTGCCGAGCACCAGCGCGCGCCCACCGATGCGGCCTTCGGTGCCGCGTCCCGCCATGGCACGGACATCCGCCACGTCGTCGCGCTGCAGGTCGATGCCCGCGGCGATCGCCTTCGACACCGGATGGTCGGAGCGCGCGGCGAGGCTGCCTGCCAGGCTGCGTGCCTGCGCCTCGTCCGCGCCGCCCCAGGCCTGAAAAGCGACCAGCGCGGGCTTGCCCTCGGTCAGCGTGCCAGTCTTGTCGAGCGCCACCGCGCGCAGCTTGCGCGCGCCCTCGAGGTGCGTGCCGCCCTTGATGAGGATGCCGCGCCGCGCCGCAGCGGTGAGGCCGCTCACGACCGTCACCGGCGTGGAGATCACCAGCGCGCAGGGGCAGGCGATGACCAGCAGCACCAGCGCCTTGTAGATCGCATCGAGCCAGGCCCAGTCAAGCAGCAGCGGCGGCAGCACCGCCACGGCGACTGCCAGTGCGAACACGGCCGGCGTGTAGACCGCGGCGAAGCGCTCGATGAAGCGCTGCGTCGGCGCGCGCGAGGCCTGCGCCTGCTCGACCGATTCGATGATGCGGTCGAGCGTGGTGTGCCCGGCCGCCGCGGTCACGCGCATCTCCAGTTCGCCGGTCTGGTTGACCGTGGCGGCGAAGACCGCATCGCCGACGGCCTTGTCCACCGGGATGCTCTCGCCGGTGACGCTCGCCTGGTCGACCGCGCTGCTGCCGGCCGTCACCACGCCATCGAGCGGCACGCGCTCGCCGGGGCGGATGCGCACCACCGCGTCGACCGCGACGCTGCGTGCCGCCACGCGCTGCCAACGGCCGTCGACACCGCGCACCTCGGCTTCGTCGGGCGCCAGTGCCATCAGGCCGCCGATGGCGTTGCGCGCGCGGTCGGCCGCCTTGTGCTCGATGAATTCGGCCAATGCGTAGAGCGCCATCACCATCGCCGCTTCGGGCCACTGGCCGATCAGGAAGGCGCCGGTGACCGCCACCGCCATGAGCGCGTCGATGCCCAGCTTGCCGCGCAGCAGCGAGCTCAGGCCGCTGCGGTAGATGCCGGTGCCGGCCAGCGCGATGGCCAGCGCCGCGAGCACCATGCCGCCGACGCGGCCCACGGTGGTGTCGGGCAGGAGCAGGTGGCCAAGTTCGGCCAGCACGGCGACGACCAGCGCGGCGATGATGCGCGGCAGCGCGGGCAGCGGGCCGTGGTCGTGCCCGTCGCCGTTGGCCTCGTCGTGCGCGTGATCGTGACCGTGTCCCGCTTCGCCATGCGCGGGCACGGCAGGCGCTACGGGCGCGCTGGCGGGGCGCAGCCGCATCGGCGCACCGCAGCAGCTTTCGCAGCCGGTGGCGTCTTTGACCGGGCGCTGTGGCACGGTCGTGGCGGAGGCGTGATCCTGGGACATTCGGGGCGTGCGCTTTCTGGATTCTGAAGATGTGCCACGATTGGAAACGTTGAAGTCACTTGAAGGTCAAGCCATGTCTGCTTCCATGCCGCGCGCCGCTGAAGGTTTCCGCATCGGCGAGGCAGCGCACGCCAGCGGTGTGAGCGCTGCCAACATCCGTTACTACGAGAAGCAGGGCCTGATGGCGCCGCAGGGCCGCAGCGACAACAGCTACCGCCTCTACAGCGATGCCGACGTGCATACGCTGCGTTTCATCCGCCTGTGCCGGGCGATGGACATGTCGCTCGACGAGGTGCGCACGCTGCTCGGCCTCGACCTGCGCAGCAAGGCCGATTGCGATGCCGCCTGCGTCGCGCTCGACGCGCACCTCGGCCATGTGCGCGAAAGGCTGCGCGAACTGCGCGCGCTGGAGAAAGACCTGCTCGCGTTGCGCAACAGCTGCGACGGCAGTGATGCGCAATGCCACATCATCGAAGCGCTGCATGCGCGGGCCGATGCGCAGCCGCTGCGCGGCGAGCGCGGCACCTCGGCCACGCGGCACGTCTGATTGCCGTTAGTTGACCGGCCCGGCCGGCAGCGGCATCGGTAGGCCCCGCAGGCGCACCTCGGTGCGCAGCAGGTCGGGGAAGTCGCTGATCAGCCCGTCGACACCCAGGTCGATCAGGTTCGCCATATCGGTGCGCGTGTTGATGGTCCAGGGAATCACCTGGAGGCCGAGGGCGTGTGCTTCCTTCACCGCCGCAGCGGTCACCGTGTTGCCGGCGGGCGACCAGACAACCGGCCCCGGCGCGGTGCCGGCCACGGCCTTCACCAATTGCGGTGTGGAGCCGAAATCCGCCGCATTCAGCCCCGCCGTCCAGCGGCTGTCCTTGAGTGTGCGCGCGGTCGTGAGGTAGGCCCGCGGCATCTGCGGCGTGATCTTTCCGACCAGCACGAGCGAGCGCCAATCGAAGCTCTGGATCGTCACGCGCTCGGCCATGCCGGCCTTGTCGATCTCGGCCAGCAGTGCTCGCACCATCGCCTCGGGCGATGCGCTGTCGTCGGGGCGAGCCGGGTCGAGCTTGGTCTCGATGTTGAAGCGCACGGCATGGGCGCGGCGTTCCTTCACCAACGCGAACACGCCCGCGAGGGTGGGGATGCGTTCGCCGTCCTTCGACGTCTGCGTCGCGAACTGCTCCGCGTACTGGCTGCCCGGTCGCAGCCGGCCCACGTCGTAGGCCTGCAGCTGGGCGAAGGTGAGCGACCGGATCAGCGGGCCGGTGGCGGGCAGCCACGCGCCGGTGGCGTCGCGCGTGTGGTCCGGGTTCAACGCCATGTCGTGCGACACCACCACCACGCCATCGGCCGTCAGCGCGACGTCGAGTTCGAGCGTGCTCACACCGAGGGTGATGGCCTGGTCGAAGGCCTGTAGCGTGTTCTCGGGCCATAGGCCACGGCCGCCACGGTGCGCCTGGATATCGAAGGCGTGCGCGGCGCTGAGCGCAAGCGCCGTCAGCGCTGCGACGAAGACGGCGCGCGTGTTGCTCATTTGAGCGCTACTTTGATGTCGTCCTGTTGCACTGTGATGTCACCGATCTCGTAGGTCTTGCGGCCGACGGTCAGCTCCTCGGCCTTGAAGGTGTGCAGCGGGTAGTCCCGCAGCAGCTCCTGCGCCACCAGGCCACCGATCTGCTGAAGCCGTTCGGCGTCGCGGCCGTTCAGGCCCTGCAGCTCGATGCGCTCGGCGCGCGGGTCGTGCAGGCGCAGCGTCAGGGCCGGCACGTCGTACTTCAAGGCACTGCTGACCGACACGATGCCCTCGACGCTCGAAGGTTGCATCAACGGGCTGCCGATGGTCATCAAGGCCGTGATGGCCGCGCGGTTGCCGGTCGGGTCGAGCACCAGCCTCGGGTCGCGCAGGTTCACCGAGAACAGCTCGGCATAGCGCTGGCGCACCGGGAAGCGCTTGGCGATCTGCGCCTGCAGCTCGTCGCGGCCGATGGTGTATTCGCTGGTGAAGAAGTTGAAGCCGGCCAGGGCGGCGACGGGGGCCGCCACGGTCGTGCCCACGATGACTTTCAGGACGGTCCTGCGGCGGGTCGAACCGCTGACGGCTGCGTAGTGCGAAGAAGATTGCTGCATGGCGGCTTCGAGCTTGCCATAGATGGAATCGTTCCATGTCGGCGAATTGCGGCCATGCGATCATGGCCGTTCTTCAGTCAACATCAGGACACATGCATGGCAGTCACGGGCCGGGACAGGCAAATCGACAACATCGAGTTCAACGTCACTGACATCGCGCGCAGCAAGGCGTTTTACGGCGCGGTGTTCGGTTGGACCTTCACCGACTACGGGCCCACGTACAGCGAATTCAGCGATGGTCGATTGACCGGCGGCTTCACGACAGGCGAGCCCATCCGCCCGGGCGGGCCGCTGGTGATCCTCTATGCAGACGATCTTGCCGAAACGCAGCGGCGCATTGAGGCGGCGGGCGCCACCGTCACGAAGCCGGTCTTTGCTTTCCCCGGCGGGCGCCGTTTCCACTTTCTGGATCCGGATGGCTACGAGTTGGCGGTTTGGTCCGAACAGCAGGGCCAAAGTTGAACGTTGCCGAGGCCGCTCCTGTGCAGCCGCCCGCTGCTAGTCGTGCAGCGAAGACAGGAACTGCTTCAACTCCGGCGTCTGCGGATTGCTGAACAGCTCGGCCGGCGGTCCCATCTCGTGGACCCGGCCCTGGTGCATGAAGATCACGCGGTCGCCCACCTTGCGGGCGAAGCTCATCTCGTGCGTGACCATCAAGAGGGTCATGCCCTCGTCGGCCAGCGACTCGACGACGCGCAGCACCTCGCCCACCAGCTCGGGGTCGAGTGCCGAGGTGATCTCGTCGCACAACAGCACGGCCGGCTCCATCGCCAGCGCGCGTGCAATGGCCACGCGTTGCTGCTGGCCACCGGAGAGCTGCTCGGGCATGGCGTCGAACTTCTCGGCCAGATTCACGCGGGCCAGCAACTTGCGCGCCTGTGCGGCGGCCTCGACCTGGCCGCGCTTCTTCACCAGCGTCGGCGCGAGCATCACGTTCTTGCCGACTGTGAGGTGCGGGAAGAGGTTGAAGCCCTGGAAGATCATGCCCACGCGCTGGCGCAGCTCGCGCATGGCCATGGCGCTCTCGTGCAGCAGCGGCTTGTTGTCCACAGAGAGGGAACCCTCCTGGAACACCTCCAGCCCGTTGATGCAGCGCAGCAGCGTGCTCTTGCCCGAGCCGCTCTTGCCGATGATGGCGATCACCTCGCCGCGCTTGACGGTCAGGTCGATGCCCTTGAGCACCTCGTTGGTGCCGTAGGACTTGCGCAACGCCGTGATCTGCACGATGGGTGCACCGGTGGCGACATGAGCACCGCCCGCATCGGCAGCGGCAATGGCGGTGGAAGCGGACGGCGAGGTGGACGAATTAAGCACGGCGGACATGGGTCTTCCTCTCGAGATGTTTGGCGAACAGACTGATGGGGAAACACAGCGCGAAATACATCAGCGCGACGCAGCTGAAGACCACGAAGGGCTGAAAGGTGGCGTTGGAAATCATGCTGCCGGCCTTGGTGAGCTCCACGAAGCCGATCACCGAGGCGAGCGCCGTGCCCTTGACCACCTGCACCAGGAAGCCGACGGTAGGCGCGGTCGCGATCTTCACCGCCTGCGGCAGGATCACGTGGCGCATCTGCTCGCCGAAGGTCATCGCCAGGCTGCCCGACGCTTCCCATTGCCCCTTGGGGATCGAGGCGACGCAACCGCGCCAGATCTCGGTGAGGAAGGCGCTGGTGTAGAGCGTGAGCGCCACCGTGGCGGCGGTCCACGCCGACACCTCGACGCCCATCAGCGCGATGCCGAAGTAGGCGAGGAAAAGCTGCATCAGCAGCGGCGTGCCCTGGAACAGCTGGACGTAGGTGCCGATCGCGCGGTCGAGCCACTTGCCCGCGCGCAGCCGCAGGAAGAGCAGCAGCCCGCCCACCAGCCCGCCGCCGACGAAGGCGATCAGCGACAGCACCACCGTCCAGCGCAGGGCCATCAGCAGGTTGCGCAGGATGTCCCAGAGAGAGAAGTCGTTCATGCGTGGGTCCCTCGGTTCAGCGGCCGAAGAAAAGACGGGGGCCGGCCCAGTTGAGCAGGCGGCGCAGGCCGATCGACAGCGCCAGGTAGATCAGCGTGGCGATGATGAAGGCCTCGAAGGCGCGGAAGTTGCGGCTCTGGATCAGGTTGGCCGCGTAGCTCAGGTCTTCCACCGAGATCTGGCTGCAGACCGCCGAGCCGAGCATCACGATGATGATCTGGCTCACCATGGCGGGCCAGACCTTCTTGAGCGCGGGCGGCAGCACCACGCGCAGGAACACCTGCATCTTGTTGAGCGCCAGGCTCACCGCCGCTTCGATCTGCCCCTTGGGTGTGGCCTCGATGCCGGCGCGGATGATCTCGGTGGCGTAGGCACCGAGGTTGGCCACCATCGCGATGATCGAGGCCGTCTCCGGCGTGAGCTTGACGCCCGCGGCCGGCAACCCGAAGAAGATGAAGAAGAGCTGGACGATGAAAGGCGTGTTGCGGATCAGCTCCACATACGTGCCCACCACCCAGCGCAGCCACGCCGGCCCGCTGGAGCGGGCCCAGGCGCAGGCCACGCCCACCACCATGCCGATGAGCGTGGCGATGGCCGTCAGGCCCACGGTCCACGCGATGCCCTTGACGAGCAGCCGCCAGTCGACCAGAACGGCGCCGAAGTCGAATTCCATGTGAGAAGCTCCTTGGCGCTGCGCGCCTGCGGCAAGCGAAGACGGGGAGAGCGGCTGATCAGACCGGCAAGTCGCCAGAGGCTTTGCCCAGCCACTTCATCGACATCTTGTCGAGCGTGCCGTCCTTCTTGGCCGCGGCGATGATCTCGTTGACCTTGGCCTTCAGCGCGGTCTCGTTCTTGGCGATGCCGACGAAGCACGGGCTGTCCTTGAGCAGCAGCTTGAATTCGGCGCTGACCTTCGGGTTCTTGGCGAGCATGTCGCCTGCCACGGCGGCGCTGGTTGCGACGGTCTGCGTCTGGCCGGCCACGAAGGCGGCGATGGTCGCGTTGTTGTCTTCGAAGCGGCGGTAGTCGACGTTCGGCGGCGCCACCTTGTTCAGTTCCTGATCTTCCATGGCGCCACGCGTCACGGCCACCGTCTTGCCGGCCATGTCGGCGAAGCTGGTGAGCTTCAGGCTCTTGGCGGCGTACACGGCCTGGAAGAAGGGCGCGTAGGCGGAAGAGAAGTCGATGACCTTCTCGCGCTCGGCGTTCTTGCCCAGCGTGGAAATCACCAGGTCGGCCTTCTTGGTCTGCAGGTAGGGGATGCGGTTGGCGCTGGTGACCGGCACCAGTTCGACCTTCACGCCGAGCTTGGCGGCGATGAGCTGCGCCATCTCGATGTCCAGGCCGATGGGCGTCATCGTCTTGTCGACCGAGCCGTAGGGCGGGTAGTCGGTGGGCACCGCGACCTTGAGGGTCTTGGACTTCAGGATGTTGTCCAGCGCAGCCTGGGCGTGCGCGCCGCCGGCAGCGAACAAAGCGGAGGAGGCCAGCGCCAGCAGGGCGAACTGGCGCTTGGACACGGAGAGAACGGACTTCATAGCAAGGCTCCTAGGTAAGTCGATGAATCGTCGGAAGGGGTTGCGGGCTTGGCGGGCGTCTTGCGAGCCGCCTTGCCTTTCACTGCAGGGCTTGTATGCAAGACCTGTGCCTTAGGCTTGTCGCCCGAACTGGTGCCCTGAAGCGGGGCCAGTGCATCGCGCAGGTGCGCGAGCGGGTCGTTCTGGGTCTGCTGGCGCAAGGCGGAATGCACCGTCCCGATGTGCTCGGCCATCAAGGCTTCGGCCGTTGCGGCGTCGCCCCGGGCCAGTGCGTCGACGATGCGCACGTGGTCGTCGCATGATTGCGCGGCGTCGTGCGTCGACTGGTAGAGCATGGCGATCAGCGTGGTGCGTGCCGTGAAGTCGCGCAGGGTCTCGGCCAGCAGGTTGTTGCCCAGGCACTCGGCCAGACAGACGTGGAAGTCGCCCAGCAGGAAGCTGCGCGCGCCCACGTCGCTCTCCTTGATGGCGGTCTTCTCGCGCTGCAGGTGCTGCTTCAGGCGGCGCAGTGCCGCCTTGTCGACGCTGCCGGCACTGCGGATCAGGCCGACCTCGATCACGCGGCGGGCCTCGAAGGCCTCGCGCGCTTCTTCCTCGGACGGCTCGATCACGAACCAGCCCCGGCGCGCCGAAACGGTGACGATGCCGCGCGCTGCCAGGCGGGTGAGGGCCTCGCGCACGATGGTTCGGCTGCAGTCGAACAGCATGGCGAGTTGCTGTTCGCCCAGGCGGGAGCCGGGCGCCAGCTTGCGCGCCATCACCGCTTCGACGATGCGTGCACTGATTTCGGATGCGGAGATGGACATGGTCCACACAGCAGCAGGATCTGTGCCACTGGTATGCAAGGCCTGTGCACCAAGCCGGTGAATTGCGCGTGGCGGTGCGTGCGCGCGTGCCTTTCACAGGCGCTGGAACGCAGGCTTCGCAGGCAGAATCCAAGCCCATAAGAACAACCGCAGACCCCGCATGTCCCCGCGTGATGGCTCCCCGATGAACTCCGACCCGCCGCCGGCGGGCGACCGGTCCGCCTGCGCCGTGGCGGAACTTCTCAGGCCGGTGGCCGAAGCGCTGGACGGTCTCGGCATCGCCTGCTGCCTGTTCGACGCGGCCGACGACACCCTGCTGTGGAACCGCACCTTCCTTGCTTTCTTTCCCGAGCAGGCGGGCGCCATTGGCGTCGGGACGCCGTATGCCGAGAACCTGCGGCGCTTCTACGGCCAGCGACTCGATGCGCGGGAGATGCCGTCGATCGACCGCTACATCGCCGAAGGCGTCGCGCGCCATCGTGCGCAACAGCGTCCCTTCGGCTTCAGCCACGACGGCCGCCAGTTGCAGGTGGCGTCCCTGCCGCTGCCCGGGCTCGGCCGCATCCGCCTGTGGCGCGAGGAAGCGCCTACCGACGGCGCCGGCGCGGCGGTGCTGGGCCGGTTGCCGGAGCCGCTCGAGATCGACGGCGCTGCGCTGTTCGACCATGTGGCCGAGGGCATCATGGTGACGGGCGCGGACGAACGGATCGCCTGGGTCAACGCGTCCTTCGTCGGCCTGTACGGGCTGGCCGACCGCCGGGCTGCCCAGGGGCTGGGCTTCGAGGAGATCTACCGGCTGGCATGGTCCGGCGCCGCGCCGTCACCGCGCGTCCTGTTCGAGACGGGGCTGGCCACCCTGGGCGAGAACATGCGCTTTGCCGGCGCCCCCTTCGAGCTGCCCCTGCCCGAAGCGCGCTGGGTCCGCGTGGTGGCGCAGCGTGGACCCGACGGGCGGGGATTCTTCGCGCACGTCGACATCACCGTGCTCAAGCGCCAGCAGCAGCAACTGCTGACGGCCGAGCGGCGGGCGCGCGAAAGCGAAGCCCTGTTGCGGCAGAAGTCGACCCTGCTCGAGGTCACGCTGGAGCGGATGGAGCAGGGCATCCTGATGGTCAATGCCCAGCGGGTGGTCGAGGTGTGCAACCGTCGCGCGATGCAGTTGCTCGACTTGCCAGAGTCCCTGATGGCATCGCGGCCGAGTTTCCAGGCGGTGCTCGACTACCAGATGGCGCAGGGGGAGTTCGACCGGACGCCGATCGACGTGCTGACATTCATCCGTTCCGGCGGCATTCTCGGCACCTCGCAGCGCTATGAGCGCGAGCGCCCCGATGGCCGGGTGATCGAGATCTTCAGCGTGCCGCTCGAAGGCGGCGGCATGGTCCGTACCTACACCGACATCACCGAAAGGCGCCGGAGCGAGGCCCGCATCCGGCATCTCGCCCGGCACGACGGGCTGACCGGGTTGGTCAACCGCGAGTTTTTTCTGGAAAGCCTGGCCGAGGCGCTCGATCGGGCCGGCGCCGAAGACGAGGTCTTCGCGGTGCACTACATCGACATCGACCTCTTCAAGCCCATCAACGACCGCTTCGGCCATTCGGTCGGCGATCAGGTGCTGGTGAAGATGGCCGAGCGCATGCGGGAGGTCGCCCGCGGCGGCGAGGTGCTGGCGCGGTTGGGCGGCGACGAGTTCGCACTGCTGCAATCGGGCGGCGGCGGCGTCGATGCCGACGAGGCGCGCGGGTTGGCAGTGCGGCTGCTGGCGGCCCTCGAGCGGCCGATGGACATCGAAGGCCACCGGCTGACGCTGGGCGCGTCCATCGGCATCGCGCTGTACCCAGAGGCGGGGCGGGACGCCGACCTGCTGCTGCGCCATGCCGACCAGGCCATGTACGCCGCCAAGGCGCACGGCGCGGTCTGCGTGCAGGTCTATGCCGACGACCTTCCGGCGATCAGGTCTTCAGGGTCGCTGTCAGGGTGATCTCCGGCACGCTGGCGAGCGCCTTCGACAACGGGCAGCCGCCCTTGGCGGCCGCGGCGATGGTCTGGAACTTGGCCTCGTCGATGCCCGGCACGCTGGCGTCGAGCTCCAGGGCGATGCGATCGATCTTGAAGCCGGCACCGTCCTTGGCCAGCCGGACGGCGGCGCGGGTGTCGATCGCCGTGGCGGCCAGCCCTTCGGCCTCCAGCGCGAAGGCGAAGGCCATGGTGAAGCAGGCGGCGTGGGCCGCACCGACGATCTCCTCCGGGTTGGTGCCGGTGCGGTCGTCGCCGAAGCGGCTGGCAAAGCCGTAGGGATAGTCTTTGAGCGCGCCGGTCTCGGTGCTGATCTTGCCCTGGCCGGTCTTGCCGGCGCCTTCCCAGTGGACGCTTGCCTTCTTGTCTGCTGCCATGTGATCTCCTTGGGGGGTGTTGGGTGGTGGGAACCGGAGCTTCCTTGTAGAACGCCAGGCCGGCTGCGTCTGTCGTCCTTTCGCCCGAGGGCGATCCCCCTTTCGGCCGAGGGGCGCATCCCCCGTGGGTGAAGCCAGCGCGTCGCGGACGCGACGTCTTCGGGGCTTCTCCCCATGCGTCGGCGGCGGCGCGGGGCTTAGGCTCCCGGCTTCGTCTGGAGATTTCATGGACCGCCCGCATCACAAGTTCTGGCCCAAGCGCCTGCCGCACGCCATCACCGTCCCCGCCACCTCGCTGTGGCACAACCTGGTCACCTCCGCCCAGCGCTATCCCGACAAGGCCGCACTGATCTTCTTCGGCACCGTGCTCAGCTACCGGGAACTGGTCGAGCAGGCCGAGCGTTTGGCCGGCACCCTGCATGCGCTGGGCGTGCAGCGTGGCGACCGCGTGCTGCTGAGCATGCAGAACTGCCCGCAGCTGGTCATCGCGCACTTCGCCATCCTGCGCGCCAACGCGGTGGTGGTGCCGGTCAATCCGATGAACCGGGCCGAGGAGTTGAAGCACTACATCGTCGACCCCGATGCGAAGGTCGCCATCACCACCGGCGACCTCGCGCCCGAGCTGGCCAAGGCCAGCGACGCGCTCGCGCCCGCGCAGCGGCTCGCGCACCTGATCGTCACCCAGTTCACCGATGCCTTCGATCCCGAGGCAAGCGGCGACGAAGGGCCGGCGCCGGCCTGGCGCGACTGGCTTCTGACGCGCCATGCGCTGCCGGCCCTGGCCGATGGCAGCGCCCTGCATTGGCAGGACGCCCTGGCCGCCGGCCATGCACCCCCGCCCCATGTCGTCGGTGCCGACGACATGGCGCTGCTGCCCTACACCAGCGGCACCACCGGCTTGCCCAAGGGCTGCATTCACCACCATGCGAGCCTGATGCACAACGCGGTGGCGGGCCAGCTGTGGGGCTCGGTTTCGCAGGAGGCGGTGGTGCTAGCCGTGGTGCCGATGTTCCACATCACCGGCGTGGTGAGCATGATGCACACCTCGATCTATTCGGGCGCCACGATGGTCGTCATGCCGCGCTGGGACCGCGAGGTGGCGGGGCGCCTGATCTCGCTGCGCAAGGTCACGAGCTGGACCAACATCCCGACGATGGTGATCGACCTGTTGGGCAGCCCCAACTTCGCCAGCTTCGACCTGAGCAGCCTCACCTACATCGGCGGCGGCGGTGCGGCGATGCCGCAAGCGGTGGCGCAGCGCCTGTTCGAGCAGTACGGTCTGCGCTACCAGGAAGGCTACGGCCTGACCGAGACTGCTGCGCCTTCGCACGCGCAACCCTTCGACCACCCGAAGCAGCAGTGCCTGGGCATTCCCTACATGAGCAGCGATTCGCGCGTGGTGGACCCGGACACGCTCAAGGAATTGCCGGTGGGCGAATCCGGCGAGATCATCACTTGCGGCCCCGAGGTGTTCCAGGGCTACTGGAAGCGCCCCGACGCCACCGCCGCGGCCTTCGTCGACTTCGACGGCAAGCGCTACTTCCGCACCGGCGACATGGGCCGCGTCGACGAAGACGGCTACTTCTTCATGACCGACCGCCTCAAGCGGATGATCAACGCCAGCGGCTTCAAGGTGTGGCCGGCCGAGGTCGAGTTGCTGATGTTCAAGAACCCGGCGATCCAGGAAGCCTGCGTCATCGGCACCAAGGACGCCTACCGCGGCGAGTCGGTGAAGGCCGTGGTGGTGCTGCGACCGACGCACCAGGACACGACCGAGCAGCAGATCATCGACTGGTGCCGCGAGAACATGGCGGTCTACAAGATCCCGCGCCAGGTGCAGTTCGTCGACGCACTGCCCAAGAGCGGCGCGGGCAAGGTGATGTGGCGGCTGCTGCAGGAGAAGGAAGCCGAGGCGCCGGCGCGCGTCTGAACCTCGGCAGCCGGGCGTTACGACTCGCCCTTGCCCGCCCCATCCACATCCGCCACCACGCGGGCATGGCGCCGAAAGCTCCAGTAGGCGCTGGCCCAGTCCATCAGCACGACCAGCCGGTTGCGGAAGCCGATGAGGAAGTAGGCGTGCGCGAACAGCCAGAACAGCCACGCGAGCTTGCCGCTGAAGCGCAGCGGGCCGAAGGGCGTGCCCAGGTCGACCACCGCCGAGTTTCGGCCGATGGTCGCGAGGTTGCCGTAGTCGGCGTAGCGGAAGGCCTTGGTCGGCTCGCCCGCGATGCGGTGCAGCACGTTGCCCGCGGCGGTGCGGCCCATCTGCTTGGCGCCGGGCGAGACGCCGGGCACCGGCTTCGGTTCCTGGCCCGGGACATGGCTCATGGCGGCGGCAAGGTCGCCCACCACGCTGATCTCCGGATGGCCGGCCAGGCTCAGGTCCGGTTCGACGCGCACGCGCCCCGCGCGGTCGGTTTCGGCGCCGGTGACGGTCGCCAGCAATTTGCCGAGCGGTGAGGCCGCCACGCCGGCGGCCCAGACCACGCAGTGGCTGGCGATGCGTTCGCTGCCGGCATCGGTCGCGATGTCCAGCCCGGTCGCGTCGATCGACGTGACCTTGGCGCCCAGCCGCACCTTGACGCCCAGGCGCTCGAGCTGCTCCTTCGCCTTCTGGCTCAGTCCCTCGGGCATCGCTTGCAGCACCCGCGGGCCGCCCTCGATCAGCAGCACCTCGGCGCTGGCGGGGTCGATGTGGCGGAACTCGCCTTCGAGGGTGTGGCGGGCGATCTCGGCCAGCGTGCCGGCCATCTCGACGCCGGTCGGCCCGCCGCCGATCACCGCGAAGGTCAGCAGGGCGCGGCGGCGCACCGGGTCCTGTTCCTTCTCGGCCGCTTCGTACGACATCAGCACGTGGCGGCGGATCGCGAAGGCGTCGGCCAGCGTCTTCAGGCCCGGCGCGTGGGCGGCCCAGGCGTCGTTGCCGAAATAGCTGTGGGTGGCGCCGGCGGCGACGATCAGGTGGTCGTAGCCCAGGCGAAGGCCGTCGCGCAGCAGCACCGCGCGCTCGGCCGGGAGGATGTCGCTCACCTCGCCCAGCAGGGTGGTGATGTTGCGCTGGCCGCGGAACAGCAGGCGCGTGGGCGCGGCGATCGAGGGCGCCGCCAGGCCGGCGGTGGCCACCTGGTAGAGCAAGGGCTGGAACAGGTGGTGGTTGGTTTTCTCGACCACCGTCACGTCGACTGCCGCTTGCTGCAGACGGCGCGCGGCTTCGAGGCCGCCGAAACCACAGCCGATGATGAGGATTTGGGGTCGGCGGTCAGGTTGGGACGTGCGCATTCGCGCATTATGTGCAACCCCTTCGAGCCCGGCCGGTGGCGGCTGGTGCGCGGGCTTGTCCTACGGACAGCTTGCAGCCCATTCGAATAAAACGCCCGATGCGATCCTTGGAGACCCCATGAAGCTTTCCCGGCCGAGCCCGCAGGCCCCCGATGCGTTGCGCGACGCCTACCGCACGGTGCGCAGCGCCAGCCTCGCGCTGGCCGCCCCGCTGTCGCCAGAAGACCAGTGCGTCCAGTCGATGCCCGATGCCAGCCCCACCAAATGGCACCTGGCCCACACCACCTGGTTCTTCGAGACGGTGCTGCTGCAGCCGCACGCCAGCGGCTACCTGTGCTTCGATCCGCGCTTCCAGTACCTGTTCAATTCCTACTACGAGGCGCTGGGCCCGCGCCATCCGCGCCCCCAGCGCGGGCTGCTCACCCGGCCCTCGGTGAAGGAGGTGCATGCCTACCGCGCCCATGTGGATGCCGGCGTCGAAGGCCTGCTGGACGGCATCGACGGAGCGGCGTGGGCCGAAGTCGAACCGATCCTCACGCTCGGGCTGCACCACGAGCAGCAGCACCAGGAGCTGCTGGTGACCGACATCCTGCATGCCTTGTCGTGCAATCCGCTGCTGCCGGCCTACAGGCCCGCGGCTGCGTCGGCGCTTCGCCTGGCCACGGTGGCGCCGGCCATGCAGTGGCGCGCCCAGCCTGGCGGCCATGTGGAGATCGGCCATGAGGGCGGCGGTTTCGCCTTCGACAACGAAACGCCGCGCCATCGTGCGCTGCTGCGGCCCTATGCCATCGCCGACCGGTTGGTGAACTGCGGCGACTACGCCCAGTTCATCGCCGACGGCGGTTATCGGCGGCCCGAACTCTGGTTGTCGGACGGCTGGGCCGCGGTGCGGTCGCAGGGCTGGCGAGCACCGCCGTACTGGCTGGCGCCCGACGATCCTCGCCTGGGGTTCCAGGGCGGGGCGGCCGCGGGCTGGCAGGTGTTCGGCCTGAACGGCGTGCGCCCCCTGGACCACGAGGCACCGGTGTCGCAGCTGAGCTTCTACGAGGCCGCTGCCTATGCCGAATGGGCCGGCGCGCGCCTGCCCACCGAATTCGAATGGGAAGCCGCCTGCGCCGACGAAGGCACGACCCAGATGACGGGCTATGTCTGGCAATGGACCCGCTCGTCCTACGACCCCTATCCCGGCTTCCGGCCCATGCCGGGCGTGGCGGCCGAATACAACGGCAAGTTCATGGTCGGCCAGCTGGTGCTGCGCGGCGGCAGCGTCGCCACGCCCGAAGGCCACAGCCGGCCGAGCTATCGCAACTTCTTCCCGCCGGCGGCGCGCTGGCAGTTCTCGGGGCTGCGGCTCGCGAAGGATCTCTGATGCGCAACCCTGCTTCTCTCCCACGCGATTTGCAGCGCGACGACGTCCGCACCGCGCCCGCACTCAGCGAGTTCGGCCGCGAACTGCATGCCGGCCTGTCACGCCGCGCCCGCAGCATCTCGCCGAAGTTCTTCTACGACGTCGAAGGCTCGGCGCTGTTCGATCGCATCTGCGAACTGCCCGAGTACTACCCGACCCGCACCGAACTGCGCATCCTCACCGAGCGCGCCGGCGAGATCGCCCAGCAGATCGGGCCCGACGCCGAGATCATCGAATTCGGCGCCGGCTCGCTGACCAAGGTGCGCCTGCTGCTCGATGCGCTGCAGACGCCGCGGCGCTATGTGCCGATCGACATCTCCGGCGAGCACCTCGGCGCGGCGGCCGAGCGGCTGCGCGCCGACTATCCGCAGCTCACCGTGCAGCCGGTCGCGGCCGACTACACGATGCCCCTGGTGCTGCCCGCGCCGGGCGAAGGCGCGGGGCGGCGCGTCGGTTTCTTTCCCGGTTCCACACTCGGCAACTTCACGCCCGAGGAGGCGCTCGCGTTCCTGCAGCTTTCGGCCCGCCTGCTGCGCGGCGGCGGGCTGCTGCTCGGGGTCGACCTGGTGAAGGACCCGGCGCTGCTGCACGCCGCCTACAACGACGCGCAGGGCGTGACGGCTGCCTTCAACCTCAACCTGCTGCGCCGAGCCAATGCCGAACTGCAGACCGACTTCGACCTCGACGGCTTCTGGCACAGCGCCTTCTACAACGCGCCGATGCAGCGCATCGAGATGCACCTGGTGAGCCGGCGCGCGCAGGCGGTGACGCTCGACGGCCGGCGCTTCGATGTCGCCGAGGGCGAGACGATCCACACCGAGTACTCGCACAAGTTCACCGTCGACGGGCTGCGCGCACTGGCAGAAATGGCAGGCTTCGTGCCGACGGCGGTGTGGACCGATCCCCAGCATCTGTTCAGCGTGCACTGGCTTCAGGCGCCAGCGGCACAATAGGGGTCTGCCGCCGCGCGAGGCGCCGGCGGCACCCTTGTGAATCGCCGACGCATGCCGCGCCGGCCTGGGCATCCGGAGATCTCCCATGAAAGCAACCTGGAACGGCGTCACCATCGCCGAGAGCGACGACACCGTGGTCGTCGAAGGCAACCACTACTTCCCCGTGAGCTCGCTCAAGCGCGAGCACGTGACCTTCAGCAACCACAAGACCACCTGCCCCTGGAAGGGCTCGGCCAGCTACTACTCGCTGCTGGTCAACGGCGAACTCAATGCCGATGCGGCCTGGTACTACGCCGACCCCAAGCCGGAAGCCGAAGAGGTGAAGGACCGCGTCGCCTTCTGGAAGGGCGTGAAGGTCGAGGCGTGAGCGCCGTCTTCGCGCCGTCCTTCGACCCACCTTCACGACTTGTCGACGCCTTGCGCCTGCAGGGCTACGCGGTACTCAGCCCCGAAGGCGTGGCCGAATGGCTCGGCGTGCCGCTCGACGCACTGGAGGCCCTGCGCGCCGATTGGGACGGTCTCCCGCCCGACGAGTACCTCAAGGACGGCGGGCGCTACCGGCAGCGCCGGCATTCGTGCTTCACGGTCGATGGTGACGCGCTGGCCCCCGTGCCGCACCGCGCGCACTGGCAGCCCGTCGAATACAACGCCCTGCACGGCGGCATGCAGCGCTGGTTCGCGCCGATGGACGATGCGACGGTCGCCAACGCGGCCTGGCAGCGTCTGCTGGTGCGCATCGCCGATGCGGCCACCGGCCTGCGCGGCACGCAGCGTTGGTTCGTCGAGGCGCACCAGTTCCGCATCGACACCACGCACGGCATCGGCCGGCCGACGCCCGAAGGCGCACACCGAGACGGCGTCGACCTGGTGGCGGTGATGCTGGTCGGCCGGCATGGCATCAAGGGCGGCGAGACGCGCGTGTTCGAGGCCGAAGGCCGCCGCGGCGAACGTTTCACGCTGACCGAGCCCTGGACGCTGATGCTGGTCGACGACGCCCGCGTGATCCACGAGTCGACGCCGATTCAGCCGCTGGTCGAAGGCCAGAGCGGTCACCGCGACACGCTGGTCGTCACCTGCCGGGCCGGCGGTTTTCAGGGCGACTGACCGGGGGATCGGGCGCGCCCGCGCGCGTCCTACAACCGGTAACAGGCGGCCGGGTTAAATTGCAGCCCCGGCTCCAGCGCGAGCTCCGAGAACGCAGCGAGGGCATTCATGTTCAATCACATCCTGGTTCCGATCGATGGTTCCGAAACGTCGATGTATGCGGTCAGCAAGGCCAGCGGGCTGGCGCTCGCCTTCGGCAGCCGCATCACGCTGATCCATGTGATCGACAACTACCCCTTCATCGGCGTCGGCGCGGACTACGCGCTGGGCCAGAACGAATACCTGGCGGCCGCCACCTCCAGCGCCAATGCCGCGTTGGCCCGCGGCGTGGCGGCGCTCGCCGCCGAGGGCCTGCACAGCGACCAGCGCGTGATCGACGGCCATGTGGTGCACGAAGGCATCGTCGACACCGCCGTGGCGCTGGGCGTCGACC
Source organism: Variovorax sucrosi (assembly GCF_051216635.1). NCBI lineage: Bacteria > Pseudomonadati > Pseudomonadota > Betaproteobacteria > Burkholderiales > Comamonadaceae > Variovorax > Variovorax sucrosi. The sequence continues at coordinate 60,380 of NZ_JBPJZU010000007.1, read as the reverse complement.
TGATCGTCATGGGTTCGCACGGCCGTACCGGCATCGAGAAGCTCCTGCTCGGCAGCGTGACGCAGCGCGTGCTGCAGGACGCCACCATGCCGGTGATGGTGGTCAAGGGACTCTGATCACGCGGCTCGGGCGTCGTCCCCGAAGCCCAGCGCGCCGAAGCCCGGCGGGCTCTCGAAGCGCACCGCCTCGCCCGTGACCGGGTGGCGCAACTGCAGCACGCTGGCGTGCAGCATCAGCCGCGGCGCCCGCCGCTGGCTGTCCTCATCACCATAGAGCGCATCGCCCAGGATCGTGTGGCCGATCGATGCCAGGTGCACGCGCAGTTGGTGCGAGCGCCCGGTGCGCGGCTCCAGCAGCAGCCGGCTTGCTCCCAGTAACGGCAGCGGCTCGAGCACGCGCCAGCGCGTGAGGCTGGGCTTGCCCGCGGGGTCGACCTTCTGCAGCGGCCGGCGCGGCCAGTCGGCCATCAGCGGCGCGTCGATCACCGACCAGTGCGGGCTCTCGTCGAGCACACCGTCGACCACCGCCTCGTAGCGCTTCCACACCTGCTGCGCGGCAAAGGCGGCGCCCAGGGCCCGCTGTACCTCGAGGCTGCGTGCCATCAGCACCAGGCCGCTGGTGCCCATGTCGAGCCGGTGCACCACCAGCGCGTCGGGCCAGCGGGCCTGCACGCGGGCGCTCAGGCAGTCCTGCTTGTCCTCGCCCCGGCCGGGCACGCACAGCAGGCCGGCGGGCTTGTCGAGCACCAGCAGGTCGGCGTCTTCGTGGATCAGGGTCAGGGCGGTCGCGGACGGCATGTTCATGGCTCGGCTATTCTCGAACGGATGTCTGCCGCTCCCGATGCCCTCCAGGCCGCCCCGAATTTTTCCGACCTGACGCGCCAGCGTCCCTTCATGCAGCTGTGGATCGCGCGGCTCTTCGGCACCGCCGCCAGCCAGATGCTGCTGGTCGCGATCGGCTGGCACATGTACGACCTGACCGGCAGCGCCTGGGACCTCGGCCTGGTCGGGCTCTACCAGTTCGTGCCGGCGCTGGTGCTGGCGCTGTACGCCGGCCATGTGGTGGATCGGCATCACCGGGCCCGCATCGTGGCCGCCTGCTTCGCGGTGCAGGGCCTGGTCGGGCTGGCGCTGCTGATGGCGCATGTGCTGCACCACGATTCTCGGGCGCTGCTGCTCGGCCTGTCGGTGGTGCTGGGCGCAGTGCGCGCCTTCCAGATGCCGGCGCAGCAGGCGCTCACGCCGATGCTGGTGCCGCCGCTGATGCTGCCGCGCGCCATGGCCTTCAGCTCGGCCGGCATGCAGGGCGCGATCATCGGCGGTCCGGCGCTCGGCGGCCTGCTGTTCGCGGCCGGCACCGGCGTGGTCTACGGTGCGAGCGTGGCGCTGTTCGTGGTCGGCGGCGTGCTGGTGGCACGCCTGCGCTACCTGCAGCCGGCGCGGGTGCGCGAGCCGGTCACGCTGGCCACGGTGTTCGCAGGCGTCGACTTCATCTGGCGCCGCAAGCCGGTGCTCGGCGCGATTTCGCTCGACCTCTTCGCGGTGCTGCTCGGCGGTGCGGTGGCGCTGCTGCCGATTTACGCCAAGGACATCCTGCACACCGGCGCCTGGGGCATGGGCCTGTTGCGCAGCGCGCCGGCGGTCGGCGCGCTGCTGGCGTCGATCTGGCTCACCCGTCGGCCGATCGAGCGGCATGTCGGCCGCACGCTGCTGATCGCGGTGGCGGCCTTCGGTCTGTGCATGGTGGTGTTCGGCCTCTCGCGCAGCTTCACCGTGTCGCTCATCGTGCTGGCCATCTCGGGGGGCGCGGACATGGTGAATGTGGTGATTCGCCAGACACTGGTGCAGCTGGAGACGCCCGACGACATGCGCGGCCGGGTCAGCGCGGTCAGCTCGATCTTCATCGGCGCGAGCAACCAGCTCGGCGAGTTCGAGTCGGGCGCCACCGCGGCGCTGCTGGGGCCGGTGGGCTCGGTGGTGCTGGGGGGCGTCGGCACGGTGGCGGTTGCGCTGGCGTGGTTCAAGTTGTTCCCGTCGCTCGCGCGGCGCGACCGGATCGTCGGCTAGTCGCCGAAGACCGAAAAGGCGGCTGGCACCTCGAGCGTCACATCCGACAGCGGCTCCGCCACGCAGGGCAGGATCCAGCCCTCGACCTTCTCCTCGGCGCTCAGGCCGGGCCAGTCGATGGTGTGGCGCACTTCGCCGGCGCGCAGCCGGCAGATGCAGGTGCGGCAGGTGCCGTTGCGGCAGGAGCTGGGCAGCGCGATGCCGCCGGCTTCGGCCGCGCGCAGCACGGTCTGGCCGGGCGCGGCGTCGAACGCGAAACCACCGGGGTCGATGCGCACCCGCATCGCGTCAGCGCGGTGCCGCGCCCTGCGATTGGCGGCGCTGGTCGCGCAGCATGAAGAGGTAGAGGCTCTCGACCTTCTCGCGCGCCCAGGGGGTCTTGCGAAGAAATTTGAGGCACGAGCCCACGCTCGGCTCGTGCCCGAAGCAGCGCAGCGGAATGCGCTCGTTCAGCCCCGCCCATCCGTATTCCGCCTCCAGCGCCCGCACGATGGCCTCGAGCGTCAGCCCGTGCAGCGGGTTGCGCGGCTGGGTGGGCTGCGGCGGTGCCGAGGGCGGCACCGGCGGAAGGGCATCGGGCGTCACTTGTTCTTGAGCTTGCCGCGCGGAATGACCGCGGTGGTGACGGTGCGCACGGGCTCGAGGTTGGTCGACACCGGCTTGGGTGGGGACGTGTCCTTCTTCGGCTTCTTCGCCTCTTTGTTGGCGCGCTGCTGACCTTTGGCCATGATGGAGTCTCCGACGATGGATGATGAATGATGAATGTGCCGGGGAGTTTAGCGGGGCGGCGACAATACACGGCTCCATCGAAGAACTCCGAATTCATGTCCCACTACGAAGTCCGTCCCGCCACGATGCGCGACGCCAAAGCCATCGCCGAAGTCCATGCCGCCGCCGCTCGCGCCGCCTACCAGGACATCCTGCCCGAAGAAGAACTGCGCGCGCTCGCCCCGGCCACGCGCGAAGCCAAGTGGCGCGATGCCATCGAGTTCAGCGAACCGCAGGTGCAGGTGGCGGTGCAGGGTGACGAGGTGGTCGGCTTCGTCGGCTACGACCGCTCGCGCGATCCCAAGACGCCCTCGACGACCGGCGAGATCTGGGCCATCTACCTGAAGCCAGAGCACTGGGGCAAGGGCGTGGGCGTGGCGCTCTGGGACGCTGCGCGCGACGGTCTGGAAGAAGAGGGCTGCACCACCGTCACCATCTGGGTGCCGCTGCGCAACGAGCGCGCCATGCGTTTCCACGAACTGGCCGGCTTCAAGCGCGAGATGAAGACCGCCAAGACGACCGCCATCGGCACCGTGAAGATCGAAGAGATTCGCCTCAAGCGCAGCGTGAGTTGACGGTTTTCGCCTGCGCCGCTCGCGATGGCGTAGGACGGCTGCGGGATTTCCCTGAACCGGGCCTGACCAGCGGCTAAGCTGCGCGGCTTCATCACTCCGACGTCCCGCGCCATGGCCGCCAGCCTCTTTCTCCTGCTCGACGACATCGCGACCGTCCTGGACGACGTGTCGATCCTCACCAAGGTCGCGGCCAAGAAGACGGCCGGTGTGCTGGGCGACGACCTCGCCCTCAATGCCCAGCAGGTGTCCGGCGTGAAGGCCGACCGCGAGCTGCCGGTGGTCTGGGCGGTGTGCAAGGGCTCCTTCGTCAACAAGCTCATCCTGGTGCCGGCGGCGCTGCTCATCGGCAGTTTTCTGCCCTGGGCGATCACGCCGCTGCTGATGGTCGGCGGCGCCTTCCTGTGCTTCGAGGGCGTGGAGAAGCTGGCCCACAAGTTCCTGCACAAGCAGGAGCATGAGGCCGAGGTCCAGCAGCATGTGCAGGCCGTCGCCGACCCGGCGGTCGATGTCGTCGCGGCCGAAAAGGCCAAGATCAAGGGCGCGGTGCGCACCGACTTCATCCTGTCGGCCGAGATCATCGTGATCACCCTCGGCACCGTCGGCGAGCAGCCTTTCGGCACGCAACTCGCGGTGCTCGCGGGCATCGCGCTGATCATGACGATCGGCGTCTACGGACTGGTGGCGGGCATCGTGAAGCTGGACGATGCCGGGCTCTGGCTGACCCGCCGCGCCAGCGCCGCGCAGCAGGCCTTCGGTCGCGGCATCCTGGTGGCGGCGCCGTGGCTCATGAAGGCGCTGTCGGTGGCCGGCACCGCCGCCATGTTCCTGGTCGGTGGCGGCATCCTGGTGCACGGCGTGCCGGCCTTCGGCCATGCGGTCGAAGCCTGGGCGGCAAACGCCGGGGCGCTGGGCACGGTCGGGTCGATGGGGGTCAACGCCGGCATCGGCATCGTGGCCGGCGCCATCGTGCTCGGCGCGGTGGAACTGGCGAAGAAGGCGCTTGGCAAGCGCTAGGGTCGCTTGCCCTTGGCGCGCTGCACCAGGTCGACCACGATCAGTGCCGCGCCCAGCACCAAGGCGAACCAGCCGACCGTGGCAGCGCCCGCAATCATGTCGTGCCACCCGGACGAGGGCAGGAAGTACGGCGCGACCAGCACCGCGACACCGATCAGCAGACAAAGGACGCCGCGTTCGGCCATGCGCGGGGCGCGTGAAGGTTTGGATGCCATCCGGCGAGTGTAGGGGCGGCCCATAGGAGAATCGGAACCCATGACTCTAGCCTTCCCGCCCTTGCGCGCCCTCCGGCGTCTTCTTGCGCTGGCCGCCTTCGCGGCCGGCGGTGCCGCAGCACAGGACACGGCCCAGTTCCCCCTGGCCGCCGTGCGCTTCCTCGAAGGGGAACTGCCCCGGATGGACGTCGCCGTGAAGGAACGCGACCGGGACTATTTCGAGGAGGCCATGGGCCGTACCGTGGCCTTTTCCGAGGACTGGGGCTTCAAGACGCACGCCAATCCCGCCTTGGCGCCGTACCGCAGCTGCACCGAGGCGGTGTCGGACTTCGTCATCGTCGGCCTTTGCCGGCTGATGCCCAACGGCAGCGAATGCGACGCGATGCTTGCCAGCCGCTTCGACACCAACCTGCGGCAGTGCCGGCAGGCCGCTGGCCGCTGAGCAGCCCGAAAAGGCGCCCGCTCAGGCCGCCTTCTTTCGTCCCTGCAGCAAACGTTCGGCCACGACCCGCGCGTCGGACTTGCCATCCACGGCCGCCACTTGCAGCGGCCCCTCGCCCGTGGCGACAGCCACGGCGGTGGCCTTCCTGGGGCACAGGCCCAGGCAGGACGATTCGACGATGCGCACGCGCGGTCGACCGGTGCCCAGCGCCTTCTTGAACGCGCCCGGCAACTTCTTCGCCTTGCGTTTCGACGGGCCGCTGCTGCGATCCGCGCAGCGGCTGCAGACCAGCAGCAGGGCGTCGAACTTCGGTCGCGCGAAGGGCGGGGCCGGCGCGCCCGGGGGCAGGGCGAGCGGGGCGGTCGGCGATTTCGGCGTTTCCGGCGTTTCCGGCGTTTCCGGCGTTTCCGTCATTTCCGGCGGCAGGATGGGCGTGTGGTTCATGCGGTTCCTCGGGTGGCACCGAAGGGTAGCCCCCTGCCGTGCGCTATCGTGTCGGCCTGTCACCCGTCCCAAGACCTGCCATGTCCCTGCCGACCATCGAAATCGAAAGCGCCCCCCAGCCCACCGCCACCGTCATCGTGATGCACGGCCTGGGCGCCGACGGCAATGATTTCGTGCCGATCGCCAAGGAACTCGATCTCGGCGACGTCGGCCCGGTGCGCTTCGTGTTCCCGAGTGCGCCGGTGATGCCGGTCACCATCAACGGCGGCTACCCGATGCCGGCCTGGTACGACATCTTCGCGCCCGACCTGGTGCGCCGCGAGGACGAGCCCGGCCTGCGCCGATCGCGCGATGCGATCGAGGCGCTGATCGCGCGCGAGAAGTCGCGCGGCATCCCGGCCGGGCGCATCGTGCTGGCCGGCTTCTCACAGGGCTGCGCGATGGCGCTCCTGACCGGCCTGCGCCATGGGGAAGCGCTGGCCGGCATCGTCGGCCTGTCGGGCTACCTGCCGCTGGCAGCCGCCACCGAGGCGGAGCGCCACCCGGCGAACCGCACCACGCCCGTGTTTCTCGCCCACGGCACCCAGGACAATGTGGTGGTCCTGCCGCGTGCCGTCGAGACCCGCGCCGCCCTCGAGCGGCTCGGCCATGCCGTGGAATGGCATGAATACCCGATGGCGCATTCGGTCTGCCTGGAGGAAATCGCCGACCTGGGCACCTTCCTGCGGCGAGTGCTGGGCTGAAGCCCGCGGGCCAGCCGGGCAGTTTCCCCGTGCCAGCAGACGTCCGCCAGAAGTGCTAACTTCCAGCCCCACCAAAGACGGACAAGCGATAAGAACATGAGCAAATTGCAGGAGCGGCTCGCCGCGCTCTCGCCCGCGCGCTTGAGGGGCGTGCGGCGCGGCATCGAGAAGGAAAGCCTGCGCGCGCAGCCCAATGGGCAGCTCGCGCTGACGCCGCATCCGCTGCCGCTGGGCTCGGCGCTGACGCATTCGAACATCACCACCGACTTCAGCGAATCGCAGCTCGAGCTGATCACCGGCGTGCATGGCAGCGTCGAGGCGGCGCTGGACGAACTCACTCAGGTGCACCAGTTCACCTACCGCGTGCTGAATGAACTGGGCGACGAGCGCCTGTGGGTGTCGAGCATGCCCTGCGGCCTGCCCACCGACGAGACGATCCCGATCGGCCGCTACGGCAGCTCGAACGTGGGCCGCGCCAAGAGCGTCTACCGCATGGGCCTGGGCCACCGCTATGGCCGGCGCATGCAGACCATCTCGGGCATTCACTACAACTGGTCCCTGCCCGAGGTGTCGAGCGAGCAGTACTTCGCGCTGATCCGCAACTTCCGCCGCCATGCCTTCCTGCTGCTGTACCTCTTCGGTGCATCGCCGGCGCTGTGCTCCAGCTTCGTGGCCGGCCGGCCGCACGAGCTGCGACCGATCGGCGACGGCAGCATGCACATGCCCTTCGGCACCTCGCTGCGCATGGGGCCGCTCGGTTACCAGAGCGAGGCGCAGGCCTCGCTGCAGGTCAGCTACAACAGCCTCGAGGGCTATGGCGCGTCGCTGCAGGACGCGCTCACCCGCCCCTGGCCGGCCTACGAAGCCATCGGCATCCAGAACCCTGGCGGCGACTACAACCAGCTGGGCACCACGCTGCTGCAGATCGAGAACGAGTTCTACGGCACCATCCGCCCCAAGCGCGTGATCTACCCCGGCGAGCGCCCGCTGCACGCGCTGCGCGAGCGCGGTGTCGAGTATGTCGAGGTGCGGCTGATGGACCTCGACCCCTTCGTGCCGATCGGCATCACCGCCCAGACCATCCGTTTCCTCGACGTCTTCCTGCTGCACTGCCTGCTCAGCGACAGCCCCGACGACACGCCGCAGGAGATCGCCGAACTGGCGCACAACCAGCACCTGACCGCGGCCCGCGGGCGAGAGCCCGGCCTGCAGCTTCTGCGCGGCGGCCAGGAGATTGCGCTCACCGAATGGGGCGCCGATCTGGTCGCCCAGTGCCGGCCGATCGCCGAGGCGCTCGATGCGGTGCATGGCGGCGCCGCCTATGCGGAGGCGCTCGACGCGGCGGTCACCGGCCTGCGCGACGCGCATAGCCTGCCTTCGGCGCGGGTGCTGGCCGCGATGGCGGCCGATCACGGGGACTCGTTCACCGGCTTCGCGCGTGCGCGCTCCGAGGCGGTGCGGCAGGCACTTCTGACGCGGCCCTTCGCCCCCGAGGACCAGGCACGCTTCGTCCAGGCCAGCCTGGAGTCGGTCGAGGCGCAGAAGCGCATCGAGGCGGCCGACACCATGCCCTTCGAGATCTACCGGCAGCAGTACGTGTCGCCGGCCCGGCTCGGGCTCGGCGCGCGGGCACGCAGCACCGCCACCGCTTGAGGCCGGGGCCGGTGCGAGCGCGCCGGCCCGTCGGCGGGCCCGCGGCGCACGCGACCGGTAGGCGTCGACCTACCACGTTTGGCCAGCATGGCTCACCGCGCGCCGCGTTGCAGTGCGCAAGATGAGGTCAAACAGCCTCTTCAGCCTCTTTGGTCCGCCGTGATCCATTCCTCCATGCCCTACAAGACCTACCTGGTCGAAGACAACCCCGTGATTCGAGAGAATCTGGTCGGCTTTCTCGAGGATGTGGCCGACACCACCGTGGTGGCCCATGCGAGCAGCGAGCAGGAGGCCGTCCAGTGGCTTCGCGGCCACCACGACGGGTGGGACATGGCCATCGTCGACCTGTTCCTGCAGGAGGGCAACGGCTTCGGCGTGGTCGACGCTTGCCGCAACCGCTCAGCGCATCAGAAGGTGGTGGTGCTCAGCAACTACGCCACGGCCGACATGCGCGAGCGTTCGCGTGCATTGGGAGCAGACGCCTTCTTCGACAAGTCCGCCGAGATCGATCAGTTGCTCGCCTACTGCGAAGGCGCGCACCGTTAGGGCCTGTTGCCAGGCTGGCCGGCATGGCGCGTCGCACGCCGCGCATGCACTGCGGGGAGAATCGGGGCTTCACTCCTTTCGGCTTCCGCATGCACGCTTTTCCCGATTCCCTCTGCTACCTCAACGGCGAGTACACGGCCCTGGCCGACGCCAAGATCTCGGTGCTGGACCGCGGCTTCATCTTCGGTGACGGCATCTACGAAGTGGTGCCGGTCTACGGCCGCAAGCTGTTCCGCTTCGGGCCGCACATGGCCCGGCTGAACCGCAGCCTGGCCAGCCTGCGCATCGCGAGTCCGCTGGACGAAGCCGGCTGGCTCGAACGAGCGCGCCGCCTCATCGCCGACCACCCGGCAGAGGATCAGATGCTCTACATCCAGGTGAGCCGTGGCGTCGCACCGCGCGACCACGTCATGCCCCAGGACGTGGTGCCGACGGTGTTCATGATGACCAATGCGATGAAGCTGCCCGCCGCCGCGGTGCTCGCAAAGGGCGTGGCCTGCGTCACCGCGCGCGACTTCCGCTGGGAGCGTGCCGACATCAAGAGCACCTCGCTGCTGGGCAACGTGCTGGCACGGCAGATCTCGGCCGACGTCGGCGCGGCCGAGACCATCCTGTTCCGCAATGGCCTGCTGACCGAGGCCTCGTCCTCGAACGTCTGGGTGGTGCGGGGCGGTGCGCTGTTCGGCGTCCCCAAGAGCGAGCATGTGCTCGAAGGCATCCGCTACGACCTGATCCGCGAACTGTGCGAGGCCGAAGGCATTCCGTACGACCTGCGTCCGCTCGGCGAGGCGGAAGTCCGCGCGGCCGATGAGCTGCTGCTGAGTTCGGCCAGCAAGGAACTGCTGCCGGTCACGCTGTTGGACGACCGCCCGGTCGGCAATGGCGTACCGGGGCCGGTGTTTGCACGCCTGCACGCCGTCTACCAGCGGGCCAAGGCAGACCAGTCGATCTAGCCAGCGCGGGAGCGATCGCTCCCGGCCCCGGCTAGCTCTGGATGTAGTGGGTCAGCTGCTCGATCGTCTTCTCGTGGTCGGCGATGATGTCGTCCATCAGGTCGCGGATCGACAGCATGCCCACCACCTTGTCGTCCTCGACCACCGGCAAGTGGCGGATGCGCTTCTGGCTCATGAGGGCCATGCATTCGTGGGTCGGCGTCTGCGGCGTGACGGTGAAGACGTTGGCCGTCATGATCTCGGCCACGCGCATCTCCTTGGAATTCTTGCCGAGCAGCGCGACCTTGCGGGTGTAGTCGCGCTCGGAGAAGACGCCCACCAGTCGCTCGTCTGCCATGACGACCAGGGCGCCGACTTCGTGCCGCGCCAGCACGTGCAAGGCATCGAAGACCGTGGCGTCGGGGCCGGTATGCCACAGGCCGGCATTGCGGCGCTGGGCGAGCAGGACGGAAACAGGTTTCATGGTCACTCCCTCGGATTGGATAGCAGGCGGTGCGTTCGGGACGCGCTGCATTCATCATAGGGGTGTGTCGCGGTCCGTGGCTAGGTACACGAATGGCTTCGTCGCGAAGCCGGACTTCGAGCAGGGCGCTCGCAGCGCATGCGTCTTCGGGAGCGCCGGCTGCGGCCCTTGCGCGGCGTCCATCCTAGGGCGCCCTGCGGCGCGATCAACAGTCTGGACGGCCCTAAGCCACTGCGCACGCGTTCGGCGCGCTGCAAGGCTGGCGAACGCGCCTGGCGTGTGCAATTCCCCGCTTCCGCGGTGTTTGCGTGTTCCTGGGGTTCCGACGCACAGCGCGGTCGGCTATGGTCCGCGCCGCCGAAGGCGCTTTGCCATGGCTTCACCCAGGGAGAGAAAAAATGTTTGATGAACTCATCAAGGAAATTGCTTCGCGCTTCGCGCTGGGCCACAAGGCCGGCGATCTGGTCAGGCTGCTGCTCGCGGCCATGGCCGACGCGCGGACCGGCGGCCTGAGCGGATTTGCCGATCGCTTCAGGCAGGCCGGCGCAGACGAGGCCGTGCAGGACTGGCTGACGCCGGCAGGGCCCATGGCAGCGCCGGTGTTGAGCGCCACGCAGGTCGAATCGGTGCTGGGCGGCCCCGGCGGGCTGGTCGGCCGCATTGCCGAGCGACTGGGCAGCAGCCCGTCGATCATCGCCTCGGCCATTGCCCTGGCGGCACCCACGATCATGCGACGCCTGGCAGCGGGCGGGCGTTGGCCGACGCTGGCGCCGACGGAACTCGAAGGCATGGTCGGCACCGCACGAGCCACCCCCAGCGCCGAGCGCGCCGAGCCGCAGCGCCGCAGCGGTTTCTTCAAGTGGCTGGCGTGGCTGCTGGTTGCGTTGGCCGCGATCCTCCTCATCGTGCAGTGCCGCCAGCTGGCGGCGGGCCCTGGCGTGCCCACTGCGGCCAGGGCCGTTGCCAGCGCGGCGGCCGGTGCGGTGCAGGCCACGCTCGACGCGATTCCTTCGGGCGCCGGCGCCCTCGCGGCGATGGTCGACGGGCAGCCTGCGCTCAAGGTGTACTTCGACACCGGCAAGTCGGATATCTCGCCGGAGTTCGCCGAACGCGCCAAGCCGCTGGTCGAATTCCTGCGGGCCCACGGCGGCTCGCAGGCCGTGGTCTCGGGCTACAGCGATCCGACCGGGGGCGCCGCGGCCAACGCCGCGATGTCGCAGCAGCGCGCGCAGGCCGTGTCGGCCGCGCTGCAGGCGGCTGGCCTGGCCGAGTCCAGCATCGTCTTGCAGAAGCCGGTCGACATCACCGGCAGCGGCGACACCCATGCCGAATCGCGCCGCGTCGAGGTGACGATCCGCAAGTAGCCGGGGACGCATCCCGCGCTGGCAACAGAAAGGGGCTTGGGCCCCTTTCGCCATTGGGAAGGCCGTGCCGGCCTTCCCGCACAATGCATACCCTTCCGGACGCCCGACAGAAAGAGATACACACGATGGCCATTCAGTGGTTCCCCGGCCACATGCACCTGACCCGCAAGGCCATCGGCGAGCGGATCAAGGACATCGACGTGGTGATCGAGCTGCTCGACGCCCGCCTGCCGGCCTCGAGCGCCAACCCGATGCTGGCCGAGCTGACCGGCCACAAGCCGGGGCTGAAGGTGCTGAACAAGCAGGATCTGGCCGACCCCGGGCGCACCCAGCAATGGCTGGCGCACTACAACGCGCTGCCTGACACGCGCGCCATCGGTCTCGACGCCAGCCAGACGACGCCGGCGCGCCAGCTGGTGGACGCCTGCCATGCGCTGTCCCCCCTTCGCGGCGGCATGGCCAAGCCGATGCGGGTGCTGATCTGCGGTATTCCGAACGTGGGCAAGTCGACCCTGATCAACACGCTGGCGGGCGGCCGCAAGGCCAAGACCGGCGACGAGGCCGGCATCACCAAGCTCGAACAGCGCATCACCTTGGCCGACGACTTCTACCTGTGGGACACGCCCGGCATGCTGTGGCCGCGGATCATCGTGGCCAAGAGCGGCTACAACCTGGCCGCCAGTGGCGCGGTCGGACGCAACGCCTTCGACGATGAAGAGGTGGCACTCGAACTGCTCGACTACGTGAAGCGGCACTACGCCGCGATGCTTGCCGTGCGCTTCAAGCTCGACCTCGACGGGGCGGCAGTCGCCGGCATGACGGACGAGGCGCTGCTCGAAACCATCGGGCGCAAGCGCGGCGCGTTGCTGGGCAAGGGCCGCGTCAACCTGCAGAAGGCGGCGGAGATCGTGATGCACGCGTTCCGCGACGGCAGCCTCGGGCGCATCACGCTGGAGACGCCGGAGGAATTTGCGTTGTGGCTGGCCGAAGGGCAGCAGCTCGATGCCGAGCGGCAGGCGAAGAAAGAGGCGCGTGGCGGCAAGGGGAGGCGCGAGCCCGCGGCGGACACGGGCAGGTAGATCGCTTCGTGACCTCAGGACTTCGGAACGATTTTTCCGGCTTCGACGTACTCGTCGTACTGCATCCGCGGAATGGCCGTGAGGCCGACCACCCCTTTCTCAGCCTCCCAGCTCAACGTCGCGCTGTCCGGTGCAAGCACCACTTCGACGAGGGTGCCGACCGGGATGACCAGCGGCACGCCGTCTCCCGGCGAATAACTGACGTGGCCCTGGATGGTGGCGAATTGGCTCATTCTCGGATCCTCCTTCATTGATGGAAGCTTCGATTGGACGCGATCCGACGGCCTGAGCCTGTCGGAGAAATGGCCGCCTTGGCAAGGCGAGCTCTGCAGTTGTAGCAAACTGGGATGGCGCTCCGGCGTGCCCCGAAAAAAACACCTCTCTCCTCGCTTCCAGCCCCACCAGCCCCATGACGCAAGCCCCTCCCGTTCTCGAAGTCCTGCCTCGCGACATCAGCGCCTACCGAGACGGTAACACCGGCATCGACTACGTCCACCGCTTCGAATCCGGCCAACCCGGCCCTCACGTGCTCATCAACGCGTTGACGCACGGCAACGAGATCTGCGGCATGGTCGCCGCCACGCATCTGCTCGACACCGGCGTGCGCCCGAAGATCGGGACGCTGACCGTCAGCTTCTCCCACGTCGAGGCCTACAACGCCTTCGATGCCGAGAAGCCCTTCGACAACCGACAGATCGTGCACAACCTCAACCGCATCTGGTCAGCCGAGATGCTCGACGGCACCGAAGACAGCCCCGAGCTGCGACGTGCACGCGCGCTGCGGCCGGTGATCGACGCGGCCGACTACATCCTCGACATCCACTCCACCAGCCAGGACGTGGTGCCCTTCTGGGTCTACCCCGCCTACGAGCGCAACGCCGAGGTGGCGCTGGCCGTTGGCATCCCGGCGGTGCACTTGGTCATGCCCAACGGCCTGGGCTCCGGCACGCCATTGATCCAGTATGGCCACCATGGCGAGACGGACGGCAAGGGCGCAGCGATAGTGGTCGAGTGCGGCCAGCACTTCAAGCAGTCGGCCGCCGAACTGGCGACGACGGTGACCTTGCGTTTCCTCGCGCACTTCGGCTTGATCGACAAGGACCCCGCGGCGCCGGCGCCCGGCCCGCAGCGCCGCTTCGAGCTGCTGCAGACGCACATGATCAAGGACGCCGACTTCCATTTCGTGCGCCCGCTGATCGGCTTCGAAACCTTCGCCAAGGGCGAGCTCATCGCCACCAACGGCAACGAGGAAATTCGTTCGCCTTGCGACGACTGCACCGTCTTCATGCCGGCCCAGCGCACGATCGTCGGGCGCGAAGCGGTCTACCTCACCCGGCCGCTCTGAGCGGGCGCGCGCGCACCCGTGTCCAGCGGGTTAGCACGGGTTACCTGCCCTCCGGGGCGACCCTATTCTGTTCCGACGGGCGACGCAAAGTGGTGCGCTTCTTGCATGCTCCTCTGCAGTGCGCTCAGGCGCTTTTTTTATGACCCCTCCCTGGAGAGATACACACATGCGAGGAATGACTTCCTTTCGGCCCAGCGGTCGACGCCTGATGGTCGCTGCCGTCGTCGCCGGCGCCACCTTCTCGGGTGCTGCGTTCGCCCGCGACCTCGTTGTCGCGCTGAAGACCGAGCCCACGTCGATGGACCCGCAGTACCACGCGCTCACGCCCAACATCCAGCTGTCGCAGACACTGTTCGATCCGCTGGTGTGCGGCGATGCCGAGCTGAAGCCCGAGCCCTGCCTGGCCGAGTCGTGGAAGGCCGAGGGCAATGTCTGGACCTTCAAGCTGCGGCCCAACGTCAAGTTCTCCGACGGCTCGCCCATGACCTCGGCCGACGTGCTCTTCACGATGGACCGGGTCCCCAAGGTGCCGAACAGCCCATCGTCCTTCAAGGTGTACCTGCAGAAGATCGAGAAGGTCGAGGCGCCCGATCCGCTGACGGTGCGCATCACCACCTCGGAACCGTACCCGCTGCTGGCCATCAACATGGTGGGCCTGCCGATCATGTCGGCCAAGGCGGCCGCGGGCTCCGCGCCCGAAGGCAAGACCACCACCGAGCTGAATGCCGGCACCGGCCTGGTGGGCACCGGTCCGTACAAGTTCGTCTCGTGGAAGCGTGGCTCCGAAATCATCTTCGAGCGCAACCCGCATTACTGGGGCAAGGCGCCCGCGTGGGACAAGGTCATCTACCGCCCGATCAGCAACCCGGCCGCCCGCGTGGCCGCGCTGCTCGCCGGTGACGTCGACCTGGTCGAAGACCCACCGACCGACGACCTCGAACGCCTGAAGAAGGACCCGAAGCTCACGGTCGAAACCAAGGCCTCGAACCGCATCATCTACGTCGCGCTCGACCAGAATGGCGAGACCACGCCGGGCATCACCGACACCAACGGCAAGAACCCGCTGCTCGACAAGCGCGTGCGCGAAGCGCTGTCGCTGGCCATCGACCGCCAGGCGCTCGTCTCGCGCACCATGGGTGGCGTCGCATCGCCGGCCGCGCAGCTGCTGCCGTACCCGATGTTCGGTGCCAGCAAGAACCTCACGACCGCCGCCAAGCCGAACCCCGAAAAGGCGAAGGCGCTGCTGAAGGAAGCCGGCTACCCGAATGGCTTCACGCTGGTGCTGGGCACACCGAACGGCCGCTACATCAACGACAGCAAGGTCGCGCAGACCCTGGCCGCCATGTGGACGCGCATCGGCGTGAAGACCTCGATCGATGCCAACGCGCCGGCGGTGTTCTTCAAGAACCGCGACACCTATGTCTACAGCGCCTACCTGGCGGGCTGGGGCACCTCGACCGGCGAGATGTCGAACACGCTGAATTCGCTGCTGGTCACGCCCAACAAGGAAAAGGGCGTCGGCACGACCAACCGCAGCCGCTACTCCAACCGCGCGCTGGACCAGCTGGTGGCTGACTCCGCGACGCAGATGGACGGGACCGCGCGCGCCGAGACGTTGGCCAAGGCCAGCGAGTTCGCGATGGCCGACTTCGCGATGCTGCCGATCCACTTCGAGCACTCTGTGTGGGCGATGAAAAAGGACATCAGCTTCAAGGGCCGTGCAGACCAGCAGACGATGGTCCAGTACGCGGTGCCCGCCAAGAAGTAGCAGGTGCTGGCCTTCATCATTCGCCGCCTGCTGCAGGCGGTGCTCGTCATGGCGGTCATGTCGGGCCTGGTCTTCGTCGGCCTCTACGTCGTGGGCGACCCCGTGTCGATGATGGCGAGCGCCGAAGCCACCGACCTTGAACGCGACGAGATCCGCGCCAACTTCGGGCTCGACAAGCCGCTGTGGCAGCAGTACGGCATCTTCATGTCGCATGCGTTGCAACTGGACTTCGGCAAGAGCTTCCTCACCGGCCAGTCGGCCATGGGGCTGATCCTGGAGCGCATGCCCGCCACGCTGGAGCTGGCCATCGTGTCGATGGGCCTGTCGATGCTCGTCGGCGTGCCGCTGGGCATCTGGGCCGGGCTGCGGCCGAACGCCATCAGCACGCGCGGCATCATGACCGGCTCGGTGCTGGGCTTTTCGCTGCCCAACTTCTGGGTCGGGCTGATGCTCATCATGGTGTTCGCCGTGTACCTGGGCTGGCTGCCGGCCAGCGGGCGCGGCGCCACGCGGCACATCGGGCCGCTCGACCTGAGCGTGCTCACGCTCGACGGCTGGTCGCGCCTCGTGCTGCCGGCCGTGACCATCGCGCTCGCCAAGGGCGCACTCATCATCCGCGTCACGCGGGCCGCCACGCGCGAGGCGCTGCCGATGGACTACATCAAGTTCGCGCGCGCCAAGGGCCTGGGCTGGAGCCGCATCCTGCGCGTGCACTTGCTGAAGAACATCATGATCCCGATCATCACGGTCGGCGGGCTGGAGTTCGGCCAGGTGGTGGCTTTCGCGGTCGTCACCGAGACCATCTTCGCCTGGCCCGGCATGGGCAAGCTGCTGCTCGACTCCATCATCACGCTCGACCGTCCCGTGGTCGTGGCCTACCTCATCCTCATCGTGTTCTTCCTCGTGATGCTCAATCTCGCGGTGGACATCCTCTATTCGGTGCTCGACCCGCGCGTGCGGCTGCAGGGAGCCAAGGCATGAACGACACGACCCTCCACGTCACCACGATGGCGCCCGACGCCATCCCCGCCCTCATCGCTGAGGGTCCGGTGGTACTGCCGCCGCCCGAGACGCCGTGGCAGCGCTTCCGCCGCGAGTTCATGGCGAACAAGCTGGCGATGTTCGGCCTGGTGCTGCTCGCGCTGGCGGTGTTCGTCGCGGTGTTCGCGCCGTGGATCTCGCCGCAGGACCCGTACGACATCGGCAAGCTCGACATCTTCGATTCGAAGCTGCCCCCGGGCAGCCGGGATGCGGCCGACACCATGACCTACTGGCTGGGCACCGACGGCCAGGCGCGCGACCTGCTCTCGGCCATCTTCTACGGCCTGCGCACCAGCCTGATGGTGGGCGGCATCTCGGTGGCCGCGGCGCTTGCCATCGGCAGCGTGGTCGGCCTGGCCGCCGCCTACTTCGGTGGCTGGATCGACGCGCTGCTGATGCGCATCGTCGACATCCAGCTTTCGTTCCCGGCCATCCTCGTCGCGCTGATCCTGCTGGCCATCCTGGGCAAGGGCGTCGACAAGGTGATCATCGCGCTCATCATCGTGCAGTGGGCCTACTTCGCGCGGGCCGCCCGCGGCGCGGCGCTGGTGGAGCGGGCCAAGGAATACGTCGAGGCCGCACAGTGCATGTCGCTCGGCTGGCCGCGCGTGCTGCTGCGCCACATGCTGCCCAACTGCCTGCCGCCGCTGATCGTGATCGCGACCATCGACCTGGCGCACGCCATCGCGCTGGAGTCGACGCTGTCGTTCCTCGGTGTCGGCGTGCCGGTGACCGAACCGTCGCTGGGCATGCTGATCGCCAACGGCTTCGAGTTTTTGCTGTCAGGCAACTACTGGATCTCGTTCTTCCCGGGCATCGCGCTGGCGCTGTCGATCGTCGGCATCAACCTGGTGGGCGACCACCTGCGCGACATCCTCAACCCGCACAACGCGCACTGAGCATGACGATGGAATCCAAGATGTCGAACGCCATGCCCGTGCTCGACGTGCAGGGCCTGCAGACCCATTTCTTCACCCATGGCGGCGTGGTCAAGGCGGTCGACGGCGTCGACCTGCGCGTGCATGCCGGCGAAATCCTCGGGCTGGTCGGCGAGTCGGGCTCGGGCAAGAGCATCACCGGCTTCTCGGTCATCGGCCTGATCGACGCACCCGGGCGCATCGCCGGCGGCCACATCCGCTACCTCGGCGAAGAACTGGTCGGTGCCACGGAGCAGCGCTTGCAGAAGCTGCGCGGCAAGGAGATCGCGATGATCTTCCAGGACCCGATGATGACGCTCAACCCGGTGCTGCGCGTCGACACGCAGATGGTCGAGGCGATCCATGCGCACGAGAAGGTCAGCGCCAAGGCCGCGCTGGCGCGGGCGCGCGATGCGCTGGCGATGGTCGGCATTCCGTCGCCCGAGGAGCGGCTGCAGACTTACCCGCACCAGTTGTCGGGCGGCATGCGCCAGCGCGTGGCGATCGCCATCGCGCTGCTCAACCGGCCGAAGCTCATCATCGCGGACGAGCCGACGACCGCGCTCGACGTGACCATCCAGGCTCAGATCCTGTTCGAGGTGCAGAAGCTGTGCCGCGAGACCGGCACCGCGATGATCTGGATCACGCACGACCTGGCCGTGGTGTCGGGCCTGGCCGATCGCATCGCCGTGATGTACGCCGGGCGCATCGTCGAGAGCGGTGCGACCGCCGACGTGATCCGCGCGCCCTCGCATCCGTACACGCGCGGCCTGATCGATTCCATCCCCACGCGTGCCACGCACGGCACGCTGCTGCGGCAGATCCCGGGCATGACCCCGTCGCTGCTGCACTTGCCGCAGGGCTGCGCCTTCCGCCCGCGCTGCAGCCATGCGACCGACACCTGCCTGGCCGTGCCGCAGCCCGAGCCGGCACCGGCCGGCAAGACGGTGCGCTGCTGGCACATGCTGACCCCCGAGATGGCCTGAACACACTGCATGGAAACCCTTCTCGAACCCACCCCCATGAGCCCTGTCAGCACCGGCACGCCGCTGCTGCAGTTGCGTGGCATCTCCAAGCGCTTCGTGCAGGACATCGATCTGGCCGGGCGCATCGCGAACCTGATGGGCGCGGACAACCGCGCGTCCGTCGTGCATGCGGTGGCCGACGTCGATCTCGACATCCAACCCGGCGAGGTGATCGGCGTGGTCGGCGAATCGGGCTGCGGCAAATCGACGCTGGGCCGCGTCATCGCCGGCATCAACCCGCCGACCGAAGGGACCGTCAGCTACCTCGGCAAGCCGATCGCCGACATGAACGCGACCGAGCGCCGTGCCTGGGGCCTGGGCGTGCAGATGATTTTCCAGAACCCAATGGCCTCTCTCAACCCGCGCATGCGGGTGATGGACATCGTGGGCGAAGCGCCGGTCGTGCATGGCCTGGTGAAGGCCAAGGACAAAGCCGACTACGTCGGTGCGCTGATGCGCCAGGTCGGCCTCGACCCCGACTACGCGCAGCGCTACCCACACCAGTTCTCGGGCGGGCAGCGGCAACGCATCGGCATCGCGCGGGCGCTGGCGCTCAAGCCGCGGCTGATCGTCTGCGACGAGGCTGTGGCCGCGCTCGACGTGTCGATCCAGGCGCAGGTGCTCAACCTGTTCCTGGCGCTGCGCCGCGAGTTCGACCTGACCTATCTCTTCATCAGCCACAACCTCGGCGTGGTGGGGCATGTGTCGGACCGCGTGGTCATCATGTACCTCGGCCGCATCGTCGAGGTCGCGCCGACCGAGACCATCTTCAACGCGCCGAACCACCCGTACACGCAGGCGCTGCTGTCCGAGCTGCCGACGCTCGAGACCACGCGCCGCGCCTACCAGCCCATCAAGGGCGAACTGCCATCCCCGCTGGCGCCGCCCCCCGGCTGCGCCTTCCACCCGCGCTGCCCGCACGCGATGCCGCGCTGCCAGGTCGAGGCACCGCCGCTGCGCACGCTGCAGCCCGGCCACACCAGCGCGTGCCACCTCAACGATCTCTCTGCATGACCGCTTCGATACCCGTTCTCCCGAGCGTCCCCACGCCGTTCCCGCCCTTCACGCTGCGCTTGCCCGAAGGCGAGCCCCTGCCGCTCATCTGCGACTCGCCCCACAGCGGCACGAAGTACCCTGACGACTTCGGCTACGCCGTGCCCTTCGATCTGCTACGCGCCGGCGAAGACACCGACGTGCATGTGTTGTGGGACGCGCTGCCGTCGGTCGGCGCTACGCTGCTGGCGGCCGAGTTCCCGCGCGCCTACATCGACCCGAACCGTGACATCGAGGACATCGATGCCGGCATGCTCGCCGAGCCCTGGCCGGCGCCGCTGCGGCCCAGCGAGAAGACCCGCCTGGGCATCGGCCTGATCTGGCGCGACGCGAAGAAGAACGGCAACGGCGCCATCTACGACCGCAAGCTGCCGGTGGCCGAGATCCAGAACCGCATCGCGATCTACCACGCGCCGTACCACGCGGCCATGCGCGAACAGATCGAGGCGGCCTATGCGCGCTTTGGTGCCGTGTGGCACCTGAACCTGCATTCGATGCCTGCCGATTCGTACGAGGGCCTGCAGATCCAGAGCGACCATCCGCTCGCCGACTTCGTGCTGGGCGACCGCGACGGGACCACCGCCGCGCCCGAGTTCACCGCGCTGGTGGCCGAGGCCTTGAAGAAGCGCGGCTTCAGCGTGGCCATCAACGACCCCTTCAAGGGTGTCGCGCTGATCGCCCGCCTGGGCCGGCCGGCCGAGCGCCGCCACAGCATTCAGATCGAAGTGCACCGCGGCCTGTACATGAACGAAATCACCCGCGAGCGCAGTGCAGGCTTCCAGGCTCTGCAAGATGCGCTCACAGGCGTCTCGCAAGACATCGCAACCTACGTGAAGGACCAAGTCAAATGACGCTCATCGCCGATATTGCAGACAAGCACGCGGAGTTCACCGCGCTGCGCCGCGACATCCACGCGCACCCCGAACTCGCGTTCAAGGAAACGCGCACCTCCGACCTGGTGGCCGAGCGCCTCGCGGCCTGGGGCATCGAAGTGCACCGCGGCCTCGGCACCACAGGCGTCGTCGGCGTGCTGCACGGCACGCGTGGCGCCGGCGAACGCGCCATCGGCCTGCGCGCCGACATGGACGCGCTGCCCATGCCCGAGCACAACCGCTTCCTGCATGCCTCGAAGAACCCCGGCCGCATGCACGGCTGCGGCCACGACGGCCACACCGCGATGCTGCTGGGTGCGGCGCACTACCTGTCGACGCACCGCGACTTCGAAGGCACCGTCAACTTCATCTTCCAGCCCGCGGAAGAGGGCGGCAACGCCGGCGCCAAGGCCATGATGGACGACGGCCTGTTCGACAAGTTTCCCTGCGAAGAGATCTACGGTATCCACAACATGCCGGGCTTCGAGGCCGGCCACTTCGCCTTCCGCAAGGGCCCGACGATGGCGTCGAGCAATCGTTTCGACATCATCGTGCGCGGCACCGGCGGCCACGCGGCGCAACCGCACAAGTCGGTCGACACCATCGTCATCGCCGCGCAGATGGTCGGCGCGCTGCAGACGCTGATCTCGCGCCACAAGAACCCAATCGACGTCGCGGTGGTGAGCGTCACGCAGATTCATGCGGGCGACGCCTACAACGTGCTGCCCGGCGAAGCCGTGATCCGCGGCACGGTGCGCACCTTCAGCACCGAGGTGCTCGACGACATCGAGGCCAACATGCGCCGCATCGCCGAGATGCTGCCGCAGGCGCACGGCGGCACGGGCGAACTGAAGTTCCACCGCGCCTACCCGCCGCTGGTGAACTGGGACGCGCAGACCGACTTCGCGATGCAGGTCGCCAAGGACACCTTCGGCGCCGACAAGGTCGACGGCAACACGCCGCAGCACGGCGGTGCCGAAGACTTTTCGTTCTACCTGCAGAAGGTGCCGGGCTGCTACCTCTTCGTCGGCAACGGGGGCGGCGGCCACCGCGAAGAGACGTACCACGGCATGGGTCCGTGCGAACTGCACAACCCGAACTACGACTTCAACGACGCGCTGCTGCCGGTGGGGTCGACCTACTGGGTGCGGCTGGTCGAGGCGTTCTTCGGGCGCGAGTAAGACCTCGCACCGGTTGTCACGGTGCGCCGGTGACCTCGACCACCACACGGCGATCAGGCTGCAGGCAGGCGATCAACGCCGCGGTCGGCGCGGTGCCTTTGCAGTCTTCCGCACGGGTGACTGGCGCGGTTTCGCCTTTGCCTGTCACAGCGAACCTCTCAGGCGCGAAGCGTCCGCCTGCGACGAAGTACGCCTTCACGGACTCCGCGCGCCGCAACGAAAGCTTCTGGTTGTATTCGGCGGGCCCGAGTCGGTCCGTGTGTCCTTCGATGGTGATGACATCGAACCGCGTACTGCCGATCTCTGCCATGAATCTGTCGAGCGCGCTGCGGCCTTCCGGGCGCAGCGTGGAGGCATCGAATGCGAACAGCGAGTCGGCTGAAAAGCTCATCCGTGGACGCATCGGCGGCGGCGGGACGGGTGCCGGCGGGGGCGGCTCGGCCACCGGGACGGGTGCGACGTAGGCGGACGCCATCGCAGAGCGGGGCGCCGGCGCCGCGGTGCGACCGAAAGGCATGACAAGCGTGACGGAGAACATGTTCACGTCGCCGCGGTTGCCAACCGCATCGTTGATCCGATAGCGTTCTGCCTCACCGCGGATCAGAAATGACGGAGTGATCTCGTACTGAAGGCCGAGGCCGACCTTGTAGTTCGTATCGCGCTTGTGAGGATCGGGGCCGAGAACCTGGACAGCACCCGTCCCGCTGAACCTGTCACTGGCTTTGGCGACTTGTGCACCTACCCGGCCGATGGCGGACAGTCGATCGGTGATCGGCAACGTTCCGACCAGATCGAGGTTGAGGCCGCGCAGCTTGATCTGACCGTTGAGCTCGCCCGCTGGCGACGTGGTGGAGGTGTAGCCGAACTTGCCCAGATCGAAGTAGCCGCCTTCCAGTGCGAAGTAGCGATTGAACTGATAGCCGCCGAACAGCTTGAAGGCGGTGCCCCGTTCGTCCAGCGACATCGAGGTGGTCTGCAGGCCCGCGCCGAGAAGACCGGCGGTGATGCGCTCATCGTCGATCCTCGCCCGCGACTGTCCGACGGAAAGCCCGCCGTAGTAGTAACCGCCCTCCTGTGCCAGTGCCGAGGCACCGGACAGCGAAGCGATTGCGGCGGCACCGAGAACACGCAGCATGTGCTTGGAATTCATCGAGGTCTTTCTGGAAGGCGACGGGGGAGCAAGGCAGAGCATCGGACGTGTCATGGCGCGACGATGGTTGTGTTGACCATGGTGACCGACGCGGTCAGACCGATGGCCCGCCCCGTGAGGGTCGTTTGCACCGTCTGCCCGGCCGTGGAGATCGTGACGCCTGCTGGCGCGATGATGGTGCCCACCATCGCGCTGCCATCTTCAATGCGCCCGGCGGAACCAACTTGCCAGAATACGTTGGCCGCCTTCGCACCATTGATCAGGAACACTCGACGCGGGATGCCGGGCAGGCCGACCGTCATCGCGGCGGAACTCTGGAAGACCCAGGTCGCGTTGGCATCACCCAGCGCGTCGAGCGTCAGGTCGCCGCTGGTGATCGCGAAAGTGCCCCCTGCAGCGGTGTAGACGGCGGGCGGCAGAACCAGACCGCCGAGCTGGCCTGCGCCAGGGTCGCTACCGGCCGGCAGCGCAGCGAGTTGGTTGTAGCTTGCTTGAGCGTCTGCGCGAGCCTGGGTGGCGATGTCGAACTTTGCAACGGTGCCGGGTGCGGGCGGTGCGCAGTAGATGGTTCCGTCGACCGCACCGACGTTCAACGGCGTTTCGGTGTAAATGTCGAAGCGATCGTGCAGACCGGTCACGAGCGTGCATGCCGCAGTCGTGCCGAGATTGCCGCCGATCACGGTGTTGATGCCTTGGTTCGTGACCCCGGCGCCGCCGCCGAAGGCTCCGAAGCCCGCGATCGAACGCAAGTCGATCGGTGGCGTGCAGGCTTGCGCGCCCGTCGAGAAACTCCATACCTGGTCGGCCGCCAGAGAATTGCCTGCCAGGTCTCTCACACCCGCTGCACCCGAAGCGACGGTGACGAGCAAGGCCACGTTGGCGGAAAAGCCGGTTGCGGCCGTGGGAGTGAACGTTGCGATGCGATTCAAGGCGTCATAGCTGACCGCGCCGGATACGGCCACGCCGTTCTCGGTCACCCGGAAGGTCGTCGTGTCGATTGAAGCCGGATTCATCGGTTCGCTGAAGCTTGCATTGATCGCTTTGGTGCGGCACACGGCGGTCGCACCGGCAACCGGATTGACCACCAGTACGGTGGGCGCAGTCGCGTCCGCCGTCGATCCGGTGGCGAACGTCCAGACGTGGTTGCCCGCGTTCGGCGCCACAGCGGTGTTCCCTGCCAGTGCATTGCCCGCAGCGTCCGTAGCAGCCGTGGTGATCGTGGCGGTGAACGAGGTGTTCACCGGAAGCGTGGCCGCGGTCGGCGTGAACGTCGCCGTGCGGCTGGAAGCCGAATAGCGCACGGTGCCGCCGATGGGTGCGGCAGGGCTCCCGCCTGTGACGGTAAAGCTGTCGGCGGAGAGCGAGGCGGCGTTCATCGCTTCGCTGAATGTCGCTGTGATGCGGGTGTTGGTCGCCACGCCCGTTGCCGTCGGCGCCGGCACCGTGAGGATCACGGTGGGCCGGGTGGCATCGGGCACGCCCGCGGTCCGGAATCTCCAGCTGAAGTTCGTCGCCAGCGCCAGTCCCGTGGTGTCCCGCGCTGCCGTAGTGACAGTTGCAACGCACAGCGCGCCAGCGGGCAGGGCGGCCGTCGGCGTCAAAGTCGCGGTCGATGACGCCGCGTCGTAAGTGACGGTCGCGCTTATCGAGGCTGCTGCCGGACAGGCCAGCGTGAAGCTGCTGGCCGTGAGGCTGTTCGCGGACATGGGCTTGCTGAACGTCGCCTGCACGCTGCTGTTGGTTGCCACGCCGCTGACCGGGGGCTCATTCGCTGCCGGGGAGGTCGAGGAGACGATCGGGGGCACGCCAAGGACGGGAGGGCCCAGGATCGGGTCGAGTGCACCGGTGCCGCCGCCGCCGCCGCAGCCAAAGAGCAGGAATGCGAGAAGCATCCAGGACCAAGCGAGTGGCGATCGCACGGAGGAACTGCGTGGTGAATTCATAGGTCTTGCTCAAGTGTCCGAGTAGTAAATATCCCTCTGGAGCGTGGCCAGATGCGGAAATGGAATTCATCGGCCGGATGCAATTCAAAGATAAATACACCGGCAAACGTCATGATGCCATGCGCGATAAACGGCGGAAGAAACTTTAATTTCTGTATTCCGTCGTCCAGGGCGCCAAAAAGGACATTCGCCGCTTGCGAATCGGAATTTTCAAGTGGACGCTATTGCCTTTTTAAAAATGCAACGAGTTACCGTGTACTTTCATCTGACATGCCTGCAAAAAACGCACGGCAATTGCTTCGGCAATAGTGGTTTGCGCCAGTCTTCGAAAACGCGTCAGCACGCCGACAAAGCACCGGTGGGCAATCAGCGCGATTGACGAGCGTAATGTAGGACCGCAATCCAAGGCGAAAAAGACTTTCTCCTACGCGTGCTTGAACAATTAAAAGGCAGTCGGGATGGTGAATTAAAAAGCCGGGGATTGGGGCGCCGCTTTCGGGTTTTTGGCGACGAGCATCGATCTCTCGCCTGGAAGTTCAAATGGCAGTCATGGTTCCCAATTTCCGCACGACGCTGCCCGATGTCTTTGGACGCCGCGGCATCAACTGCCGGTCGACAACCCCGTGCTCACCGCGCCGGGTACCGACTCGCGCATGGCTTCCACAAAACGTCGCAGCTTCGCCGGATAGTGGCGCGCATACGGGTACACCAGGTGCATCGGCAGCGGGCTGGCGTGCCATTGCGGCGTCAGGTGCACCAGCCGCCCTGCCGCCAGGTCGTCGGCTACCGCCCAGGCCGACACCACGCTCACGCCCAGGCCCAGCAGCGTGGCGTTGCAGGTCGCGTACAGGCTGTCGGTGCTCAGGCGCGGGGTGATCGGCACGCTGTGCCGTTCGCCGCTCTGCACATGGGTCAAGGTGATGTCGGTCCGGTAGAAACTGCGCAGTGCCAGCCAGGGCAGGGCCGCCAGCTCCTTGGCATGCGATGGCGCCGGCCCATCGCCGAGCACCGACGGCGCCGCCACCACGATGCGCGGTACCTCGGCCAGCTTGATGGCGACCCACTGCGGGTCGCTCACTTCGCCGACATGAATCGCGCAATCCACCGCGTCGGCGATGAAGTCGGGCGCGCGGTCGTGCAGCAGCCAGTCGACCGACATGCGCGGGTAGCGGTGCAGGTAGTCGGCCAGCGGCCTGACCAGCACGTTCTGGCCGAAGGCATGCGGCGCCACCACGCGCAGCGTGCCTTCGGGCTCCGCGCCCGCGCCGCGCAGGTCGGATTCGAAGCTGTCCCAGGCGGCGATCAGCTCCTTGGCGCGCGCGAAGCAGCGCTCGCCGTCTTCGGTGAGCTTCATGGCGTGCGTCGAGCGGCTCAGCAGGCGCGTGCCCAGCGACCGCTCCAGCGCCTGCAGGCGGCGGCTCACCGTGGGCTGGGTGGCGCCCAGTTGCGCTGCCGCGGCCGACAGGCTGCCGGCTTCGACGATGCGCACGAAGGTCTGCATCAACTGGATACGGTCGACAGCCACGCCGGGCGCAGAGACTGGCGCCGCGGCGGCGGAGGGCGATGAGGCGATCGGAACGGTCGAGGTAGGCATCGGGTCTTTGCATGCGTTGGGCGTATAAGCATTTTGCGCCAGCCACCCCTACCGCACCACGCGCTTCTTGCGCACACTCCGACCCAGTCTTTCGCAATCAAGGGTTTACCAGTATGTCTCCCATTCAAACCGCGCATACGCCCGCTGCTGCCAGCCCGGCTGCGGCACCGGCTCTGCCCGGCTCGCTCGTCCTGCTGCTCGCCACCGGCGCCGGCCTGGCGGCGGCGACGCTCTATTACTCGCAGCCGATGCTCGGCGTGCTGGGCGCCGACATCCGCGCCTCGGCGCGCGCCGTCGGCTTCGTGCCGACGCTCACGCAGCTCGGCTATGCGCTGGGCATCCTGCTGCTTGCCCCGTTGGGCGACCGCTACGACCGCCGCCGCATCATCCTGATGAAGGCCGCGGTGCTCTGCGTCGCGCTGCTGTTGGCCGGTGCCGCACCGTCGATCGCGGTGCTGCTGGTCGCCAGCCTGGTGATCGGCCTGTCGGCCACGCTGGCGCAGGACATCGTGCCGGCCGCCGCCACGCTGGCACCGGAGGCCAGCCGCGGCAAGATCGTCGGCACCGTCATGACCGGGCTGCTGCTGGGCATCCTGCTGTCGCGGGTGGTCAGCGGTTTCGTCGCCGAGCACTTCGGCTGGCGCACGATGTTCATCGCCGCCGCGCTCAGCATCGCGCTGATCGGTGCGGCTGCCTGGCGTGGCCTGCCGCGCTTCCGGCCGACCACGCAGCTGAGCTACGGCGCGCTGATGGGTTCACTGGTCAAGCTGTGGAAGCGCCATGGTGCCCTGCGCCGCGCCACCTTCGCGCAGGCCCTGCTGTCGATCGGCTTCAGCGCCTTCTGGTCGACCCTGGCCGTGATGCTGCACGGCGAGCCCTTCCATCTGGGCAGCGCGGCCGCCGGCGCCTTCGGCCTGGCCGGTGCGGCCGGTGCGCTGGCGGCACCGATCGCCGGACGCATCGCCGACAAGCGCGGCCCCGAACTGGTCACCCGCCTCGGTGCATCGCTGGTGCTGGCGTCCTTCGCGGTCATGGCGCTCGCGCCGTGGATGCAGCCGCATGCGCAGCTGGCCCTGCTGGTGGTGGGCGCCATCGGCTTCGACCTGGGCATCCAGGCCACGCTGATCGCGCACCAGAGCATCGTCTACAGCATCGAGCCGGCGGCACGCAGCCGCCTCAACGCGGTGCTGTTCGTCGGCATGTTCCTGGGCATGGCACTCGGCTCGGCGCTCGGTGCGCTGATGCTGGCGCAGTGGGGCTGGATGGCGGTGGTCGGCCTGGCCGCGGCATCGGCGGCCGGCGCGCTCGCCGTGCGCCTCTGGCCGGGTGTGGCGCAGGCGCACTGAGCGGGCCTGAAGGGGACAACTACGCCAGAAAGCGCTCGGGCGCGAATGGCCGTGGATCGATCTCGCAGGGCTCGTCGAGCATCAGCGACGCCAGCAGGCGAGCGGTTCCAGGACCGGTGCTGAAGCCGATGTGTTGATGGCCGAAGGCGAGCCACAGGCCGGGGTGCCGCGGCATCTCGCCGACGATCGGCCGACTGTCCGGCAGCGTCGGTCGGCTGCCCAGCCAGGCCTCGGGTTCAAGACGGTCTTCCAGCGGAAATGCTTCGCGTGCCGAGCGTTCCGCAAGGTCGAGTTGCACGAGGTTCTTCGGCGCATCGCGCCGTGTGAGCTGCACGCCGGTGGACAGGCGCAGCCCCTGCGCCATGGGCGACAGCACGTAGGCGCCACCGGTGTCGTAGACGGGCCGTCCGAGCGAGGCGTTGCCGGTGGCGCTGTAGTGCATGTGGTAGCCGCGCTCGAACGCCATCGGCACCGTGATGCCCAGCGCCTTCCGGGCGAATTCGCGGGTCCATGGCCCCAGCGCGAGCACGACCTTCGATGTCTCGTGCACCGCACCGCTCTCCTCGCGGATCTGCCAACCATCGGCTGCACCGGATCGACCGAGCCCGCCGATCGACGCCTGCCGGAGCTGTCCTCCGCGGGAAACGAAAAGTCGGGCATACGCCTCCACGGCGCGGCCGGGGCTGTCCACCGAAGCGCTGTCCTGGATCCACAGTGCGCGCGGAAAGAGAGGCCTCAGATGAGGCTCCAGGTCCGAGAGCTCTTTCGCCTTCAAGACTTGCGTCGCAACGCCGAACTGGTCGAAGGTTTCGCGCGAACGCCGGCTGCTGGCAAAGGCCTGCTCGCTCCGGTAAAGAAACAGCCACCCGTTGGTGCGCAGGCGATGTGCGGCATGGGCCTCGACGAGCAAGCGCCGGTGCTCCGCCATGGAGAGTCGGATCAGCGCATCCAGCGCGGCGGTCGTTTCCCGGAAAACGCTGGCGCGCGTGCTGGAGAGAAAGCGTGCGGCCCAACGGAGGTTCTTGGCGAGGAAGAGGGCGTCGTAGCGAAAGCTCGCTGAAGTGTTCTTCAACAGCTTCGGAAGTGCCGACCACAGTCCGGGATGGTTGAATGGCATCAGCGAACTGCGCGCGATCACCCCGGCGTTGCCGTACGAAGTTTCTCGGCCCGGCTCCGAGCGGTCGAAAAGCGTGACCTCGAATCCTCGCCGTTGGAGTTCCAGGGCGCACGACACGCCGACGATGCCGGCGCCCAGAACGGCAACAGTGTTATTCCTCATCAGGCCGATTCTCACCCGCGCGGAGGAGCCGCTACGCCAGGTACGCGACGTCTTCGGGCTGCAGCGCCAGCGGATCGCGCTCTTTCCTGGCGAGCCAGGAATACACCGGTGGCACGCGGTCGGCCAGCGACTCGATGCGGATGTCCATGAGGCAGGGGCCGTCGTATTCAAAAGCCTCGCCCAGCGCCGCAATCAACTGCTCGGGCGTCTCGACCGTCCAAGCCTTGATGTCGAAGGCTTCTGCGATCGCCTGACCGCGTGGTGGCAAAAAATCGACGCCGAAGCACTCGTCATGGCCCTTGAGGCGGTGCAGGCCCTTGATCCATCCGAAGCAGCCGTTGTTGAACAGCATCAGGAGTGCAGGCACCTTCTTGCGCACAAGTGTTTCGAGCTCGCCCACCGCCATGTTGAAGGAGCCATCGCCGAACATGCCGATGGGGCGCCGGCTCTTGTCCGCATACCATGCGCCGACGACCGCGGGGATGGCCGAACCGAGCCCGCCAAAAGCGCGTGGGATGACGAAGCGGGTGCGACGATCGCCGATGCGCAGGAAGCGCGTCATGTAAGGCGTCGGTGTGCCGGCATCGGACAGGATGTGGACGGCCCTGCCATGCTGCTCGAGGCGACGGTTGAATTCGCGCACCACGCGCTCGGGCCGCAGCGGCACGTCGTCGAGCGACAGCACCGACTCGGCATGCGCCCAGAAGTTCGCGCGGTACGCGTTGAGGTGGTCGACCCAGTCCTGGTGCTTCGAGGTGTCGAAGTCCGTGGGCACTTCTGTCAGCATTTGCCGCAGCACGAGTCGAGCGTCGCCGGCAATCGACAGCAGGTTCTCGTAGTTGTTGGCCAGGCGCTCGGGATTGATGTCGATCTGCACAACGCGCTTGTTCAGCGTCGTCTTCGGAAAGGTCCATCCCACGGTGACCACCGAGCCCATGCGCGAACCGATGAAGACGACGAGGTCGGCCTCTTCGAGCGCGCGGTTGGCATGCGGATGAAAGCCGTTGTCGCCGATCACGCCGATGGCCAATGGATGCTCGTCCGGCAAGGCACCCTGGCCGGTGATCGTGTTGACGACCGGAATGTTCAGCCGCACAGCGACATCGGTCAGCACGCTGCCGGCGCAGGAGCGGTTCACGCCGCCGCCCGCCACGAACAGCGGCTTGCGCGCGGCCTGGAGCAGGTCGAACAGCGCGTCCAGCTTGCCGGGTGCCGGCGCCATCGGAAACGCGGGGAAGGTCTTGCACTCCGGTTCGGCATGCAGAGAGATGCTGGCCGGGTCGATCTCGGCGAGCAGCATGTCCTCGGGGATCTGCAAGTGCACGGCGCCGGGCGTGCCGGAGCAGGCGACGCGGAAGGCGCGCCGGATGATCTCGGGCAGCTTGTCCGCCGACTTGACCTGCACCGACATCTTCGTGACGGGTTCGAAGAGCTTCGCGCAATCGAGTTCGGTGATCATGCCGCGGCCTTCGCCGGGCAGCGGCAGGTCGATCGTCAACAGGATGACCGGCACGGAGGACGCGTTCGATTCGGCAAGTGGCGGCAGCGAGTACATGGCGCCGGCCCCCGACGGGCATTCGAAGATGCCGGGCTTGTCGGTGAGGCGCGCATAGGCGTCGGCCATGTAGCCTGCGGAGCGCTCGTCGCGCGCCATCACGTGCTCGATCTCGTTCATGCGGCGCTGCAGTGCCTCGTAGAACGGGACGTTGGTGTCCCCGGGCACGCCGAAGAGGACGTCGACGTCGTAGTTGATCAACATTTGCACGAGCACATCTGCACCACGCATGGGTAGCTCCAATTTCAGAAGGGATGAAGAGAACGAAGCGGTTGCCGCCCCCTTTCGGCGGCCGGCACTGCAACGGCGATCAGGTGCTCGCGGGCTCGCGCTCGGGCCGGGGCGCCGGGGCGAACGACGCCACGCCGAGGCCTTGGTAGTAGTGGCCGACCTGGGTGGCCAGGAACTCACCGAGTGGCGCCTGCTCCTGGCCGACGAAGCCGCGCGACGGGAGCCGGCCTTGCCGCAGCAGCTCGAACACGCCGACGACGCCCGCGGCCGTGGTCAGTTCGATGGCGGTGCGGTCCTTGCCGCGCAGCGGCGCGCCGAACACGCGTCCGACGCGCGTTTCCTGTTCGAAGCGCCCGTGGCGCCGGCCCGACGCCGAGGCGAAAAGAATCACCACGTCTTCCCGGCTGTGCGGAACGGCATGTTCGAGCACTTGGCGCAGCAGATCGCGGCGCTCGATCAGCCGCAGGTCGTGCAGCAGGAAGTTCATGGCGTCGCGATGGCCGGGATAGCGCATGGTCTTGTAGTCGAGGTTGCGCACCTTGCCTTCGAGCGTCTCGCACAGCGTGCCCAGGCCGCCGGAGGTATTGAAGGCTTCGAAGGCTTCGGCGTCGAGCGTGAAGGTCTCGTGTCCTTCCATCGGCTGCACCGACACCCGTTGGCCATTCACGATGGCGTCGCATGGGTTGCAGTACTCGTTGATGACGCCGTCGATGCTCCAGGTGAAGTTGTAGCGCAGGCTGTTGGTGGCATTGCGCGTGAGGGCGCCCACGCGCAGCCGCAGGTCGTAGAGCTCGTCGAAGCGGCTGGCGAGATAGCCGCCGAGCATGCCGATCACGCCGGGTGCCAGGCCGCTCTGGGGCATGAGGACCGAGGTCGCCGTTTTCGAGATCTCGCGGATGGCTTTGGTCGCCGCCACGTCTTCCGTGAGATCGAAATAGTGCACGCCACACGCCGCCGCTTCGGTGGCCACGCGCTGCGCGAGAAAGAACGGCAGGCAGTTGATCACCGCGGTGTGCGCGCGGAGCGCCGTGCGCAGGTCTTCGGTGCTTTCGACATCGAGCACCAGGGGCCGCACCAGCGGGTCGCTGTCGTTGCCCTGGCCCGGCCGAACGTCGGCCAGCGTTACGGGCGTGCGGTGGTATTCCGCGATCATGTCGGCCACAGTGCTGCCGACCTTGCCGGCGCCCAGGACCAGCACGTTTTCGATCTTCACCTTCGTCATTTCAGTTCTCCTGCGGGCACCGTTGCCCTGTAAAAGAACTGTAAAAGCGAGTCTTGGCAGATGGTAGAGAGCAGAACGGCGAAAGCACGGTGCGCTTCGTCGATCCGACGGCGCTGTTCGTCATGTTGGCCGCTGCGGGCTCGACATGCGTCGCAGTGCGCTTCCATGCCGGGGCCAACGACCAAGCGCTTCGCCGAGATGCATTTCGTCAGCGATGCTGACGCTATGACGAGAGAATGACGCCGTCGTGACGATGTGCCGCGTTGATTGTGACAGTCCGGACTTCTAGACTTGGACCCGCGGTGAAGCGACTTTTATTATTTTTTTATGGCGAACTTCTTGCTTGGAGTGAATGTGCTGCTGACCAAACGAATCCTTTTTCGTGCCCTCGTGGCTGTGACAACCCTGTGCGCGCTGGGCTCGACCTTCGCCCAGGAAGCCGAGAACTCACTGGCCCGGGTGCAACGCACCAAGGTGCTGCGCGTCGGCGCTGTCGCCGGTGCCATTCCATACTTCGCCAAGGACATCAGCACCGGCAAGTGGGA
Source organism: Variovorax sucrosi (assembly GCF_051216635.1). Taxonomy (NCBI): domain Bacteria; kingdom Pseudomonadati; phylum Pseudomonadota; class Betaproteobacteria; order Burkholderiales; family Comamonadaceae; genus Variovorax; species Variovorax sucrosi. The sequence goes on along the minus strand of NZ_JBPJZU010000007.1, from coordinate 27,988 downwards.
AGGCTTCGGGCCCGACTTCGCGGAGAGCCTGGCGCAAAAGCTCGGCGCCAAGGTCGAGTACGTCGAGACCACCTGGGGCAACGCGGTGCTCGACCTGCAGTCCAACAAGATCGATGCCATGTTCGGCATGGCCCCGACGCCGGCCCGCAAGGAAGTCGTGGGCTTCTCCGACACCCTCTTCGACAACACCTACACCGTGGTGTGCAAGAAGGGCATCCCGCTGAAGACCTGGGACCAGCTCAACGCGCCCGACATGAAGATCGTCGTGGATGTCGGCTCCAGCCACGACCAGCTTGCGACCCGCGTGCTGCCCAAGGCGGACGTCTCTCGCCTCGAGAACTCGGGCGCCGCCACGATGTCGCTGCAGGCAGGGCGCTCGGATTGCCAGGTTCTCGTGATCCTGCTCGCCCAGCCGCTGCTCGCGAAGCGTGCATCGATCGGCACCATGTACATCCCGGAGCCGGTCTACACCGCGCCGGTGAGCATCGGCCTGCGCAAGGAGAGTGACACCGGCATGCAGAAGGCCGTCAACGCCTGGCTGGCCGAGGTGCGCGCGAAAGGCGAAGTCCGCGGCGTCATCCTGAAGAACATGGAAAAACTCGCGGGTGTGCCCGCCAGCGCATTCCCGCCCGAAATCAAGTTCTGAGGACGCCTCGATGGACCGCGTGGAATCTTTGAGCGAGCCGAAGCGCCGCTCCCACCTGGGCACGGCCCTGCTGGTGGTCCTGGCCCTCGCAGGTGGCTGGGCGGCCCTGAAGCACCTCTTGGGCGGGAGCTCCGGGATCGGTGCGGCCGGCTACGACTGGGACTTCGGCGTGCTCTGGAAATACCGTGGACTGCTCGTCTCCGGCCTGCTCTACACCTTGCTCTTCACGGTGATCTGTGTGGTCCTCGGGTTGCTCGTTGGCTTGGTGACGGGCTTGGGCCGACTGTCCAGCAACCCGCTCATCACCGCGCCGCTGCGCGCTTACATCGAGGTCTTTCGCTGCACGCCCGTGCTGGTTCAGCTCGTCTGGTTCTACTACGCGTTGCCCGTGCTGACCGGACTCGAAATGTCGGCGGTGGTGGCCGCCACGCTGTGTCTGTCGCTGTACGGCGGGGCTTTCTATTCGGAGATCGTGCGCGGCGGGATCATCTCCATCGATGCCGGCCAGACCGAAGCCGCGAAGGCCATCGGCATGACGCGGCTGCAACTACTGTGGCGCGTGATCCTGCCGCAGGCGTTCAAGAAGATGGTGCCGCCGTTGATGAATCAATCGATCATGCAGCTGAAGAACACCTCGCTGCTGTCGGTGCTTGCCGTGCCCGACCTGCTCTACCAGGGGCAGGTCATCGCCCACGACACCTACCGGCCGTTGGAGCTCTACACCTTCATCGCGATCGCCTATTTCGCAGTTCTGCTGCCCATCACGATCTGGGCCAAGCGCATGGAATACGGCGCCCGTCCCAGCGAGGTTTGACATGGACCGCCCTCTGATCGAAATCTCCAACCTGAAGAAAGCCTTCGGGCAGAACATCGTCCTGAAGGACATCTCGCTGCAGATCGAGCGCGGCCAGGTGGTCGCGATGATCGGGCCCTCCGGGTCCGGCAAGTCGACGCTGCTGCGGTGCATCAACCTGCTGTCGATCCCCAACGGTGGCCGCATCACGGTCGGCGCGCAGACCATCGAGTTCGACGGCGCGCGAACCGCGTTGCCCAACGAACGCAGCCTCGCGCGCTTCCGGGCCTCCACGGGCATGGTGTTTCAGCACTTCAACCTTTTTCCCCATATGACGGCCCTTGGCAACGTCATGGAGGGGCCGGTCACCGTGTTGAAGACGCCCAAGGCGCAGGCCGAGGCCGAAGCGCGTGCGCTGCTGGCCAAGGTGGGTCTGCTCGAACGCGCCGACTACTACCCCGACAAGCTCTCGGGCGGACAGAAGCAGCGCGTGGCGATCGCACGTGCGCTGGCCATGAAGCCCTCGGTCATGCTGTTCGACGAAGCGACTTCCGCGCTCGACCCGGAGCTTGTCGGCGAAGTGCTCAATGTCATCAAGGGCCTGGCCCGTGAGGGAATGACGATGATCCTCGTGACGCACGAGATCGGTTTTGCGCGCGAAGTGGCCGACCAGGTGATCTTCATGCGCGATGGCGTCGTCGCAGAATGCGGCCCGCCGAGCGTCGTGATCGACAACCCACGACAGCCATCGACGCGGGCCTTCCTCGGGCGTTTCAAGGCGTCGTCGGAAGCTGCCGGTGTCGATACAGTGGCGTGACCGACATGGATCTACGACTCGACGACCTGGATCGCTATTTGTTGACGCTGCTGCAAGGCAATGCCCGCGAGCCTGCTGCCAACCTTGCGCGCAAGCTCAAGGTCGCCCGCACCACCGTCGTCGCACGTATCGCACGGCTGGAGCGTGAAGGTATCGTCGCGGGTTATGGCGTGCGCCTCGGTCAACGGCTCGAACACGCCGCGGTGCGAGCCTTTTGCGGGTTGAGCGTGAATGCGAAAGGGGCGGCGGCGATCATCAAGGCGCTCGAGCGGCTGCCGGAAGTGGAAGAGGTCTGGGCCGTGAGCGGCCAATTCGATTACATGGTCCTGTTGCAATGCAGCACCCACGAACGGTTGGACGCGCTGCTCGACCAGGTGGGGCAGATCGACGGTGTCAAGCAAACGCAAACATCCATCGTACTGAGCCGCAAGATCGATCGCCGCAGTACGGTGCAATGAAGTCGGACGCGTTTCTCGGCGTGCTGATGCTCGACACACGCTTTCCACGGCCTGTGGGCGACATCGGCAGTCCCGAAACCTTCCGCCGCCATGGCATCCCCGTCCGGTTCCTTGTGGTCGAGGGGGCGTCGCCCGAGCGCATCGTGAAGCAGGCAGATCCGGCGTTCCTGAAACCCTTCGTCGAAGCCGCTCAGGCCATGGCGGCGCAAGGCGCGGTGATGATCACGACCAGTTGCGGCTTCCTGGCTGCTTACCAGCACACGCTGGCGGCGGCCGTGGCCGTTCCTGTCGTCACGTCGAGCTTGCTGCAATGCAAGGATCTCGCACGACCAGGCATCCTGACCTTTGACGCCGATGCGCTGAGCCCTCAGATCCTCGCCGCGGCGGAGGTGCCGCCGGCGACGCCTGTGCAAGGCGTGGCGCCAGGGTGCGAATTCCATCAGCGCATCCTTCACAACGAAACGCAACTCGACGTCGTGGAGGCCGGCCGCAACGTGGTCGACGCCGCATGTCGCCTCGTCGCTCGTTTCCCGTCGATCGAGAACATCGTGCTCGAGTGCACCAACATGCCGCCCTATCGCGATGCGGTCGCGCGCGCGACCGGGCGGCGTGTGCACGACATTGAGACACTGCTGGTGGCACGGTGGGCGAATCGCGCCGCCCTGAAGTCGACGAAGTAAACGAAGGTCCTCGGTCGGCGCATTGAGCGGGCGGACGTCAGGGCTGGCGCACGAACTTCTGGGCCCGCTTGCCGGTGTCGACCTCGCCGGCGTACAGATGGCCCTGCGAGTCGACGGCCAGGTCGTGCACCCAGTGCAGCTCGCCGGCATAGCGGCCCGGCCGACCCACGCTGCCGACCACCGCGCCGGTCGCGCGCAGCAGCGTGAGGATCTGGTTGTTGCGACCGTCGGCCATGTGCAGGAAGCGCTGTTGCGGGTCGCGCGACAGCACCAGGTCCCACACCGCGCCGTTGCCCGCGGTCAGTGGCTCGACCGAAAACTCCTTGACGTAGCTGCCGTCCTTGCGGAACACCTGCACGCGGTTGTTGAGGCGGTCGCACACGTACACCAGCCCGTCGCGCGCCACGCGCACCCAGTGCACTGGGCTGCCGAAGGTGGTGAGCTGCGTGGCGGTCGGCGGGGCGGTGCGGCGGCCGTCGGGCGGGCCGACCGCGATCGGTGGCTTGCCGTAGGCGCCCCAGTGGCGCTTGTAGGCACCGGTCTCCGAATCGAACACGATCACGCGGTTGTTGTGGTAACCGTCGGCCACGTACACCTCGCGCGCATCGATGTCGACCTCGACGCCCGCGGCGCGGCCCAGCCGTGTGGTGTCGGCGCTGCCGGTTTGCGGGCCGACCTTGCCGATCTGCAGCACGAAGCGGCCATCGGGCGTGAACTTGAGCACCTGCCCGTCGTTGTTGCCGTTGCCGGTGATCCAGACGAAGCCCTTGGCGTCGACGTGCATGCCGTGCTCGTTCTCGGGCCAGTTGTAGCCGGCGCCGGGGCCGCCCCACGACCGAAGCAGGTTGCCCGCCGCGTCGAACTCCAGCACCGAGGGGGCCGGCACGCAGCACTTCGAATGCGGTGGGTTGAGCGCAGCACCGCGCTCGTCCTCGGTCAGCGTGCCCGGGCGCTGCAGCACCCAGATGTGGTCCTGCGCATCGGTCGCGATGCCGCTGACCTGGCCGAGGATCCAGTTGTTGGGCAGGGGCTTGGGCCAGTTCGGGTCGACGCGGAAGGTCGGCGCCGCCACGTTGCTTGTCGACGTTGCGCAGCTTGCCAGCGCGACGATGGCGGCCGTGGCCGCGAGGGCGCGCAGCGCGTGCGCTGCCATGCGTGAAGTGAAGCTCATGTCTCGCGTCTCCTGTTGTTCTCGAGGAGATCGATCATCACGGCGTGTCGGGCGTGGGACAACCCGCAGCGCGCCGCGTGGCCTGATCGTTTACCCGGTCTGTTCGTTCGTGACCAGGACGTCACTAGGCCGTCACGAACAGCGCCGGGTCCACCATCGTGCGGTTGAGCATCACGCCCCAGTGCAGGTGCGGCCCGGTCACGCGGCCGGTGGCGCCCACGGCGCAGAAGCGGTCGCCGGTCTGCAGCAGGTCGCCGACCTTCACGTCGATGGCGCTCAGGTGGCAGTACATGCTCAGCAGGCCGCGGCCGTGGTCGAGCCACACCGTGCCGCCGTTGAAGAAGTAGTCGCCGGTGTCGATCACGCGGCTCGGAAGCGGGGCACGCACCGGCGTGCCGGTGCCGGCGGCGATGTCCATGCCGCTGTGCGGATTGCGCGACTGGCCGTTGAACACGCGGCGCAGGCCGAAGGAGCTCGAGCGTCGGCCGGGCACCGGCACCGCCATCTTCAGGTCGATCGGCAGCGGCTCGGTGAAGGTCGCCATCACGCGGGCCTGGTGGTCGCGCTCGCGCTCGTAGCGCGCCTGGTCGGCGGCCGACAGATCGACCGTGTCCGGCGCCACCTTCAGGCGCTGCTCGCTGTAGCGCTTGGGGGCGATGGCGTAGGCGATGGACCGTTCGCCGCCGCCGTCGGTGCGCACCACGATGCGTGCACTGCCGACCGGGGCCGCCAGCGGAATGCCGACCAGCGCGGTCCACTCGATCGGGTCGCCGGTGACCAGCAGCGGCACGTCGGCTTCGGTGTGCGCCGTCGGGCGCGCCGCCGCCGGGCCGAGCGACAGCCGCACCACGCCGCCCGGCACGGCGGAGGCCTGCGGCCAGAGCTCGGGCGCGGTCACCGGCGGCGCCGCATGGGCGGGCATCGTCGGCAGCAGCAGGGCGCCGAGCGCGCCGAGCAGGGCGGTGCGGCGCTGGGAGGCGTGCGAAGCGTGAGAGAAAAGAGAAGGGTGGGGGAAGACCATCGGGCAAGTCTAGCGAGCGGCCCAGGCGCCCGGCGCCAGGCCGTCCAGTGTGTAGGGCCCGATGGCCGCGCGGATCAGCCGCAACGTCGGGTGCCCGACGGCCGCTGTCATGCGCCGCACCTGGCGGTTGCGGCCTTCCTTGATCGCGAGTTCGATCCAGGTGGTGGGGATGGCCTGGCGCACGCGGATGGGCGGGTCGCGTTCCCACAGGCCGGGCGGCGCGTCGAGCAGGCGCGCACGGGCCGGGCGCGTCGGGCCGTCGTTGAGCGTCACGCCATCGCGCAGGGCGGCCAGCGCCGCGTCGTCGGGCATGCCCTCCACCTGCACCCAGTACACCTTCTCCATCTTGAAGCGCGGGTCGGCGATCTGCGCTTGCAGCTTGCCGTCGTCGGTCAGCAGCAGGAGGCCTTCGCTGTCGGCGTCGAGGCGGCCGGCGACGTACACGCCGGGCAGGTCGATGAAGTCCTTCAGCCCCTGCCAGCGGCCTTCGGGCGTGAACTGGCTCAGCACGCCGTAGGGTTTGTTGAAGCGGATGAGGCGGGGAGCAACGGAAGAAACCATGGGGCGCCGAGGATAGCGCCCATCGGTTTCACTCGAGCTTCCGATCCTCGCGTTTCGCCTCCTCCATCGCCTCGGGCTCGAGTTCCTCGGCCGAGCGGTTCAGGTGGATGAAGACCCCCCAGCCCGCCAGCATCAGGCCGACCGCGGCGAAGACGGCCGCCGCATGGAGCATCAGCTCCGGCTTCTCGCGCGCCTTGAAGGTCGCGACCAGCGCCTCGACCGCGATGGCCACGACGATCACCACCATGAACCGCGACAGGAAGCGCCGCACCCGCGTCGGTGCGCTGATGTGCGCGTCGCGGATCACCTCTTCCTCGGTGATGGTCTGAGAGATCTGCAGCGCGACGACCGCGGCGGCCAGCAGGCCCATCGCCTCGATGATGGCTTCGCCGGCTGTGGTGTCGATGCTGCCCACCACCGCCATCCAGCCGTTGTGCGCCGCCACCACCATGAGCGCGATGCCGGCGCCGGCGAACAGCAGCGCCATCAGCGCATGGATGAGGGAGTACAGGCGCAGGAAGTTTTTCATCGGGGTCGGAGCCTGGACGGCAAGGGCAGGGTGTGAGGCATTCTGGCGTGCCGCGCCGGCACCGCATGTCAGCCGCGGGCGCGAAGCGCCGGCTGCGCCGGGGGGGGCCGCCGCGCGCGCTCAGCCGAAGGTGAAGGCGTAGGCCTGCGCGCCGGCGTCGAGGAACTCGATCTCGAACAGGCGCGGCTTGCCGTTCTCGCGCTGGCGCACCAGCTGGTAGAGCTTCTGCGCCTCGATGGTGCCGTTGCCTTCGGCGTCGGTGTCGGCGCCGTGGTCGGGGCCCGGTGGCCGGCCATCGATGCGCACGCGGAATCGCACGGGTTGGCCGTTGTCCGCCGGGCCCAGCACCAGGTGCAGGTCGCGTGCCTGGAAGCGGTAGGCGATGCGCCCCAGCGGGCGCGCCAGCACCGCCGTTTCCTTTTGCACCTTCCAGTCGCCACTGAGGGCCCACTCGTTGGTGCGCAGCGGCGATGCTGGCGCATAGGAGGTCACGCGGTCGGGCACGATGCCGCCCGGCGTGGCGAAGCCGCTGGCGCGTTCGTAGCCGAGGTAGGTCTCGCCGGAGCGGGCCGGTGTCGCGCCCGGTGCCGCCTGCGTGCCTTCGCCCTCGGGCGCGGCCAGCGTCCACGGCACGCCGGTCTGTCCCGCCTCGGCCAGCAGGCGCTGGATCACGCGCTCCATCTGGTCGTAGTCGCCTTCGCCCGCCGCCCGATGGCGCACCCGGCCCTCTGCATCGATGAAGTAGAACGCCGGCCACGACTGGTTGCCGAAGGCGCGCCAGACGGCGAAGTCGCTGTCCAGCGCTACCGGGAAGCCGATGTGCAGGTCGCCGACGGCTTTCTCCACGTTGGACCTGCGCTTCTCGAAGGCGAATTCCGGCGAATGCACGCCGACCACCACCAGGCCGGCGTCCTTGTACTTTTCGGCCCAGGCGCGCAGGTAGGGCAGCGTGCGCAGGCAATTGATGCAGGAGTAGGTCCAGAAGTCGACCAGCACCACCTTGCCGCGCAACGCGTCGGCGCCGAGCGCTGGCGAGTTGATCCAGCCGGTGGCGCCGGCCAGCGCCGACAACGGGCCGTCGGCGCGCGGGCCACGAGCGGGCGATGGCGCCTGCGCTGCGACCTTCTGCATCGGGCTTTCCGGCTCGGTCGCATCGCTCGTCGGCTGCGCCGGGGGCGGGGCGAGCCGGTCGACCAGTGCCTGTTCGAGCGTGCCGGTGGTGCCGATCGACAGGCGCGACAACCATCCCGTGTCCAGCCCCAGCGCGATCGCGCCCACACCCAGCAGCACGGCCGCACCGGCGACCTGCCGCACCCGCTCGCCGGTGCGCAGCGAGCCCTTCATGCGCTCGAACACCCGCCGGCCCAGCAGCAGGGCGGCGGCCAGCGAGGTGCAGGCGCCGGCGGCATAGGCGAGCAGCAACAGCGAGGTGCCGACGCTCGCGCCATTCAGCGCGGCACCGGTCAGAATCAGTCCGAGGATCGGCCCGGCGCACGGCGCCCACAGCAGCCCGGTGCCCACGCCCAGCAACAGCGGCGACAGCCAGGAGGCCGAGGCACCGGATGCATTCGATGGCGATGCCGCCAGGCGCTGGCCCCAGGCCACCAGCGGCCGGCTCAGCCGGTCGGCCAGCGCCGGGAACAGCAGCGTGAGCCCGAACAGCGCGAGCAGGGCAATGGCGGCGGTGCGCCCGTATTCGTTGAGCGTGACGACCCAGCCGCCCCCGACCGCCGCCAGCGTGGCGATGGCCGCGAAGGACAGCGCCATGCCCGCCAGCATCGGCAGGCCATGCGCGCGGAAGGGGCGGTCGGCCCGCGCGAAGACGAAGGGCAGCACCGGCAGGATGCAGGGGCTCAGGATGGTGAGCACGCCACCGAGGTAGGCGAGGGCGAGGATGAGCATGGTCGGGGTCTCCGGCGTCGGTTCTCAGGCGTGGATCTCAAGTGGATTGGCGGGGCAGCGTGAGCCGGGCTTCGAGCCCGCCTTCCGCACGGTTCAGGAGCACGAGCTGGCCGCCCATCGCGACCGCGAGCTGATGCGCGATGGCCAGCCCCAGCCCGGTGCCGCCGGTGCTGCGGTTGCGCGAGCCCTCGACGCGGTAGAAGGGCTTGAGCACCGCCTCCAGCTCATCGGGCGGGATGCCCGGCCCGTTGTCGATCACCGCCACGACGAAGCGCTCGGCCGCATCGGCGCGCAACTGCACCTGCACCTGGCTGCCGAAACTCAGCGCGTTGTCGACCAGGTTCGCCACGATGCGCCGCAGCGCGTTCGGCCGGCTCACCACGGGTGCGCCGAGCTGGCCTTCGAGCCGCACCGGCTGCCCGGTGTCCGCATAGTCGGCGACCAGGCTGCCGAGCAGCGCATCGGCATCGATGCGCGACGCCGGCTCGGTGGTGCCGTGCAGCGTGCGCGCATAGGTCACGCCTTCCTTCACCAGCACGCTCATCGCGTCCAGGTCGTGGCGAAACTTGCGCTGCTCCGGCCCCTCGTCCATCAGGTCGGTGCGCAGCCGCATGCGGGTGAGGGGGGTCTGCAGGTCGTGCGAAATCGCCGCGAGGATCTCGACCCGCTCGGCCATGTAGCCGGCGATGCGCTGCTGCATCGCGTTGAAGGCGCGTGCCGCATGGGCGACTTCGGTCGGCCCCTGTTCGTCGAGCCGGCGAGCCTTCAGGTCGGGGCCCAGTTCATCGGCGGCCGACGCCAGCTGAGCCAGCGGCCGCGTGACCAGCCGCACGGCCTGCCAGACGCACAGCGCCAGCACCAGCAGTTGCAGCGCGAGCAGCCACAGCACCCACGGCGACAGCGGCATGTCGGCGCGCCTGGCCATCACGACGACGGTCGAGCCGTCGCCGAGCCGCACCTCGATCTGCAGCCCCTCGGGTTGCGCGACCTGGCCGACCTTGACGATCTCGAAGGGCCGCAGCGCCTCGACGATCGCCTTTGCGAAGGCCTGCGAGGTGGCGCTGTCGGGCGCGGTGCCGACGGCCTGGCCGTTGAGCACGAAGCGGTAGTTGCGCCGCTCCAACCTTGCCAGCCAACCTTCGCGTTCCGCGGCCGGCAGGCGGTCGAGGATCGCGATGGAACTCGCGATGTCGCGTTCGATGCCGATCATCATCAGCTCGCGCATCGCCATGCCGCGTTCGTAGCGGACGGCCGCGAAGGTCAGCAGCTGCGCGATGGCCAGGCCCACCACGATGATCAGCGTGACCCGCGCGAACAGCGAGCGCGGCAGCAGCCGTTGCCATGCGGCGGTGGGAAGGGGCGAAGAGGAGGGTGCTGGATCGGGCATGGCGCCGTTTATAGACCCCGCATCGCGTTGCCGCCGTGCCTGTGTATGGCAGTGTGTCCGGCGACCACCGCGACACGGAACATTACCTGCCGGCCCCTTTTGTATGCCTGTGTATCTGGCGCGTCCGACATACACGGGCATACAAGAAGCCGGTTTCCGAACACATCGCGAACACATGCGGTGCATCCAATGGCGGCTCCCACAACACAGACAGAAAGACAGGAGCACGCATGTCCCACCCTTCCATCGACCTTCAACGACGCCTGCTGCTGGGCGGCGCCGTCGTCGGCCTCGCCGCTGCAGAGCTCGGACTCATGGGCGTGGCGAATGCCGCGAGCCCGACGCTGCCCGCGTTCGGCCCGGTGCGGCAGATCCGCGCGGGCGAGCTCGACGTCGGCTATGTCGAGATGGGGCCGGCCGACGGCGTGCCGGTGCTGCTGATGCACGGCTTTCCGTACGACATCCACAGCTATGCCGAGGTGGCACCGCTGCTCGCGGCCCAGGGCTGTCGGGTCATCGTGCCGCACCTGCGCGGCCACGGCAGCACCCGCTTCCTCGACAGCGCCAACCCGCGCTCGGCGCAGCAGGCCGCGGTGGCGCTGGACCAGATCGCATTGCTCGACGCCCTGAAGATCGACCGGGCGGTGATGGTCGGCTACGACTGGGGCGCGCGCACCGCCTGCATCCTCGCCGCGCTGTGGCCGGAACGCTGCCTCGGCCTGCTGTCGGTCAACGGCTACATCATGACCAACCGGCCCGGCAACCAGTTGCCGCTGCCGGCCAAGGCGGAACACGGCTGGTGGTACCAGTACTACTTCGCGCTGGAGCGCGGCCGGCTCGGGCTGGAGGCGAACCGGCGCGACATCGCGCGGATTCTGTGGACCACGAACTCGCCGAAGTGGGCCTTCGACGACGCGACCTTCGCGCGCACCGCAGCGTCCTTCGACAACCCGGACTACGTCGCGATCGTCATCCACAACTACCGCTGGCGTCTCGGCCTGGCAGACGGCTTCCCGGCCTACGAGGCCAACGAGAAGAAGCTCGCCGCCTTCCCGACCATCGGCGTGCCGACCCTCACGATGGACGGCGATTCCGACGGCGTGGTGCCGGCCACCGACGGCAGCGCCCAGGCCGCGAAGTTCACCGGCCCGCGCACCCATCGCGTGGTGAAAGCCGGCCACAACGTGCCGCAGGAAGCGCCCCAGGTCTTCGCCGATGCGGTGATGACGCTCGTGCGCGCCCGCGCCTGACGCTCCCTGATTCCGTTCCCTTTTCCCATTCCGCAACCAACGAAAGAAGTCACCATGACCTTGAAGATCGAGAACCGGCTCTACACCGCCCACACCCACACCACCGGTGGCCGCGACGGCGCCGGCACATCCAGCGACGGCGCACTCGACGTGCAGCTCAGCCCGCCCGGCTCGGGCAAGCCCGGCACCAACCCCGAGCAACTGTTCGGCGTCGGCTATTCGGCCTGCTTCATGGGCGCCATCAAGCTGGCCGGCGGCCGGCTCGGCATCCGGGTGCCCGACAGCGTGGCGGTCGATGCCGAGGTGTCGCTCGGCAAGACCGCGGGCGACGTCGCCTACGCGCTGGCGGTCAAGCTCAGCGTCACGCTGCCCGGTCTGAGCGATGCGCAGAAGTGGCAGCTGGTCGAAGGCGCGCACCAGACCTGCCCGTACTCGAACGCGACCCGAGGCAATATCGAGGTCGAATTCGCGGTCGCCTGATCGGCGCTTCCCACTCGCATGGCGGCCGGGCTACATTCCGGCTGCCATGCCGCCCACGCACGACCCCCACGCCATGACCGCCCGAAGCTCCGACCATGTGCTCATCGTCGACGACGACCGCGAGATCCGCGAGCTGCTCACCACCTACCTGGTGAAGAACGGGCTGCGGGTGATGGGCGTGCCCACCGGCCGGCACATGCGTGCGGCGCTGGAGAGTTCGGGCCCCTTCGACCTGATCATCCTCGACCTGATGCTGCCGGGCGAAGACGGGCTCACGCTGTGCCGTGACCTGCGCGCGGGCAAGTACAAGGCCACGCCGATCCTCATGCTCACCGCGCGCAGCGAAGAGGCCGACCGCATCCTCGGCCTCGAGATGGGCGCCGACGATTACCTGGCCAAGCCCTTTGCCGCGCGCGAGCTGCTGGCGCGCATCCGTGCGGTGCTGCGCCGCACCCGCATGCTGCCGCCCAACATGCATGTGGCGGCCGAAGACGCGTCGACGCTGGCTTTCGGCGACTGGCAGGTCGACACGATCGCCCGCCACCTGATCGATGCGAGCGGCACGATGGTCGCGCTCAGCGGCGCCGAGTACCGGCTGCTGCGCGTGTTCCTCGACCATCCGCAGCGGGTGCTGAGCCGCGACCAACTGCTGAGCATGACGCAGGGCCGTGACGCCGAGCTGTTCGAGCGTTCCATCGACCTCCTGGTCAGCCGGCTGCGCCAGCGGCTGCGCGACGACGCGCGCGAGCCGCGCTACATCAAGACGGTTCGCAGCGAGGGCTACGTCTTTTCGTCGGCGGTAGAAGCCCGCGCGTAGCGGAGCTGATGCATTCGCAGCCGACCGGGTTGCGGACCTCGTGCGAGAAGCCGCCGGCCAGGAAGAGCAGGGCGAACCACAGGCTCTTCATCTCATGAGCCTTTCGGCGTGGTGGCTGCCGGCGCCGTGTCGGCCGAGGCCGGCTCGGCCAGCAGTGCCTGAATCTTCTTCTCGGTCTCGCCGTAGCGGCCTTCGCCGAAGTGCGAGTAGACGATCTTCCCCTGCTTGTCGATCAGGTAGATGGCCGGCCAGTACTGGTTGTTGAAGGCTTTCCAGGTGCCATAGCTGTTGTCCTGCGCCACCGCATGCCGGATGTGCAGCCGCTCGATGGCCTCGCGCACATTCTTGGTCGACTTCTCGTAGGCGAACTCCGGCGTGTGCACGCCCACTACCACCAGGCCCTGGTCCTTGTAGCGAGCGTGCCAGTCCTTCACCGCGGGCAGATGGTTCAGGCAGTTGATGCAGGTGTAGGTCCAGAAGTCGACCAGCACCACCTTGCCGCGCAGCGCGTCGAGCCGCAGGGGCGGCGAATTGAGCCAGGTGTCGATCTGCTGGAATTCCGGCGCGGCGCGGGCGTTGCCGGCGGGCACGCTGCCGCCGGTCGGTGCTGCGGCGAAGGTGAGTGCGGCGATGCACGCGGCCGTGGCCGCGGTGAGGGCGAGAACGCTGGTGCGGATGCGCATGGTGGGCCTCTGAAGGTGGTCGGTCGGGGTTGACCGGGCCATTGTTCGTCGCGCCACCGGGCCTCAGTGCCTTTTGCGTATCGCACTGTGTAGAGGCCCCTGCTTCACACACGCTGTTTCGTCGGCGGGCCGCACGCCGCCCGTGCCTCGGGCGTTCTCAGGCCGCGCCGCGGAAGCACGACAGCCCCCAGGGCGTGAGCTTCACCGGCAGGTGGTAGTGCTGCGAGAGGTCGGCAATGCCGAAGCGGAACACCTGCACGTCCATGAAGGCCGGCTCGGGCAGGGCCGTGCCACGAGCGCGGTAGTAGTCGCCGACGTGCAGGCGCAGTTCGTACACGCCGATGTCGAACAGCCGCTCGCGGCCCTCGATGCCATCGACCACGCCGTTGCGGCCGACCTGGCCGGAGACCACTGGGCTCCACGTTGGCGCGCCCGCAGCGCCGTCCACCCGCGCAATGTCGACGCGCATGCCGGTGGCGACCACGCCGTTGGCGACGTCGACGATGTGGATGGACACGGCTTGCATGCGAGGGCTCCTGGGGTGATGGTCCGGCAAGGATAGCGGCCGTCAGCGCCTCGTTTAGACGGTGCTGGCGCGGGCCTTCGGAATCGCCCGCCCGCGGCATGTCGGATAGTTCGTGCAGCCCCAGAACGGCCGCGCGAACTTGCCCGAGGTGCGCTCGACCATCTTGGTGCCGCAACTGGCACAGGTGGGCCGCCAGTACTCGCCTTCGTAGGCCACCGCGAGCAGGGCGGCCTGCTGCTCCGGCGTGCGCTGGCCGATCAGCTTCAGCAATGCCGCGCCGTCCTGCAGGTGGATGCCGTTGTCCGCCGCGAAGGCCAGCGCATCGGCGGTGAAGGTCGAACTTGTCACGAAGGTGCCGTGCCGCAGCTTGTTCGCCGTCATCACGCCGAGGAATTCGCGCATCTCCTTCACACCCACCGGCTTGCCCTGCCAGTGCTTGCACTGGACGATGCGCGGCTGGTCCATGTGCTGCGATTCCAGCCAGATGTCCACGCCGCCGTCTGCACCGTGAGACTGGCTGCGTGTCGTGAGCCCCGCCTGCGCATAGAAGGCCTCGCACACGGCTTCGAAGCGGCGCCATTCGATGTCGGCGAGCACGATCTGGCTCCAGCTCGCTTGCTGCCGGACGCCCATCGGCGCGGGCGGTGCCACGGGCGCGGCGGGTGACTTGCGCGCGGCCAGTTTCTTCGACAGTGGTGCTGTGTTCGGCGTGACGGACCGCTGCTGCGGCTCGACGACCGGCTCCTGGTTCGAACGCCGGACGAAGTAGTTCAACACCAGCAGGACGGCGCCCAGCATCAGCGCGACCCACCCCGCCGGTCGCAGCACCTGGCCGATGGTCGGACCCAGCTGGTTGCGCAGCATGTTGGGGATGACGGTGAGGAGCAGCACGCCGATGACCAGGGCGGCGAGGCCTTTGCCGGCGAGGTCAGTGCGTGCTTTCATGCGATGACGGTCGTTTCGACTTGGACGGGAGATGGCCGTTCTTGGCGCGTCGCCTTCGCCTTATTTGCCCCAGCTGTCCCGCATCCCCGCCGCCCGGTTGAACACATGCCGCCCCGCGCCCGCCTTTGCGTCCACCACAAAGTACCCATGCCGCTCGAACTGGAAGCCGGCACCGCCCTCCGCATTCGCGAGTGAAGGCTCCACGAATGCCGAGCACTTCACCAGGCTGTTCTCGTTCAATTCGTCCAGCAGCTCACCGCTGCCAGGCTGTGCCTCGGCAAACAACCGCTCATACAAGCGCACCTCCGCCGCCACCGCATCCGCCACCGCCACCCAGGTGATGTTCCCCTTCACCTTGATCGCGTCCGCGCCCGGCGTGCCGCTCTTGGTGTCGGGTACCAGCGTGGCCTGCACTTCGAGCAGTTGGCCGTCGGCATCGCGCGCGGCGCCGGTGCATACGATGGTGTGGCCGTACTTCAGGCGCACCTTGTTGCCGGGGAACAGGCGGAAGAAGCCCTTGGGCTGCACGTCTTCGTAGTCGGTGCGTTCGATCCAGACTTCGCGGCCGATCTTGAAGTGGCGCTCGCCGCGCTCGGGGTGGTGCGGGTGCACCGGCGCGCTGCAGTCGTCGAGCACCTCGTCGCCGCCCATCAGTTCGCCCCAGTTGCTGATGACGAGCGTCACCGGGTCGAGCACGGCCATGGCGCGCGGTGCGATGGGGTCGAGCGTTTCGCGCAGTGCGGCTTCGAGCGCGGCGTAGTCGGTCCATCCGCCGGCGGACTTGGTGGTGCCGCTGCGTTCGCAGAAGAGCTTGAGCGCCTCGGGCGTGTAGCCGCGGCGGCGCAGGCCGGCCAGCGTGGGCATGCGCGGGTCGTCCCAGCCGTCGACGTGGCCTTCCTCGACCAGCTGGCGCAGCTTGCGCTTGCTGGTGAGCACATGGGTCACGTTCAAGCGCGCGAATTCGTACTGGCGCGGGTGCGGGCTGGCGACGAGGCCGCCGGCGGCCAGGTTATCGAGCAGCCAGTCGTAGAAGGGGCGCTGGTCTTCGAATTCGAGCGTGCAGAACGAGTGGGTGATCTGCTCCAGCGCGTCTTCGATCGGGTGCGCGAAGGTGTACATCGGGTAGATGCACCACTTGTCGCCGGTGTTGTGGTGCGTGGCCCGGCGGATGCGGTAGAGGGCCGGGTCGCGCAGGTTGATGTTGGGGCTCGCCATGTCGATCTTGGCGCGCAGGATGGCGGCACCGTCGTCGAGTTTTCCGTCGCGCATTTCGCGGAAGCGGGCAAGGTTCTGCTCCGCCGTGCGCGACCGGAACGGGCTGTCGGTGCCCGGCTTGCCGAAGTCGCCGCGGTTGGCGCGCATCTCTTCGGGCGTCTGCTCGTCGACGTAGGCGAGGTTGCTTTCGATCAGGTACTCGGCCGCGCGGTACATGAAGTCGAAGTAGTCGCTCGCGAAGTACTCGTGCGGCTGCATCGTGCCCGGCGCGCTGGGGCGGTCGGCCAGGTAGGTCTCGTAGCCCAGCCATTGCACCGCGTCGCGGATGCTGTCGACGTATTCCTGCTCTTCCTTCTCCGGGTTGGTATCGTCGAAGCGCAGGTGGCACACGCCGCCGTATTCCTTGGCCAGTTCGAAGTTCAGCCAGATGCTCTTGGCGTGGCCGATGTGCAGGTAGCCGTTGGGCTCGGGCGGGAAGCGCATGCGGACCTTGGCCGGGTCGGCCATGCCCTGGGCATGGTGGCTGGCGTCGCCGGGCGAGCCGCCCCACCGGCGGCCGGCATAGGTGTTCTGCTGGAGGTCGTTTTCGATGACGTGGCGCAAGAAATTACTGGGGGCCGCGCCCGTTTTGGCGGCGTCTTTGTCTGCTGGGGAGGTCATCTGTTCATTCTAGGGGGAGGGGTGCACGAGTTACCTTTGGCAACGAACTTCACCGGGCGGAGTGAACCTGATTAACACCTGACGCGTTCAATGCACACATGGGCGATTCGCCCGGTCCGCGGATTTGAAAAAACGTCCGCTAAAAGTTTTACAGGAGTCCCGTCATGAGCCTCACACGTTCGACCTTCTTCAAATGGATGGCCGGTGGTGCCGTCGCTGCCGCAGCGTTGCTCGGCGCATCGGCCGCCAGCGCCCGTGGCGACGTGAGCTGGTCCGTCGGCGTCAATATGCCGGGCGTGGCGCTCGGCGTGGCTGCACCGACCTACTACGCGGCGCCGCCGGTGTATTACGCACCGCCCCCGGTCTATTACCGTCCGCCGCCGCCGGTGTACTACCGTCCGGCACCGGTGTACTACGCACCGCCGCCGGTGTACTACCGCCCCGCGCCCGGCTATTACCGCGGTGATGGGTACGGCCATGGACGTGGACATGGTCACGGTCGCGGCTACGGCGGGCACGGCCACTACCGTTGAGCGGCGCCGGCCCTGAGGGCCGGCAGCACCATCTGACAGCGACGAAGCGCGCGTACGGCCCACCGGCCGGACGCGCGCTTTGTCGTTGGGGCTTCGCACGGCGGGCGAGGCGTGCGGCGTGCCTTCTCAGGCGGCGGCCGTGCCTTCGACGGGCGCGGCCGGCTGGGGCTGCGGGTCCAGCGCCTGCAGGATCGCGAAGGTGGCGTCCATCTCCGCCAGCAGGCTCCGCTTGCGGTCTTCCCAGAGCTGGCGCTGCTCCACCGAGCCGCCGGAGCGGTAGATCTCGTGGTTGGCCGCATCGACCAGGGTGGTCAGTGCCGCCAGCTTGGTGCCCAGGAAGGCCTGGCGGCCGCGCAACTCGGCCTCCTGGCGCAGCGTTTCGGCATCGTGGCGGGCTTCACCGGCGGCGTTGAGCTGCATCAGCAGCGTCATCGCCAGCCCGACCACCGTGAGGAAGCCGAGCGCCGGCCCGAGGATGCCGCCCATGAGAAAACCGAACTGGCCCCACAGCCCACCGGCCGCCGGCCCGGCGGCGCCGGACGCCGCTTCGGCATAGCGCAGCGCGATGTAGGCCGCAAAGCCGAACAGCGCCAGCGCGCAGGCCAGCAGCACCCAGGGAAAAGCGGCCAGTGCCCGGTTGCGCCGGGAAGGCCGCGTGAGGAGGTCGTTGCTCGGCGGGTTCGACATTCGGTTCTGGCGGGACGCGAAACGCCCCGAGGTGCAAGGAGCGGGCCGATCGGACCCGCGCGACGGCCGGGTCAGCCCAGGGCGAGATGCCCGCGCAGCGACGACGTCGGCTTGCGCACGCCATCGGGGCCGTAGAAGAGTTCGGTGCTGGCCTGCAGGAAATGCAGGGCGCGCTGGGTGAAGTCGAGGTGGCTGTAGACCATCGAGCCGTTGCGCCGGTTGGCCACGCGGGCCTGCTCGGCCAGTTGCAGCAGGCTCTTCCAGGCTTGCTTGGTGGCTTCGCCGGCCGCGTTGGCGGCAGCGCTCGCACCCTCGCGGCCGGGCTCGTAGCCCAACGCGCACTGGGCCGCTTCGCGCGCCCGGTCGAGCTCGGCCATGCGGTCCATCAGGCGGGTCTTGCCCTCGGTGATGGCCGCCAGGTCGTGGAACCGGCCTTCGAGCATGGCCTTCTCCTCGCGGTCCAGGGCCGCCAGGAAGTCGTGCACGCAGGAAATCTCGGCGCAGAGGTGAGCGAGCAGGGTGTTCACGGCTGGGTCTTCGAATCGATCAGATGGCGCACGCTGGTCAGCAGACCGTCGGCGATCCGTTCGGGGTTGATCGCATAGCGGCCGGCACGAATGTCCTCGCGGATCGCTGCAACGCGCGCCGCGTCGAATTCGCCGCTGGCGGCCGGGTTGGGCATGGCGCGGACCCGCGCTGCTGCTTTCACGGCAGCCTCCTTGGTTCGTTCGGCTGCATCGACGCCTGCCGCCGCAGCGGCATTGGCCGCCTTGGGCGCCGTCGCGATGGGCGTGGTCGGTGGGGCAGGTGGGTTGATCTTCAAGATAGTTCCTCAACAGGTTGACCCAGATATCGGCAGCTCGAACAAGAACTTTAGGCCGGGTGTGAAGTTTTGCTCGGGCTCACTGTGACAGGACGATCTGCCCGTCCTCGTCAGCCACGCCGGTGACCATGCGTCCGTCGAGGGTCTTGGCCCGCGCCACCCCGCCGGCAGCGGCCTGCGCCAGGGCGCGCGCCTCGGTGCTGACGGTGAAGCCGGCGCCCTGGGCGACCACCTGCACCGTCTGCCCCTGCTGGATCACCGTGGGCGCGCGCAGCAGTTCCTTGCGCAGCGGCGCGCCGGCGGCGATGCGGCCGGTGGCCCGCACCCCCAGCAGTTCGCCGCCGTGGGTGACCACCGAGCGCGGCAGGGCGGCCAGGTCGCCGGTCTGCTGCGTCAGGTCGGCCGGGCCCAGCGAATCGCCGGGCTCGATCGTGCGCGAGGCCACGTAATAGCTGCCCTCGACCTTCACATAAGCCGGCACGAAGCGCGTCCAGGGCGCGCCGGTGCGGCAGCGCAGCCCGACCGAGACCCGGCCGCGCGGGGCGGCGCCGGTCGGCAGGAAGGCGTCGTAGGCGTCGCAGGCCGGCAGGGTGCCGGTGCCGGGGAGGTTGGCGCTCACGCTGGCCTTGCCCGGCATCCCGCTCGTCTGGCGCGCCACGAGCTGTTCGATGGCCGCCATGGCCGCGGCGGGAAGCGCCTCGGTGGCGCCCGCCGCGGTGGGGCCGAGCAGCGGGGCGAGCGCCGCGAGCAGGGCGGGCAGCGAGCGGCGGAGAAGGTGGCATGGCGTCATGGCGGTGGGGTGGCGCTGGGTGCGCCTGCAGGGGCGCGGAATGCCCCTTGGTGCGAGCAATTCTAGGGAGCGACCCCTGCCCATGAAGTGAGGAAGTGACACCCAAAACACCCTTTGTTCGGCCCATTGCGAAAGCGCCTCGTGCATAGACTCGCTTTCCATCAGTCGCCACGCCCTGTGCTGAAGCGATGCCCCTCCAACCTATGGAAGCACATGATGGACAAGCTCGATGCGGCCCTGAATTTCAACCGCGAAGCACTCAACCTCCGGGCCCAGCGCCAGGAAGTGCTGGCGTCGAACATCGCCCACGCCGACACGCCCAACTACAAGGCGCGCGACTTCGATTTCAGCAGCCGGCTCAACGAGGCCGTCGAGCGCGGCCGCTCGTCGCAGTCGATGAGCATGTCCGTCACCTCCGCTCGCCATCTGCGCGCCGAAGCGCAGGCCATGCCCGACAAGGACCTGCTCTACCGCGTGCCCAACCAGTCCAGCATCGACGGCAACACCGTCGAGATGGATGTGGAACGCATCAACTTCGCCGACAACGCGCTGCGCTACGAGTCGAACCTCACGGTCATCGGCGCGAAGATCAAGACGCTGCTGTCGGCGGTCCAGCAATAACCGCGGTCACCGCCGCCGGAGAGAAAGCATGCCCTTTCCCAGCAACTCGATGAACATCTTCAACGTGGCCGGCTCCGCCATGACGGCGCAGTCGCAGCGCATGAACGTGACCGCGAGCAACCTGGCCAACGCCGAGAGCGTGGCCGGCCCCGACGGCCAGCCCTACCGCGCCAAGCAGGTGGTGTTCGAGGTCGCGGGCTCCGGCCGCAGCGACGTCGGTGGCGTGAAGGTGGCCTCGATCCGCGAAGACCCATCGCCGCCCAAGCTGGTCTACGACCCCAAGAACCCGCATGCGAATCCGGACGGCTACGTGGCCATGCCCAACGTGAACGTCGTCGAGGAGATGACCAACATGATCTCCGCATCCCGCAGCTACCAGGCCAACGTCGAGGTGCTCAACACCGCCAAGACGCTGATGGTCAAGACGCTCACCGTCGGTCAGTAACTCTCCACTCTCACTTTCACACCATGGCCATTCCTTCGACTTCCAGCGTCGCCAACGACCCCGCGGCTGCTGCTGCCGCCGCTGCTGCCGCCGCCGCAGCAGCAGCCGGTACCAACGGCACCAGCACCGCGGACAGCGAGAAGCGCTTCCTGAAGCTGCTCGTCACCCAGCTCAACAACCAGGATCCGCTCAACCCGATGGAGAACGCCGAGCTCACCTCGCAGCTCGCGCAGATGAGCACGGTCAGCGGCATCGAGCAGCTCAACGCCACGCTCAGCGGGCTGGTCAACCAGACCGGTTCCAGCCAGGTGCTGCAGGCCGCGTCGCTGATCGGCTACGCCGTGCTGTCGCCGGGCAACGCGCTGTCGCTCGAGATGGTGAAGAACGAAACCACGGGCGTGACGGCGCCCAAGGAGGTGCCTTTCGCTGTCGAACTGCCGGCCAAGGGTGCCACCGACGTGACCGTGACCATCACCGACGCCAAGGGCAACAAGGTCCGCACGATGGAACTCGGCGCGCTCCCCGAAGGCGCCAACGGCGTCAAGTGGGACGGCAAGAACGATGCGGGCGAGGTGGTGGCCGAAGGCAACTACCAATTCACCGTGGCGGCGACCGGCGCGGGCAGCGCCGTCAAGGCAGAGGCGCTCACCTTCACCCAGGTGTCTGCGGTGAAGCAGGGCGCCAACGGCGTGACGCTCGACCTCTCGACGGGCAAGAGCATCGGCCTGGCCGACGTGCGCATGTTCCTCTGAACCCGGGCGCCTCTTTTTTCCCGGCCGCAGCCGCCTCGCGGTGCGCCGTTTCCTCATCGCATTGAAACAAGGACATCATCATGGCTTTCTCCCAAGGCATCAGCGGTCTGGCTGTCGCCGCCGCGAACCTCGACGTCATCGGCAACAACATCGCCAACTCCGGCACGGTCGGCTTCAAGTCGGCGGCCGCGACCTTCCAGGACGTGTATGCCGGCTCGCGCGTCGGCCTCGGCGCCTCGGTCGCCAGCGTGACGCAGAACTTCACCCAGGGCGTGACGCAGAGCAGCAGCCGCCCGCTGGACGTCGCCATCCTCAACGGTGACGGCTTCTTCCGCCTGGCCAGCCCGAGCGGTGAAGTCATGTACTCGCGCAACGGCCAGTTCACCCGCGACAACCAGGGCTACATCGTCAACGCCGCCGGACTGCAGCTGACGGGCTACGGCGTGTCGGCCACCGGCACCATCAACGGCGGCACGCCGGCAGCGATCCAGGTCCCGAACAGTGCCATGGCACCGAAGGCGACCACCACCATCGATGCCGCGTTCAACCTCGACTCCCGCCTCGCGACGCCGACCAAGACGCCGTTCAGCGCGACCGATTCGGACACCTTCAACTATTCCAACGCGCTGGGCCCGATCTACGACTCGCTGGGCAACCCGCACGAGCTGGGTGCCTACTTCGTCAAGGCCCCCGCCCCCGCCACCAACACCTGGAACGTGTACGGCACGATCGACGGCGCGCCCATCTCCGCGGCCACGCCACCGGTCCCGATGGCCAGCTACACCTTCGACGGCAACGGCAACATGACGGCGCCCGCGGGCGGCACGTTCAACGTCGGCCCGCTGGCCTTCGGCAACGGCTCGGTAGCGCTGACCGCGGCGGTCGACCTCACCGGCACGACGCAGTTCGGCAACGTGAACGAGATCCGCAAGCTCGCGC
This sequence comes from Variovorax sucrosi, assembly GCF_051216635.1. Classification (NCBI taxonomy): domain Bacteria; kingdom Pseudomonadati; phylum Pseudomonadota; class Betaproteobacteria; order Burkholderiales; family Comamonadaceae; genus Variovorax; species Variovorax sucrosi. Next base: position 5,857 of record NZ_JBPJZU010000007.1, on the reverse strand, counting down.
AAGACGGCTACACCTCCGGCACGCTGACGGCCTTCTCGATCAACCCCGACGGCACCATCACCGGCACCTACTCGAACGAGCAGACCAACCTGCTCGGCCAGGTCGTGCTCAGCTCCTTCGCCAACCCGAACGGTCTTGAGCCGATGGGCGAGAACGTCTGGGCCGAAACGCAAGCCTCGGGCGCCGCGCTCACCGGCACGCCGGGCGCCGGCACCAAGCAGGGCTCGCTGGCTTCGGGCGCGCTCGAGGCATCGAACGTCGACCTGACCTCCGAACTGGTCAACCTGATCGTGGCGCAGCGCACCTACCAGGCCAATGCGCAGACGGTGAAGACGCAAGACCAGGTCATGCAGACGCTGATGAACATCCGCTGACGCGCAAGCCTCGCCTTCCTTCGTCACCTTTTCAGGAGAACCCAGTGGATCGAATGCTGTATGTCGCGATGAGCGGCGCCAAGCAGGCCATGGAGCAACAGGCCTCGGTCGCCAACAACATGGCGAATGTCTCGACCCCCGGGTTCCGCGCCCAGGTCAATGCGTTTCGCGCGGTGCCGGTGGTCGGCGAGGAAGCGCAGACGCGTTCCTTCGTCGTCGCCACCACGCCCGGCGCCGACTTCAGCCACGGCCCGATGACCGAGACCGGCCGCGAACTCGACGTCGCCGTCAAGGGCGAGGGCTGGCTGGTGGTGCAGACCGCCACGGGCGAGGCCTACACCCGCGTGGGCAATCTGCAGGTGGCCGCCGACGGCCAGCTCACCACGATGGGCGGACGCCCGGTGCTCGGCGACAACGGTGCGCTGGTCATTCCGCCCGGCGCGACCGCCACCGTGGCCAGCAACGGCCTGATCGCCGCGCGCGGTGCCGGCGACCCGGCGGTGGGCGTGGCCGAGGTGGGCCGGCTCAAGCTGGTGAACCCGCCGGCCCTCGACCTGGTGCGCGGCGACGACGGCCTGTTCCGCATGCGCGAGGGCCTGCAACCTGCCGCGGCCGACCCGGCCGTCTCGCTGATGAGCGGCGTGGTCGAAGGCAGCAACGTCAATCCGGTCGAGGCCATGGTGGCCATGATCGCCAACGCGCGCAGCTTCGAGATGCAGATGAAGTCGATCAGCACCGCCGACACCAACGCGCAATCCGCCAACAAGTTGCTGGCGTACGGCTAAGAGGCCGAGGCCCCGCCCGTGCCCGACGCCGTTCCACAGGAGTATTTCCCATGATCCGTTCCCTCTATATCGCCAAGACCGGCCTCGATGCGCAGCAGACGCAGCTCGACGTCGTGTCCAACAACCTGGCCAACGTCGGCACCACCGGCTTCAAGCGCAGCCGCGCCGTGTTCGAAGACCTGATGTACCAGAACATGCGCCAGGTCGGCGGCCAGACCTCGGACCAGACGCGCCTGCCTTCGGGCCTGCAGCTGGGCACCGGCGTGCACGTGGTCGCCACCGAGCGCCTGCACTCGCAGGGCAACCTCACCAAGACCGACAACCCGAAGGACGTGGCCATCAACGGCGGCGGCTTCTTCCAGGTGCTGATGCCCGACGGAACCACCTCGTACACCCGCGACGGTTCGTTCCAGACCAATGCCGAGGGCCAGCTGGTGACCGCCAGCGGCTTCCAGGTGCAGCCGCAGATCACGATCCCGCAGAACGCCACCAGCATCACCGTCGCCCGCGACGGCACGGTGTCGGTGACGCAGGCCGGCTCCACCGCGACGGTGCAGGTCGGCCAGCTGCAGCTGGCGACCTTCCTGAACGCGACCGGCCTGCAGAGCCTGGGCGAGAACCTCTACAACGAGACCGACGCGTCGGGCGCGCCCAATGTGGTGGTCCCCGGCCTCGAAGGCGCCGGCGTCCTGACGCAGGGCTATGTCGAAGCCTCGAACGTGAATGTGGTCGAGGAGCTGGTGAACATGATCGCCACGCAGCGCGCCTACGAAATCAACAGCAAGGCCGTCCAGACCTCGGACCAGATGCTGGCCCGTCTCGCCCAGCTGTGATCATGCGCAGGCCCGTTCTTCCCGCAAGCGGTGTCGCTGCGCCCGCAGCGCGCCTCCTGGCGCTGTTCGTGGCCGTGGTGGGAGCGGGCTGCGCCCAGATTCCACGCGAGCCGCTGGTGCACCAGCCGATGACCGCGCGTGCCGACAGCCAGGCGACGGCGGCCGCCCGGCGCCCGACCGGCGCGATCTTCCGCGACGGCCCCGGTGCCAATGCCCTGTTCGAGGACCGTCGGCCGCGCAACGTCGGCGACATCCTGACCGTCGTCATCAGCGAACGCGTGAACGCCAGCAAGAACTCGGGCGCCAACGCCAGCCGCACCGGCAGCACCACCGGCACCTTCGCCGGCGGCATTCCCAAGCTGATCGGCTCGCTGCTCAACGGCCAGGACACCAACCTCGCCGGCACCAATGGGCTCCAGGCGCAGGGCGGCGCGAATGCCAACAACACCTTCAACGGCGTGATCACCGTGACCGTGACCGACGTGATGCCCAACGGCAACCTGCTGGTGAGCGGCGAGAAGCAGATGGGCATCAACCAGGGCACCGAGTTCATTCGCTTCTCGGGCGTGGTGAACCCGCGCACCGTCTCCGGGAACAACACCGTGCCGTCGACCCTGGTGGCCGACGCCCGCATCGAATACACGGCCAAGGGCTACATCGACGAGGCCCAGCACATGGGCTGGATGCAGCGCTTCTTCCTCAACGTGATGCCGTTCTGATGGCGCGCCTTCAGAACCGAAAGAAACCAGCCATGCATCTCCCGCGCACTCTGCGTTCAATCTTGGGTCTCGTGGCGCTGTGCGCTGCGGGGCTGGCTGCGCCCGCCCATGCCGAACGCCTGAAGGAACTCGCGAGCATCCAGGGTGTGCGCGACAACCAGCTGATCGGCTACGGCCTGATGGTCGGGCTGGACGGCACCGGCGACCAGACGACGCAGACGCCGTTCACCGTACAGAGCCTGAACAACATGCTGCAGCAGCTGGGCATCACGATCCCGCAGGGCCAGAACATGCAGCTGAAGAACGTCGCAGCAGTGATGGTCACGGCCACGCTGCCGGCCTTCGCGCGGCCGGGCCAGAACATCGACGTGACGGTGTCGTCGATGGGCAATGCCAAGAGCCTGCGCGGCGGCACGCTGCTGCTGACGCCGCTCAAGGGCGTCGATGGCCAGATCTATGCGCTGGCACAGGGCAACATGGTCGTTGGCGGCGCGGGCGCGTCGGCCAACGGCAGCAAGGTGCAGATCAACCAGCTCGGCTCCGGCCGCATTCCGGCCGGCGGCCTGGTCGAGCGCGGCGTCGAGGCGCCGCTCGGCAACGACAGCACGCTGTCGGTCGAACTCAACCGCTCCGACTTCGGCACCGCCAAGCAGGCGGTCGATGCCATCAACCGCGAGTTCGGCCCCGGAACGGCCGAGGCGCAGGATGCCCGCGTGATCGTGGTGCGCGCGCCGATGCCCGAGGCCCGCGTCGGTTTCCTCGCGCGGCTCGAATCGCTCGAGGTCACGCCGGCGCAGGCCTCGGCCCGGGTGGTGGTGAACGCCCGCACCGGCTCGGTGGTGATGAACCAGAACGTCCGCGTGCAGGACTGCGCCGTGGCCCACGGCAACCTGTCGGTGGTGATCAACACCGAGCCGGTGGTGAGCCAGCCGGGCGCCTTCTCGGGCGGTCAGACGGTGGTCGCGCAGACCTCGCAGATCTCGGTCAACCAGGGCGGCGGCGCGCTGCAGATGGTCAAGGGCGGCGCCTCGCTCGCCGACGTGGTCAAGGGCCTGAACAGCCTGGGCGCCAACCCGCAGGACCTGGTGTCGATTCTCCAGGCCATGAAGTCTGCCGGTGCCCTGCGCGCCGAGCTCGAGATCATCTGAGGACGCAGCGTGGCCATCACCGCAGCCAATTCCTGGGGCGCCGATGCGGCACGCACCGGCGCGCTCGACCAGCGGTTCGCGCTGGACGTGCAGGGCGTCGACGCCCTGCGCCACACCGTCCGAAGCTCGCCGGAAGAAGGCCTGAAGCAGGTCTCGCGGCAGTTCGAGGCGATGTTCATGAACATGGTGCTCAAGAGCATGCGCGAGGCCTCGCCCTCCAGCGGCCTGATGGACGGGCAGAACGAGAAGGTCTACCGCTCGATGCTCGACCAGCAGCTGTCGCAGAACCTGTCCGGCCGCGGCCTGGGGCTGGCCGAGGCGATGCTCGCGCAACTCGGCCGCAGCGCCGCCGCCACCGCCACCGCCAGTCAGGGCAGCGCCGATGCAGACGCGCCGGCCGGCTTTGCGCTCGACCGACTGGTGTCCTTCCCGCTGAAGGAAAACGCCGGCATCCCGATCGGCTCGGCACCGTCGCCGCGCGTCGGTGCGGACCTGAATCTGTACCGCGTCAACGGTGACCGCGGCGCGGGCGGCGGTGGTGACAGCGGCTCGCTGCAAGGCAAGGTCGATGACTTCGTCGCCCGCATGGGCGGCTCGGCGCGGTCGGCCAGCGCCGCGAGCGGCGTGCCCGCACCGCTGATCCTGGCGCAGGCTGCGCTCGAATCGGGCTGGGGCAAGCGCGAGATCCGCGGCGACGACGGCACCCAGAGCTTCAACCTGTTCGGCATCAAGGCCGACCGCAGCTGGAAGGGCCCGGTCGTCGAGACCCTGACCACCGAATACGTCGATGGCGAGCCGCAGAAGGTGCGTGCCAAGTTCCGCGCCTACGGCTCCTACGACGAGGCCTTCACCGACTACGCCCGCTTCATGACGCGCAACCCGCGCTACGCCGACGTGCTGAGCACCGGCGACCCGGCCGCGGCCGCCCACGGCCTGCAGCGCGCCGGCTACGCAACCGACCCCGATTACGGGCACAAGCTCGTTCGGATCATGCAGAAGTTCGGCTGAGCGGACGCCGCGCCGACCACAAAGAGAGACACGATGAAAAACTGGAAGATCGGTACACGGCTGGGCACCGGCTTCGCCCTCGTGCTGGCACTGGCGGCGGTCATCGCCGCGATCGGCGTGATGGGCCTGCAGCGCGTGGGCGACGGCACCCAGCGGATGGCGCAGCAATCGCTCGCCAAGGAGCGCCTGGCCGCGGCCTGGATGCATGCCACCAGCAACAACAGCGTTCGCACCTTCGCGCTGGTGAAGAGCAACGACCCCGCCGTGCAGGCCTACCTGCAGCAGAACATCGGCGCCACCAGCAAGCTGATCTCGGAGACGCAGAAGAAGCTCGAGGCCCTGCTCGCGTCGCCGGAGGAAGAGGTGCTGAGCGCCGACATCCGGGCCAAGCGCTCGGAGTACATCGCGCTGCGCAACAGCATCCTCAAGCTCAAGGCCGACGGCAAGCAGGACGAGGCCGGCCAGGTCACCGACAGCAAGCTGGTGCCGATGCTGGCGAGCTACGACGCCAGCATCCAGGCCATGCTGGCGCACCAGCAGAGCGAAATCGACCGCGCCGCGGCCGGCATCGATGCGCTCTACCGCTCGGGCCGCGTCGGCCTCATCAGCCTCACCGTGGCGGCGCTCGCGCTGGGCGCGGCGCTGGCCTGGTGGCTGACGCGGGGCATCACCCGGCCGCTCGGGCGCGCGCTCGACGTGGCCCGTTCGGTGGCCGCCGGGGACCTGACCCAGACGACGAAGGTCGATTCCCGCGACGAGGTCGGGCAGCTGCTGCAGGCCCTCAACGAAATGAACCACAACCTGGCGAAGATCGTCGGCGAAGTGCGCCAGGGCACCGACACCATCGCGACGGCGTCGAGCCAGATCGCCTCTGGCAACCAGGACCTGTCTTCGCGCACCGAAGAGCAGGCCAGCTCGCTGGAGCAGACGGCGGCCTCGATGGAAGAACTGACGTCGACCGTCAAGCAGAACGCCGACAACGCACGCCAG
>NZ_JBPJZU010000006.1:0-365403 GCF_051216635.1 Variovorax sucrosi | reverse complement strand
GAAGCTCATGTTGGCCGAGTTCAGCATTTCGCCGCAGGACGCGCCGATGGTCTTGGGCAGGCCCTGGCCGCCGAAATCGATCGGGTGCTGCAGGCCCTGCCAGCCACCCGAGGCGTACTGCGCGAAGGCTTCCTTGAAGCCGGGGGTGGTCGTCACCGCGCCGTCCTTGAAGGTCGACGGGTTGCAGTCGCCCGCCACGTTGAGCGGTGCCACCACCTCCTGGTTGAAGCGCCCGCACTCCTCCAGCACCGCCTGCGCGGTGTCGAGGCCCGCGTCCTCGAAGCCGGGCAACTTGGCGATCTCTTCGATGCGGGCCAGGTGTTCGATGTCGAACAGCATGTCCTTGATGGGCGCGACGTAGCTCATTTCCGCCCTACTCTCTGCATGACCGCGCCGACGATGCCCTTGCGAAACGAGAGCACGCAGAACACGAAGACACAGCCGATGATCACGGTCACCCAGGCACCGACCTTGTCCGCCAGCAGTGTCTGCATCGACACGACGATCGCAGACCCCAACAATGGGCCGAGGAACGTGCCGACACCGCCAACGAGGTTCATCAGGATGACCTCGCCGGACATCGACCAGTGAACATCGGCCAGCGTGGCGAACCCCATGACCAGCGTCTTCATCGCACCGGCGAGACCCGCGAGCGCGGCCGAGAGCACGAAGGCCAGGAGCTTGAAGCGGTCGACCCGGTATCCGAGGGACACTGCTCGTGGCTCGTTCTCCCGTATCATTTTCAGCACTTCGCCGAACGGTGACGTAACGATGCGGCGCACACCGGCCAAGGCCGCAACGAAGATCGCGAGCACGCAGTAGTACATCGTGGTGTCGGACTCGAGGGACAGCACGCCCAGCAGATTGCCACGCGGAACGTTCTGCAGGCCGTCCTCTCCACCGGTGAAGGGGGCCTGCAGGCAGACGAAGAACACCATCTGCGCCAGGCCCAGGGTGATCATCGCGAAGTAGATCCCTTGCCGGCGTATCGCAACGATGCCGATCAACGCACCGAGGGCGGCACCGGAAGCGGCACCGCCGAGCAGCGCGAGCTCCGGCGTCGCACCCAATGCCTTCACCAGCCATCCAGCGGCATAGGCTGAGAAGCCGAAGAACGCCGCATGTCCGAAGGACAGCAACCCTGTGTAGCCCAACAGCAGATTGAATGCCCAGGCGAACAGGCCGAAGCACATCAGTTTCATCAGGAAGACCGGGTACACGCCCAGGAAGGGCGCGAGGATTGCGGCGAACAGCAACGCGCCATAAGCAACCCGCTCCATCTGGCGAGCCCCTGACTTCTTGTCACTGATTGCACTCAGCGCGGGGCCAAGTGGCGGACTAACGAGATCTTGCGCAGCCATGTCAGACTTTCCTTCCAAAGAGGCCTGCGGGCCGAACCAGCAGCACGAGGACCATCACGACGAACACGACGATGTTCGAGGCTTCGGGGTACACCACCCGAGTGAGCCCTTCGATCAGCCCAAGACCGATGCCAGTGGCGACCGACCCCAGGATGGACCCCATGCCCCCAATCACGACGACGGCGAAGACTACGATGATCAGATTCGATCCCATCAGGGGCGTGACTTGCACCACCGGCGCCGCCAGCACGCCAGCGAACGCGGCCAGCGCAGCGCCGGCGCCATAGCTGAGCATCACCAGCACAGGGACGTTCACGCCGAAGGCCTGAACCAGTTTCCGGTTCTCCGTCGCAGCACGCAGATACGAACCGAGCCGTGTGCGCTCGATGAGCAGCCACGTCGCCAGACAGACGAACAGCGAGGCGACGACGACGAACGCCCGGTAGTTCGGCAGCACCATGAAGCCCAGGTTCGTCGCCCCGGCCAGAAGTTCAGGTACGGGGTACGACTGGCCCGAAACGCCGTAGAACTCGCGGAAAAGCCCTTCGAAGATCAACGCCAGTCCGAAGGTCAGCAGAAGCCCGTACAGCGGATCGAGCCCGTACAGGCGCTTGAGCAGCCCGCGCTCAATCGCCATGCCGAGCAGCCCCACCACGAGGGGCGACAGAAACAGCGCAAACCAGAAGCCGATGCCGAAGCTGTCGAGCATGATCCATGCGACGAAGGCGCCGAGCATGTAGAGCGCACCGTGCGCGAAGTTCACCACGTCGAGCAGGCCGAAGATCACTGCCAAGCCTAGGCTCAGGATGGCATAGAACGATCCGTTGACCAGGCCGAGCATCAACTGCCCAAGGATCGCCTGGTGTGGAATTCCGAATATTTCCATGTCTCTCTTTCTTATGTGAAGCGCGTGCCGCCGCTAAACGCCCAGATAGGCCTGGAGCATCGAACGATTGGCATTGAGCTCGCTGCGGGCAAACTGGTGCAGCACCTTGCCGTGCTCCATCACGTAGAAGCGATCGGCCAGAGGCGCCGCGAAGTGGAAGTTCTGCTCCACCAGCAGGATGGTGAAGCCCTTCGCCTTGAGCGCCCGGATGCACTCGGCGAGCTTCTGAACGATTACCGGCGCCAGGCCTTCGGATATCTCATCGAGCAGCAGCAAACGCGCCCCGGTGCGCAGGATCCGCGCGAGCGCGAGCATCTGCTGCTCGCCGCCCGACAATCGCGTGCCCGGGCTGCCCGCGCGCTCCTTGAGGTTCGGAAAGATTTCATAGATCTCCGATAGCGATATCCCGCCTTGCGCGATGCGCGGTGGCAGAAGCAGGTTTTCTTCGGCGCTGAGACTCGCGAAGATGCCTCGCTCCTCGGGGCAGTAGCCCACGCCGAGTCGGGCCACATGATGAGACGCGAGCTTCGAAACCTCGCGACCCTTGATCCGGATCGAGCCGGTACGCCGGCCAGTCATCCCGACGATGGCGCGAAGGGTCGAGGTCCGTCCTGCACCGTTGCGCCCCAGCAGCGAAACGACTTCGCCCTCATCGACCTGCAGGTTCACGCCATGCAGGACGTGCGACTCGCCGTACCAGGCATGCAGGTCGCTGATGCTCAGGAAGGTGGTGGCGCTCATGCGTGCGCTCCCTGGAGCTCTTCCGCTTGCGTGCCCATGTACGCCTCGATCACGCAGGGCTCCCTGGACACGGTTTCATAGGGGCCATCGGCGATGAGCGCTCCGCGCTGCAGCACGGTGATGCGATCGGCGATGGTCGACACGACGTTCATGTTGTGCTCCACCATCAGCACCGTCCGCCCCACCGACACGCGCTTGATCAACTGCGTGACGCGATGGACGTCCTCGTGTCCCATGCCCTGCGTCGGCTCGTCGAGCAGCATCAGCTGCGGCTCGAGCGCGATGGTGGTGGCGAGCTCCAATGCACGCTTCCGCCCGTACGACAGGTTAGCCGCCAGTTCATCCGCGCACCCAGCCAGGTCGACCTCCTCGAGCAGCCCGTGCGCCCGTGCATGGAGCGGGTAGAGCGTGCGACCGGAGTTCCAGAAGCGGAACGACGGCGTAGCACGCCGCTGAAGCGCAGCACGCACGTTCTCCAGTGCAGTCAGATGTGGAAAGACGGCGGAGATCTGGAACGACCGCACCATGCCGCGACAGGCCGTCTCCGCGGGATTCTCCCGGGTGATATCGACGCCATTGAACGTGATGGTGCCGGAACTGGGCTGGATGAACTTCGTCAGCAGATTAAAGAAAGTGGTCTTCCCCGCGCCGTTGGGTCCGATCAAGGCATGAATGTCGCCTTTGCGAACCTTCAGATCTACCTTGTTGACCGCAACGAAACCCATGAAGAGCTTCGTGAGGGCGTTTGTCTCTAATATTGTTTCGGACACGTTCGACTCCGGTACGCTACCCGAGGGCAGCTTCGACTTTGAAGACGCTCAGGTTTCGAAGACCGACGCGTAGGTCTTTCGCAGCTCCGCCTTCAAGACCTTACCCATCGAATTTCGGGGCAATGCGTCGACGAAGAACAGGCGTTTGGGCACCTTGTATTTCGCGAGGACCGCCGAGGCGGCCAGCAACAACAAGGTCTCGGACGGCTGCGCCTGGCCAGGAGTGCGTTCGGCGACGGCGATGACGCCCTCGCCGAAGTCGGGGTGCGGCACGCCGATCACTGCTGCATCCAGGACGCTTGGCGATTCGCACAGGATCTCTTCGACTTCGCGCGGATAGACGTTGTAGCCACCGGAGATGATCAGGTCCTTCGACCGGCCGACAAGCGTGATGCGACCGTCCTCCGAGAGCCGCGCCAGATCGCCCGTTTTGAAGTAGCCATCCGGGTGAAACTCCTTGCGGGTCTGCTCCGGCATCTGCCAGTAACCCTTGAAGACGTTCGGGCCCCTGATCTCGAGTTCGCCCGCCCCGTCGGTGCTGTCGGCAGAGGGCGCAACGCGCACCTCTACACCCGGTAGTGGGTACCCGACGGTTCCCGCCAGCCGCGCCCCATGCAGTGGATTCGAAGACACGATCGTGGTCTCGGTGAGCCCGTAGCGTTCGAGAATCGCAAGTCCAGTCCGCTCTTCGAACGCACCGAACAACTCCGAGGAAAGGGGCGCCGAGCCGGAAGTGAACAGACGCATGTGGCTGCAAAGCGCCCGATCGAAACGCGGGTCGGCCATGAGTCGCGTGTAGAACGTCGGCACCCCCATAAATACAGACGCGGACGGCAATGCCTTCACGACGTCGTCCGCGGTGAACTTGGGGAGCAGGATGATCCTGGCGCCGGCATGCAGCGCCGTGCCCGCCGCGATGAACAGGCCGTGCGCATGGAACATGGGCAGTGCGTGAAGCAGGACGTCGGCGGAAGTGATTTCCCAGATGTCGCACAAAGACCGCGTGACGAAGGCCAGGTTGGCATGCGTGAGCATTGCCCCCTTGGAGCGCCCCGTGGTGCCGGAGGTGTAGAGGATTGCAGCCACGTCCTCCGGGTCGACCGAGGCGATCTCGTTGAACGGCGTCGCCGTCCGAGAGCGATCGGTGAGCGCACCGGTCCCGTCCGCCTCGAGAGTGATCGACGTCCGGCAGTGTTCGTTCGCCAGGGGAAGAATCGCCTCGAGTGCGCGGCTACTGCCCACCAGAAGGCTGGGACGGGCGTCCTCGATGAAGCGGGCGACTTCCACCGGCGTGTAGTCGGTGTTCAGCGGCAGGTAGATCGCGCCAATCCGCAGCACCGACAGGTAGAGCGCCAGCGCCTGAGTGCTCTTGCCGACCTGCGCGACCACACGGTCGCCTCGCGCAATGCCCATTTCCCGCAGAAGTCCGGCAATCCTGGCTGTCTGATCGTCAAGTTCGCGGTAGGTCCAGGTGGCGCGCCCTTGCTCCATGATCGCGACCGATGCGTCGGCCTTGGGCGTGCGATCGCCAAGGAGAAGCGCGAACAGGTTGTGTTGCATCGTGCGGTTCCTCTTCAAGGCACGAGGACGGTCGGGCCGGTCAGGCGTCGCGCTTCAAGATCCCGGTGCGCCTGGGCGACGTCGGCCAGACGGATCTGCCTGGGGTCCGGGATCTTGACGATGTTCTGCTGCAGCGCCTGGAAGAACCCGTCGGCAAGCTGCTGACGAGTCTTGGGGTCCGCGTTGAAGGTCGCGAGGGTGGGCTTGGCCAGGAAGACCGATCCCTTTTGCGCCAGCAGGCCGATGTCAAATGGCGGCACCGGTCCGCTCGCCTGCCCGTAGTTCACTATCATCCCCAGCGGCCGGACGCAATCGAGCGATTGGAAGAAGGTGTCCTTGCCGACCGAGTCGTAGGCCACGTCGACGCCGCGCCCACTCGTGAACTGCCGGGCCTGATCGGACCATCCCTCCGACGAAAGCACCACGACGTGATCGCTCCCGGCGCTCTTGGCGACCGCGACGTCGTCATCCGAAGGAACCGCCGCAATAACGGTCGCGCCGAGGTGCTTGGCCCACTGGATCATCAACTGGCCCACGCCCCCCGATGCGCCATGGACCAGCAACGTGGAACCGCGCGCTACAGGGTAGATGCGCGTGAGCAGGTATTGCGCCGTGATGCCGCGCACCAGCCCTGCCGCGACCTGCGTGTCCTGCACGTGCGCCGGCATCTTCACGAGCTGCGAGGCCTTGATGACACGCACCTCCGAGTAGGCGCCAATCGACATCAGGTAGCCGACGCGATCGCCCGGCGCGAAACCCTGCACGTCGGCGCCCACCTCCTCCACCACGCCGGTCGCCTCGATGCCGAGCACGGCCGGTCGGTCAATGGCGTACTGGCCCGAGGTCGCCGTGCGGTGGTACACGTCGATGAGGTTGATGCCCATCGCCGTGTGACGAACACGCACCTCGTCTGCTTTAGGGTGCGCCACTTCGGCGTCTTCGTACTTCAGAACTTCCGGCCCACCTGGCTCATACACACGAACGACTTTGACCATATCAAGCTTCCTTTCCAACACGACCAGATACCAATTCGAAGATGGCGCTGAAATCCTTCTTCGCCAAACCGTTTGCTACGCCCATCTGGTACAGGGCGGCAGAGCACGCCGCCAGAGGCGTCGATGCGCCCAGGTCGTCCGCCGCCTCCTGCGAGAGACGCATGTCCTTAAGCATCATGGGCATTGAAAACTTTGACTCGTAGCCGCTGTTCGCCGGCGATGTCGGCACGGGCCCGGGCACGGGGCAGTAATTGACCAGCGCCCAGCAGCTGCCCGACCCCTGCGACACGACATCGAAGACCGACTGGTAGTTCAGCCCGAACTTCTCGCCGAGGGCAAACACTTCGCTGATGGCGACCATGCTCATCCCGGTCATCATGTTGTTGCAAATCTTCATGGCGTGACCGGCGCCGCCGCCCCCCACGTGGAAGATGGCTTTTCCCATGCCGAGCAGCGTCGGGCGCACTTGCTCGAAGGCCTGGCTTTCGCCACCGACCATGAAAGTGAGCGCAGCGCGCTCCGCAAAAGGGACCGCACCCGTCACGGGCGCATCGACGAAGGAATGACCGCGCGCCGTGGCAGCGGCGTGGATGGCCCGCGAAGTGGCCACGTCGATGGTCGAGCAATCGATGAGCAGCGTGCCGGTCGCAACCGAATCGAAAAGGCCACCCGCTTCGACGTACAGAGAACGGACGTGCTTGCCGGTCGGCACCATGGAAATCACGACCTCGGCGCCCTCCAAGGCATGCGGCAAAGCGTCCGACGTGTGGAGTCCGAGCTTCTCCGCGGCTTCTCTGCTGGACGGCGCGACGTCGAAGCCTCGCACGTTGTGGCCAGCCCGCGCGAGAGCGTGGGCCATGGGGCGGCCCATGCTCCCGAGCCCAATGAAAGTGATGGTCGACATGTCGATCTCCAGAACAGCGTTGACGCGGGTTACTTCTTCAGAAGGGGGCAGCTGCTTTCCGCGAGCGGCCGGGTCGCCTGCTCGCCCGGGATCGTGCGAAGCACCTTGTAGTAGTCCCACGGGTACTTCGATTCCGCTGGCGTCTTCACCTGGATGAGGTACATGTCGTGTTCCATGCGGCCGTCGGCACGGACCTTGCCGTTCGTCGCGAACGCGTCGTTGACCGGAAGCTCCCGCATCTTCTGGGCGACCGCCTTTCCGTCGTCGGTGCCTGCCGCCTTGACCGCCTTCAGGTAATGCAGGACGGAGGAATAGACCCCCGCCTGGATCATTCCGGGCTTGCGGCCCGTGCGCTTTTCGAAGCGCTCGGAGAAGGCGCGACTCGCCGGGTCCCGGTCCCAATAGAAGGCCGTGGTCGCCAGCAAACCCTGTGCGCGCGCGAGTCCGAGCGCATGGATGTCGCTGATGACGACCGCCAGCCCCACCAGGCGCTGACCGCCCTGCGGCAGCCCGAACTCAGAGGCCTGCTTGATCGAATTGATCGTGTCGGCACCACCGTTGGCCAGACCGATGATCTTTGCCTTCGAAGCTTGCGCTTGGAGCAGGAACGACGAGAAATCGGACGCGCTGAGTGGGTGTTTCACCTGGCCCATGATCCGCCCGCCGCTCTCGGTCACGGTCTTCGTCAGGTCCAGGGACATCTGGTGCCCAAATTGGTAGTCGGCCGCCAGGATGAACCAGTCCTTCCCTCCGTCCTGAAGGACGGCGCGAGCCGTTCCAACCGCAGCGGAATAGGTGTCCCAGGTCCAGTGGAAGCCCGTCGGGCTGCAGTCCTCGTTGCTCAGACGGCCCGTCCCCGGTCCCGAAGCCAGCGTGATGCGCCCCTTGTCTTTCGCGATGTTCTGCACCCCGATGGCGATGGCGGAGTTCGTGAGGTCGGCGATGACATCGACGTTGTCGACGTCGAACCACTTGCGCGCCAGGCTCATCCCGATGTCGGGCTTGTTCTGGTGGTCTGCGGAGATGATCTCGATCTTCTTTCCAAGCACCGTCCCGCCCACGTCCTCGACAGCCAGACGCGCGGCTTCCACCGAGGTCTTGCCGCCGAAGTCGGAGTACAGGCCGGACTGGTCGTTCAGGACACCGATCTTGATGGCATCCGGCCCGGCCCATGCCAGGGATGAGGTAGCAAGGCACACCAGGTGCGCGAGAGTTTTGAGTTTCACGTTTTGTCTCCTTCGTTGTGGTTGATGGATCTCAGCTCAGGTTGATCAGGACTGTCTTCTTGTGGGTGAAATGGTCCAACATGGCCTCGATCGAAGCCTCTTTGCCGAGGCCCGAATGCTTGATGCCGCCATACGACACGCCCGCCCGCGCGACCATGTTCTGGTTGACCTGAACGAAGCCGGCCTTGAGGCGCTGAGTTGCATCCATCGCCGCCTTCAGGTCCCGCGTCCACATCGTCGCGGCGAGGCCGAACTCGGTGTCATTGGCCATCGCAATGGCTTCGTCCAGGGTGTCGAAAGGGATCACGCAGGTGACCGGTCCGAAGATCTCCTCCTGCGCGAGGCGGTGGTCGTTGGAAATGCCCGTGAACACGACCGGCTGCAGAAACAAGCCGTCCGCAAACTTCGGATCGGGGGGCTTGGCGCACAGGACATGCGCCGTTGCACCGGGCACTGCACGGCCCAGCTCCACATAGCGCGTGACGCGTTCGACCTGGGCCCGCGAAACGATGGTGCCAATGTCAGTCGCTTCATCCAGCGGATCGCCCATCACGAGCTGATTGACCTTGCTCTTCAAGCGTTCGACGAACTCGTCATGGATCGACGCATGGACCAGCATGCGCGAAGCGGCCGTGCAACTCTGGCCCTGGCGCGTGAAGCGCATCCCGGCGACCGCGCCGTTGACCGCCTTCTCCAGATCGGCATCGGCCATCACGATCATCGGGCTCTTGCCGCCGAGCTCGAGCGTGACGGGGATAAGCTTCTCGGCCGCCGCATGCGCGATGATTCGCCCGGTGTCGACCGAGCCGGTGAAGGTGAGCTTTCCGACCTTCGGGTGTTCACACAGCGGCCCGCCGCAGGTCGGGCCGTCACCGCTGAGGATGTTGAGCACACCCTTCGGCAATACCTGATTGAGCAACTGGACGACACGCAAAGAGGCGAATGGCGCTTCTTCCGCCGACTTGACGACCACGGCGTTGCCGGCGGCAAGTGCAGGCGCGATCTTGAACGCCATGAGCAGCAGCGGCACATTCCAGGGAATGATCGCGCCGACGACGCCGATGGGCTCCCGCTGCGTGAAGACCAGCATCGTCGGGTCGAAGGGCACGGTTTCTCCTTTGAGCTCGCTGGCGAGACCGCCGTAGTAGCGCAGGCAGTCGGCCACCAGCGGCGGCTCCAGACGTGACTCAGTCCTTAGAGCCTTGCCGGACTCGAGGGCGAGCAAACGCGCAATCTCTTCCGCGTGTCGGTCCAGCAGGGCGGCGCCGGCAATCAGCAGCTCTCCGCGCTTCCGCGGCGCCATCTGCGCCCACGCGATTTGGCTCGTCGCCGCGGCCTGCACGGCGCGATCCACGTCGGCGGCATCACCCGCGGCGGCTTCCGCGAACGCCTCGCCGGTCGCGGGATTCACAACGCTGAAGGTCATGGATGAGGCAGCGCGCACGAGTTCGCCGTCGATCAAGTGCACCCCGCTCAGTTCTTTGGCGAGCGCGCGAGGCTCGAGGTTGGGGATGGTCGGTGTGTTCATTCGTTGATTGCTCCTAGGATTTGCGTTGGCTCCAAGCCTTCAGGGCGTCCGCGAACTCGGCGGATTCCAGGCTCTGGCGGAAGGCGAGGTCACCACTTGGTCCGTCCAATGCTTGATGCGCCGCCAGGTTGAGTGAACGCTTCGTGTGTTCTCCCGCGATGTGCGGCAGCTGGACGAGCCGCTCAACCAGACGTTCGACTTCAGCGACAAGATCGGCCGGCTCCAAGACGAGCCGGTCGAGGAACCCAGCCTTTTCGAGTTCCCCGGCGTCCATCTCCTCACCGGCGAGGAAGAGCCGTTTGGACACGCCCAGCCCGAGGCGAGTCACGTACCGTCGCAGGCCGGAGGGGTAGAAGCAGATGCCGAGCTGTGCCGCGGGCATGCGCAGCTTGCAGGCCATGGTGCCAATGCGGAAGTCGCAGGCCAGCGCGAGGTCGGTGGCGCCGCCGTAGACGCCGCCGTTGAGCGCGCACACGGTCGGTAGCGGGAACGCCTCCAGTTCGTCGCACAGTTTCTGGAGGATGACTTCGGCCCGTGGGCTGTCGCCGTCCGAGCCGGCCTCGCGGAGGGACGAGGACAGGTCGAAGCCAGAAGAAAAGCTGCGGCCAGTTGCCTGGAGGACCACCGCGCGGACGCTGCCATCCCGACGCAGCGCGTTCAAGAAATCGCGAAGCGCTTCCATGTCCGATGGCTGAAGGCGGTTGTGCCGGTGGGGGCGCCGAAGCGTGAGATACGCCGCACCTCCCTTACGATCAAGCGATGGACCACCATCCAGATCTGAAACGCTTTGAATGGGATCTGATATATCTGCCGACATGATCTGAATGTTAGGCATACTGATTGATATGAACTCAGAGGGTAATCCCTAGCTGAAGGAGAAGATGTGAAATCGACGAACCGGTCGGCCAGGCCGGCCAACATGACCGAGCACGTGCGTGAAGCAATTGCTTCGGACATTCACGAAGGGCGGCTCTTGCCGGGCGACGCGCTGGACGAGGGTGCTATTGCGGAACGCTTCGAGGTGTCGAGAACGCCCGTCCGCGAGGCGCTCCTACAGCTGTCCGCGCACGGCCTTGTGAAAATCGTCCCGCGTTCCGGCATCTACGTCGCCCGGCTCTCGCTACCGGAGTTGTTCGCGATGTACGAGCTTCTGGCCGAACTCGAAAGCGCCTGTGCGAAGCTCGCGGCGCGACGGATGACCGCAGTCGAGTTGGCCGACCTTCGCGCAGCACACAATGCGGCCGCGAAGTGCCGCGACGACAAGGATCCGGAGGCGTATTCGCTTGCCAACACGCGCTTTCACCAGGTCATTTACGACGGCTGCCACAACCCTTTCCTCAAGGCGCAGATCGAACTGATCCGGAAGCGAACGCAGGTCTACAGGCAGAACCTTTTCGCCCGAACGGCGCGCATCGTGGTTTCCCATGAGGACCATGGCCGAGTGGTCGATGCCATCGAGGCAGGCGACGCCGAGGCTGCGGCAAAACACATGCTCGAGCACATCGGAGTCGGCGGACGCGACTTCGCGGAATTCCTGGCTGCGTCGCCCCCGGAGTTCTTCGAGACGTCGACCTACGGCGGCAACCAGGCCGCACAGAGAGCCGGCAAAGCCACACAGACCTGACCACTGTTGCACGAAGGAAATCATGCGAAGCTTTGCCGTGAGAACTTATGACATCGACGCGCCGCTGGAGTGCCTCGACGTGCCCATTCCACAGCCCAAGCCGGGCGAGGTGCGCATCCGCATCGAGGCAACCGCGCTGGGCTTCGTGGATGGTCTGATGGTCCAGGGCCGCTACCAGATCAAGCCGCCCCTCCCCTATGTGCCCGGCGGAGAGATCGCGGGCATCGTCGATGCCGTCGGCGACGGCGTCGCATGCGTGCGCGTCGGCGAGCGCGTGGTGACCTGGCAGCTCGGCGGCGGACTGGCCGACTACGTTGTCGTCCCTGCGGTCGACGTCGATGTGCTCGACGAAGGCATCTCGGCGGTCACCGCGGCTTCGATGCTGGTCGACTACCAGACCGCGCACCACGGGTTGTTCGACCGCGGCCACGTCGGAAGCACCGACGCCGTTTTGGTCCTCGGCGCCGCTGGAGGCGTCGGTGCGGCAGCGGTTCAAATGGCCGCCCGTACTGGCGCGACGGTGATTGCGGCTGCATCGACTGCGGAGAAGCGCGAGTTCGCCCAAGCGCTTGGCGCACGGCACACGATCGACTACCTCGCCGCGGACTGGCGTGCCCAACTCAGGGCAAAGGCGCCGGAGCAGTTTGTGGACGTCGTCTTCGATACTGTCGGCGGCGACATGCTGGAACCAGCCTTCCGCTCGCTGGGCAAAACCGGCAGGTACTTGGTCGTCGGCTTTGCGGCGGGACGCGTCCCCTCCCTGCCGGTGAACCTCGCGCTGCTCAAGAGCGCCGCGCTGTTGGGAGTCGAGATCCGTCACTTCCTCCACACCGAGCCCGCGCGCGCCAAGCGCGTGCGATCGGCCCTGTTCAGCCAGGTGCGCACCGGCGCGCTGCTGCCGCCCAGGACCACACGTTTCCCGCTCGAACAGGCCGCGGCAGCCGTGAAGGCCACGGCAAGCCGCACACGAGCAGGAAAGGTGGTGGTGGAAGTCAGCAACTGAAGCAAAAGGCATCTAACCATCGCCGTCGCGTATGAGAGCGCCCTTCGGAAGCTCGGCGAACCCACCCGAATATCAATGCAACACTGGCCAGCACTTTCCAGCTGTTGCGTTGCTCCGCACAGGCAAGGTCGGATGCTCATATCGACCGACGAAGGGGCTCGGTCGATTCAGATACCAGCCAGACTCCTCAACGCTGGAAGTTCTGATTGAGCAGTCACATCATCAAAAGGATCAGCCAATGCATACCTTACTGGTAGTAGCGAATCCGAGCAAAGAATCGCTGACCCATAGCTTAGCGAATTACATCAGCAGCACGCTGTCCAATTCTGGATCGCATCACACAATTGATTTTTTGGATCTCTACGCGGAAGAATTCAACCCAGTTTTCTCCAAGCAAGATGTCGCCTCCTACCGTGAGAAGGCCAAGTTACCCGCTGACGTCGTCGCCCAGCAGAAGCGTATCGAAGCGGCTGAGACTCTGGTTCTTGTATTTCCGCTGTATTGGTGGGGCATGCCCGCCATGCTCAAGGGCTGGGTTGATCGCGTCTTCACCAATGGCTGGGCGTTCGATTGGACGCCGGAGGGAGGGACGCGCAGAAAGCTCAAGGGATTGAAAGTCCATGTGCTTTGCATGGGCGGTTCTGAACCTTCGACCTTCTCGCGGCGTGGCTACGAAGCCTCCATCAAGAAAAACATCTCGGAGGGCTTATTCGAGTATGTAGGGGCGTCGGTGGAATCGTTCCACGTCATGGGGGGTTCAGAGTCTCCAGAACACCACGCGGAGATCAGGAGCACGGCTGAAGCGCTATCGCGCTCCATTGCAAGAGCGCTGTGAACCAGCACTCGCCGCGTCGGCTCATGCTGCAGCTGATGTTCTGGCCGTCCAACCATTGCTCGAACTCATCGCCGGTGTATTGGCTGCCCTGATCTGAGGGATGCATCAGCGCAGCGGGTTGGCCTCGGCGCCACACGGCCATCAGCGGGGCATCGCTCACCATCCTGGCCCGCATGGTGTCGCTCTTCGATCAGCCCACGATGCGCCTCGAATAAAAGTCCCTCACCGCTGCGGCGTGCAGCCAACCTTCAGCCGCCCAGATGTGTGTGAATTCTGCAACCTGTAGATGCCATGCAAGCGGTAGTGACGCACCCGGGTACGGATCTTCTCTTCGGGCACAAACCACCGCCGAGCCAACAGCTTCGCGCCGCCTTTGCCTGCCAACTAGCTCTGGACGACTTCCAGCTTGACTTCCGTCTTGTTCTTCCTCATGAAACCGCTGATCTCTATCCAACTTCTGGATGTTTGGACCGACACCTTCTGCTTGCGTCGGGCAAACCCTTAAATGTCATTCATCGGACAGATCAGTTGTCCATGGCTTCCTAACGTGCACTTGCGCACTAACTGTCAGTGCGCCCTACAAGGAGACAACCATGCAATTACGAAATTCCGAATCTTTGCATCGTAGAGCAGTTGGTGCTGGGATCACAATATGTTTAGCTGCTTTATCTGGCTGCGGTGGCGGTGGCGGCGATGATCCCGCCCCTCCAGCGCCTGTGGCGAGTGCGGAGAATCGTTGTTCCGCTCTCGTGGGTCAGTCCATCGAAGGGGCCGTCGTGACACGTGCCCAACTGATTCCCGCGACTGCAGATGTGCCAGAGCGTTGCAGCGTCCTTGGCGAGATGCCTCAGGATCTTCGTTTCGAGGTTAACCTACCTTCAAACTGGAACAGTCGGACAGTGTTCTTGGGAGGCGGCGGTTTTGACGGCTCTTACTACGATCCCACGAGACCCAACGGCTCCAATAGCCCCAAGATCATTGAGCGTGGATACGCAACCATCGCTACTAACCACGGACATACGGGAGGCGGCGCAACTTTCGCACTCGACACGCAGATGTTGAACGAGTACGGCTACCTTGCGGTCCCCCGCGTGTATCCGGCGGCGAGAAAGATCGTGGCGCGCTACTTCGGCGAGCAACAGACTGTAGGCACGAAAATCATCTACGAGGGCTGCTCAGGGGGCGGCCGCCAAGCTTTGATCGAGGCTCAGAGATACCCAGAGCTCTTCGACGGCATCATCTCGCGGGCACCGGCTAATTCATTCCTAGGCCAGTTCACGTGGCACCTTAAGACCACCCAGCAGGTTAGCAAACCGGGTGCAGCGGTGAGCGCCGAGAAGCTGGCAACTGTTGCCAATGCGGTCTACGAACGATGCGATGCACTTGACGGAGTAAAGGACCGAATCGTCTCCCGGCCCGACCTTTGCAAGTTTGAGCCTGCGGAACTAAAGTGCACCGGAGCCGAAAACGCCTCGTGCTTGACGGACCCTCAAATTGAATCGGTTCGGAGCTTTTACGCTCCCACTACCGGCCGATATCCCTGGGCACCGATGCCATTCGGTGGTGAGGACCAGCAGGGAACACCCTCGTACGTTTTCGGTGGACCCGTAAACAAAGCGTTGGCAGATGGCTTTTGGAGGTACTTCGTTGCCCAGAATCCAACAGTCGATCTGCTCACCGTTGATCCGACACAGTTCTCCTCTCGCCTTGCCCAGCTTGAAGGGATTATCGACGCAACTAATCCTGACCTCTCTCGATTCCGTGCCCGTGGCGGGAAGCTGGTCCTTTGGCACGGTTTGACGGATAGCTTGATCACAGCTAACAACACGACCGAGTACTACAACAAGGTGGTCAACCAAGCAGGCGGTCAAGCGGCGGCAGACCAGTTCTTGGAGTACTTCACCGCGCCCGGAGTGAACCATTGCTTCGGCGGAACAGGCGCAGATCAGGTGGACTTGATTGCCCCAGTCTTCGATTGGATTGAAAAAGGAGTTCGGCCGTCTTCTATCGGGATGGTCGCGACTCAGACCACGCCGCTCGCAGGAGAATCTCCAGTGCAGCGGCCATTGTGTAAGTACCCTCAGTTTGCCAAGTACAACGGCGCAGGAAATCCTAATCTGAGTTCCAGTTTCACTTGTACATCTCCCTAGATGCGCGAGTCAACCGATCCTGTCAGCGCAGATCCATTCGGACTCACTTGTAAAGGTTGTGTCCCTATAGATTAGACCCGGGTGTTCATCCTACCCTGCTGCTTTTTCAAGCGGCGGGGTAACACAAGTGATCACCATGGTTTGGTCAAGCCGCTGCCAGTTGCCTTCGGACCTTGTCAACGCAGACCAACATGTCGGCCCGCCGCACTCCTTGACCTCGCGTTCCAGGTCCTTGACCCGCTGTACTTCTCCGCTGGTGACGCCTTCGCTCGCACCACCATCGACTTCAACGGGCTTGACACATTCCAACTGGGTCTGCCACGCACCTGATCTTCGGCGCAATCGGTTCCACTGCTGCCCAAAAGAGGAGGCTGCCCTCCGAGCTGCACCACCCTCACCACTCTCTAGTGGACCTCGGGTGAGAATTCACTCGACATCTTCATGGCTCAATCCTCTCAGAATATTGAGCTTCTTCCAAAACCGTGGCGGTTCAATCGTCTGTTTCGTCGTAGCTGATCGTTTCACTTAAAGCGAAAATTTCCGGAGAGATAGGTGAACTTCGCTCTTCCAGAACGTGCCCCACCAAGCCCGCGCATCGGCCGACGACGGAGACCGAGCGCATCGCCTCCACCGGAAAATCGATCTCGTGCAGGATGGCGCCCAAGGCGCCAGTGGCATTCAGTACGATCTGCTTGCCGGCGTCGGCATCGATCTCCTCGCTGAGGATCTTCAGCAGGGAAATGTAGTCGCCCTTGACCCCTGCCGACAGCGCCACCTCGAACAGGCGTGCAGCACGCGGGTCGACGCCCTTGTAGTTCGGATGACCGAAGCCGGGAATCCGCCGTCTCGTTTCGCGAGACTTGGAAACCACAGTTTTGGCCCATTCACGCTTGTCGCCTTCAGCAGCCATCCCCTCGCTAAGCACCCGCCCTGTGCCTACCATCGTGCCAGCAAACTTGTTGCCGACCATCAACGCACCCGCAGCCAGCGGTATCTGGATGTCGTCCGGATTGGAGTCGGCGACGATACGGGCAACCAGCGCGCTGGGGGTCAGGCCATGATCCATTAGAACGAGCAGTGCTGCATCCAATACCTTGCGCTGCGTCTTGGTCGGCATACGCCCGGTAACGACCAGATAGAACCCGTCGGTGAAGGAGACTTCGCCAACGAGTTCGGTCAATGTGTCTTTGCCGCGCACGCGCAGACGTGCCGTGTCGTTCGGGTGGCTGCCGATGCGAGTCTTCGTCATAAATATGTTCCTCTTGAAGTATGCTGATAGCCCTGGCACTCAGCCCCCGGACCGGATTTTTGCAATCAAGTCTTCCGAGTACCCCAACTCACCGAATACGTCGACGGAGTGCTCGCCGAGGTCGGGGGCCGGCTGCAACGGTTGGTCGTCACGCTGCCCGTCGTAGAGAACCGGCCTTCGGATCATTTTCTGAGGCCCATGAACGGGATGCGCGACTTCTGTGAACGTACCAAGATGTTTGACCTGAACGTCGTCCATGACTTCGGGCAGTGTGAGTACCGGTGCGTGCGGGACATCGTGCTCAACCAGCCGGGCTAACCAGTACGCCCTCGGTTGCGTACGGGAAGTGCCGTTTAGTTCGGCGGCGAGTGCTTCGTAGTTGTCCAGCCGCTGCGCGCGTTCTGCAAAACGCGGGTCATTTGCCAAGTCCTCTCGGTCCAACGCCTTAAGCAAGCCTGTCCAGAATTTCGCCGGAGACGACATGTGCACAGCTACCAGCGAGTCGTCCGCACAGCGCAGGGCATAAGATTGCGACGCGCGCACGCGCATCAACGGATCTGGCCGAACGCCCGCCATGTTGAAGTTGGCGAATGGGTCGCTTATGAATGCCATCGTCGACTCCAGCATGTTCAACTGGAGCGTGCGTGCCTTGCCAGTCCGCTCTCGCTCATAGAGCGCCCCCAGGATGCCGTAGCTGGCGTACATGCCCGTCAGATTGTCTGCGACCGAGGGGCCGGTGATCTGCGCATCGGCACCGAGGAACAAGCTGGAGATGCCGCTCAGTGCCTGTCCCACCGCGTCGTAGGCTGGCCGATCGGCATAAGGACCCGATTCACCAAACCCAGTGATCGAGCATACGATCAAACGCGGGTTGACCTCCCGCAGCCTGTCGATGCCAAGGCCCAGCCGCTCCATGACACCTGAGCGGAAGTTCACGATGAGTGCATCCGCACTCTCGATCAACTTCAGGAACGCTTCTTTCCCGAGCGCGCCTTTCAAATTCAGGGTGACGCCCTTTTTGTTGCGGTTGTAAGTCGCAAAGTACGGGCTGTAGGTGCCGCCGCGAAACGCGCGAAACGGATCGCCGTCTTGTGGGTTCTCTACCTTGATCACGTCGGCCCCAAGATCCGCGAGCAACGTACCGGCCAGTGGCCCCGTGATCATCGCGGTGAGCTCCACGATCCGAACCCCGGTCAAGGGCGAGGTTGAATGCTTGTCCATCTTTCTTCCCAGTTCATTGCGTCGTAATGATCTGAATGCTACGATGCATCACACAACTAGCTTTGTCAACAAATCTTTCATCATGGACCTGCTATCGACGAACGTCTCGATCCCGATTGGATCGGCCCACATGGATGCGTACTTCACCAGGCCTTCCAAGGCGAAGGGATCGATCGTTCTGATCCAGGAGATATTCGGTGTGACCCCCGCGATGCGCGCAATCGCCGATGAGTTCGCGACCGAGGGATACGCTGTCATCGTCCCGGACATTTACTGGCGTCTGTCGCGCAATCTGAACCTCGGCAACGGTGAAGATGCGCAAGAGCGGCAAGCGGCAGTGGACTACTCCTTGCAATACGACGAGGTCACAGGCGTGTTGGACCTTGTCGCCAGTGCGGACTGGTTGCAGGCTGAGCAGCAGTCCAAGGAACGAGCGATCGCCGTTGGCTTTTGCCTTGGCGGACGAATGGCGGTACGAATGGCCGCAGCAACGAAGCTGTCGGGCATGGTGTCGATGTACGGCGTCGGTCTGAACAAGCTGGATGCACTGATGCGCGAGATCACATGTCCTGTCCAATTGCACTTCGGCACGAACGACAACCATAACCCTCTCGACGTGATCGAGGAAGTGGCCAAGGCAGTGCGGGCGCGGAGCAATGAACACGACGAGTTCTTCACGTACGAAAACGCAGAGCATGCTTTCTACAACAGGTTTCGACTCGACCGCTTCAACGAAGCCGCCCATGGGTTGGCAAAGCAAAGGGCACTTCGGTTTGCGGCCGAGCGATTCGGTGGCCCAGCGCAAAGCAATTGAAGACAGGCCATGGTTGCACCCTTAACAATCGCCCGCGGAAGCCTCAACGGCAAGACCGCCCTGCTCACC
Organism: Variovorax sucrosi; assembly: GCF_051216635.1. Taxonomy (NCBI): domain Bacteria; kingdom Pseudomonadati; phylum Pseudomonadota; class Betaproteobacteria; order Burkholderiales; family Comamonadaceae; genus Variovorax; species Variovorax sucrosi. Next base: position 346,467 of record NZ_JBPJZU010000006.1, on the reverse strand, counting down.
GGTGCCGCGCAAGGGATCGGACTGGCCATCGCTACTCGGCTGGCAGAAGCCGGCGCCAATCTCGTCTTGATTGACCTGGCCGAAGCCCAACTGGAAAGCGCAGCAGCGCAGCTTCGCGAGAAAGGTGCGCGCGTTCTTGCTAAAACGATGGATGTCGCAGACAGGCCAAGCGCGCAGGCTTTGCACGCCGAAGCCTCGCAAGCCTTCGGCGCCGTCGACATCCTCATCAACAACGCCGCGATCGGGCCTGAGCGCAATCACCCAGCCTACCTGGTCGCGAAGCCGAAGTTCTGGACGACGCAAGACGACCTCTGGCTGGACATGATGCGCGTGAACATCTTCGGCGCCCAACTCCTTGGCAGCATCTTCGCTCCCGACATGGTGCGCCGTGGTTGGGGTCGGATCATCAACGTGTCCACCAGCCTGGACACGATGTACCGCCAGGGTATCGGCCCCTACGGGCCGTGTAAGGCAGCGCTTGAAGCGTTGTCACGCATCATGTTCCAAGACCTGGAGGGTACAGGGGTCACCGTCAACGTGCTGCTGCCAGGTGGCCCGGTGAATTCGCGCATGGTTCCGGCAGACTGCGGCATCGCTGCCGAACAACTCATCCAGCCGGACGAGCTTGCCGAGCCTGTTCTGTGGTTGTGCTCCCGCGAAGCCGACGCGACCAGCGGACTGAGGTTCGTGGCGAGGCAATGGGATGAACGCACCAGCGTCGACGAGCGGCTCGCCAAGGCATCTGCCCCCATCGCCTGGCCACAGCTGGGTGCCCAGTCGCACATCCCCATCGGGATAACCTGAGTCGACCATCGGTTCAGCCTCTCGAAAAGCGAGTGCAGGGTCGGCGGCCGCTGCACTCACCAGCGATGTCAGAACGGGTACTGCCGCGCCGTCTTCTGCACCGAGATCCAGCGCTGTTCTGTGAACGCTTCGATAGCGCCAGCGCTACCCCACTTGCCGATCCATCCAGAGTGCTTCATGCCGCCGAACGGGCAATGGGGTTCGTCGTGCACGCACGAGTCGTTGATGTGCACCATCCCGGCCTGCACCCGCTTGGCCAGCTCTTGCCCATGGCTGGCGTCACCCGTGAGGATGGCGGCAGACAGGCCATAGTCCGTGTCGTTGGCGATGCGCAGGGCATCGTCTTCGTCGGACGCCCTGAACACCATGGTCACGGGACCGAACACTTCCTCTCGGTAGATGCGCATCTGCGGGGTGACACCGGTCAATACCGTGGGCAGGAAGAACGGACCCTGCCTTTCGCCACCAATCAGGACTGTGGCGCCCTCTGCCTTCGCCGACTGCACGAGATCGTGCATGCGGCCCAGTTGGCGATCGTTGATGATCGGGCCGATCACGGACGTCTCGGCCGACGGGTCCATGGGCTCGAACCCCTTGACCTTCGCCAGGAGCTTGGCGACGAACTGGTCGTACAGGTTGTCCGCCACGATGATCTTGTCGCAAGACATGCAGATCTGCCCCTGATGCAGGAACGCCGAGAAGAACGCGCAGTTGACCGCGTAGTCGACGTCCGCGTCGGACAGCACGATCACGGGGTTCTTGCCACCCATCTCCAGGATCACGCGCTTCAGGATCGCGGCGCATGCCTCGCCGATCTTGCGGCCCACGGCGGTCGAGCCGGTGAAGCTCATGCGGGCGATGCGCCGATCGTTGATCATCTTGTCGCCGACCGCGGCAGCGTGCTCGCGCGAGCATGAGACCACGTTGAGCACGCCAGCCGGGAATCCGGCGACTTCGAACAGTTCTGCCAACAACGCCCCTCCAGTGATGGGCGACTCTTCGGACGGTTTGACCACCGCCGTGTTGCCCAGCGCCACGGCGTAGATGAAGCCCCGCGCAGACAGGTAAAGCGGAGAATTCCAGGGCGAGATGACGCCCACCACGCCAGCGGCGCTGCGAACGATGTGGTTGATCTTTCCTTCGATGGTGGACGGGTAGCTTTCACCGAGCGGCCGGGACGTCAACGACGCAGCCTCTTGCAGGGCGGTAATTGTCAGGGCGCATTCCCAGATGGATTTGCCGCGGGTGGAGCCCGTCTCCTTGATCAGCGCCTCGACGAAGTAGTCTTGATGTTGTTCGATCAGGGCCGCGGCCTTGTAGAACAGCGCGGCGCGAGCCGAAGGCAGCAGCGCTTCCCATGCCGGCTGTGCAGCAGCTGCAGCTGCAATGGCAGCATCCATATCGTCCACCGTCCCGTCGGCGGCCTGGGCAAAAGGCTTGCGAGTCATCACCTCCAGGTCAACGAAGGTGCCTTTGTCGCTGGCCTCGCGCCACTGGCCATCGATGTACAGCGGCGACCAATTCTGCGTGGCCGTCTTGAACAGCGTGGAAGGCTTCTCGGCTTTCTGTACTGGTGCTAGCGTGCTCATGTCTGGGATCCTTGTGAGTGGTTTGAAAGTTGAGGTCGTTCGGGCCGCTCAGAACCGAAGAATCGGCTTGATGGTCTTGCCGGTTTCGCTGTCCGCCAACGCAAGGTTGATGTCCGCAAAATCGTAGAACGTGACCAGCTTGTCGAACGGGAACCGGCCTTGACGATGCAACTCGATCAACATCGGGATGAATTTCTGCGGCACGACATCGCCTTGAACGATGCCTTGGATGCGTTTGCCTGGGACCATGAGGCCGTTGACGTCGAAACTCGCCTCCGTACCCACGCGTGGTGCGCCCACGACGCCGCAGGTCCCCAGGGTCCCCAGGGCATCGATGGCTTGCCGAAGGACTTCAGGCCTGCCGCTGCTTTCCAGGGTGAACTGCACGCCGCCGCCCGTGATGTCCTGGATGGCCTTGACGGCATCCATCTCCCGACTGTTTACAACGTGCGTCGCGCCCAAGGCAAGAGCCAGTTCCAGTCGGCTGGGCGTGACATCCACGGCAATGATTGTCTTGGCGCCAGCCACCCGAGCCGCCATGATGGCGCTCAGGCCGACCGCGCCCGCTCCGAATGCCGCGAATGTGGCGCCAGGGGGCACCCGCATGGCACACAGCACGGCACCCGCGCCCGTCTGGATGCCGCAGCCCAGCGGGCCCAGCAATTCCAATGGCGCATCCTTGGCAACTTTGACGAGGTTGCGCTCGTTGGCGATCGCGTACGTGCCGAAGGACGACTGGCCGAAGAAGTGGGAATGCAGGGTTTCACCCTTGGGAGTTCGGATGGCGGTGCTGCCATCGAGCCGCCCCCCGCTGAAGTTCAGACCCATGAAGTCGCCGCAGTAGGTCGGATGGCCTTCTGCGCATCGCTCGCAATGACCGCACGAGTGGAAGCTGAGAACGACGTGGTCGCCAGGGGCAATGCGCGTCACGTTGGCGCCTACAGCTTCGACCACACCGGCCCCCTCGTGACCCAGCACAGAAGGCAAAGGTACCGGGTAATACTGGTCGCGCACGATGGCATCGGTATGGCACACCCCGGTCGCGACCAGCCTGACAACGACCTCGTCCGATCGCGGCGCCTCCAGTTGCGCATCTTCGATCGTGAAGGGTTGGCCCGGTCCCCGCGCGACAGCCACTTTGACGGCACGCGCTTCATTTCCTGACATGCTCATTTCTTCACCTTTTGTAGAACAATCAAAACGATCTGCTCGGCCCGTGCGTTTGCACAAGTCCAGCGCTATGCAGCCGGCCAGATGCGCGCAGGCACCGCAGGCGATGCGCTCCGATCAGGCGTGAGGCGTTCGTTCCGGTGCGGCGCAGCGAGTGCCGAGCCGGTCTGCGTGACAGTGGGGGCTTGGTCGCCTCCCGCAGCGGGGTCGCCATCCGATGCGCGCGGCTGCTTGTCGACAAGCGCGCGAAACGAGGCAGCGCGATAACAGGCCGTGCACATGCTCAGTCCGGCGTCATGGTGATGTGGATGGCGTCGCGCCCATCGGACACCTCTCGTCCCAGCGTGCGTACCGCCTCGGTGCCCTGATCCATCGTGAACGAGTGAGTGCAAAGCGGTCGCAATGCTTCGCCGGCATGCTTGACGATGTCGATCGCCAGCTCGGTGGATTCCCAGCCCGCGCTCAGCACGCCAACCAGCTGAATCTCACGCAGCACAGCCTTGTCGATTGGAAAGCCGTCAAGGGGCTTGTTCGCTTTCAGCCCCGCCAGCACGATCTTTCCGCCGCGCTTGACCATGTCCACGCCCTGGATGATGGGCGCCATCGAGCCGGCAGAGACGTCCAGGACCACGTCGGCCAGCCGTCCGCCGGTGATCTGGATCACGCGCTCAACCGGATCCTCGTTGTTCACGTCGATCACCGCGGTCGCGCCCAACTGGAGCGCCAGGTCAAGGCGCCCGCGGTCGGCAGACGTGCCTGTCACGATGATCTGGGACGCACCCGCTCTGCGTGCCGCCACGGCGGCCAGCAGGCCTCGCTGCCCGGGGCCTGCGATGACAACCGTCTTGCCCAGCGATGCGCCGCCGACTTCATAGACCCACCGAATGGCGTTCGACAGCGGATTGACCAACGTCATCAGGTCTGTCGCGACATCCACGGGCAACTTGTGCACCATTGTCTTCGGGTGGAGGTAGACGTGGCTGGCATACCCACCCCACAGCGACGGTTTGCTATGTATATGTTGGTAGAGACCGTATCCCAGGTCGGACTGGCACCTGGTGTACTCACCCGCAATGCAATCTTCACAGTGCCCGCAGGGAATGATGGGCTCGACGGCGACGCGATCGCCCTCCTTCACCCGCCATCGCTTGGCGGCGACTGGCCCAATGCGTTCGATGAAGCCCATGATCTCGTGGCCGGGCACGATCGGCATGCCCCCTCCCCAATCGCCCAGGTGACCGAGCCACTGCTCATAATCGGTGCCGCACAAGCCGCAGGCCTCAACGCGCAACACCGCATCGTCGTCACCGATATCAGGGATGGGAAATTCGCGAAGTTGAAGGTTTTTTGGCGACTCCAACACCAACGCCCGTGCACTGCTCATAGTCGTTTGACCAATCCACCCCGAGCATTGCTCTTCGGGCTGTGTACCGCAGTAAGGCCATTCGACGAAAACGTCAGCGCTTTTTCAATGGCGCGTTTGGCTTCTCGCAGTTCACGAGGAGAATTGACGGCCGCCACCGCCATCACCTCCCCTTCGCGCAGGAAGTAATCGATGAAACCATCGCCACGCACATTTGGTTTTCGGTATTGCTCAGCATCCGCGGGTACGATCCCCAACATCTGAAAATTGATGTCGAACTGGTCAGACCAGAACCATGGCATTTCCTTGGGGGCGACTCTGGCCCCCAGTAAAGCCTTGGCCGCTGCAATACCTTGATCCTGGGCGTTTTTCCAAGACTCGAGACGAATTCTTGCTGTTCCCCAAGGCTGGTCCGTTACGTCCCCGCAGGCATATATCCTGGTATCCGAAGTGCGGCAATGTTCATCAACGACGATACCGTTGCCGACTTCCAGCCCGCAGGCCCTGGCAAGCTCGTCATTTGGCACAGCGCCGATGCCAACCACTACCACTGTGGCGGGCAAAACCGACCCATCGTCGAGTTCGACGCCTTCGACAATTTCCGGTCCGATGATCCGTCTGACCCGCGCGTCAAGCATGACGTCCACGCCGTGTTCGCGATGCAGCGTCAGAAAATAGTCGCTGAGGGACGCAGGCAACGAACGCCCGCAAAGTTGGCGAGATGCCTCCAGCACGGTGACATGGGCGCCCCGTGCACGAAGGCCAGATGCGACCTCCAAGCCAATCCAGCCACCGCCGACGACGACTATTCGCGCATCCGGTCCCAGGCTGCCACGAATGGTCAAGCAGTCGTCGATGGTTCGAAGGTAGTGCACGCCCTTGAGCTCGCTACCTTCACAAGTGAGACGGCGCGGCCGCGAACCGGTCGCCAGCAATGCGCGATCGTAGCGAAACGACTTTCCGTCATTGCAAATGACGCTGCAGGCGTCGATGTCGATATGTGCGACATGTCGTCCGAGCTCGGTCTGTACGTCCAGCTCTGCAAATCGCTCCTGCGGCCACATCGTGCATACGTCCGGCGCCGCAAGACCCAGCAGGACCGCCTTCGACAACGGTGGGCGTTCATACGGAAGGTGGACCTCATCGCCGATCAGCGTGACAGAACCGGTGAACCCCTGATCTCGCAGCGTCTTTGCCGCCCAAGCGCCTGACTGCCCAGCCCCGACAATGACGATGTCGTTGATGTCATGGTCCACGTCAACCTCCTTTTTCACGTCCATCCTGACCGTCCAATCACGCGTCTCGTTCCATCAAAGGTCTACGAAGATGTTGCCCTCGACGACGGTGACCTGGTACGTCGCCAAATCAGACTCCGCCGGCGGACCGAGGCATTTGCCGGTTTTGATATTGAAGGTCGCTCCATGCAAAGGGCATTCGATCGTGTCCCCGTCCACGAAACCATCGGTCATGAGCGCATAGGCGTGCGGACAGACGTTGTCAGTCGCGTAGAACTGGTCGTCCACTCGGTAGATTGCGATCTTCTTGCCGAAGCCCTCGAAGGCAACAGGGGCGTCATGCGTGATCTTGGAGCAGGCGGAAATCAACTGAAGGGTCATATGGCAACGCGTCTGGACTAGGCGCTCGCGGACTGGGCGGCGCTGGTCGGCATCAATTCGCTTTGGTGGCGCTCCAAGAAGGCCCCCATCTCTCCGAGCTCAGAGACCACGTCGATCGGGACCGCCGAGTAAGCACTGCCATCCTGGATGGTTTCGCGGAAGTTCGCCAAGCTCTCTTCCGACTTGACGAAGTCAAGCAGGCGCCGGCGGCTGCGGACGATCGCGATATCGGAGGCCACCAGGAACTCCTTTTCACGGTCGACGATGCGCCCCTCGGTGTTTGCGAGCGCAAGCATTCCTTCCTGCATTGCACGATCCTGATCATTCAGCCCATGAATGCCCGAAGGGCTTGAGAGACTCGCCCCTTTGCGATCGATCTTGTAGTTGTTCCGTTTACTTCGCACGGGAACGAAGGTGTCGATGGTGCCGCCCGTGTTGAGTTCGAAGGGCTCGTAGGCACTGTCAGGAGGAAACGCCAGCCCCTTGCCAACGTAGTCCAGAAATGCCGGCGGCAAATCGCCTTTCAGGTAATAGTTGAAGTCCCAGGTGTAGGTGTTGTGGTCGTCGATCGGGATGAAGGCGCGCCCGCCGATGGGGAAGTCCGCGCTGGGGATCGAACTGAAGCAAGGCGCCATGAACTGCGAGATGCGCCAATAGAAGTTCTCATCGGCGTTGCGGCGCGCGATGCCGATGATGCCGACCGGTGTATCTTTGGCAAACAGCTTGGGTGTCAAGTCCAGCGCCGTGTAAGGGCGATGCACTGGCGAGGTCGCCATCGTGGCGGGATTGGTGTGAAGAATCGAAACGTGGGAGCTGTCCAGCTCGCCTTCCATGCCCTGGAGCCAGTTCGATTCCTGCACCCACACAGTCGCGTTGCGCTGCGACTTCGGCAGATCGATCCAAGGAAATTTCGGCATCGACGGCGGCTCCCCGCTGCCCATGAATACCCAAATGATGTCGGCCTGTTCTTGCGCCTTGTACGCGGTCAGTTTGACCTTCTTGCAGATCGACTTGTCCGATTCGTTCTGCATCTCCAGACAGTCGCCGGAGGCGTTGTAGAGCCAGCCGTGGTAGTTGCAGCGTATGCCCTCTTGTTCGACACGACCGTAGAACAAAGGCGCCAGGCGGTGCGCGCAATTGGCCTGGACAATGCCGACCTCACCTTTGCCGTTGCGAAATGCGACGAGCTCTTCACCCAGCAATTTCAGGCGAACAGGCGCGCCGCCCGGCTCCGGCAGTTGGGACGAGAGCAGCGCAGGCAGCCAGATCGCGCGAAAGAGTTCGCCCACCGGCGTGCCCTTGCTCACGTGGGACAGTACATCGAGTTTGTTGACCAGGGCCATGATTCGTCTCCTCTAATTGGGATCGGTTCAAAGGGAAAGAAAGCCGCCGTCGACGGGAAGGATGACGCCGGTCACAAACGACGCCAAGCTAGAGGCCAGGAAGACAGCGGGCCCCGACATTTCGTCGGCGCGACCGGCCCGCTTCATCGGGGTGTGTGACATGACAAAAGCCACACGCTCAGGGTTGGCCCGGGATACCGCGGTCTGCGGTGTGTCGATGAAGCCCGGGGCGATCGCGTTGACCCGTACACCGTGCGGGGCAAGATCCACAGCGAGCGACTTGGTCATCATCGCAACGCCGCCCTTGCTCGCGGCGTACGCTGTCGTGTAGTTCGGGGCTGCTGTGAACGACTGGATCGAGGCGAGATTTATGATGCTGCCTCGCGTGCGCTTGAGTGGCTCAAGAAATGCGGTGATCGCGTACATCATCCCGTCCAGGTTGACAGCCATGACCTCGCGCCAGATGCGGTGTTGGTCTTCTTGACCGAACTCACCGCGTCGGTGGATGCCGGCGTTGTTGACGAGGATCGAGGCGTCGCCGGCCAAGTCTTGAACACGGTCGGCTGCTTGCTGCGCTTGGCTCGGGTCGGAGACGTCCCAGCGCACAGGCCAGGCGCTCCCGCCGACGCGCGAGATGAGCGATACGGTTTCGTCCATGGTTTGCATGTTGACGTCCGCTACCACGACCCTGGCGCCCGCGGTTGCCAAGCCGATGGCGATCTCGCGCCCCATGCCCTGGCCCGCGCCGGTCACTACGGCCAGCTGGCCCTGCAGCAACGGGCTGCCGTTCATCTCGATCATTCTTTAGCTCCTGTTTCTATCAATCTCATGCGGATCAAATCGTTAGCCATTGGCGATGAACCCGCTCGGCATCCGCCTTGAAATCGGCAATCGACAGCGTCTCCACGATCCGCCCCTTGGCCATCACGAGAATGTGGTCCGAGATCCTTTCGGTGAGGTTCAGGTTCTGCTCGACGAGCAATACCGCCACGCCCTCAGATCTCAGCAGCTTGATGACGTCGCCGATCTGCTGAACCACCATCGGTGCAAGTCCCTGCGTCGGCTCGTCCAGCATGAGGACTTTCACGTCGGTCACCAAAGCGCGCGCGATGGCAAGCATCTGCTGCTCCCCGCCCGACAGCGCGTGCCCTGCGTTCTTGATGCGGCGCTGAAGGTTGGGAAACAGATCGAGGACTCGCTCCTCGGTCCACGTCTTGGGCTTGGTACGCTGGCCAACGCGCAGGTTCTCGAGCACCGTCAGTGCCGGAAAAATCTGCCTTCCTTCGGGTACGTATCCAATACCGGCACGCACGACATCGTGGGCTGGCTTGCCGCTCAGATCAACCCCATCGAGGGAAACAGTGCCCTCCGACGCCCGCACGAGCCCCATGACTGTCTTGAGCGTCGTCGTCTTTCCCACGCCGTTTCGCCCGATGATCGACGTGACCTCCCCTTTCGGTGCTTCGAGATCGACTCCGAAAAGCACCTTTCCCGAGCCGTAGCCTGATGCCAGTTTGCTGACCTTAAGCATGTGCTACTCCTAGGTAGGCGCGCTGTACCGCGGGATCGTTGCGCACGGTCTCCGGCGTCCCATCCGCGATGCGGCGCCCCTGGTCCAACACGACGATGCGATCGGCAACGCCGAATACCACCTCGAGATCGTGCTCTACCAAAAGAACCGCGATGGGAGCGTCTTGCAAAAGCGATTTGAGAAGCCGCACCGTCGCACGAGTTTCTTCTACCGACATGCCTTGGGTCGGTTCGTCCAGCAGGACGAGCTTGGGCTCGAGTGCAAGCGCAGTCGCAATCTCCAGCAGCCGTTGATCGCCGTGAGCAAGCTCTCCGGCGATGCGATGCGCCTGGCCAGTCAGGCGCACGCGGCCAAGCCACGCCATCGCCTGGGCCGCGGTCGCCTCGACGAACGCTTTTGAATGGATCGGATGAAGGCGCCCTGCGGAACGGGCTTGGACTGCCAGCCGTACGTTCTCGAGCGCGGTCAGCTGAGGAAACAGGCAGGTGATCTGGTAGGTGCGGCTCAGTCCTCTTTGCGCCAGGTCGTGGGCCGCAAGGTTCTCCACGCTTTCGCCGTTGAAGCGCACCGTCCCCGCACTTTTCTTGGTCGCACCAGCGATCAGGTTGAAGACAGTGCTCTTGCCAGCGCCATTCGGCCCGATCAGAGCGACCACCTCGCCCGCATCGACGGTGAAGCTGACATCATCAACCGTCGTCACCGCGCCCCAACGCTTGGTCAGGCCAGAACACTCAAGAAGCGGCATTTTTTTCTCCAAGCAAGTTGGCGCGACGTTTGTCCATCCTGGCGACCAGCGATTTCTTGATGCCCCACAACCCCTTGGGAGCCGCAATCACGACGACGATGAACAGCACGCCCATGACAAGTGGCCAGCTGTCGGTCACTGCGCTCAAGCGCTCATGCGCAAGGACGATCAATGCCGCACCGACGATCGGTCCGACAAGCGTGCCGGTCCCACCCAAGATCACCGCGATGATGACGTGGCCAGACAGCGTCCAGTGCAGGATCTCCGGTGACACGAACTGAAGCAAGCCAGCGTGCAAGGCGCCGGCCACTCCGGCCAGCCCGCTGGACAGCACGAAAGCGACGATGCGCAGTGAGCGAGGCCGGTAGCCAATCGCACTCGCCCGTCTTTCGTTCTCCCTGACGCTCACGATGGCGGTACCCATGGGAGATTTCATGAATCCCAAAGCAAGCCAGTACATCGCAAACACAACAGCCAACACCAGCCAGAAATAGCCGTTGCGGGAAACGAAGCCCTCGAAACCGAATGGGCCAGCGTTTCGAGCAAATCCGGTCAGGCCGTCCGAGCCGCCAGTGATCGTGTTCCACTTGAACACGATCGCATAAGCCAGCTGCGCAAATGCCAGCGTCAGCATTGCGAACGCCACACCGCTCGCACGCGTGCTCAGCCAGCCGATGGGTATGGAGATCAGCGTGGCAGCAACGACGGAAACCAGAATCGCTAGCGGCAACGACCAACCCGCCAACAACCCAAATGCGCACGCATACGCGCCAACGCCGTAGGGCAGCACATGACCGAACGAGAACATGCGGGCGTAACCCATTTGCACGTCCAGGCTCATTGCAAACAGCCCGAAGATCAAAATCTCGGTCAGCAATGTGACTTGAAAGCTCTGAAGGCCAAAAGGGGCAAGGGCAAGCGCCGCGACCAGTGGAATGGCGTACTTCATTTATTCTTCCTCCCCGAACAGACCGCCTGGACGGTAGAGCAATACTCCGATCATCAGAAGGTAGATAACCACCAGCGAGAAATCCGGAAAGTAGAAATTGCCGAAAGACTGAGTCGTTGCAACGAGCAAGCTGCCAACTGCGGATCCGAGAAAGCTGCCCATGCCGCCAATCATCACGATCACAAACGACTCGATGATTGCCGCACTGCCCATGCCGATGTAGCCGCTGATCAACGGCACGGCGAGATACCCCCCCAATCCAGCAAACCCGCAGCCCACTGCGAACGTCAACGTCCTGATCGTCCCGACGTTGATGCCCAATGCCTGCGTCATCTCTGCGTTCTGAGAGATCGAACGAATGAGCAGCCCGAGGCGGGACTTCAGAATCACCAGCGCAAGGATTCCCAGCGCCGTCGCTCCAAAGCCAATGAGAAACACCCGATAAAGAGGAAACGGCTCATTCATGACGAATACCACCCCGGCAAGCGCATCGGGCAACTGAACATCTCGGCTGCTCGATCCCCATCCAAGCCGTATCGACTCCGTAAGGACAAGGCTTAGACCGAACGTAATCAAAAGGAAGCTGCTCGCGTCGCGCTTGTACAAGTAACGCAAGAGCCCGGCTTCGAAAATGGCGCCAATGGCCGCAGCACTCATCGCGGCCAGTACGAGGCCACCCCAGAAGTTGCCAGCCCATTGGGCCGCCGAGATGCCGACATATGCGCCGAACATATACATCGCCCCATGGGCGAAATTCATGATGCGCATGATGCCGAAGATCAGCGTCAGGCCAACCGTGAGCATCGCGAGGAGCGATGCCAAGGAGAGCGTGTTCAGCCCAAGATTGAGCCAGAGTTGCCACACACTCATAACGAATCTTTCATAGGGTTTATATCTAGCGAGAGCGCTTGGGTCTTCACCCTTGCATCAGAACGAGTCCTTGCGGCAACCGGGAATAACCGCGTCGGCGCTGAACGTCTCAATGATCTTCGGTAAGGGGTACGCGGCGGCGTCGCTCTTCTCCAACCTGGCGATGAAGACACTTTGTTCGCCTTGCTGGTCACAGGCACGCAGTTTCACCCTCCCCTTGACCGACTCGATCTCCAAGTCGACAAGCGCCTTGCGCACGGTCATTGCATCGACCGATTTGGCGCGGCGGACGGCTTCTGCCAGCAGACTCAGTCCCTGCCACGTTTCGCCGTCGTAGGTGTCCGGGATTTCGCTGTACTCCGCACGGAACGCACTGACAAATTCCTTGTTTGCAGCGGAGTCATGCGAGTAGTTGTACTGGCTTACCCCGTACAGCCCCAGACCCGCATCACCAAGCGGTCGCGTGTTCAAGAGGTCCAACACTTCCGACACGATCTGGATTTGCTCACCCAGCCGGTACTGAGCCGCCTGCTTGAGGAATGCGGTAGCGTCGTCACCGCTCATCGCCACATAAAGCACGTCGGGGCGCGCCTGCCGGATGCGGGCGATATAGCTGGAGTAGTCCTTGGTTCCAAGCGGGGTCAGGACGTTACCCACTGTCTGCTTGCCCACACCCTTGATCAAGCTTTCGAAGGTCGCAAGGCTGTTCTTACCCCAGGCGTAGTCCTGGGCGATCGTAAAGAACGTCGTCTTGGGCGATTTGGCGAACCACAGCGAGATCGCTCGAGCACGCATTGGCCCCGAGGTGCACGTGCGAAATGCGTTCGGAACAAAGTTCTGCGCGGTGAGAGAACCAACGCCACTGATACCCGCCAGGTACAGCGCGTTCCACTCCGCCAGACGCGGCATGATGGCCAGCGATTCTCCGCTGGAGATGACGCCCGTGATCAGCTTGACACCTTTGCCCTCGACAAGCTCTGAGGTCTTGCGAACGCACGCGGCCGGATCGCCCTGCGTGTCCTCGAACAGAAACTCGATCTGTCTGCCGTCGATGCCGCCTTTTGCGTTCATCGTCTTTGCGAAGAGCCGGCATGCGCGCTGGATCTGAGAGCCAAGCGCCGACCAGTTGCCTGTGATGCCCGTAGGCACCCCGATTCGAACCACCTCCGTCTGCGCCCATGAGGGCTGGAATGTTGCTGCCAAACCTGCGCCCGCCGCGCCGGCCAAGAACCCTCTGCGACCCATTGACATGCTGTGCTCCTTGAAGTGCAGCGCAATGCTATATTTGCCATATACGTCTGTCAACTAGGGTAGTTATGATATTTAAAAAAGATCTTTTCAGGGCAGATGTTGAGCATTTTTGGTGCGCGTGCACCGTTTCGTAACCATGACCTGGAGCCATTTACATGACCGCCCCCTTGACGCCTGCCCGCCCCATCTACATGGACTACATGGCCACGACGCCGGTCGATCCACGCGTTGTTTCGGCGCTCCTGCCGTACCTGACCGAACACTTCGGAAATCCCGCATCGCGCAGTCATGTCTATGGGTGGGACGCGGAGGCTGCAGTCGAGACTGCGCGGGCTCAAGTCGCGGATCTTCTCGGCGCTGATCCTCGAGAAATCGTCTGGACCTCTGGCGCCACGGAAGGCAACAACCTGGCCATCAAGGGCGCAGCGCATTTCTACAAGGGAAAGGGACGGCACATCGTCACGCAGAAGACCGAGCACAAAGCCGTTCTCGACACCTGCAGAGAGCTGGAGCGCGAGGGCTTTGAAGTCACGTACTTGGACGTGGAGAGCGACGGCCGCGTGCGTGTCGAATCGGTGCAGGAGGCCCTTCGGAAAGACACGATCCTCGTGTCGATCATGATGGTGAACAACGAGATCGGAGTGATCAACCCCGTTGAAGCGATCGCCGAGGTATGCCGTGACAAGGGCATCATCTTCCACTGCGATGCGGTGCAGGGAGCGGGCAAGATTCTCATCGACGTACGGACCTTCATGGTCGATCTGCTCACTGTGACCGCACACAAGGTCTACGGTCCGAAGGGAGTGGGTGCTCTGTATGTACGTCGTAAGCCTCGCACCCGCATCGAGGCGCAGATTCATGGCGGAGGTCACGAGCGCGGCATGCGGTCTGGGACGCTTCCTACCCATCAGATCGTTGGGATGGGAGAAGCCTTTCGGATTGCCAAGGCGGAGATGGGGGCAGAAAATGAACGCGTCCAACAACTTCGGGATCGACTTGCAAGAGGCTTGACGCAGATGGAGGAGGTGTATGTCAACGGGAGCCTGGCGCATCGTGTACCGCACAATCTGAACATCAGTTTCAACTACGTGGAGGGTGAATCGCTCATCATGGGGTTGAAGGGTGTGGCGGTGTCGTCCGGCTCAGCATGCACGTCGGCTTCCCTGGAGCCTTCTTTTGTCCTGCGTGCACTTGGTCGCAGTGACGAATTGGCGCATAGCTCAATCCGCTTCACGATCGGACGCTTCACGACCGAGGCTGAAGTGGACTTGGTCATTGCCCAGGTCACGGAGACCGTCGATCGGCTGCGACAACTAAGCCCACTCTGGGACATGTACAAAGAGGGCGTAGACATCTCGTCGATTCAATGGGCGGCTCACTGAGCAACCAAAAGGTCAGGTATCCCATCTCTTTGCCACTAGCACCGATGGGCAACCCGTCGCAAGCACAGCGCGCAATGCAAGACCCTAGATCAGGAAGCGCGCTCTCTTCCTGGAAACTGAAGCCCCAATGAACCTAGTTGTACGGGTGCAGGGAGTTTCCAATCAACCGCGATAGCACGATTCCGTCTACGCAACAAAGTAGGATCTAGTGCTGCAGGATTTTGTTGAGGAATTCCTTGGTGCGCGGCTGGCGGTTTTCCGGGTGGCTGAAGAACTCGTCCTTCTCGCAGTCTTCCAGGATGCGGCCGCCGACGTGGATGACGATCACGCGGCTCGCGACCTTGCGGGCGAAGGCCATCTCGTGCGTCACGACCATCAGGTCATGCCTGCCTTGGCCAGCGCCACCATCACGTCGAGCGCTTCGCCGACCATCTCCGGGTCCAGCGCCGAGGTGGGTTCGTCGAACAGCATCACGATCGGGTCCATGCTCAGCGCGCGGGCGATGGCCACCCGCTGCTGCTGGTCGCCGGAGAACTGACCTGGGAACTTGTGCTTGTGCGCCATCAGGCCCACGCGGTCGAGCATCTTCAGGCTCCGGGTCGACCCCATTCCAAACATGCACTTTCAGATCAGGCAGAACGAGATTCCACCAGACCAGGCGGTCAAGGTGCCGATGGGCCAATTGACGCACCCAGTCCCCAAAATCATCATAGGCCAAGGAATCGGGTGCAGCGATACAGGGCGCCAACAGTTTCAGCCAGACGTTCTGGCTGTCGAGCAGCCATGACATCAAGGCAGCGATTTCACCGGATCGATCCGGCTTGACGTTCAAGCGCGCGTAGTGGTCGATGACGACGGGCACGGGCACGGGCAGCGCAACCAGCCGCTGGCCGAGTCGCAAGAGGTCCTGCGCATGGGCATTCACCTGGACGTGCCAGCCGAAGGGCTGGATCAGTTGGGCCACGGCTTCCAGCATGTCTTCGCTCGTGGCGCCGGCCTGGTCCAGGTTGAGCCGAACGCCGACGACACCGGCCGCGTCCGGTTCCTCCAGCTCGGCGCGCGTCGCCGACGGATCGACGACGGCCACGCCTCGCGCGGTCGGACCCAGCTCGCGCAACCCCGCCAGCAGCACGCGGTGGTCACGGCCATAGCCGGAGGGTTGCACAAGCACGTTGCGCTGCAGGTGGAGTCGGTGTTGCAGCTTGCGGAAGTCCTACGGAGTCGCATCGCCATGCCTCAACACCCGCCTGCCAGCGTATGGCAGTGCCTTGTTGAACAGGTGCATGTGGCAGTCGCAGGCATGATCCGGCACCGGGAACCCAAGTCCTTTAACGCCGGTGGATTACGGTGCGGCCGCCGCGTCAGGGGTGCCTAAAGCCGATGCAGACGCCATCGTTTTACCTGTTGCGCTGCGTCGTGCCAGGAGGCGTGGGACGTGGCCACCTCACTGCGCCAGTTCCGTCGGCGCCAGCGCCAGCTCCGGCTCCAGCCTAAGATGCTCTCTCGAAATTTAAAGTCTTCAAGCCGTAGCCCAGTAGAGACGAGCGGGATTTGATACAAGGATCAAGTCTAGCGAGGCCTGATTGTCGACCCACGAAAAGAGCTTCTCCATCAAGAGAGCTGTGTCTGGCGGTTGTTTCAACGAGGTATGGGGCCAGTCGCTTCCCCAGACCACCCGCTCGGGCGCTACCTTGATCCAATGCCTGGCTGTGCGATCCACATCTGCATAAGCCCCGTCGCTGCCGACAAGCGAATCCAAGTATGGGGCCGAAAGTTTCATCCATGCGCGGCCGTCGCGCAACAACCTTTCGATGATCGCCGCGGCAGGGTGATCAAGCCCACACGCAACAGGCAGCCTGCCCAGATGATCAAACACGATGTCCACTGGCAGCCGGTCAAGCAGTTCCTCATGCGCAACGACCTGATCAGCGGTCCAATGGAGCTGCACGTGCCAGCCAAGATCTTTGATCCGTGCCGCAATGGGCTCGATCATGTCGAATGAGGTCGGCGCGTGCTCCGGCGTGTAGAGGGTGAAGCGAACGCCACGAATGCCTTGCGCGTTGAGTCGGGAAAGCGTGGAATCGGTTACGTCGGGGCGCAGCACCGCGACACCTCTTGCGCGGTCGACTCCTAGCTGAGCGAGGGCGTCCAGCGTGACATCGTTGTCCGTGTCGTAATTTCTGGGCGTGACCACGACGGCGCGTTGCAGCTGCAGCGCCTGTTGTACCGTCGCATAGGCAGACGCAGTGCAAGAAATTGCGCTCATGTCGTCTGCAGGAAGAATTTCCCGGAACCGAGGGTCGAAGACGTGCAAGTGCGAATCGCAGGCGTTGAGCGGAACTAAGAGCGGGGTAGGCATGATTGAGTTGATGTCGAACGCAGCGCGTCTGGAAAGAGCTCGCGCTCGCGGCAAGATTTACGTTTTATTTGCGCATTAGTGGGTAGTGCGAAGCCTCAGGCAGCCTACTGCCAAGGCTGGGCTAACGGTGCTCGCCGTGAGCCCCGGCTGTAAGTTTCGCGTGGAAGTTCACGATAAGATGACCGTATCGAGTCGCCGCTCCACGACCTCACCATCGACAAGCCCTACGTGATAGGAGAAGCTGTTGTTGTCGGCGGCCACGGACCGGATAAATGCCTCGTCCTCGAAGTAAACGCCGGCCAAGTTGTCGCACGCATATCCAGCAGGCATCACGCGCTCTTTAATGAGCTTGTGATACAGCGGTCTGCGAGATGCCTCCGCGTTGAAGTGTGGGCAGTGCGATCCTTTGAGCCACGCCATGCCGTCGATGGGCGACAGAGCGATTGGTCGTGAGTCGCTCGTTCCACTTTCGAACCAGCACAGCGAGCCTGCACTGCCTCCCGTCATCAGCACGCCGCTTTCGTAGGCTTTGCGGAGCGCGAGATCAATGCCCTGCGCCTTCCAAACGGCGAGCATGTTGAGCGTGTTGCCACCGCCTACGAAGACAGCATCCATTCCCAGCAAGTAGTCTTCAAATCGTTGCTTGCTGGTGTACGAGCTGATGAACGACTTCATCACATACGCCCGCATTGGAAGTTCCTCACAGGCAGCGTACCAGCTTGTGATGTTGACCAAGCTGTCACCCGCAGCTGTTGGTATGAGGCAGACCTTTGGATTGGATTTGCCTATGAGAGGGACAATGTGCTTCAGGAATACAGAGAAGTTGCCGCTACCAAATGCGATCAATCGTCTTTTGGCTGCCGACGGCTGGGCCGCATAGCCAACCCGTGCGATGGACGGTGCTACCGCTGCGAGTGCTACTGAACGGATGAGTCCACGTCGGTTCATATCTTCACCTCAAGTAAGTTGTGTTGTTGCATCGGGTGCTTTCCTTACGAGTCCGTTGCGACGCACTCAATCTACTTTGATGTTCCGCGCCTTCACCAGAGCATTGGCCCGACTTGTTTCGTCCTGCACGAATTTGGAGAACTCTTCGGGCGTAGTGCTGCCTGGCTGCAGGCCAAGCTGCAACAGCTTTTCCTTGACCTTCGGGTCCGTCAACGCCGATTGAAGAGCCTTGGCCAAGCGCTCCACGACGTCAGGCGGCGTTCCCTTGGGCAAGAACACGCCGTTCCACTCCGACGTGTTGAAGCCCGGCAGACCCTGTTCAGCCAAAGTCGGAACCTCGGGTAGCAACGCCAGACGCTTGGGAGAAGTGACGCCAATGGCCCTCACCTTGCCGCCCTTGATGTAGCTCAGGCTAAAGGCCACATTGCTGAAGTACATCGAGACCCGTTCGCCCATCAGGTCGGTGATCGCAGGCGCACCCCCTTTGTATGGCACGTGCATCAGGTTGAGCTTGCTTTGTTGGTTGAACGCTTCTGCGGCCAAGTGCGAACCGCTACCATTTCCGGCGGATGCAAAATTGATCGCGTCAGGCTTATCGCGTGCGATGGCAAGCATTTCAGCCACCGTCTTATAGGGGGCAGCGGCGGGCACCAACAGGACTTGCGGCGCGATGGCAACCAGTGACACCGGAATGAAATCCCTGAGGGAGTCAAACGGCATTTTATATAGCGACGGGTTTACAGAAAAGGCTGATGCGTCGTACAGCACGGTGTAGCCGTCGGCTGCCGACTTGGCAACGGCGTCGGCGCCGATGACTCCCCCGGCGCCCGGCTTGTAATCAAGCACGATAGGTTGGCCGAGCAATGCGCTCATCTCCTGCGTCACGATGCGCGCGGTGATGTCGGCACCGCCACCGGCAGCGTAAGGTATTACCATGCGTATTGGCTTTTCTGGCCAAGCCGCCCAGCCACAAAGAGGAAAGCTGACTGCCAGCACTGCAATGATTCTATGAATTTGTTTTTTCATGGGTTTTTCTCGATGGACGGGTTGAGCAATGTTGATCTTTTCGTGCAGGGATTTGGCTGATCAAAGACGCTGAGTGCGTTGAGTGGAAGGCTGGTGCGTTCTATCCCGCTCATTACGGGTTCGATCAATCATCAGAAACTTTTTTTCGAGGTCCAGGTAGAGTCGATTGCCTCAGCAATCAGCTCTGCCGTAGCAGCTGAAAGCGTCCAGCCCAAGTGCCCGTGACCAGTGTTGTAAAACACGCGTTGTCGAGCGCCCTTTCCAACTTTCGGCAGCATGCTTGGAAGCATGGGGCGCAGGCCGGCCCAGGGAATGACACTGCGCGTGCTGACACCGGGAAAGCATTGATTGACCCAATTCACCAATGGCTGGATTCGGTCCATCCGAATGTTGCGGTTTGCGCCATTGAACTCTGCAGTCCCAGCAACCCGAAACCTGTCTAACCCCAATCTGCTGGTCACCAATTTGGTTTCGTCATCGAGCAGACTTACGTGGGGAGCCGACTTCTGGCTCAATTCGTCGGTCAAGTTCACGGTGATGGAATAGCCTTTCACCGGATAGACATTAATGCGGTCGCCCAGCATGGTGGCAATGTTTCGGCTGCCGACACCTGCGCATACCACAACGGCATCGGCCTGCAGCTGTTCTTCCTTGCCGTCGCAGGAAAAAGCTATTTGTACGGTATGGTCGGAAGCATCCACCCGTTTGACTTCTGCGCCAAAGATGAATTTCACGCCACGTTTTTCAGCTGCGGCGGCCAGACCGTGAGTGAACTTGTGGATGTCGCCCGTGGAATCGCTCTCGGTAAAGAACCCTCCGTGATATTCACCTGCCAGCGTCGGCTCGATCTCCCGTATCTCGGAAGGGCTCAACTGTCGGCGTGGCAATCCCCCTTTGGCCAGCAACTGGGAAACACGCACGGCATGATCGAAGCTCTCTCTTTTTCGATAGATATGCAAGATGCCCTCTTTCTTGTGGTCGAAGTCGATCTGTTCGGCTTCTGCCCAGGACAGAAGATGATCGCGGGCGTCGATGGCCAGCTTTGTCGTGGCGACGGTGTTTTTCTCGTAATGGGGAATATTTGCCATGAATTCCATGAACCACGAGAGCTTGTGCCAGCTCGGCATGGGATTCACCAACAGCGGCGCATTCGCAGTGAACATCCACTTGATGCCCTTGAGAATTGTCGAGCCATGGTTCCAGACTTCGGCATTAGAGGCTGAGAGCTGGCCACCATTGGCAAACGACGTGTCCATTGCCACATAGCGATGACGTTCCAACACTGTCACATCAAAGCCGCGCAAGGCCAAGGCATAGGCGGTCGTGACGCCGGTAATTCCGGCACCAAGAACTGCGAGTCGTTTCATTGAGGATTCCATTGCATCACGTTTGAGTTGACCGAACACGGCATCTGCCGCGACCCCCTTCTTCATAAGATCCCGAGATCTTCAAGCAGTCTGGACCTGTTCGCTTCTTCAATGGCCTGATTGCAAGAAGATCAAGGTCTCTTTGAATTTCTTTTGGGTAAGCAGTCGTTGACCCTGAGATCTTTTGCAGAGTTTCCTGCTCGAGAAGACAGGTAGGCTTGTGCATCAAGTTCGCTTTTCAATCGACCGTGGCGCCCGACTCGCGCACGATTCGCTGCCACTTGACGCGCTCCTTGCTCAGGAACTTTCCGAACTCTTCCGAAGATCCGGGTTGCGCGAAGATCCCTCGCTCCGCCAGCGCTTTTTGCAACGCGGCGGTCTGCAGTGCGCGCCCGAACTCGCGGTTGAGCGTCTGCACCACGGTCGCTGGCGTGCGGGCAGGTGCGACGACACCGTAGAAGACGTAGTAATCGAACTTGGGATAACCTGATTCGACCAGCGTTGGCACATTCGGCAGGGCAGCCACCCGTGCGGCCGAGGTCACCGCCAGAGCTTTCAGTTTTCCCGCCTGAACCAGTGGCAGTGCGGCAGTCAGCGACGAAAAATAGATGTCGACCTGATTGCCCAGCAGGTCTGTCATGGCCGGACCAGCGCCCTTGTAAGGGACGTGAATAAACTGAACGCCACTTTGCTTCTGAAAGCTTTCGCTGACGAGATGGCCAACGGTACCGCTGCCAGATGAGGCATAGGTCAGTGGATGCTTTTTGGCAGCTGCAATGACGTCATCCAGATTTCGGTACGGCTTGCTCGCCTCAACCACCAGCACAAGCGGACCGGTCCCGATGAGGGCAACCGGTGTCAATTGTTTCTCTGCGTCCACCGGCATCGACTTGTACAAGTACTGGTTAACGGTCAGGTTGCTCGTCTCGCCCATCACCAACGTGTGGCCGTCGGCCTGGGCTGCTGCCCCCGCTGCCAACCCGATGTTCCCTCCCGCACCGGGGCGTGTATCGACGACAAATCCCCACTGGCTCAGTTCGGTGACCTTGGCTGTGACAAGACGCGTTGTGGTGTCGGTGCCGCCGCCTGGCGGGCTGGGTGAAATGATCCGGATGGGCTTGTCGGGAAAGGCCTGCGCCTGCGCCGTCAGGATCACCGTCACGGCGAGAGCAAAGACTGTCGTGACGCGTCGTATCTGTGATTTCATGATTCGTATCAGTTGTTATCCAGGTGCTGAACGCGCCTCAGCGTTTGAGCTTCTCGATTTCCTTCATCTCTGCAGCAAAGGCTGGCTCATAGGCCTCGCCTGCAGCGCCCAGCGAGAGGTCGGCAAGATTGTTCTTCTGGATGTAGTCGGTGAATACAGTCCCGCTGCGGGCGGCCAGCATGGCCTTCTGGAGGTCTTGGTAGGCCGTGGGATTCTTCTGCGCGAACGCCGCCGACACGACATAGACGCCGTAGCGCGCGAGAAAATGCGGCGAGGACATCGTCACGCCATAGGTCGTCAGCAGGCTCTGCAGGGTGGGCGCCTCGGGCCAGCGTGGGCTTTTCTTATCTGACCCAATGAACAGTGCGGTGGTCTTAGACCGCATGTTCGAACGCACGAAGTCGTCACCAAGGTTGGCGGTGACATCCCCGGACAGCAGTGCATTGATGGATTCAGCGCCACCCTTGTAGGGGACAACCACAACATCGATCTTCAACTGCTCCACCAGCCACTGCGCCATGGTCTCCTGCGCCGACCCGCCAGTAACGGAAATTGCCAGTTTGCCGGGATTTGCCTTGGCCTGACTGACGAACTTGGCGAAGGAATCAATGCCGCCATCGTTCTTCACAAGGAAGACGCGCGGTTCATGGAGGTCTGCCATGATCGTGCGGAAGTCGCTGAGCTTGAAACCCGCATTGCCGCGTGCAACCGCTAAGCTCAGGTCTGGCTGGTTGATGGCAAGGACGGCTGAGCCGTCGGCCCCTTCCCGAAGTAGGGTGGTAGCGGCGATCTGCCCACCCGCGCCGGGCACGTTGCGCACCACCACGCTCCGGCCATTCAACGCGCTCTGGAGCGGAATGGAGAAGAGACGCGCGAACGCATCGGTGCTACCGCCCGGCGGATAGCCAACCATCATCTGCAAGGGCTTATCACCTTGCGCCATCGCAAATCTTGGCAGGGCCGCCGCCAAGGAAGATGCGCCAAGGGCCGTGACAAAGCCGCGACGACCAGCCGAAAAATTGTTCATGCTATTTCTCTTGATTGGCTGGATGACCTAACCCAGCAGACGTTGATCGTGGGGGGTGGTGTTGATCTGCTCGAAGCCATTGGCGGTGACCACCACCACGTCTTCAAGGTGCGCGCCGCCAACGTGAGGTTGGTCCGGCAGCACTACGCGCGGCTCGAGGCACATGACCATGTTTTCCTCAATCACGAAGTCGACCCGGCGGTCCACTAGAGGCTCGCCATGCAGGCCGTAGCCAAGTTGGTGTCCGGTGTTGCCGGTGTAAACGTAGTCACCCCAGCCGTGATCGGCGATGACCTCGCGGGCGCGAGCATCCACTGCTTTGCCAGTGACGCCGGGGCGAATCATCTTCTTGGCCTCCTGCAGGGCCTCGTAGGTGGCACGGTAGATGGCACGCTGGGTCTCGGTGGCCGTACCGCTGCTCAGCACGGTGCGACCGAGGTCACCGGTGTAGCCCTTGACGACCGCGCCGATGTCCAGAATCACTGTCTCGTTCTCGCCGATGACCTTCTCGGTCGCGATGCGCTCGAACATGGATGCGTTGGGACCCGAGGCCACCAGAGGGATGAAGGGCTCGAACTCGGATCCAGCCTTGCGCATGGCGGTGACGGCCGCGGCGGAGACTGAATGCTCGGTCACACCCGGCCGGACGGCTTGGATGGCCGCCAATGCGCCCAGGTCGGCCACTCGAACGGCGTTGCGGATCAGCTCGATCTCGATCGGATGCTTCACAGCGGTCAGCTGCAGCCACATGGGCGTCACGTCACCGATTTCCAACGCGGGCAACGCTTGGCTCAGCCCCCGGAACACCATGTGCGGCATGACGTCGGTCGCCACGCGGCCACCGGCCACGCCGTAGTCCGAAAGCATCTTCTCGATGGTCTCGTGCCACTTCGAGACATGCGGCAGTCGACGGGCATCCTCGATGTCCGACTTGAAGCGAATGCGAAGGTCATCGCTGCCGGAGATGTAGCCCACCACGGGAGGTTTGCCCTTGACCACCAGGGCAACGTATTCTGGCTCCAGGAAAGGACGGAAACCTTTCACATAGAAGTCGGTCACATAACGCACGGCTTCAGCCTTGAAAAACAAGAAGGCGTCGAAGCCGGAGGTCTCCAGAGCCTTCTGCAGCTTGGCCCGCTTGATGGCATGCAGTTCGTCACCGCAGTAGAAACTGGGGGACTGCTTTTCAAAACTGATTTTTTTATCCATGATGCCTTCTCTGTGGATTGGGTTGAGAAAAGTCCGGTGCTCAGATCGGAACGGGGTTGCGAGCGACGGCGGTGAATGCTTTGATGGCCGTCCCGATGGAATCGTCAGAAATGTGGCGATGGGTCACGCAACGCAGCAGTGCCGGTCCCCAAGGGCGTACCAGCACCTCACGCGTCCGCAGAGCGGCTTCCCATTGCTTGGCGTTCATGCCAGTGCCTGAGACATCGACCTGCACAATGTTGGTTTGAGGTTGTCGAATGCGTAGGCCTGCGACTTCAGACAAGCCCGCGCCCAGCGCTCTGGCATTTGCGTGGTCGTCTGCCAGCCGGCCTACCATCGACTGCAGGCCTTCGAGTCCGCAGGCCGCAGCAATGCCGACCTGACGTTGCGCCCCACCGATGAGCTTTCTCAACAGACGGGCACGCTGGATGGTTTCTTTCGGTCCGACCAGGACGGCGCCCATGGGGGCGCTCAGTCCCTTGGACAAACAGACAGAAGCGGTGTCGGCGTACTGGCACAGCACCGCGGCCTCCACTCCGAGGGTCACTGCTGCGTTGAACAGGCGCGCGCCGTCCAGATGCACGCGGACGCCGGCACGTTGGGAGATCTGATGGACCTGCTGCATGTGGGCGAGTGAGGCCACCGACCCGCCTTCATTGTTGTGCGAGGTCTCGGCGCAAACCAGTCCCGGTTTGAGGTTTCCCTTGGTCGATGCCAGGGTGGTTTCGAGCAGAGCAAGGTCCAATGCACCATTCGGGTCGGGGATTGGCTGGTAGAAGGCGCCAGTGAAGGTCGCCGCCCCACGCTCGGCCGTGTAGATGTGCGAGCCGGAGCCCGTCAGGACAACGTCCTGACGCGGCACTTGAGCCAATATGGAAAGCAGGTTCGCCATCGTCGCGCTTGGCGCATACAGACCCGCCGCCTTGCCCAGCAAAGAAGCCGTAAAGCCTTCGAGCTCCTTGGCTGTAGGGTCGCCGTCCAAACCGTCGTCGCCGAGAGGCGCAGTCGCCATGCGGCGATACATCGCCTCGGTGGGGAGCGTGACGGTGTCACTGCGGAGGTCGATGGAATGGATGGAAAGAGAGTCGTTCATAGGGTTTCTGGAATGCCGATCAGGGCGATCAGCGTCTCGGTGTCACAAATTCTGGACCCTTCTTCATTGAGTAAGTTTGATATATTCGAACTTTTAATGTGAGAAATACTCAATGAACTTGAGTGCTTTGAACACCTTGCGGGCCATCCTGGTGCACGGCAGTTTCACTGCCGCTGGCGCTGCTGTGGGCTGCACGCCGAGCGCTGTCAGCCTGCAGGTGAAGCAGCTCGAAGAGTTCTTCGGGCGGCCGCTTTTCGACCGCAGCACGCGGGTGCCTCGCCCCACAGAGTTCGCTGCCGAGATCGCCAGCGTTGCCACCGACTTCAGCAATCGCATCGATACCCTGCGCGCAAATCCGGCACGTGTCATCGAAGGACGATTCCGATTGGGGGTGATTACGAGCATGCAGAGCGACCTGCTGCCGCCCGCGCTCCGATTGCTGCATGAGCGGCATCCGGCCTTGGACGTCACGGTCCCGCCGTTGAATGACACGGACGAACTCCTGACGGAACTGCGGGCCGGCCGCATTGACGCTGCGGTCTTGGTGCGACCTGAAAACGGCGGCTCGTCGCGAATGTCCTGGCTCGAACTGAAGCGCCAGCCGTACGTCATGTTGGCGCCGTCCGAGGCCCAAGAGACGAATCCGCGCGCGTTGCTGGCAGCACACAACTGGATTGCCTATGACACCAGTCTTTCTGGTGGACGGGTGGCCGCGCGGTACGTGAGAACGTTAATGCCAGCGCTGAATTCCACTCGGGAATTTCGCTCCATGGACGCCATCGTTTCCATGGTGTCGCTGGGCCTCGGAGTTACGGTGTTGCCCCAGCCACGCCAGCCGCTCCTGGATGCCTACGGCCTGAAGGTAATCCTTCTAGGTCGGCAAGCGCCTTTTCGTCGCATCGCCATGGTCTGGCGCCGTGCAGACGAAGATAACCGCGTCGTTTCTGAGGTAGTGGCCGCTTTTAAGGAGGGTCAAGCTCGTAGTGCCACTTGATGGCTTGAACACTTTTAATCACTCCTATGGGGCGGCCGCACCATCAAGAGGCGTATGAAGCTTTGGCTACCGAAAGTTTGAGCTGTCGTAGCAGTAGGCATTGACAGGCACAAAGCGGTTTATGGTGTGGCTGCTCAAAGCATGACGAATCCAGCGCATGACCTAGCAAGGTTTGACCGCGCCGCATCCCTGCGCCCGAGCTGGTGGGACGAGCCGCACAGTTGGACAGGGGCCACTGTGAAACACAGTATCTGTCCGACCGGCCAATGGGGCAGTGCCTGCACTTGGGAAGTTCGATAGCAGCACCAATCGTGCTCTAGGGAAACGCTGATCAACCTGCGGCACAGGCATGTCCGATGCATACGTGGAGCATAAGTAACTGCCAGCTCACAAACACCAAGGTGCTCATCGTCTATGCGCCTCATCCATGCCCATTCAGGGATCGGAATTGCTGTGGTGTGCATCCTGCGACGCGGCGGAAAAATTTGCTGAAGTGCGTGGCTTCTTTGAAGCCGAGCTTCTCAGCGATAACGCCGACAGGCCAATCAGTGTGTATGAGCAGGCGCTTCGCTTCCAAACCAAGCCGTCTTGAAACGTATTCCTTGGCACTGATCCCTTCTGCCTCCACGGCAGCACGCGTAAGGCTTCTCTCCGTGCATCGCATTTCACGGGCGTAACTGCTGATGCTCTTCCATTCAACCAAGTGCTGTTCCACCAGATCTTTGAAATCGTAGAAGCGTCTCAGCGATGGTCGCCTCGGTTGATTGTCGTGACCTTTGTCCCCGTAGCTGATCGCAAGCCATGAAACTAGCCCATAGAAGGTGTATCGTAGATAAGACTGCAGGTTTTCGAAGATTTCTGTGGGCGCAATCGCTTCATCCCGCAAGCGTTTTGAATGGCCGACCTCAGCGCAGTTTGCGTCTTGCTGCATCCATTCCATAGCGGTCACGGTCCGTTCTAGATCGCTGGAATCGAGGCGTATACAGTTTGGTAGGCGTTTCATATCAAATCCAACGCGCGCGGCCTCAGTGGATGTAGACCAAAGAAAGTCTGGGCGCACCAACAGTATCCAGCCATCCCACTCCTCGTCCTGCCCAAAGTTATGCGCTTGCCCTGGGCGAACCAAGACCATGCTGCCCACCCCACTTGGGCAGAGCTCGAAGTCGAGCATCTGATCGCCCTGCCCTTCGGTCACGACTATCAACATGTAGAACGTATAACCGTACGTGCGGCGCATGCCTTCTTGACTGGTCCTTCGCCGCAGGTCGGAGACGCGGAATATCTCTAGGCCAAAGGGATACGAACCTTTAGGCCGATAAACGATTTCTTCGATGTGGTTCCTTGGCGCTTTCATCACTTCATCGATCCCATGAACAGCTCTCTCGCGGCACCAATTTTTTGTCCGAAAAGTATCAGTAAATGGAGATCTATGCCTTCATATATCTTCTATTATGCTTAAAAATGCCATTCGCTGATACTGATGAGATGGCTCATGAATCGCGACCTTCAAGTGGTCACGCAGGAAGTGTTCGAACTGGAACGTTCGCTCAATGAGCGGTGGAGTTCAGGAGACAACCGCGGTTATCTCGACAACTACCATGAGGACAGCAGCTACTTCGATCCTGTTCTCGATCGCCTGCTTATCGGACGCGAAGTCGTCGTTGAACACATCCAGAAGCTGTACAAGAACCCGCGCAGCGTGCGCAGTGAGTACTTGAATCCGCACGTGATAGCCAGCGAGGCAGGTGACCTGGCGGTCCTCAGCTACAACCTGCGCAGCTATGTGGTGGATGCCAATGGTGCAGAGCAGTTGCTACGCGCGTGGAACGCGACGGAGGTCTACCGGAAGATCGCGGATGCCTGGCGTATCGTGCATTCGAACTGGGCGATCACGCGGTCCCTGTCAATGCCCATCGCCTCATGATCGCAGCGTGCAGTTCTGCTTATTCCTAGTGGCAATTTCCTGCGAAAGCCGCATACATGGTCGCCTCGGCGCTCTCAGGCCACGGGCGCGCGAGTCCTACGGGCTCATGTAGAAGGATATTCCTATGAACGCGCACGATTCGGGCGACCAGCGGTCACGTACCAGACGTCTTTCGCCGCGCCAGCTTCAGACGCTAGCTCGAGAAGTGGCGGCAGCGCTACCAGGCGCGAGCCACGGCCGCCCGTTTGTGGAAAAGCTGGACGTATATAAGGTTAGGGACAAAGTTTTCATGATCGTCACTGATGACCCCAACGAGAGAATCATCACGTTGAAAGCCGATCCAGACCATGCGAGTGCGCTGCGCGATCACTTTCAAGGGGTGACTTTTGGACGCTATCTCGACAAGGGTCACTGGATTTCCATCGGCGCGGGCCGAGGCATCACCTCACAGTTGATCAATGAACTGATCAAGACCTCTTATCAGTTGGTCGTCGAAACGATGCCAAGGCGTAACAGGCCGAAGGATACGGCGTGAGCAAGAGTCAAGACAGCCCAGCTATCAACTTGAGCGCTGGGTAGCCAGGGTCGTCGTCGCAGCGTCGTTGAGCGACGGACCCAAGCTCGACTTGGACCGCGCAGGAAACCACCTAAGCAAAAGGAATCAAAAATGACCCAGCAATCTCAAAAGACCCAAGCACTCGCAGATCATTACGTAGATCAGCTAGCGTCCTGGGCAAAGATCACGACACGGCCTCTGTTCGGTGCCGTTGCCCTCTATCGGCAAGAGCATGTCTTTGCAATGGCTTGGCACGGAGGCATCTACTTCAAGGTGGACGACGACTCACGCAAGAGTTACGAGGCCGCAGGTTCCCATACCTTGGGCTACGTAAGCGAGGGCGAGGAGCATGTGCTGAAGTCCTACTGGGAAGTACCCGCCGACGTGGTCGAAGATCGTGAGCAACTGCAGCAGTGGGCCGAGCGGGCCTACCGCGCGGCGGTTAAGAGCGCGAAGGGTTGATCGACGGCATGGTGCCTTCAGAGGCGGCCACCATAGTGATCGCACCAGGCTGGTTTCCTGCCTGTACATCGGCAGTGGTCGGAGCATTAGGCCAGGAGTACATAGGCCAGCAGGGCAGCCGCGGGGATGTCTGTGTCGACGAACTCGGCCGGCACAGGCGCCTGGGTCAGCGTGCGACAGTTGCGGCACGCCCACTTGCCACGCACGTGCTTTTGCACCATGACCACGCCAGGCGTGTAGTCCAGTTTCTGGGTCACGTCCTCGCCCACGCGCTGCAGTGCGCAGCCGCCCGCACGTGGTGCCATCGGGCTCGTGGCTGACCTGCACTCAAGGCAGGTTCTCGGGTAGCGCAGCGCGCCTGGCCGCTTATCCCGGTATCGCCCGCTGGCATCTTGACAGCCGCGCGCAGCGGAGAAGCTGCCCAGAGTGCGTGGGTATTGGCCCCGGTTTCTGCTGGCTTCGCCCCCGCATAGGGATCGGCGCACGAAAGTGCGTAATCCAGATAGCGAGACGAGCCGCCTTTTGGCCCTATCGAGCAACCACTATGTCTAACGCAATACCAGTCGTAAACGGACGGGCAGAGTCGTTGTTGAAGTTGAGAAGCCTCTCGCTGGTCTACAGAGTGAACTGGAGGCGCTTGCGGATAAACGCTCCCATTGCCTCTACCCCTTGTTGCCCCTCGGGAATCACGCTGGCAAAAAACGACCACACATGAATCATTCCCTCGGCAACCTGCAGTTCTACCTCCACGCCGGCTTCTTTGGCTTTCTCGGCTAGTCGAGTCGAATCGTCGAGCAGAACTTCAGCCGTACCCACCATGATCAGCAACGGTGGCAATCCGGTGAGATCCGAATACAGGGGCGACGCCAACGGGTTGTGGGGGTCTCCGCGGGGGCCAAGATAGCTGTCGAAGCAGACGTCAAGTAGTTCACGTGTGAGGAATACATCCTCAGCCGCCTTCGTCACTATCGATGGTCCAGTCCGAGCGAGATCGGTTGAAGGCGAAAGGCAGATGGCCGCACCCGGGAGCGGGATGCCCTTCTCCTTGAGGGCGAGCAATGTGGACAGCGCCAGCCCGCCACCAGCCGAATCTCCGGCAATGACAATACGCGAAGGGTGAACTTGTTGCTGCAGCAGCCACTGGTAAGCCTTGACAGCGTCCTCCAAAGCTGCCGGGAATGGGGCTTCCGGCGCCAGTCGATAGTCAACGGACAGTGCACGCACCCCTCCCGCTCGGCAGATTCGCGCCACGAAGTTTCGATACCCCACCGGAGAACCCATGATGTAGCCTCCGCCATGCAGGTAGAAGAGAACCATCGTGTCGTTGCTCTCAGGAACTCGCGTCCATTCCGCCTTAACGCCATCGGCATCTACCTGGACAAATGTTGCACCTTCCGGTGGCGTGAAGGCCAGCCCCATGGCATCGAAGCCCTGCCGCAGTTCAACTAGACTTTTCCCAGCATCAATTGGACTGGAGCGGAGCTGAACCAACAGCTCTTCAAATTCTCGACTCGGCATCTATCGGTCCTTGCACGTTACATTGAGCATGGTGACTATCTCAGATCGCACTTCAAAAGGAACGGCATACTTCGGACAATGACGGACGCAGTTCGGACACCTCGGCCAGGTGGACTCTTTTCGCGCAAGGCGGCGCGTGGTCTTTGGCAGACGGTGAGCTACGTGGACTCCGAGTTAACGCCATCCAGTAGGGTCGAGGTCGATCGACGGCGGTTCGGTGGGCGTCAAGGTCATGGCGACGATGCGCTCAGGCCACGCGGCCCCCATCCACCGGCAGTGCCACGCCGGTGGTGAAGGCCGCGTCGTCGCCGAGCAGATAGAGCACGGCCGCCGCGATCTCGTCGGGCTCGCCGAAGCGCTGCAAGGGGATGCCCGATAGCATGCGCGCGGCACGGGCATCGCGCGCCTCGTCGTCGCCAGCCTGCGCGAAGCTGCTCTCCGACATCGGCCCGTTGATGGTGCCGGGGCAGATGCAGTTCACGCGGATCTTCTCTGCCGCGTGGTTGAGCGCGAGGCTGCGGGTCAGCATCGTCACCGCACCCTTCGACGCTGAATACGCCGAGAGGAAGGGCGAGCCGACCAGGCCCGCGGTCGACGAGAACAGCACGATCGAACCGCGACCGATCTCGCGCATGTGCGGCACGAACGCGCGCACCGCCAGCCAGGGGCCCTTCACGTTGATGGCGAACAGGCTGTCCCACTCGGCCTCTTCCAGCTCGATGGCGGGCTTGGCCGGGCCGAGGATGCCGGCGGCCGGCGCGAGCAATTCGACCGGGCCAAGCTCGCGGCGCGCCGTCTCGGCCGCACGCGCGACGTCGGCCGCGGAAGAGGCATCGCCCACCACGACCACCGAGCCCGGACAGGTCGCTGCCGCCAGCAGTAGTCCGGCTTCATCGCGGTCGAACATCAGGACGCGTGCGCCCTGCGCGGCCAGCGCCTGCGCGGTGGATTTTCCGAGGCCGCTCGCGGCGCCGGTTACGGCCGCCACGCGGCCTTCGAAACGTCGGGTCATCGATCCGCCTCCCGCGCGTCAGGGCATCGCGCGGCGGTACTGGACGAAGCCGGGGCGGTCGGCCACCTTGTCGTACAGCTTCATCGCGTCGACGTTCGATTCGTGCGTGAGCCAATAGACGCGCGAGGCGCCGTGCCGGCGGGCCGCGTCGTACACATGCTCGATCAACTGACGGCCGTACCCGCCCTTGCGGCAGGCCGGGTCGACGAACAGGTCCTGCAGGTAGCAGTAGTCGCCTTCGGTCCAGGTGGAGCGATGGAAGATGAAGTGCACGAGGCCGACCGGCCGGCCGTCCCGCTCGGCGAGCGCGCAATGCATCGGCTCCGCGGCATCGAGCATCCGGGCGAAGGTGCGCTCGGTCACCGCGGGCGCGATCTCGACCTTGTAGAACTGCTGGTAGCCCTTCCACAACGACGCCCAGGCGTCGCAGTCGGCGGAGGTCAGGGGGCGGATGGAGACCGTGCTTGTCATGCTGCTGCTACCAGTTGGGGCTGCCAGGTACCGGTGGCTTCGATCTGTGCGGCCAGTTGAAGAATGAGGTCGTCGCGCCCGAGGCGGGCCATGATCTGCGTGCCGACCGGCAGTTTCGCCGGTGTCCAGTAGGTGGGCAGGCTCGCCGCGGGCTGGCCGGACGCGTTGATCAGCGCGAGGAAGGTCGAGTAGCGCCCCATGCGGCGGCGGAAATCCTTGAAGCCGCCCGTCATGGCGAGCTCGCCCAGCGGCGCGGGCAGCTGGACCAGGCCCGGCGTCATCAGCACGTCGACGCCGTCCAGGCAGGCGTCCATCAGGCGGCCGATGGCGTGGAAGCGGTTGATGGCGGCGGCATAGACCGCGGCCGACACCGAGTGGCCCATGTCGTAGCCGTCGCGAATGGCCGGTTCGAGGTCGTCGTCGCGCAGGGTCCGGCCGAGCACCTTGAGGCGGCTGTCGACCGACAGCACGATGTTGGCCGCCAGCACGTCGGCGTGCGCGTCGACGAAGCCTTCGTAGTCGAAGGCCGGCGTCTCCCTCTCGACAATCTCGTGGCCGAGCGACGCGCACAGCCGGGCCGTGGCGTCGAGCGCCGCCAGGCATTCCGGTGCGAGATCGATGCCGCCGAAAGGCTTGCGCCACACCGCGATGCGCAGCGGGCGCGTCAGCCCCTCTTGCACCGAGGTCAGCAGCTTCTTCTCGAAGACCGGGCCGAGGTACGGTGCGCCGGCTTCCGGGCCGGCGATGGCATCCATCGCGGCAGCGGTGTCGCGCACGGTCCGGCTCAGCACGCCGTCGACCGCCAGCCCGCCCCAGCCTTCGCCACGGAACGGCCCCATGGGCACCAGGCCGCGCGAGGCCTTCAGGCCGAACAGGCCGCAGCACGACGCGGGGATGCGGATCGAACCGCCGCCGTCGCTGCCGTGCGCGACCGGCACGATGCCCGCCGCCACAGCCGCCGCGGCCCCGCCGCTCGAGCCACCGGCCGACCGGCTCGCATCCCACGGGTTGCGCGTGGGGCCGCCGTTGCGCGTGGCCTCGGTGGTCGGTGCCATGCACAGCTCCGGCACGGTCGAGCGCGCGAAGGGAATGAAGCCGGCCTGGTCGAACCGGGCGACCAGCGTGGCGTTGCGCGTGTAGTGCATGTCGTTGAACAGCGTCGAGCCCAGGCTCGACGGCAGCCGCGTCGAGGCCAGCCCCGAGTCCTTCAGCAGGAACGGGATGCCGCCGAAGGCGCCGCGCGGCGTCCATTGCTGCGCGACGGCCATCGACGTGTCGTACTGCTCGTAGCTCAGCGCATTCAGGGCCGGCGCGCGCTGGCGCGCCAGCCGGATCGCGCAGGCCATCAGTTCCTGCGACGTGACCTCGCCCGCACGCAGCAACGCTGCCAGGCCCAATCCGTCCGACTTCTCGTAATCTTGATCTTGCATGGCGCTCAGGCGATGGCCTCCGCTTTCGCCCAGGAATCGGCCACGTCGCCACCCCGGGCGAACCAGACGTTGGGAAAACCCTGCATCCACGCGATGAACTCGCGCAGCATCGCGATGCGCGACGGCCGGCCGATGACCTGCGGGTGCATGGTCAGCGAGTACAGGCCGCCCCAGCGGTAGATCTCGCGGAACTCGTCCTTCCACACCTCGAGCACCTGCTCGTTCGAGACGATGGTTCGCGGCGTCTTGATGGAGAAGAGCGCGAAGGGTGCATCGTCCAGGCTCCAGTGCACCGGCAGCTCGATCGGGCCGGGCGTGCCGTCGGCCAGTACATGGCGGTAGGGGTTGATCTGGTCCATGAGCGAGCTGTCGTAGCGCAGCCCGTACTTCTGGATCAGCGAGATCATGTTGTGGCTGGTCTCCCATGCCGGCGAGCGGTAGCCCAGGGGCTTGACGCCGACCGTGGCCTGCAGCGCCTCCAGTCCCTTGACGAAGACTTCCTCCTCGAGCTCCGGCTTGTCGGGGTCGATCCATTCGTGCAGGTAGCCGTGGTGGCCGACTTCGTGCCCGTCCTTGAGCATCAGCTCGACCTTGTCGGTGTGGCGCTCGGCGGTCCAGCCCGGCACGAAGAAGGTGGCGGGCACGCCGGCGTCCTTCAGCGTCTCGACGATCTTCGGCACGCCGACCTTGGCACCATAGGTGCCTTGCGACAGCGTGCCGGGGCGCTTGGCGTTGGCAGGGTCGCGCGACAGCCACAGCGTCTCGGCGTCGAAGTCGAAGGCCAGCATGACAGCGCAGCGCGCGCCGTTCGGCCAGGTCACGGGATCATTGGGGTTCATCAGTGGGTCCTTGTGCTCTTGGAATAGGTTGACGAAGGCAGGCAGTGTTCAGGCGTGCGAGTGGCAGGCCAGCCAGCCGCCGTCCACGGCGATGACCTGGCCGGTGACGTAGGAGGCGTCTTCGCTGCAGAGGAAGGCGATGACCGAGGCGACCTGCGCGCCGGTGCCGATCGACTTCAACGGCGTCGCGTCGACCATGGCCTTGTTGTAGTCCGCGTCGTGGCTCAGGCGGTGCGCCGTCATCGCCGTGTGGATGACGCCGGGCGCCACCGCGTTGACGCGGATGCCGCGTGCCGACAGGTCGGAGACGAGCTGCCGCGTGAGCTGCGACACGCCGGCCTTCGAGACCGCGTAGGCGGTGGAGCCCGGAAAGCCGGTCTCGCCGAAGACGGAGGCGACGTTCACGATGCTGCCGCCGTCCGCCAGGATCGGCAGCACGTCGCGCGTCAGGCGCAGCACCGCGCGCAGGTTGATGCCGAGGATGCGGTCGATCAGCGCGTCGTCCGACAGTGCTAGCGCCTTGGAGCCGCCGCCGCCGGCGTTGTTGACCAGGAAGTCGACCGGCCCGCCGAGTTGCCGCGCCGCCTCGACCACGCGCCGGGGCGCGTCGTCGCTCGACAGGTCCAGCGCCAATGCATGCACACGCGCGGCGTTGTCCTCGTTCACCCGATCGATCCCGCCCGCCTCGCCGAAATCGAGGTCGACCGCTAGTACGCTCGCGCCCTCGGCGACGAACCGTTCCACCGTCGCGCGGCCGATGCCCTGGGCCGCGCCGGTGATGATGATCTTCTTGTCCTTGAATCGCATGTCCGACGCCTTCATGGGGTGGCCGGCATCGGCGCCGCGCCCAGATAGAACTGCTGCAACGACGCCATGTCGACGTCCGGCCCATTCACGCAAGAATGCGCCACGCGGCCTTCGCGCAGGATGTGGATCTCGTCGGCCAGCTCCAGCGCCATCGACACGTTCTGCTCGACGAGCAAGATCGAGAGGCCCCGCTGGCGCAGGTCGCGGATGATGTCCGCGATCTCGCCAACGACCTTGGGCGACAGCGCGGCCGAGGGCTCGTCGAGCAGCAGCAGGCGCGGCTTGGCGAGCAGTGCCCGGCCGATGGACAGCATCTGGCGCTCACCCCCCGACAGCAGCCCGGCGAGCGCCTTCTTGCGCACCACCAGCCGCGGGAAGAGCGCGTAGACCTCGTCGAGGTCGCGCCGGATCTGCGCCCGCTCGCTGCGCCGGTGGTAGGCGCCCATCAGGATGTTCTCTTCGACCGACATGCCGGCGAAGACTTCCTTGCCCTGCGGCACCAACACGAGCCCCCTGCCCGCCATCTGGTGCGCCGGCACCTGGTCGACGCGCTGGCCATCGAGCAGGATCTCGCCGGCGGTCGGCACCACCAAGCCGGCCAGGGCCTTGAGCGTCGTCGACTTGCCCGACCCGTTGCCGCCCAGCACCGCTGTCAGCCCGCCCTTGGGCACGGAAAAGGACACGCCGTACAGCACCTTCGACCGCCCGTAGCCGGCCTCGATGTTCTTCACTTCAAGCATGCTTAGCCCGTCCTGTTCCCAGATACGCCTCGATCACGCGCGGGTCGTTGATGGCCACCGACGGCGCCGCGTCGGCGATCTTCTCGCCGTAGTCGAGCACCACCACGCGGTCGCACACGGCCTGCACCACGCGCATCACGTGCTCGACCAGCAGCACGGTCACGCCGTAGTCGGCACGCATGCGTTGGATGACCTCGATGAGCCGGTCGACCATCGGCGGCGACAGGCCGGCGGCCGGCTCGTCGAGCACGAAGACGCGCGGCCTGGTCGCCAGCCCACGGGCCAGCTCGACCATCCGCTGCTGGCCGATCGACAGCGCCGTGGCGGGCTGGTCGATGAACTTCTCGAGGTTGAACAGCGACAGCATTTCGATGGCCTTGGCACGGACCGCCGCGTCCTCGCGGCTGGCCGAGGCCAGGCGGAAGATCGACGCACCATAGCCGGTCTGGAGGCCGGGCTGCATCGCCAGCGCGATGTTGTCGGCCACGGACATCGTCGGAAACAGCCGCAACATCTGGAAGGTGCGCGCGACGCCCGCGCGGGCGATGCGCCAGGGCGCCGTGCCGGAGATGCGCGTGTCGCCCATGTAGACCGCACCGTCGCTCGGCGGCAGTACGCCGGTCACGATGTTCGCCAGGGTCGACTTGCCCGAGCCGTTGGGGCCGATGAGCCCCACGATCTCGCCGTCGCCCACGTCGAAGCTGATGCCGTTGAGTGCCACCAGACCGCCGAAGCGACGCGTGATCGTGTCGAACCGAAGCAGGGGGGCCGTCATTTCTTCTTCCTTCCGACCCATGCACCGAACACGCCTTGGGGCATCGCGATCACCATGACGATCATGAGCACGCCGTAGATGATCAATTTGTACTTCGCAGCGAAGCCCAGCATTTCCGGCAAGGCCGTGAAGACGACCGCGCCGAGCAACGGCCCCCAGATGGTTCCGCGCCCGCCCACGACGACCATCGCGACGATGGTGGCCGAACTCAGCACGGTGAAGTCGTCGGGTGTCACGCCGCGGATGTGATGCGCCACCAGCACGCCTGCCGCGCCGGCCAGCGCCGAGGCGAGCACGAAGGCCGCCAGCTTGCTGGCCGTGGTGTTCAGACCGATGGCCCGCGCCAGCACTTCGTCGTCGCGCACCGCCTGCCACGCCATGCCGAGCCGCGAGTGGGTGAGGCACCAGCCGATGGCGACACTGGCCACGCTAACGCCGAGCGCCAGGTAGTAGAAGCGGTCGATGGACGTGAAGCCCGCAACGGGTTGCACCTCTATGCCGAATTGACCGCCGGTGAGAGACTTCCACTGCGTCAGTGCGAGATAGACGATGGTCTGGAACGCGATGGTCACGATCGCCAGGAAGTGGCCGCGCAGCCGCAGCGCCGGCAAACCGAGCAGCAGGCCGCACAGGCCCGCGACCGCCATGCCGGTGGGCAGGTTGACCCAGAAGCCCGTGCCGAAGTCGCGTTGAAGAATCGCGGTGGTGTACGCACCGATGCCGAAGAACGCCGCATGCGCGAATGAGAACTGCCCTGCCCAACCCATGACCAGGTCGAGACTCACCGCCAGGATGACGAAGATGAAGATCATCACGAAGATGTTCAGAACGTAGCCGCCCGGACCCATCGTCGGCAAGAGCAGCAAGGCGCCGAGCGCGACCAGCAATGCAAGAAGTGAACGCATGTCAGGAACGCTCCGTGGATTGGCCCAGGAGTCCCTGCGGGCGGATGAGGAGCATGGCGATGACCAGAAAGAAGCCGATCATGTCGCGCAGTTCATTGCCGATGTAGCCGGACACCATCGCCTCGACCACGCCCAGGCCGACGCCGGCGATCACGGCACCGCCGATGCTGCCCATGCCGCCGAGGATCACCACGGTGAAGGCCTTCATCACGAGCATCGCGCCCGAGGTGGGTTGGACGAGGAACACCGACGACATCAGGGCACCCGCCACGCCGGCCATGGCCGCGGCGATGGCGAAGGTGATGACGGCGATCTTGCGGACGTTCACACCGCTGATCTGCGCCACGACCGGGTGTTGCGCCATCGCGCGCAAGGCGCGACCGGTCCAGGTGAAACGGAGCACCAGCAGCAGCGCCGTCACGATCGCGATGGTGACGACCACGATCAGCACGCGCTGCCCGGTGAGGAAGACCGAGCCGATCTGCACGGGCACGCTGGCGAGGTCGGTCTTGAGCGATTGCGGCTGCGCGCCG
Source organism: Variovorax sucrosi (assembly GCF_051216635.1). Lineage (NCBI taxonomy): Bacteria > Pseudomonadati > Pseudomonadota > Betaproteobacteria > Burkholderiales > Comamonadaceae > Variovorax > Variovorax sucrosi. Next base: position 308,652 of record NZ_JBPJZU010000006.1, on the reverse strand, counting down.
AAGACCAGCAGGGCCACGTTCTGCAGCAGCACCGACAGGCCGAAGGACGCGATGATCGCGTTGCTCGGGTCGCGCTTGGCCAGGGGCTGGAAGACGATGCGTTCGGCCAGCATGCCGAAGGCCGCGAGACACAGCACCACCACCAGCAAGGTGGGGATGAGCGGCATACCGAACACGGCCGATGCCGTGACGGCCGCATAGCCACCCAGCATGTAGAACTCGCCGTGCGCGAAGTTGACGATGTGAAGAATGCCGAAGACCAGGGTCAGGCCAACGGCCACCAGCACGTAGCTGGCGCCGTTGACCAGCCCGTTGGCCAGGAATTGTGGAAACAGGCTGAGCAAATCCATGGCGACGCGGGATCGATCAGTCGAACGGCAGCCACTGGCGCTTGCCGTTGCGCACGATGGCCAGGCCGATCTTGAAGCTGACGCCGCCCTTGTCGTCGAACTTGGCGACCGTGCCGTCCGGGCCCTGCACCAGCGGTACATCCTTCATCGACTTGAGCGTGGCCTGCATCGATGCGCCGTCGAGCTTGGGTGCGCGGCGCGCGGCTTCGACCAGCAGGTGCATCGAGTCGTAGCCCAGCGCGCTGTAGACGTCGGGTTCCTTCTTCATCTTCTTGCGGAATTCCGCGGTGAAGGCCTGGCCGACCTTGTTGGGCGTCGATGGCTCGAACATCGACGACACGGCGAAGCCTTCCGAAGCGGGGCCTGCCAGCTCGATGAGCTTGTCGCTCATCATCGAACCGGAGCCGACCAGTTCGGCCTTCACACCCGCCTCGCGGGATTGCTTGATGATCTGCGCGCCCGCGTCCATCAGGCCGGCGATGTAGATGGCGTCGGGCTGCTTGGTGCGGATCTTGGTGAGCACCGAGTAGAAGTCGCGCTCGTCGGGGTTGTAGCTTTCGGTCGCCACGATCTGGCCGCCGTACTGCGGGATCACCTTCTTCATCTGATCGGCCAGGGAGGAACCGTAGATCGAGTTCTCCTGGATGAGGGCGACCTTCTTCGCGTTGAGCTTCTTGACGATGTCGCGCGCCGACTGCTCGCCCTGCTCGTCGCTGCCCGGGAATGCGCGGAAGAACCACGGATCGCCTGGGGTGTTGGCTTCGGTCACGTTCGACGACGTCGAGCCCGCCGACACCATCGGCACCTTGAACTCGCGGGCGACCTTCGACGAGGCCAGCGCGACGGCGCTCACGTACGTGCCGCTGATGGCGATGACCTTGTCGGACTCCACCAGCTTGCGCACCGCCGTCACGCCCTTGGTCGAGGAGCCTTCGTCGTTCTCGATGAAGAGCTGCACCTTGCGGCCGTTAACGCCGCCCTTGGCGTTCGCTTCGTCTGCGGCGAACTGGATGCCTTCCAGGATGGATGTGCCGGCCAGTGCGGCCGGGCCGGTCAACGGCAGCATCACGCCGAGCCGGACCGGCTCGCTGTTGCCTTGCGCGGCAGCCAGAGGAACGACGGCAGCCGCCATCAGCGCAAGCACGGCACGGCGCATCACGATTCGCTTCATATCAAAGGGTCCTTCCGAGGGAGTCAACAAGAGCCGAAGAACATGCACTGATTCAGCACACATCCACCATTTTGGGTCATTTGTATTTCTATGCAATACAGTTCGATTGTATAATAGCATCGCCAGCCCATTTACATGGGAAGCAAGCAGCTTTCATGCCCATCGACGGGTTACATTCCCTCGCGTCCAACCAGGAAGATCCAAGATGTCCGCTCCCGATCATTTGTTCGTGCAGTCCGTGGCGAAGAGCATGAGCGTGCTGGAGGCCCTGGGCGCGCGGCCCGAGCCACTGAGCCTGAACGAGCTGGCCGAGCAGGCCGGCATGGACCGCAGCACGGCCCAGCGGATGGCGCACACGCTGGTCACGCTGGGCTATCTGGAGAAAGGGCCGAACGGCCGCGGCTACGTGCTGGGCAAGAAGCTGCTGGAGCGCACTTTCGACTTCCTGCGCGGCACGCCGTTGATCGAACGGGCGACGCCGATCCTGGCCGACCTGCAGCGGCAAACCGGCGAGCGCGTCGACCTGAGCCTGTTCGACGACCTGTCCATCATCTATGCGCTGCGCCGGCAAAGTAAGCGCGAAACCTTCTTCGCGACGCTGGTGGGCCGACGGATCCCGACCTACTGCTCATCGGGGGGCCGCGCCATCATGTCGCACCTGTCGGAGGAAGCGGTCGACGACATCCTGGAGCGCTCGGTGCTCGCGCCGATGACGCCGAAGACCGAGACCGACAAGGCGCGCATCAAGCTGAAGATCGCCGAAGCCAAGGCGCTCAACTACGGGCTTTCGCTGGAAGAGAGCCTGCTGGGCGAGATCGCGATCGGCTCCGCCATCCTCGACCACAACAACCAGCCCATCGCCGCGGTTCACATCGCGGGTTCGTGCTCCGAGTGGAACAGCGAGTCGTTCACGCAGCGCTTTGCGCCACTCGTCATCGAGGCTGCCCGTGCTCTGGGGCGAGCGTGAACGTTCCTTTTTCAGCTGCTGCGCTAGGTATTACCCACTCTCAGTCGTGTCGACACATCGATCGCGCAACGGGCCTGATGCCACCGGTCGGGACTGTTGTGGTTAAGCAATTTCAGACACGCCGATAGACTGGAATGCAGGCAGCGCGTTCCACTGAGTGCCGCCGCTCATGATCGATCGGTGCACGGTAGCCAAGCGTCGAATGCAGCCTGTTGGAGCTGTAGAGGCCGACATTGCAGTCAGCGATGTCGGTTTTTGCCTCCTCGTGATTGGCATAGTCGCGCTGCCAGATGCGCTCCATCTTCAGGCTCAAAAAAAACCGCTTCATAACGGCGTTATCCCAGCAGTTGCCTTTGCGGCTCATGCCGGCGATCAGGCCGTGCTAGGCCAGCAAATCGGTGTTGCCTGGCTGGCGTATTGGGCGATCCGCGACTCGCAAGTATCGCCCGATGGGCCTGCGGTCACGCCATTGCGTGCGCACTCATCGCTTGGCGCAATCGACGACCATCGCTGGCCGGCGGTGCGCCGAAATGCCGGACGTATTCCCGGCTGAACTGCGATGCGCTCTCGTAGCCGACCGTGAATGCAACCTTTGACGCACTGTCTTCTCCGGTCAGCAGCAGTTGGCGTGCTTCCTGTAGCCGAAGCTGCTTCTGGTACTGAATGGGGCTAAGGCCAGTGATGGCCGAGAAGTGGCGGTGCAAGCTGGCCCGGCTCATCCCGCTCGCGTCGCACAAGGCCTCGATGCGCAACTGAACGTTGAAGTTATCCCGTATCCAGGCGACGGCCTGCCGGATGCGACCGAGCGCGCCGTCGGGCTGGGCGATCTGCCGCAACAGCTGTCCGTGTGGCCCCTGCAAGAGACGATAGAGCAATTCGCGCTCGGCCATTGGCGCCAGGACGGGGATATCGGAAGGCCTGTCGAGCAGCGACAGCAAGCGAAGCAACGCTTCTTGTAACGAGGCGCTCATTGGATTGATTTCGATGCCAATGCTCTTCGATTCGGTCTCGCGTACGGAGGGCATTGTCGTTGCCAGTTCTGCCAGCAAGGCTGGTTCGAGGACCAGTGATACCGCGACATAAGGTCGGCCCGCACCGGCATCCAGAATCTGGCCGCTCAGAGGGAGATCGATCGCGCTGATGAGATATTGCGCGCTGTCGTACGTCAGCAACTTGTCATTGATCGCAACCCGTTTGGATCCTTGCAGGATGAAACAGATCATGGAGCGATAGAGACACGGCGCCTTGCCCGTAGAGGCCTGCCCCATGGACAGCTCCAAGCGAGGGATCGGAGTGACCACCACACCCTGCGCCGCATGGCGCAAGGCGATGTCGAGGTGCGGCGTGAGTTCAAGGTTCATTCCCCAAGTATCTCACCGCTCTCCTTTCAGTCAAGCAATTTGAGACGATTGGGCAAGGCATTGAGCCGATCAGGCGCCTCTGAAATTGGCGTCCCACCTATCGTTGTGGCACCAGCCGGGCATCCGGCGGCCTCCCTTGCCGAAACCCTTCAACCATCACCCAAACCATGACCCACCAGATCGCACTCATTACCGGCGCCAGCCGCGGCCTTGGCCGCAATATGGCATTGCACCTCGCCAAACGCGGTGTTCACATCATTGGCACGTACCGCAGCGGCGCGGCGGAAGCCGACGCGCTGCGCCAGGAGATCGAAGCGCTGGGCGGCAAGGCCGCCATGCTGGCGCTCGATGTGACGGACACGACGAGCTTCCCAGCATTTGCCGAGAAGATAGCCGACACCCTGAAGACCGATTTCGGCCGCGAGCGGTTCGACTTTCTGGTCAACAACGCCGGCAACGGTCTTTTCTCCAACTTTGCCGATGCGACCGAAGCGCAGTTCGAATCGCTGGTCAGCACGCATCTGCGTGGACCGATCTTCCTGACCCAAAAGCTGCTGCCCCTTATCGAGGACGGCGGGCGCATCCTGAACGTCTCGTCCGGCTTCGTGCGTTTCACGATGGCGGGCTACAGCCTCTATGCGGCGATGAAGGCTGCGGTCGAGGTGCTGACCCGGTACCTGGCGGTCGAGCTTGGTGCGCGCCGTATCCGGGTGAACGCGATCGCGCCCGGCGCCATCGCAACTGACTTCGGCGGTGGCGCGGTGCGCGACAACGACGGAGTGAACGCCTATGTGGCGCAGGGCATCGCATTGGGTCGCGTCGGTCTGCCGGACGATGTCGGTGGCGCGGTCGCCGCCATCCTGTCCGACGATATGGGTTGGGCGAACGGCACGACCTTCGACATTTCGGGCGGGCAGTTGCTGTAGCACCCGCGCGATACCGCCCGTTCCTTGCCTGCACTTCGAAAGACCTCCATGTCCGACACTCGCCTCACGCTCATCAGCCACCCGCTTTGCCCGTTCGTTCAACGGGCGGCGATCGTCCTTCTGGAAAAGGGCGTGTCGTTCGACAGGATCAACGTCGATCTCTCAGCCAAGCCGGACTGGTTTCTGACGCTTTCGCCGACCGGCAAGGTACCACTGCTAAAGGTAGGCCAGGCGGATGGGCCGGACGCCGTTCTTTTCGAAAGCATGGTGATCTGCGAGTATCTCGAGGAAACTCAAGCCGGCGCAAGGCTGTATCCCAACGATGCGCTGTCCCGTGCCCGGCAGCGGGGCTGGACCGAGTTCGGCACGGCAACCCTCGCCGAAGCCTGGCAGTTCCTCAACGCCAAGGATCGCCCGACTGCGGATACAAAACAGGCGGCGTTCCGGGCCAGGCTCCAGCAATTGGAGGCGGTGCTCGTTGAAGGGCCCTATTTCGGCGGCGCCGCCTTCGGCATGGTAGACGCAGTGTTCGCGCCCATCTTCCGCTATTTCGACATCCTCGATCCGACGATGTCGCAGCCGATCTTCGAAAACCTTCCCCGCGTCACAGCGTGGCGGGTGGCACTGGCGGCACGAGAAAGCGTCATTGCTGCAGTGGTAGAAGACTACGCCGAGCGATTCCGACAGCACCTCCATCAGCATCAGGCGCTCCTCGCGCACTGACTGCTAATCAAGAAGGCTTCGTAGTTACCAGAAGAAATCGCAAGGGTCGTTCTATACCTCGCCCTCGACGAATCCGCATGAACCCCAGGTTCGGAAATCATCCGACGGCGGTCGCGGCCTCAACAAATGAAATACCGTTTAAGAATTAAGGAATCCTAACAATGAACACACTTCTCGACAGAAATCCCGTTCGCCAGAGCGCGCTGATCCTCATCGAATATCAGAACGACTGGGTGGCATCCACCGGCAGTATCAATCCGCAGTTCCAGGATCGCGAGCAGTTCGAAACCTCGGTCACGAACGCTGCGAAGGTCCTGGAAGAGGCTCGTCGTCGCAACATGGAAGTGATCCACGTCACCATGGTGTTAGAGCCGACCTACAAGGTCCTCGGGAAGGGCAAATACGGACTGCGCACGATGATGCCCGCATACAAGTCCTTCCTCGGCGATCAGACCGATTTCTTCCCCGGCTTCGAGCCCAAGGCGGGAGAGTATGTGATCCGTGAGCGCACCGGAGGCAGCAGCGCTTTTGCCGCCACCACGCTGGACAGTTATCTGCGGAACAACCGTATCGAAGACATCTATGTGATGGGCTATGCCTTGCGGCAGTGCGTGGAGTCGACGGTGCGCAACGCCCATGACCTCGGCTACAACACCAGTGTCATCTACGATGCGTCCGCGGCCTTCACGAAAGAGCAGCAAACGTCATTCGTAAACGAAATTCTTCCGTTCTACGGCAATGCGGTCACGACGCAGGAATTCGTTCAGTCGCAGAACTAAGCACTTAGAAGCCCAGCTTTACCCCTACGGAGCTGGACTTCCCTATTCCGGCTGGATCGACCTGCCACCAACCGTTGCCGCAAGTCGCCGGCTCTGTGACGCGCCCGGCCAGTATCGAGTGCGCTCGGGAATTGGACGATCGCGGATCATGGCACTAGCGCAGGCGGCTACGTCACCGACGACGTGATCACGATCAACGATGGGCAAATGGGCAAATGACGAGAAGGGAAGAGACACGATGATCGGCATGATCGTGAGGATTAATGTCAAGGAGGGCAAGAGCGCCGAGTTCGAACGGGCCTTTGCCGTGCAGGGCCAGAGTGTGCGGGCGAATGAATTGGGCAACCATCTCTACGAGCTGTTCCAGTCGCGCACCCAACCCGATACGTATACGCTCGTCGAACTCTATGACGACGACCATGCGCTCGCCGTGCACAAAGAAGCGCCTCATATGGTTGCCAATCGTCCGCTGATTGAGCCGCTAGTCGAGGGGCGGCCAGTGGTCGAGAAATTTGACATCGTGCCACACGAGACATCGGCATGAATGCCAGCCGATTTGTGGCCGATACAGCGATTGGTGGTCGTATCATTGCTGGGCAGATTCAAAAGTGAAGTGCAACACCCGACCCTGTAAGGTCCATCGATGTTGCCTCGCCTCCGAAACTACAGCCAACTCCAACCCGAAGACCTCGTGACGCCGGCGAGCTTGCAGCAGTCAAGCTACGGCATCGTGCCATGGCCCGCTTGTGCAACCGCCCAGCCAGCGCCATCAGCCGCGAATTGCGCCGCAACGCCGCTGCAGGCCCGTACGCCAGTGGCCCTGCTCAGCAGGCCTGCAGGCGACGGCGACGCCGGCCCCTGCGTAACTGCATGCGGACTCGATCCTGTTCGGCGCCGTCGAACACTTTATGCGCCCGCATTGGTCGCCCAAGCAGATCAACTTGGCGCTAGCGCGCCTGTACTTCAAAGGGCATGACTGCCGCGTGGCGCACGAGACCATCTACAACTGCATCTACGCCCAGCCCGGACCTGCAGCCAGCCTGCTACGTGGGCACCCCGAGCCTCCTGAACGTACTGCTCGAATGCGCCGCCGCACAGGGCGCGAGGCGCCTGCCCTTCATGAGGGCGCTGGTATCGGGCGAGGTGTTTCCCACTGTGGCGCGCGACTGGCTGCACGAACGCCCGGTCGACGCGTACCAGTGCTACATGACCTCCGACGTGGGACTGATCGCCTACGAGACTCCGACGTCGCGCCCAGCGCCCTCACACCGGAACAGGCGCCTGAGGCGAGATCAAGCCGTCGCGCCTCAGCGCCTGCCAAAACTCTGCAGGAATCTTCACCTTCATCGATTGCGCGTTGGCGCGCACCTGACCGGCGACGCGCGCTCCGGGAACGATGGCCGACACGATGGCGGGTGCCGCTGCGAACTGAAGCGCAGCGGTCCGGATGTCGATCCCGTGGCGTTCGGCGACCTCCGCCAGACGCGCCCGCTTCTGAACGGCGCCAGCCGGTACCTGATCGCTGAAGTGATACCGATTGCGACCGCCGAGAAAGCCGTCGTTCAAAGGCGTCCCCACCACCACCGACACGCCCTTCTTCTGCAGCGCAGGAAACGTGCGGGTGAGCGTCTGTTCATGGTCGAGGATCGAGTACTGGCATGCCAGAAGCACGATGTCCGGCGTCGGCACGTCGGATTCCGCGGCGAGCACGGCGGCATCGGGTGTGTTGATGCCAAAGCCCCATCCGCGGATCAGCCCCTCGTCACGCATGCGGGACAGTTCAGCCATGGCGCCCGTTGCGGCGACGGCGAAGTGATCGCGCCAGGTCCCCGGCAGTTCGGCGTTGTCCGGCGACAGGTCATGGATGTAGACGATGTCGATCTTGGGCAGGCCCAGGCGCTGCAGACTGTCTTCCACGGAACGTCGCGCACCCGCTGCGGTGAAATCGTACCGGTAACTGAAGGGCGCCGGCTGCGGCCAAAACGCCTCGTTCGGCAGTGGCCCCCTGCTCGCCTTGAGCACGCGACCCACCTTGGTCGAGATGACATAGTCGTCGGGTTTCTTGTCGCGCAGGAAGCGCCCAAGACGGTACTCGCTCAGGCCGTAGCCGTAGAACGGCGACGTGTCGAAATGACGGACGCCTGCGTCCCATGCCGCTTGAAACACTGCCTGCGCCTGCTCGTCGCTGATGGCGGCGAAAATGTTGCCCATCTGCGTTCCACCCATGCCAAAGCGAAATGGCGTGCGGTAGCGCATGCCGGCCACTGGCTCATTCATCGGAAGGTCGCTGCGCGTCACATTCCCACGCGTGGGCAACACGCTGCCTCGCTCGGCCAGCGAGCCTGGAAGGCTTGTGGTTCCTTGCGCGGCAGCCAGTTGACTGGCTGCGATGCCGGCGAGTGCGCCAGCGCTGGCAGTCTGGAGGAAATGGCGACGTTTCATGGCAAGTGACTCCTGTCGTTCAAAATAAAAGTGGGCTGTTGGTCGATGGATGGCGGCATTGCGGGTCAGGTGCGCGCCCGCAGCGCCGCCTGCGACCTACGGATCAGGCCCTGGTATTGCTGGTGCTTGTCCGGGTACCAGGGCAGCGTCAGTGCCTGGCTGAAGCCGGGGAGCCCTTCCACATAACGCACCATGCGCTCTCGCATGGCGGCATCGGGCAGCGTGCCGCGCAGCGCACCGACGTTCTCGCGTGCATGCCGAGGGTTGGACGTCGCGCTCAAGCAGCAGGTCACCGCTGGATGCGACATCACGAACTTCAGGAAGTACTGCGCCCAGTTCTCGATACCGAGTTCACTCGCGAACGCAGGCAGCGGCAAGTGGCCAATGGCCTTGTGCAGGCGCCCTTTCTCCATCGGCATGTTGATCAGCACGGCAACGCCACGCTCCTGCGCGGCCTGCAGCACGGCGCGCTCTGCATGACGGTTGGCAATCGAGTAGTTCACCTGCACGGCATCGACCGCGCCGCGCTGGATCCACTTGGTCAGCAAGTCGTGGTAGTCGTTCTCATGATGGGTCACGCCCACCATCCGGATCAGCCCTTCCTTCTTCCAGACGTTCATGAGAGGAACGATCACATCGACATTCACAAGGCTGTGGCACTGCATCAGATCGATGTTGCTGCGCCACAGTCGAAGTTGCGACTCTTCGAGGCTGCGCCGCGCATGTCCCTCATCGGCCAGAAAGTCACCGGTCGCCCAGATCTTGTTGGTGATGAACAATTGATCGTTGATGCCCAGAGACGTCGAGATATCGCCGACCGTTCCTTCGGCACTGCCATACAGCGGAGAGGTGTCGACGACGCGCGCACCCGCTGTCCAGTACTGACGCACGACATCCGCAACATCTGCGCGCGGGGCGCCCGGCAACATGTCGAAGGTCAGGAAGGTGCCAAGTCCCAGTGCCGGCAGCAGGTCACCGGTACGTTCCACGCGTTTGGTGAGAATGCCCTCGGATTGGCGCGGGAAGCGTGGCACGTTGCCAGCGGAAGACGCCGCGGGCAACGGTTGTGCGTTCACCGAAACGCCCATGGCCGCCACAGTGCCCAGGCCAAGGCCGGCGGTCAAGAGCTGGCGCCGAACAGACGCGTGATGGTTCATTTTTGGCATGCGCTGCGTTCCAGATGGAAGTGAATCCGTTGAGGATCGGGGGGAGGATCGAAGAGAAGGAATCACCTCATCATGACCGCGCACATAACCGACGCCGCTCGAACGGATTACAGTTTCGTAATCCAATTTCGCCATCCAGCCCGGACAATGGAACGAAGGGTGACGCGTATGTACAGAGTGCTTGTGATTGAAGATGACCGCAGCGTGGCCGAATACCTGCGACAAGGCTTGACCGAATGCGGCTATTGCGTCGACGTGGCCATCGACGGGCTGATCGGCCGGACGATGGCGCTCGGCGGCGACCATGCGCTGGTATTGCTCGACTCGATGCTCCCAGGCATGGATGGCCTCGAAGTGCTGCGCGCCATCCGTGCCAAAGGTCGTCAACCTGTGCTGATGCTCACTGCGCGCGATCGCGTCGACGACAAGGTGGGCGGACTGAAGGCGGGCGCCGACGACTACCTCGTCAAGCCGTTCGCTTTTTCAGAGCTGCAAGCCCGCATCGAGGCCTTGATCCGGCGCGGCCAGGCGAATTTTCATGAACAGACAGTGCTGCGTCTGGCCGACCTGGAACTCGACCTTGCGGCGCACAAGGTGCTGCGCGGTGGGCGACGGATCGACCTGTCCACGAAGGAATTTCAATTGCTCTCGTTGCTCCTGCGTCGCAAAGGCCAGGTACTGACGCGAATCACGCTGGCGGAGCGTGTCTGGAACATCCATTTCGATTCGGACACCAACATGGTGGAGGTTGCCGTACGGCGCCTTCGGGCCAAGGTCGACGACCCATACCCTCAAAAGCTGATCCACACGGTACGCGGCGTGGGCTACATCCTGGAAGACCGCCATGCCCACGATCGCGCGATCCCATGATCGCAACGCCTGAGTCGCCGCTCAAGGCCGAGCCCTCGATCGTGCGCCGTTTGGCCGTACGTTTGGCGCTGTGCGTCGCCTTGCTGCTGAGCGCTGTCTCCGCCAGCGTCTATGTCGGCGTCGGCTATCTGCAGGAGCAGTCGCAGACAAAGTTGTTGGCGATCAAGGTCCACAAGTTGATCGAGACTTCCGCCGCGATGCTGCGGCCGGGGAGCCAGGACTTCCTGAGGCTGCTTCAGGTCAATGCCGCCAAGCGCCACGGTTCGAGGCTGGTGCTCTATCACGCCAATGGCGATGTCTTCTATCGCGATCCGACCGGGGAGGCCCATGACCTGTCATCGCTGATCCGGTCTCGAAGTTTCTCTTTGCAGTCGGCCGATGGCCAGATGGTCTTGAACGGCCGCTTCGACATCGATATCGCTGAAGACGATTCGCGTCAGCAGGCGCTGGCCCACTTGCTTGTTCTGATCACGGCCATAGGCGCGCTGTGCAGCGGCTTGCTGGCTTTCCTCGTTGTCAGGCACGGCATCGAACCGCTGCGAAGGATCGCCGCACAGACGCAGCAGATGTCGGCCACGCATCGCCTGACGCATCTGCACTTGTCCGTACCCAGCCTGGAATTCTCGCCACTTGTCGATCAGTTCAATGTGCTGATCGACCGCCTGGAAGCCAGTCGGATTCAGTTGGAAGCATTCAACTCCGACGTGGCACACGAGTTGCGCACGCCGTTGACCGCGTTGATCGGCAAGACAGAGCTGGCGCTCTCGCGGCCCCGGTCGATGGAAGCGCTGACGCAGACGCTGGCATCCAATCTGGAGGATCTGGCCCGCATGAGTTCGATGGTCAACGACATGCTCTTCCTGGCGCACGCCGATGGCGGCCAGCATGCGCGCGTCGGTTCCCCACGCGACCTGCGGCTGCTGATGTCGGAGCTGCTGGAATACCACGAAGCGCAGGCCAGTGAGCGCGGCCTGCAATTGCAGGTGGACGGCGACCTCACTGCAGCGGTCGACGAACCTCTGGTGCAGCGGGCGGTGTCCAACCTGCTGAGCAATGCCTGCCGGTACGCGGTGCCGGGCAGCGTGGTGCGCGTGGTGCTGGGCACGCGCACGGCCGAAGGCACGCAGGCCGTGGAGGTGCCCAGCGTGGTGGTGGTCAACGAGGGGCCGGAGATCTCGGCCAATGCGCTGCGCCGGCTGTTCGACCGCTTCTATCGCGGCGATGCCTCTCGACATCGCGACGGCATGCATGCGGGACTGGGGCTGGCGATCGTTGCAGCCATTGCGCGCATGCATGGCGGGCGGGTGTGGGCGACCTCCGACGCCAGACGGACCGAGATCGGCATTGCCCTGTCATCCGGCTGAGGCATTTCCCTCCAAAGACCAGGGCCGAATGGCTATTTTCGATCAGCCCCCCCCCGGCTCACGGGCGGCCAGCGCCAGGTGATCGAGCAGCGATCTTGCCGGCGCCGAAAGAAGCTCCAGACGCTTGTACGCGATGACGAATTGCCGGGTGGCCCATGCATCGCTCAGAGGAATGCAGCGCAGGCCCCACGCGTTGCCGGCCGGCTCAGCAATCTCCACCGGTGCGATGGTGATCCCTAGACCCGCCGCGATGAACTTCAGCGCGGCTTCAAAGGTCGAGAGTTCGGCCCGGTACTCGATTCGTTGTCCCAGCCGGCCGGCTTCACGATCAATCAGCGTTCGTCCGGCCGTGCGCAGCGGCAACCCAACATGGGGGAAGCGCAGGGTATCTGCCAGGCCGCAAGCGGTCTGTCGGGTCAGAGGATGCCCAGCCGGCACCACGGCGGCGAGATGATCCTGGCGGTAGGGTCGGAGTTCGAGGTCGCCCAGATCGGTGGCATCCCAGCAGATTCCCAACGATGCGGTTCCGATTCGTATCGCTTCGGCCAGATCGATGCTCAAGACCTCTTCAATATCGACCTGAAGGCCGGCATGGTCGGGCGCGGCCATGAAGGTGGCGATGTCCAGCGGTAGATGCTCGGCGATGGTGGAGACCGTCGCGAGCAGCCGCACCTTGCCACGCATGCCGCCCTGAAACTGCGCCATGCTGGTCAAGGCGCGATCCTCGTGCACAAGGATGGCGCGTGCATGCTCGAGGAGCGCTTCGCCCGCGGGCGTGGGCTGAACGCCCGCGCGCCCGCGTTCCAGCAGCTTCAATCCCAGCTTCTGTTCCAGCTTCGCGATCCGCTTGCTGATCGCCGACGGAACCGTGTGGTGCTTCGTGCTGGCACGGCCAATGTTTCCCGCATCGCAGGCGGCCTTGAACAGACGGAGGGTGAGGAGATCAAGGTTGGCCATGCACAGCCTATGCAAGAAGCATGCTTCCCATCGGGAATGGTTGTGCTGACGAATGACCAATTTCACTTCCTCGAGGTCATGGATAAATTGAGCGCCACACCAAGAGGAAATCCAGAGGAACTGCTCATGTCCGCGTCTGCCGTTTCATCAGCACCTGTCGTCCTTCGTGAGGCAAGCCTTCGCGACGGGCTTCAAAGCATCCAGGCCATCGTCCCGACGGCCCAAAAGATCGAATGGCTGCACGCCGCCTATGCAGCGGGCATCCGCGAGATCGAGGCAGGCTCGTTCGTCCCGGCCCGCTTACTCCCTCAGCTGGCGGACACGGCCGAAGTCGTCGCGTCCGCGCTCGAGCTCGAAGGCATGACCGTGTCCACACTGGTGCCCAACCTGAAGGGCGCCGTCGCGGCGCTCGAGAGCAAGGTTCACACGATCACAATTCCCCTGTCCGCCAGCGCGATGCACAGCGAGGCGAACGTGCGCAAGTCGCCCGCCGAGATGGTCGAGGAGGTCCGCCGGATCCGCGAGTTGAGGGATTCGGTCGGCTCCAGCGCCAAGATCGAGGGGGGCGTTGGGACTGCGTTCGGCTGCACGATTCAGGGCGAAGTGCCGGAGCGCGACGTGCTCAAGCTGATCGAGGACCTGCTGAACGCCGGCGTGGACTACATCAGCCTGGCCGACACCGTCGGCTTCGCGGACCCAGCCACCGTCAAAACGGTCTTCGACAAAGCCTTCGCCCTCGCCGGCCCCAAACTTTGGGCCGCGCATTTCCACGACACGCGCGGCCTGGGCCTGGCCAATGTCTACGCCGCCTGGACAGCGGGCGTACGGCGTTTCGACGGCAGCCTGGCAGGCATTGGCGGTTGCCCGCACGCACCGGGCGCCAGCGGCAACGTCACCACGGAGGACATGGCCTCCATGTTCGAGCAGATGGGCGTGTCCACCGGCGTGAACGTCGAGGCGGCGCTGCAGCTGCGTCAGCGCATTGCCGGCTGGTTGCCGGGCGTGCCGCTCCATGGCGTCATCTGGCGGGTTCCCCCGCGCAGCGCGGCGGCTGCCGGCGCCGCTGTCACCGCCGCTTGATGGCGTCGCACTACCACGATCTTCAACCGACTTGTTTTCTTTCACCATGAGCCTCCCCCTCTCCAACATCCGCGTCATCGAATTCAGTCACATGGTGATGGGGCCCACCTGCGGAATGATCCTGGGGGACCTGGGTGCGGACGTCATCAAGATCGAACCGCCAGGGGGCGACAAGACCCGGCAACTGCCCGGCCTGGGCATGGGGTTCTTCCGCACTTTCAACCGCAACAAGCGCAGCGTGGTCCTCGACCTGGACATCGCCGATGACAAGCAGACTGCGCTGGACCTGATCGGCAGCGCCGACGTCGTGATCGAGAATTTCCGCCCCGGGCGGATGGCGGGATTGGGGCTGGACTACGAGACCCTGTCGGCACGGTTCCCGAACCTGATCTACGTCTCGCACAAGGGCTTCCTGCGGGGCCCCTATCAGGAGCGGCTGGCTTTGGATGAAGTGGTCCAGATGATGGGCGGCCTGGCCTACATGACGGGGCCTGTGGGCCGGCCTCTGCGCGCAGGCAGTTCGGTGAACGACATCATGGGCGGCATGTTCGGCGCGCTGGGCGTGATCGCTGCGCTCTACGAGCAAAAGGCGCATGGGGCGCGAGGGCAGGAAATCCAGAGCGCGCTGTTCGAAAACTGCGCGTTCCTTTCTGCGCAACACATGCAGCAGTTCCACATGAGCGGCGAGCCCCCGCCGCCCGTACCGTCGCGCAAGGCGGCCTGGGGCATCTATGACGTCTTCACCGTGGCTGATGGCGAGCAATTGTTCATCGGCGCCGTGGGCCAAGGCCAATGGGTCGAGCTGTGCAAGGTCATTGGACGCGAAGAACTGCTCACGGATGCGCGCTTTGAGACCAACGCGCGCCGGGTAGAAAACCGGACCGCGCTACTGCAGACCGTCGGCGACAGCGTGCTGAGCTGGAACATCGACCAGCTCAGCCAGCGCCTGGAGCAGGCGAAGGTGCCCTTCGCGCCCATTCGTCGGCCGGACCAACTCGTGAGCGATCCGCATCTGCTGCAGAGCGGCGGCATGGTACCGATCACGACCGAAGACGGCGGCGAAAGCCTTTCGGTGCTCCTGCCTTTCACGATGGGCGGACGCCGGCCGGGCGTGCGCCGCGCGATTCCGAAGATCGGTGAGCACACCGCAGAAGTGCTTTCCGAACTGAAGCAAAGAAGCACCTAGACCGCCCGGCCGCCCGTCCATCCACCCATCGAGATCACCATGACCTTTTCAAACCGTCGACTCGCGATCCTCAAACTGGCTGCGCTCAGCGCCGCATTCGCCATGCCAGCAGCGGCTGAGACCAGCGGTCCGCCGCTGCGCCTGATCGTGCCACTCAGCCCTGGCTCGATGGGCGACACCGTTGCACGCCGGCTCGCCATGGCCATGAGCCAGACGATGAAGCGGCCAGTCGTGGTGGAGAACCTGCCCGGCGCAGGAGGAATGACCGGAACGTCTCAGATGGTCCGAGCAGCCAAAGACGGCAACACCCTGGCGCTGGTCCCCAGCACGCACGTGATCAACCCGGGCATCTACAAGAACATGCCCTTCGACAGCATCAAGGATGTATCGGCGGTGGCCATCGTGGGTGATTCTCCGGGCGTGGTCCTGGTGAACCCCTCGCTGCCCGTGAAGACTCTGGCCGACCTCATCGCCCTGGCCCAAAGCAAGCCCGGGCAGCTGAACTATGGCTCCTCGGGCAATGGCACCAACATCCACCTGATGAGCGTGATGCTGATGAAGGAAGCCGGTATCAATCTCGCGCACATCCCCTACAAAGGCAATGCGCCGTTTGTCACCGACCTTGTCTCAGGCCAGGTCCAAGTCGGGATCCAGGCCACCACTGTGGCTGCGCCCTTCGTGAAGTCCGGCCAGTTGCGCCCGATTGCAGTGACGACCAAAGAGCGTTCGCGGCTGTACCCCGACGTTCCCACGCTGCAGGAGCAGGGCCTGCCCACCTATGACTTGGGAAGCTGGATGGCCATCTTGGCTCCTGCAGGTCTGCCTGAACCGCTGCTCGGCACCCTGAACCAGCAAATCAATGCCGCCATGCAGATGCCGGACACCCGACAGTGGTTTGAATCTCAGGATTTTCGGCTGACACCCACGACTACACCCGCTAGCGCCACAGCATTTTTGCAAAGCGAACTGATCAAGCACATGCGGCTGGTCAAGGAGAGCGGTGCGGTGCTGGAGTAGACAGTGCTGCTTGCAATCACCGAGGGTAATGAAATACCCGACTGGCGGCTAAGAACGCTTTTGCGCTCGCACGTGATCGCGGATGATTCCCCGCAGCTTCTCCGCGAGCTCCTGGGGATGCGTGACGTTCGGTGAGTGGGGTCCATCCATTTGGTGGAAAACCACGTTCGGCGCAACTGATCGGACGTGCTTTGGCCAGTCCAGCTCGACAAGCTGGTCTTGCGCGGTCGTAATCACCGCGACCGGAACGGTCGCGTCCGCAAGGCTTGCGGGATAACTGTCCTCCACGGGTGTGGACGCCGCGGCAGGGTGCTTTAGCCTCAGTGACACCATCGCGGCGTAATGGCCCGGCGCCAACGAGTTCTCGTAGCGCCGATCGATGTGCTCGTCTAACCCTGACGTCTTGTTGGTCAACACCTCCACAACACGTGCGATGTAGTCCCGCCCAGGCTCCAGGTCGGCAAGAATTCGCTTGGCGAGCTCGACCCGCCACGGTCCGCCAGTGCCAGCGACACTCGTCGCGCTCGCCATCGGCCATGCCGAGGCCGCAGCCGCCCGCAATGCCAAAGACCCGCCAAAAGAAGTTCCCACGACGTGCACCGGGCACCTCAGTTGCAGCAGCGCCAGGAAGCCGGCGATGTGGCGCAAACGGTGTTCGAAGGGCGAAGCGCCGAACATCACGACCTTGTCGGTCTGACCGAAACCTGCGAGATCGGGTGCGATCACGTGGTGGTCCGAAGCCAGGTTGATCATGACCTCTCGCCACGACAACATCGCATCGGCACCCCAAGCGCCGTCATGCAGCAGAAGGACTGGCGTGGAACTTGAGTCGCCGGCCATGTAGTAGCTGGTTCTCACACAACCGACGTCGACGAATCGATGCTCGAGGCCGACCGTTGTCGACCCCCGTGTGTTTTCGATCGACCGCCGGCCTTCCGCGTCTTCATGAATAACTTCGCTCACTCTTTCACTCCTGAAATGTCATCTCCGAGATAACGGGTTCACGCGCGATCGCGCCCTGCACTACACCAACGCCGCATCTGGCTGCGCAAGCGGGGCCGCTTGGGCGAAGGCCGGAAGCTTCGCGCAGACCGCATCGACCTCGCTGATCAACGGCCATCGCGACACGTCCAACCCGAAGCGGCGCGCGCTCTCGGTCTGGGGCACCAGGTACACGTCGGCCAGTGTTGGCGCCGTTCCGAAGCAGAAGGCACTGCGGGCTTTGTCCTGTGCGAGCAGCGCCTCGAGAGCGTCGAATCCGGCTGAAATCCAGGTGCCGCACCACGCGTTCAACGCAATGTCGTCGGCGCCGAAGTGCTCGCGCAGGTACTGGAGGATGCGGCGGTTGTTGACCGGGTGGATGTCGCAGCCCACCAGGGCCGCCAGTGCGCGCACGCGCGCCCGGTCTTGTGCGTCCGCCGGAAGCAGCGCGGGTTCTGGATACCGTTCCTCGAGCCATTCGATGATGGCGGGTGATTGGATCAGGGTCGTCTGGTCATCCACCGCCAGGGCCGGTACGAACCCCTGCGGATGGATCTCCTTGTAAAAAGGCTCCACCTGCTCGCCGGCGCGCAAGTCGATCGCGCGATACCGCGTCGTGATGCCTTTCAGGTTCAAGGCAATCCTCAGTCGGTGCGAGCTGCCGCTCCGGAAGAAACTGTAGAGGTCCATGGGAAGCTACGAGGCCTGCTCGCCCACGATCAACTCGATGGTGCCAACGCCTTCGACTCGCCCCGTGATGCGGTCGCCAGGTTCTACGGGACCGACCCCCTCTGGCGTCCCGGTGTAGATCAGGTCGCCGGGCTGCAAATGATAGAAAAGCGACAGATCCGCGATGATCTCTCGGACGTTCCAGATGAGCTTGTCGAGATCGGATTTTTGCTTGACTTCGCCGTTGACCGAGAGCTCGATTGCCCCTTTGTCCAATGCCTTGCCGAGCATTGGCACGATCTCGCTGACCACGGAGGACTGTTCAACGTCCTTGCCGAGATCCCACGGACGCCCCTTGTCGCGCGCTGCCAGTTGGAGATCGCGCCGGGTCATGTCCAGCCCGCAGCCATAGCCGAAGATCACTTCGTGCGCGCGCTCGGCGGGAATGCGGAAGCCTTCCTTGCCGATGGCAACCACCAATTCCATTTCGAATTGGTAGTTGTTGGTCTGCGGCGGATACGCCGCGGTCGCACCGGAGGGCGTCAGCGTCGAAGGCGCCTTGGTGAAGTAGAAGGGACGTTCGACGTTCTTGTCCACGGGACGGCCCATCTCGATGGCATGGGCGTGGTAGTTACGCCCGACGAAGAAAATTCGTTGGATCGGCAGGCGCCGATCACTGTCCCGCACCGGCAAGGAGTACACGGGCGCAGGCGGCCAAAGGTATTGGGATTCGATCATTGGTAACGTGAAAAAATGTGAGAGAGAAAGAATGCGGGACGTTGAGACACGCGCGCGATCGGCAGCTGCGCAACGTGCGTCGAAGCAGGCAGCGTCAATCGCCTTCTACTTGCACGCGATGCTGATGGAGCGCCTCGAAGATCGGCGCATCGCTGAACCGGAACAGGTCGAGCGAGGCAGCGTCCTGATCGCAGGAGGCGCTGAAGGGCACCCACGAAGGCACGACGAACATGTCGCCACGTTCCAGGCACCACGCCTTATCCCCCACGCGCGCCGTACCACGGCCATCGAACACCTGATAGACCGCGGACCCAACTTCCCGGTACGTGCGTGTGTGGCCACCACGACGCACGCGATGCATCTCGCAACGGATGGTCGGCAGCGCATCCGCTCCAGTACCGGGATGCGTGTAGCGAACGGCGGCATGATTTGCACTGACCACGCCGGGATAGCCTTCTTCTTCCAGTTGCAGCTGTTCATCCAGCGCGCGGTTCGTGTCCGCCCACCTGTAGGCGAGCAGCGGCGTTCCGGGCATGTCAACTGCCTGCGAGAGCGGGCGAAGACCCGGATGCGCCCAGAGCCGCTCGGAGCGCGAGCGTACGGGCGTGGCCTGCTCTACCGGGCTGATGGCATCGCGTCCATGCTCGAAAAACTGAGATTCGGTCTGGTATGCAAACGGGATGTCCAAGCCGTCGATCCACGCCATGGGTTGCGTGGCCGCGTTGTGGTGCGCATGCCAGTTCCAGCCGGCCTGCGGCAGGAAGTCGCCGCGTGACATACGGACAGAATCTCCCCCGACCACTGTCCAGACCCCCTCACCTTCCACCACAAAGCGGAAGGCATGTTGGGAATGGCGGTGCTCTGGCGCGTTCTCGCCCGGCAGTAGGTACTGAATGGCGGCCCAAAGGGTGGGCGTCGCAAACGGCCGCCCGTCCAGCGCCGGATTAGCCAACGCGATCGCGCGCCGCTCGCCACCGCGCCCCACCGGCACAATGCGGCCGGCCTCGGCCGCGAGTTCGTTCAGGCGCTGCCACCTCCAGATGTGGGGGACAGCCCGGCTGCGCG
Organism: Variovorax sucrosi; assembly: GCF_051216635.1. Lineage (NCBI taxonomy): Bacteria > Pseudomonadati > Pseudomonadota > Betaproteobacteria > Burkholderiales > Comamonadaceae > Variovorax > Variovorax sucrosi. Next base: position 288,840 of record NZ_JBPJZU010000006.1, on the reverse strand, counting down.
GCTCGGAGGGCATAAGGCCGCTGATTTCCGTCCACAAGGGAACGAGAAGTTCTTGTTCGAACTCGCGATAGAGCTTTTCGAGCGCGGGTGTAGGCTCCGGTTGACCGGGCCCGGCCGTGGCGTGCAGTCGCACTGGCGAGGTTGTCGCTTCCATCAAATTCATGTCGATCTCCAGTGATTCAGCATGGCCACCTTCCAACGTCGGCTTATGCAATTGGTGAGTAGAACGGGCGAAATCTCAGCTGTCGTTATTGGTATCTAAGCGACCGTCTGCGGCCCATGCGCCACTGTTCGACCGGAGACCAGGTGTCGACTGCACGCGTAGGCCATTTCGTTGATGGGCGCCGATAGCCCGGCAGCGTCTGATTCACGCACGATATGCCCGGTGATCCATTCGAGTTCAAGCGGCTTTCCGGCTTCGAGGTCTTCCAGGATGGAAATCCTCGTGTCGGCGGCTACGCTGTCCGCGAACGCCATTGCGTCCGTAAGGAACAAGTCGTCGACCTGAACTCCCTTGGCCTGCGCCAGCGACAGGACCTCCGCCATGCCGTCACGCAACAGCTTGCGCAGCAGGGGATCGGTGCGGATCTCGCCAAGGCTCATGCGCGACAGGCAACTCAGTGCCGCTGCTCCGCCAAGCCCGACAAACTTGCGCCACAGATGCGCGAGGACGTTGTCGGGCACATGGGCACGAACACCTCCGGCTTCGCACAGCTCTGCGAAGATGCGCACACGTTCGCTCGACACACCGTTCAGCTCACCGAAAGTCAAGCTCGCTCCCGCACTCCTGAGCTTGACGGTCCCGGGCTCCACCATGGAAGCCGACATGAAGACCGTGCCTCCGAGTACGCGTTCGGGACCCACGATGGCGCCGATCTGCTCATGCGCCGTGACGCCGTTCTGCGCGGGCACAACGAAGGTATCCGCGCTCACCATCGGCAAGGTCAAGTGCGTGACTGCATCCAGGTCGTACAGCTTCACGCACGAAACGATTACGTCCACAGGCCCAACCTCGGAGGGACGGTCAGTTGCACGAATATCGTGAACGGTGCTGCCCTGTGGTCCGATCACACGTAGGCCATGCTGCTGCACCGCGGCAAGGTGAGCCCCTCGGCAGATCAGCGTGACATCGGCCACGCGCGACAGCGCGGCACCAAGGCAGGAGCCGATCCCGCCCGCACCAACGATAGCGATCTTCATCACGGGCTGGCGCTGCCTCAGGTGCGGTAGCTAGGATCGACGCGGTCCAGCCGCCGGAGCATCGCTGGCCACTCTACTTCACCGAAGGGTGCACCCGGCGCCCCGATGCCCTGAGCGGCTGTCTTCACGCTGACGGCCTCCGAGGGGCGGCAAAGCTCCGCGCCAGTAGACATCGCCAAAAGTTGTGCCTGAGCGGCCTTCTCGAGGTGGTGCAAGATGCTGAATGCCTCTGGCACGGTACGCCCCACGACCAACAGCCCATGGTTGCGAAGGATCATTGCAGGGTGATCGGCCAAGTCGACGACCAACCGCCGGCGCTCGTCGAGATCCAGTGCGAATCCCTCATATTCATGATATCCAAGGCGGCCATGAAAAAGAGCCGCATGCTGGGAGAGGGTCTGGAGCCCATCCTGCAACATGGAAAGTGCCATCCCAGCGGTGCTGTGGGTGTGGATGACACAACCCGCGTCTGCACGGGCGCCATGGACCGCACTGTGGATCACGAAGCCGGCGGGGTGGATCCGCGTACCCGAGCCATCGACGACATTTCCATCGAGATCGATCCGCACCAGACTGGATGCGGTCACCTCATCGAAAGCCGACCCAAACGGATTGAGCAGGAAGTGGTCGTTCGGCCCAGGAACGCGCGCCGAGATGTGAGTGAAGACCAGGTCGGTCCACCCGTGCAGACCGACGAGCCGGTAGCACGCTGCCAGTTGCTGGCGCACCACCCATTCTTCTTCCTCGATATGCGCTGGCCGCTGAGTCATGGAGCTGTTCATCGTTCTCTCCTAGTTCATTTCCAACTTGATGCCACTGGCGCGGATCACCTCGCCCCAGCTCTTGCTTTGCTGCTCGATGTAGGAGCCGAACTCCTGTGCAGAACTTGGCATGACTTCAAGTCCGCTCTCCATCAGCGCGTTCCGAACGTCCGGCCGCTGCAGCGCCTTTTGCAGATTGGCAGCCAGCTGCTCTACGATCGGGCGCGGCGTCGCCACCGGCACCAGCATCCCTTGCCATGCGTACATTTCCACGTCCTTGTATCCGAGCTCTTTCATGGTGGGCACCTCAGGAAAGCTGGGCAGGCGTACCGGTGCCGTGACCGCCAGCGGTTTCAGTTTTCCTGCCTTGGTCTGAGCCTCCGCCGAAGCCACGTCGATGGTCCCGAACTGAATCTGATTTCCAATAAGGTCCTGCACGACCGGCGGCAGGCCACGATAGGGAACATGCGTGAGATCGATTCCTGCAGACTTCTTGAACATTTCCATGACCAAGTGCTGCGGCGTGCCAGCCCCTGAGGAGCCATAGCTGAACATGGCATTCCGCTTCTTGACCGCGTCCACCGCGCTCGACAGCGATTCGATCCCACTGGTCGCCCCTGTGCAGACGACGAAGTTGAACTTCCCCATCAAGCCCACGGGTTGAAAGTCGCCTAGCTTGTAGGCGACCTTCTTGTAGAACATCGGGTTAAAGATCAGGGTCGCCTGATCCCCAGACCACACGGTGTAGCCATCTGCGGGTGCCCGCGCGGCCAGTTCAGCGCCAATCATCGCGGAGGCACCGGGCCGGTTGTCGATGACGATCGGTTGACCCATCTGTTCGGACATCGCGTTCGCAATCGTTCGAGCAAGAAAGTCGGTTCCGCCCCCTGCAGGAAAGCCGACGATCCATCGGATCGGCTTAGACGGGTATTTGTCTTGCGCGCTGGTCGAAGAAATGCTGAAAAATCCAAGGCTTCCCGCAATTGCGAGAGCGGTCCAATAACGCGCTGTCCGGCGTGTACTCAACATTTGCGGCTCCAGATCAATAGGAATTGCGACACCCGTCTAAGTCATTTGCCGACATACTTCCAAACCTTTCGGTCAACGTCGGCCGCCAACACGGTCGCGGCGATGTGCGCATCACCCGTTTCGCGAAACGCGTATGTTTGAACGCCGCTGAAATTTTTCAGCTTTACGAACTCGTCGCGAATGGACTCGCGAGCCTTGACTGGGTCTGTGTTCCCGTCGATGCGCAAGCGCTGCAGGATGTCGGCATATAGCAGCACCGAGTCGTAAGAGACGCCCCAGTTGCAGAAGTTGAACGGGATGCCCATCGCCGCGTCTGCGCGTTTCTGAGCACGCTCTACCAGATTGGCGTAGGCGCCAGCGTTGGCGCCCGCGGGCCCCGCTTCATTCGTGGCAAAACCGATGACATGCCAGTTGCGCCCTACATCGCCCACCGTGTTGATGAACGGGCCAGTCCACAGGATGCTGGTGTTCAGCACCGGCACCGTGACGCCCTGCGTCTTAAGGTCCTTCGCCAGCAGAATGGCCTGGGCTGGGAAAGCCGCCGCGAGGATGGCATCCGGATTGCGGCTCTTGATCTGAATGGCCGCGGCCGAGAAATCGGTCGCGCGTGACGAGAACTCGACGATGTCGAGGACTTCGAGCCGGTTCTGCTTGGCCAACGCCACGTAGGCATCCGCACTCGCTTTGCTGGACGCCTCCCTGACGTCGGCCATGATGACGACCTTCTTCACATTCGGGAAGGCGCCGACGAACGCCTTCACGCCTTCGGGCATGAGGGTATCGTCTGCCGGCTGCAGGCGGATCGTCCAGGGACGAACCGTGACGCCCGGCTTGACCGCGTTGGCGCTGATGGCTGGCATCTGGATCCGATTGGCGAGAGGGCTGACGGTTTCCCACTGCGTGCCGGTCATCGGACCCACAACGCCGAAATGCCCCTCACCGGCGAACTTCCGGAACAGGAGCACCGCCTGCCCCGGGTCTGTCGACGAATCCTGAACGTCAAGCTGCAGTTTGCTGCCGTTGACGCCGCCCTTCGCGTTGACATCCTCGACGGCCAGCTTCATGACCATTTCTTGTGCCTTGCCGTAGGAAGCCAAAGGGCCCGTGAGCGGCGTGATCAACCCGATCTTGATCGGCGGCTTGGACGTCTGGCTGCTGGCCTTGCCCGCCAGCGATACCGCCAGTGCGGCTGCGGCGCCTCGAATAATGGCTCTTCTTTGCTCTTGCATGGTGTTGTCTCCTGCTTTAGTCATGTTGATTCAGTCCGACCGCTTCGCTTTCGCGGAACAGCGCTGCACGCTTGAGTGCCTCTTCGATGCGACGGTGCCGGTTCTGAATGACCGACTGCGCCAGATCGTCCGTCAGGATGTAGAACTCCCTGTCTTGAATGGCCCGCCAGATTCGACGGGCGACATACTCAGGCGACACGCCATTTCGGGCCAGCGACTCGCGCAGGAATTTCTGCTGCGGGCGACTCGTGGGGCCACCCAGGCGTTCGGGTCGCGTGTGCGCGTCGGCAAAGTGGGTGGACACGGCGCCTGGACAAAGTACCGCCACGCGCACCGCCGTGGATTGCAGTTCGTTCTCAAGCCCTTCGCTCAGGGCCACCACCGCAAACTTGGTCATCGAATAGGCCCCGGTCAACCAGGCAGGATTGACCTGCAGTCCACCTATCGACGCCGTGTTGAGAAAGACGGCCTCTTCCCCGTGCGCGATCATGCGAGGCAGGATCTGATGGATGCTGTGGATCACGCTGTTCACGTTGACTTCCTGCACCCACCGCCAATCGGCCGGAGGGATCTCGTGCATCGGAACCCCGTGCATGGCCACACCAGCGTTGTTGAAGGCGAGATGCAGGTGGCCGAACTGCGCTTGGGCAAAGTCCGCCAGCCGGCGCACCGAAGTTTCATCCGACACATCGACGACGCACGAAGCCACCGCCAGTCCGTCTTGCCGCAGGCGGGCCGTCAGCGCTTCGAGCGGTGCGGCCTGGATGTCCGCCAGCACGACATTCATTCCCTCGCGGGCAAACAGCTCGGCACTGGCCGCGCCGATCCCGCTCGCGGCACCTGTGACCAACGCTGTCCGGCCTTTCCAATGGGTCGTCATGCCGAAGCCTCCATCGACTGGACGGGGCGAGTTGCGGCGCCGAGGAGCACACCACCGTCGATGGGAATCGTGCACCCCGTCATGTAGGCGCTGGCGTCCGAGGCCAGCAGGAGTGCGACACCCTGGATTTCGGTGGGCAAGCCCAGTCGACCCATCGGTATGCGCTGCACCAGGCTGTCCGCTACGGCCGGGTCGTGCAGCTTGCCGCCGGCGATCCCGGTCTTGATGAAGCCAGGCGCCACCGCATTGACCCGGATGCCATGCGGCGCGAGTTCCAGCGCAGCCTGGCGCACCAGCTGGACTGCGGCTGCCTTGCTCGCAGCGTAGGCATACGAGACGAAGGGCTCGGAATGCAGGCCCGAAATCGACGCCGTGACGACAATGCTGCCGCAGCCCTGGCGCTTCATGGAGGGTACCGCCGCCTGCACGCAGTTCAGGGTGCCCAGCAGGTTGACGTTCAGCAGTCGCTGGCATTGCGCGGGAACCTGGTTCTCCAATCGCCCCGTGGCGGCGCCGGCGGCGGTGCCGAATCCCGGCCCCCCGCTGACGCCGGCATTGGCGAAGAGCCCGTCCAGCCGGCGGCAGTCGCGGGCAAACCGATCGATGGCCTGCCCTACGCCGTTTGCGTCCGTCACATCGACGACGACACTGGTGGCCTCGGCACCCATGGCACGGATCCCCTGCGCAGCTTCCGCCAGTGCGTGCTCTTGGGAGTCCAACAGCAGAAGCTGCGCACCATTGGCCGCCAACGTGGCCGCAATGGCGGCTCCGAGACCGCTGGCCGCGCCGGTGACCACATAGGCACGCCCGGCGATGCCGAAGAGCTCTTCCGCGCGCGCTGATCCCGCGGCGCCGCTCATACGGCCTCCGCTTCCTGGCCCATGTAGCTGGACATCACGCGCGGATCGCCAGCCAGTTCCCGGGCAGGCCCCTCCAGCACGATCTCGCCCTGCGTCAGCACCATCGCGCGATGCGCAAGCTGCAACGCCTTCGACACGTTCTGCTCGACCACCAGCATCGCGACGCCTTCATCGCGGATCTCCGCGAGCGCCTTGAACACCTCGTTGGTGAAAAGAGGCGACAAGCCCATGGAAGGTTCGTCGAGCAGCAGCAGGCGCGGTCGATTGACGATAGCCCGGGCCACAGAAAGCATCTGCTGTTCCCCTCCAGACAGGTTGCCGGCAAGTTGGTCGCTGCGCTCGGCCAAGCGAGGGAACCGGGCGTACACACGCTCCAGCGCCTCCTCGAACGCAACCTTGCAAGGGCGGATTTCCCAGGCCAGTCGCAGGTTCTCATGCACCCGCATCGTCTGCAGCGTGCCGCGACCTTCGGGGACGTGCAACATGCCGCGGTGTGCAAGCTGGTGTGCCTTGGTCCGTCCTACCGGATGGCCATCGAAGATCGCTTCGCCGCCGGTGATCGGGAGGATGCCGGACACTGCCCGCATGAGACTGGTCTTGCCCGCGCCGTTGGCGCCCACCACCGCCACCGTCTCGCCCTCTCGCACCGACAGCGTCACACCGCGCAGGGCTCGGATCGGGCCATAGTTGGCGGTCAGGCCGCGCACCGAGAGAATCTCTTGCTTCATGATGTCTCCTTATTCCTCGGTACCCAGATAAGCCTTGAGCACTTCGGGGTGCGCAAGAACCTCTGCCGGCCTGCCCTCTGCGATCTTCTTGCCGTAGTCCATGGCCACCAGCCGATCCGAGAGTTTTCGGATCAGGTGCATGTCATGCTCGACCAGGAGGATCGCGTCGACCTCCTGCCTGAGCACCTGGATGTCGTCGATCAGCTGACCAGTCTCTGATTCGTTCATCCCCGCTGCGGGTTCGTCGAGTAGCAGCAACTTCGGGCGCCCGGCCAGCGCGCGCGCGATCTCCAGCCGCCGGGCGTCGCCGTAGGAAAGCGATGCTGCCGACTGATTGGCCTTGTCGCCGAGCTTGAGCAAGTCAAGCCAACGCATCGCTTCATCCTGTTCGACGCGGCTCGATCCAGACCGCAAGATCGACCTGAACAGATTCGTCGCATGGCTCTTGCGCGCCACCATGACGTTCTCCAGCACCGACATGCGTTTGAACAGACGGATGTTCTGGAACGTGCGACCGACACCCAGGCGACCGATGAGATGCAGTGGCAGCCCAGTGATCTCGTCGCCGTTGAGCTCGACCCTGCCGGAGGTGGCGCGATAGAAGCCCGTGATGGTGTTGATCAGCGCCGTCTTGCCGGCGCCGTTCGGGCCGACCAATCCTAGAATCTCCCCGCGACGGATTTGCATGTCCAGTCCGTCCAGCGCACGGACGCCCCCAAAGTACTTGCAAAGCGCGGTGACGCTCAAGACGTTGTGCATGGTCATGCCTGCCTCGCGGAAGGAACGGCGTCCGACTTCTTCCAGCGGCAGCTCAAAGCCCTGAAAGAAAGTAGCCCCTGAGGCTTGAAGAGCAACAGCAAGAGGATGGCCAGGCCGAAGACCGTCGGGCGCCACTGCGCCAACACACGGAAGTACTCTGGCAGCAAGGTCATGACCGTGGCGCCGAGGAGTGCCCCCCACATGTTGTTCACGCCGCCGAGCACCACATAAAGCACCACATAGACCGACAGCAGCACGTCGAAGCTCTCCGGACGGACGAAGCTCATGTAGTGGCCATACAGCGAGCCCGCAACGGCGGCGATGAAGGCGCCACTCGCAAACCCGATCAGACGCACCACCGGCACATTGATGCCCATGGACGCGGCCACACGGTCGTCCTCACGCACCGCGTCGAAAGTCCTCTGGATCGGGCTGCGAGAGATCCAGAACAGGGCCATGCCGACCGCCACAACGGCGACCATCACCGAGCCATAGCTGGCACCCGTCATGCCGCCAAAGCCGGCCACACCGCCTACATAGTCGATGTTCTCCAGCAGAACGCGTCCGCAGAACGTGATCCCGATGGTCACGAGGATGAGGTAGACCCCCCGCAGGCGCAGTGCGGGCCAGCCGATGATCGCCGCGACTGTGGATGCAGCGACGGCGCCGGCGAGCGTGGCAGGCAGCAGCGGCCAGCCGAACTTGACGGTCAGCACCCCGGCGGCATAGCAGCCGACGGCCATGAACATGCCCTGCGCAAAGGAGAGGCTGCCGGTCATCAGTACGACATAGACGCTCCACGCGAGAAGGACGTTGATGCCGGTGAAGAAAAGGTAGTCGGCGATCATGCGCGCTGCTCCTGACCATGCACACCGCCGCCGAACAGGCCGTTCGGCCGAAACATGAGCACGAGGATCAGGGCCACCCAGGCCGTCAGCTCGACCAGCCTTCCGAGCCCGGCCTGGAACATCAATGCCTCGAGCACGCCGATCAGCAACCCACCAATGAGCGCACCCCGCAAATCGCCCATGCCACCGATCGCCATGATCGCGAGAGACTTCAGCCCGAACGTCATTCCGATGTCGCTGCTCGCAGCGCCGCTGCGCAGCGCCACCAGGAACCCGCCTACGGCCGCCAGCGCCGACGACACGAAGAATACCGTCTGGGTCACGCGCCGCACGTTGATGCCGAGTAAGGATGCGGAGACGGGCGACTCGGCGAGCGCGCGGATCTGGCGCCCCATGCGGCTTTTCTGCAGCAGCACATGCAGCATCGCCATGAGCACGAAGGCGACCGCCAGGATCAAGATCTGCAGGTTGAGAACGGTGGCGCCAAACAGCGTGTACCCCTTCTGCAGCCACTCGCTCTCGATCTTGAGTGGTACCGGCTCGGTACCCCACCACTTGTGCGCAAGGTCCGTGATGATCAGGCCCATAGCCATCGAAGCCAGCGCTGCCGTGATCTTTCCCTCAGCCGAGCGGAAGCGGCGAAAAGCGATGAACTCGGTCGCAAGGCCGAGCAGCCCGCCCACGAGGAAGATCACCAGGATGGCGAGCTCCCACGGCATGTAGCTCACGGTGACGAGCGCAATGAAACCACCCAACATGAAGACCTCGGAGTGCGCGAAGTTCAACTTGTCGAGCGTGCCGATGACCAGCGAGAAGCCTATCGCCACCAACGCATACATCGCACCCGTGACAAGCCCGTTCAATATTTGTCCAGCCAACATGATGTGGGTCTCCTTTTTTTTAATGTCTCGTCCGAGGGTGAGCGCTAGTCGCGCCGCTCGAGGACCTTCAGCATGAGCTTCATGAATGTCTTTCGCTCGGTGGCGGAGAGTGGCCCGAGCAGCCATTCCTGCGTGCCGCCCATGGCGGCCGCAGCAGCCGCCAACAGCTCAGCACCTTCGTCCGTCACGTACAGCTGTCGCGCCCGTCGGTCGTCCGGCGACGGCGTACGTTGAATCAAGCCGCGTGCCTCCAGCCGGTCCAGCACCCCTGCAATCGTGGAGGTGTCGATGTAAATCGCTTTGGACAAGGTGACCTGGTCGAGGCCCGGGCTTTGCGAAGCGGCCACCAGCGCTGCCCATTGGACTGGCGTCAAGCCGACGTCGCTCATGTCCGCTGTGAAGCGGGCGACCGCCAGCTGATGCAGGCGCCGGAAAAGGAAGCCGGGAAGGCCGTCGAGTTGGATAATGCGTTTGGATGCCATGGGAGATGTGGTGTCAATCGAGGAAGGCGTAATCATCGGCGCAGAATTTGCCGGTGACCTTCCAATAATCGAGCAGCCCGAACGGCCAGGTCTGCGACGCGCGCCCCTTGCTGTTCTTGTACCAACTGCTGGTCCGGGCCGCGCCCCAGGCGCGTTTCAGGTTGCCTTGATCGACCCAGTCGTTGTACTCAGTGAATGGGCTCTCCTTGCAATCCATCGCCTTGTGGCCGGTGCGAAGCAGGTGACCGATCGCGCGCATGCTGTACTCGACCTGGCACTCCGAAGAGAAGATGGCGCTGCCGTTGATCACCACGGCGGTATTGGGACCACCGGTCATGAACAGGTTTGGAAAGCCCGGGACGGTGATGCCCAGGTAGGCTCTGCAATCGCCCTGCCAGACGTCTTCGTGCAGGTCGCGGCCATCGAGACCTGTGATTTTCATGGGCCAAAGGAAGTCGGCCGCCTTGAAGCCGGTGGCGCAGACGATCACGTCGACCTCGTGAAGCAGACCGTCGCTGGTCTCGATGCCGCTGGCGCTGATGCACGAAATCGATGTGGTGTTGAGGTCCACATGAGGGTTCTTGAGCATAGCGGCCCAGGCCCCGTTGTCGCGAAGCATGCGCTTGGCGGCAGGCGGGTAGTTGGGCGTCATCTTGGCCAAGAGGTCTGGCCGGTCCACGAACTGGCGCGCCAGCGATTCCAGACAGCCCTGGCGCAACGCCTCATTGGCGCGGCCCACCGAGATGGGATGGTCCCAATCGTCTTCGACCTCGGTCAGCGGCAAACGGCCTTCAATGGCGATCCAGAACTGCCAGAAGCGGAACCACCGGCCGTAATAGGGCACGTGATTCAACAGCCAGAGCATGCCCGGCTTGATGTCACTGTGGTAGATCGGCGTGGGCAGCAACCACGGGGGATTTCGCTGGAAGACCTTCAGTTCGTCGACCGTATCGACGATGGAGGGACCGATCTGGAAAGCGCTGGCACCGGTGCCCACCAGGGCGACCCGCTTGCCCTTCAGGTCCAGGTCCTCCGGCCAGGCGGCGGAATGCACGACCTGCCCCTGGAAACTTTCCAGGCCGGGGATATCCGGAAGACTGGGGCGGTTGAGGATGCCCACTGCGGTGATGACCGCATGAAACTCTTCTTCCACGACGGTGCCGGTCGGCTGCCTGATCTCCAGGGTCCACGTCGCCCGACTTTCCTCGAAGCGCATCGATTCGACCGATGTACCGAAGCGAATCCGAGCACGCATGCCCGCAGTGCTTGCCACCTGGGCCAGATAGGCGTGGATTTCCGGTTGCAAGGAGAACTCCTGCGGCCAGTCCGGCTTCTGCGCAAAGGACAGGCTGTAAGCAAAGTTGGGCGTGTCGAGCCGGCAGCCAGGGTAACGGTTCTCCCACCATACGCCGCCGACTTCGTCGTTCTTCTCGAACACGGTGAAATCCATCTGCGCCTGCTGCAGGCGATACGCCGACGCGATGCCGGAAACACCAGCCCCGATCACAGCCACGCGGAAGGCGGTCGTCGGCGCAATCTCGGGCTGCGTCCAGCCGGGCGCACCGAGGTCTTGCGCAATGCCCAGCTCATGCTCGAGCAGCGACCGGAATTCCTCGATGTCTCCGCGAATGAGGAACTTCACGCATTCGTCGACGAGCGCCGGCGAAGGTGCCGCGCCCCGCTGGGACCCCGCATCGCGGTGGCGTATGAGCGCCGTCACCGCGAGGCGCCTTGCCTTTTCTTGCGCCTGGGCATCCATTCCGCCTTGCGGCGCGATCACCGTCGTCATGGGAGGCAACGAGGGCTTGAGATCCGGCGCGATCAGGGAGGTGTCACCCGTGATCATGGCCAGGGTCGCCATCAGTGCAGGTAGATCCGCTTCAGCGACAGCATTTTGGATCTCCTCGTCGGAAGCCGTGATGGGGCTCACCTGGTCAAACATGGCCCGCAGCCCGTGAGCAGGCGAATACTCATCCGACGGTGCTTCGGAAAGAGCCTGACGTTGATTGCGTTTGATATTAGTTTCCATACAAATCATTTGAATGCGTACTAGATGGCTAAATCTTAGGAGTTCTCGGGGATCGTGCGCTCATCGTTTACCCGCGGGCGCTGGAACTGGTCTCGGGCGTGATGGCACTGGTGTTCGTGACACCGCTGACCAAGCCATCTCGACGCCTGGCGCGGCTTGTCATGACACTGCGCCGTACACCAGGTTCTTCATGAGAATGCGTGTGTGGATTCGTGTCGCCGGCGCTTGGACCATCAGGATGCCGACCAACTGCTCACGCGGATCGATCCAAAAGCTCGTGCCCCAGATGCCCGCCCACATGGCGTCACCGACGCTGCCTGGCGCCCACCCCCCACCTTGGCGCAAGCGCACCCCCCACCCCAGTCCGAAGCCATACCCTGGACCCGTGGTCGCCGTCGGGGCTCCGGCTATACCCGCGAGATGATCGGCAAGCATGAACTCCACCGTCTTGCGAGACAGGTAGCGCGTGCGGCCGTCGGTGCCGCCACGGAGCACCATTTGAGCAAAGCGCAGATAGTCGGTCCCCGGACCGATCAGGCCATCGCCGCCCTTCAAGTACGTGCGCTCGGCGGGGTCTGTTTCCGTCCTGTAGCCGCTGAGCATCGGCGTCTTCAAAGGGTCGCTGTCGAGCGCCTCGGCCAGTCGACCACGCCGAGATGATGACACCCACCATGCCGTCTCTTCCATGCCCAACGGGCCTAACAGTGTCTGCTGCAGATGGGCATCCAATCTTTGACGGACCACGCGCTCGATCAGCAGCCCCAGCACATCGGTCGAGATCGAATAATTCCAGGTCGTCCCGGGCTGGAAAGCCAGGGGAATGGTCCCGAGCCGTCGAAGCATCTCGTCGCTGGACAGGTCGGTCGCGAGCGCCTCGATGTCCAGATCGATGTGCATCTTGCCGATTCGAGGCGATGGACTGGCACGGCCATAGACAAAGCCCGAGGTGTGCATCAAGAGGTCCTGCACAGTGACGGGGCGCGCGAGCGGCACATCGCCCGACGGCGTTTCGACTCGCAAATCCCTCAGTTCCGGCATCCAGTCCGTGATGGGATCGCTCAGTTTCATCCGGCCCTGTTCCACCAGCATCAATGCCGCGACCGACGTCACCGGCTTTGTCATCGAGGCCCAGCGAAAGAGCGCGTCACGGGTCATGGGTCGGGTCTTGGCGGCGTCCAGGAAACCAACCGCCTCGTGGTGCACCAGCCTGCCACCTCGGGCAACGATGGAAACCGCCCCGGCAAAGGTGTGCTTGTCGACTTCGGCTCCGAGCGCCGAACCAATCCGGGCCAGTCGATCTGCCGAGGTTTCACCGAGAGCACTCGGCAGCGTGCCGCAGCCGGTGAGAACCCCTCCACCGAGAGCTCCAAAGGCAATCTGGCGTCGTGTCATTGACATCGTGTTCACTCCGTCGGCCGACATGCAACAGGCAGGTCGGCTATTCATCGAGACCATCGCGCGAGGGGAGACAGCGGTCGAAGTCGCCAAGCGCTCCAAAGTCCACTCCATTTGCACACACATGATATGTATGCGTACTGCTTGGAGATAAATCGTAGCGCAGGGTGTGTGCGGGTGCTTCATCGTTAACCCTGAACACCATCCTGCGGCCCAAGACGCCCATCCTGGGCCTCGCCCGAGTGGTTGATGGCACTGGAACTTGAAGCGCTCGCCGATGGCGGATCGGAAGATAGATGGTTGTAAGTAGTTGCCCTAGAGACTGACATTCAAACAACAACGCACACTGATCATCCGCTTACGCATGATGTTCAGATCGGCATGGCAGCGATGCCGCGTGCGTGCCCGGACCAAGAAGTCCAAAGCGGACACCAAAACCAAGAGACAAAGGACAGTAACCGTGAAAGCCAAGCACCCCATCCTTCCCGGATTCCGCCACTGGGCTCCCGCACTGTTCACCGCCGGCCTTGCCGTTGCCTGCGGAGGCGGATCGGACGCGCACTACGACGCCGGGAACGACATCGTCGCGGTCACCGGAGGCAGCGTGGCTGCGGCGCCCGAATCAAGCGCCTCCACGCGCGTCTTCAAGGCCATCCCCTTCGCAGCTCCACCGGTCGGTGCACTGCGCTGGGCCGCGCCCGCACCGGTCGTCGCCTGGACCGGCGTGCGGCGCAGCGACGCGTTCTCGCCAGCCTGCCACCAGGGCAACCGGCCCGCGGGCCAACCCGGCTCACTGCTCTACCAACCCATCGATGCGCAGAGCGAAGACTGCCTTTATCTGAACGTCTGGACCGGCGCCGGCCGTGCGACCGAGAAGCGACCTGTGATGGTGTTGCTGTATGGCGGCGGCTATCAGCTCGGCGCCGGCTCGCAGGCCAACTACAACGGCACCGGTCTGGCGGATAAAGGCGCGGTGGTAGTCACGCTGAATTACCGCGTCGGCCCCCTTGGCTTTCTCGCACATCCAGCGCTCAGCGCCGAATCGACGGAGAAGGTGTCGGGCAACTACGCCTTGCTCGACGCGATCGCGGCGCTGAAATGGGTCCAGGCCAACGTCGCGGGCTTCGGCGGTGACCCTTCGAACGTCACGCTGTACAGCGAATCGGCCGGATCCGGCATGGCCAGCGTGCTGCTCGGCTCGCCGCACGCGGACAAGCTGTTCCACAAGCTCGTGATCGAAAGCTTCGCCAACCTGCCGGCTGGCGCGTCGAACACGACGCTGGTGCAGGCTGAGGCTGCGGGCAGCATCTTTGCCGCCAATCTGGGCGCTGCCGACCTGGCAGCGCTACGCGCGAAAACTCCGCAGCAGATTATGGCCGGCACGGGATCTTTCGTCGGCACGATCGTCGATGGCGTGGTCGCGCCGGACCAGCTCGACCGACTGTTGGTTCAGGGAAAGACGCATGACGTACCGCTGCTGGTGGGCTGGAACGCCGACGAGGGCACGCCCTATGCCCCCTTCGCCACCACGCTCGCGGGTTACAACAACGCGGCATCCGCACGTTACGGCTCGTTTGCCGATCAGTTCAAGGCGGTCTATCCGGTGAGCAGCGATGCCGACGTGCTGGCCATGGCGTACGCGCCATTGCGCGACAACCTCTTCGCTTGGCAGCCGTGGACGCTGGCCCGTGCGCATGCGGCTCAGCGCAAGGCCAAGACCTTTCTCTACCACTTCAACCGGCGCCCGGCTTATTACCCGACCCAGAAATTCAACGAACAGGATCCACCCGCCAAATTCGGCGCCTACCACTCCCTGGAACAGGTCTACTTCTACAACAACCTCGACCGCGGGCTGCCCGCGCGGCCCTATGACGTGACCGATCGTCGCATCGCCGATGCCGCATCGAGCTACCTTGTCAACTTCGCACGCAGTGGCAATCCGAACGGAGACGGTCTCGTGGCCTGGCCGGAATTCATCGGTCCGAGCAGCCCGGCGCTGTTCATCGGCGACAGCATCGCCCCGGGCCCCGTGCCGTCGCGCCCGGCGCTGGATTTCTTCGACGCGTTCTACACCCAGGCACTCGGTCGACCGCTGCCGTTCTGAACGTGACACCCAAGCCGCGCCGTGGCGCTGAAGATGCGCAGTCGGCACATTACTCATCGCCACCTTTGAAACGCCTTAAACCCTTGAAGATCAGCGGCGCCACCAACGCGAACAAGGCGAGTGCGAGAAGCGTGGCAGATCCGGCATGCTTGAAGAACACCAGCCCATCGCCCAGACTGATCTGCAGGGCGCGCCGGAACTGGCTCTCCGCCATGGGGCCGAGGATCAGCCCGACGATCATCGGCGCGACCGGGTAATCCCAGCATCGCATTAGGTAGCCGCAGATGCCGAAGGTCACGAGCATCACCAGTTCGACCGTCGACGGGTTCGCGGCGAGCGTGCCCATGACGGCGAACACCAGAATGCCGGCATAGAGCCATGGCTGCGGCACCTTCAACAAGCGCACCCACAAGCCAACGAGCGGAAGGTTAAGCACCAGCAGCATCAGGTTGCCGATGAAGAAGCTGGCGATCAGGCCCCAGACGAGGTCGGCATTGGTCACGAACAGCAGCGGACCGGGCACGAGGCCGTACTGCTGGAAGCCCGCCAGCATCATGGCGGCGGTGGCGGATGTCGGCAGGCCCAGTGCGAGCAGCGGCACCAGGGTGCCGGTCGCTGCCGCGTTGTTGGCGGCCTCGGGACCGGCCACGCCTTCGATGGCGCCCTTCCCGAACTCCTCCGGCTTCACGGCGAGCCGGCGTTCGAGGGTGTAAGACAACAGCGTCGGCACTTCGGCGCCGCCCGCGGGCAGCGCGCCGATCGGAAAGCCCAGCCCGATGCCGCGCAGCCAGGGCTTCCAGGAGCGCTTCCAATCCTCCTTGGTCATCCACAGCGATCCGCGCACGGCTTCGATCTTCTCCTGCACCCCGGTGAAGCGGGAGGCGATGAAGAGCGTTTCACCCATCGCGAACAGGCCCACCGCCAGCGTCGTGATCGACACGCCATCAAGCAGGGACGGCACGCCGAATGCCAATCGCGCCTGGCCGGTGAGCTTGTCGATGCCGGCCAGGCCCAGCACCAGGCCCAACGCCAGGCTCGTGATGCCGCGAAGCACCGAATCGCCGAAGGTAGCCGACACGGTGATGAAGGCCAACACCATCAGCGCGAAGTAGTCCCACGGCCCGAACTGCACCGCGAAATCGACGAGCCACGGCGCCAGCACCGAGATGCCGATGGTGGCGATCAGGCCCGCGACGAACGAGCCGATGGCGGCAGTCGCCAGTGCGGGTCCGCCGCGGCCGGCCTTGGCCATCTTGTGGCCTTCGATCGCGGTGGCGATCGATGCCGCCTCGCCGGGTGTGTTCAGAAGGATCGCGGTCGTCGAGCTGCCGTACATGCCGCCGAAATAAATGCCCGCGAACATGATGATGGAACCCGTCGGGTCCAGCTTGAAAGTGATGGGCAGCAGCAGCGCCACGGTCAGCGAAGGGCTGATGCCGGGCAGGATGCCCACCAGCGTGCCGAGCAGCACGCCGATGCCGGCGAACAGCAGGTTGCCCGGCTGGATGGCGACCAGCAGGCCCTGCCCGAGGAGTGTGAAGACTTCCATGTCGTTTCTTTAACCGAGGAACAGGCGCTCGAGCGGCCCTGTCGGAAGCGACAGAGACAATGCCTGCGTGAAGAAGGCGAAGACAACCGCCGCGAGGGCGAAGCCGATGGCCGGCGACTTGATGCGGATCGGCTGGCCGAAGGCGCGCGCCGTCGCGACGAACAGCCATGTCGACCCGATGACGAAGCCGCCGCCGAATTGCAGGATGGCGATCATCCCGACCAGGCCGCCGAGCACCCATCCGAGCGCCGCGCGGTTGCTGAGCACAGCATCGAGTTCTCCGGTCTGAGCGCCGCGCCGCGTCGCACGCAGGCGCAGCGCCGCGACCACGTGCGCGATGCCCAGGACCACCAGCAGCAGCGCCACCATGCGCATGGCCGGCGTCGGGCCGATGCCCACGGCCTGCGCGGGTGCCATGAGCGAGGCGTCATAGGCGATGACGGCAGCGAGCACGAAGAGCGCGCCCGCCACCGTGGCCAGGGCGTGCCATCCAGGTCCGTGAGTCTGGGGCTCGCTCACTTGACCAGACCGATGGTGGTGAGAACTTCCTTCACGCGCTGCTGGTCGGACTTCAGGAACGCGCCGAAGGCGTCGGCGTCGAGGTAGGCATCGTCCCAGCCGCGGGCTTTCGAGATCTTGGCCCACTCGGGCGACTTCAGCGCCTTGTCGACCGCGGCCACGAGGACGGCCTTCTGCGCCGCGCTGATGGCCGGGCCCGCCACCACGCCGCGCCAGTTCACGACCTCGACGTTCATTCCCTGTTCCTTCAGCGTCGGCACGTCGACACCTGCGATGCGTGTGGCCGTCGAGACGCCGAGCGCGCGCAGCTTGCCGGCCTTGATCTGGCTTTCGAACTCGTTGTAGCCGGACACGCCAGCCGTGACGCGGCCGCCCAGCATCTCGGCCAGCGCTTCGCCGCCGCCGGAGAAGGGCACGTAGTTCAGCTTGGCGGCGTCGCCACCGGCCTCCTTCGCCACCAGGCCGGCCAGGATGTGGTCGGCACCGCCGGCCGAGCCGCCGGCCCAGACCACCTTGGACGTGTCGGCCTTCACCGCCGCGGCCAGGTCCTTGAGCGTCTTGTGCGGCGAGTTGGCAGGAACGACCACGACCAGCGGGTCGCCGGTCATGCGGGCGATCGGCGTGACCGCGTCCAGCCCCACCGGTGACTTGTTCGTCAGCACCGCGCCGACCATCGTGATGCCCATCACCATGAGCTGGCTGCCGTCGCCCTTGGCGTTGTTGACGAACTGCGCCAGGCCGACGGTGCCGCCGGCGCCCGGCACGTTGACGACCTGCACGTTCTTCGCGGCGCCGGTCGCGGTGAGCACCTGCTGCAGCGAACGCGACGCGCTGTCCCAGCCACCGCCCGGGCCGGCGGGTGCCATGATCTTCAGGTCGATGGGCGCTTGGGCCAAGGCAGGGGCCGCGGTGAAGCCGAGCAGTGCCGTGGCGATGGATGCGCCGAGAAGGGCGCGGCGGGTCGTGGCGATCGAGAGGTTCATGGGTGTCTCCGGTGGTGCGATGGGTGAGCGTTATTCGGCAACGATCTTTGCGCTGTCGACGATGCGTGCGTACTTCACGGTCTCGGTCTTGATGAAGTCGCGGAACTGGGTTTGCGAGAGCGGCATGGCTTCGCCGCCCTGCTCGAGCAGTCGCTTGACGAGGTCGGGGTCGCGCAGCGCCGCGGTGACGGCTTCGTTGAGCTTGGCCTGCACGGCCGGTGGCGTCTTCGCCGGTGCGAACAGGCCGAACCAGTTGTCCAGGTCGTAGGACGCGGCGGGTGCGAATTCCGCGATGGTCGGAATGTCCGGAGCGAAACTGGCGCGCTTGGCCGACGTCACTGCCAGAGCCTTCACGCGGTTGCCCTTGATGAAGGGCGTTGCACCCGCGAGGCTGACGAAGGTCACGTCGACATTGCCTGAGGCGACATCGACCAGCTGGTTTGACGCGCCCTTGTAGGGAATGTGCTGCATCTGGATGCCCGCGAGCGACTGCAGCAGCTCCCCGTTGAGGTGCTGCGGGTTGCCGACCCCACTGGTGGCGTAGGTCACCTTGCCCGGATTCTTCTTGGCATAGGCCACCAGCTCGACCACGGTCTTCGCGGGGAACGTCGGGTTCGCGACGAGCACGTTCGGCACGCGCGTCACGGCCGTGATGGGCGCCAGGTCCTTCTCGGGCGCGTACTGCATCTTGCCCTTGTAGACCAGCGGATTGATGGCGGTTTCGCCCGCCGATCCGAGCAGCAGCGTGTAGCCGTCGGGGTTGGCCTTGACCACAAAGCTCGCGCCGAGCATGCCGCTCGCACCCGGCCGGTTGTCGACCACCACCGACTGCTTGAGCGACACCCGCAGCTTCTCCGCGAGCAGCCGCGCCATGGCGTCGACGCCGCCACCGGCGGAGAAGGGAACGACGATGGTGACGGGGCGGGAGGGATAGTCCTGCGACAGTGCAGGCAGGGGCAGCGAGGCGATGCCTGCGAAGGCGCACAAGAGCGCGCGGCGTTGAAACGATGGCATGCGGGTTCCTTGGTGGATGTGAGCGGGTTGACGGGGCGCGGGCGACGGACTGTCGAGGGATGGGTGCAAGGCGCGCCTCAAACGGAGAACACCATGCAGACGGGGCTGCCCGACGACACTTTGGCGCCGGTCGGTTTCAGCGCCCCGGTGCTCGGGTCGACCGCCAACGTGACGATCGAATCACTGTCTTCGTTCAGCGCAAACATGAAGCGGCCGTCCGGACTGAGCGTGAAAAAGCGCGGCGTCTTGCCGCCGGTGGCGTCGGCCCCGATGAACTTCAACGCACCGGTCGAGGCATCGATGCCGAACACCGCGATGCTCTCGTGGCCTCGGTTGGAGGCGTACAGGAAGCGGCCCCGCGCGTCGATCTGGATCTCGGAGGCGCGGCTGTTGCCGGTGAAGGTCTCGGGCAGTGCGGAAAGCAGCTGGAACGGCTCCAGTGCGCCGGTGCCGGGCGAGAACCGGTAGGCAGTAACGGTCGAGTCGAGTTCGTTGACCACATATGCGACGGGCCGCGTCGGGTGAAAGGCCAGATGGCGTGGCCCGGCGGTTTCGCGCGTCTGCGCAAAGGGCGCTGCGGCCGGCAACAACCGCCCCTGGTCGAAGCGGAAGGCGAACACGCGGTCCAGCCCCTTGTCGGGCACGATCACATAGCGGCCGGTGGGGTCGAAGGGGTTGAAGTGCGGCTTGGCCTGTTTCTGCTCGACGCGGTGCGGCCCGATCGCGCCTTCGAGCTTCACGAGCTGCGTGAGCGCGCCGATCGATCCGTCCGCATTCACCGGCAACACGGCCAGGCTTGCGCCGATATGGTTCGACACGACCATGAACCGCCCCGTGGGGTCGAGCGCCAGGTGCACCGGGTTCTTGCCCTGGGTGTCCTGGCGGTTGACGAAGTGCAGCAGGCCGGTGCGCCGATCGACCTTGAACGCACTGACCTCGCTCTCGTCCCCGTGCACGGTGTAGAGGAACTCGCCATTGGCACTCAGCGCGAGAAACGAAGGATTGACCAGGCCGCGAACGAGGTCGACGGGCTCTAGCGTTCCGTTGGCGGTGTCGACTCTGAAGATGCTGATGCCGTCGCCGCGCGCGTTGCGCTCGCGGGTGGTTCGGCTGCCGACGTAGGCGTACATGGGATTTCCTTGGGGCGAACGGGGAAGGAGCGACGCGCCGGGAGCGGCGCATCCGGCTTGGACTAGCAGCGCGGCGCCGCCCAGTGCGAAGCCATGGAGCAGCGTCTGGCGCCTCGCTGGACTGGCGGGCTTCAGAGAAGCGGAAGAGGGTCGAAACAGGGTCACGGGTAACTTTCAAAAGCCGCGATGTGGCAGTCCAAGCGAGTCCGCGGGTTAGCACTTAATTGCATTTTACGAATGACAAATGCAAAATGCTCTCATGGAAAACACTGAGACCACGCCGATTCGTTCGATCCACATCAGTGAGTGCACCTTTCTTGCAGTTGATTTGCCTACGCTGTGCGGGCCTGTGTTGGCCCGCATGCCGGTGGTGCTACGCCTGCTGACGGAAAACGTGGCACGCAACATGGAAGGCGCGGAGCGAGTGCAAGCCATTTCAGCCCTGCTGGCTTGGCCGGAGACTGGAACGAGCGAATCTGAGATTGCGTTCCAGCCCGGCCGCGTCCTCATGCACGACACGACCAGCACGCCGGCGCTGGTCGACCTGGCTGCAATGCGCAGCACATTGGCCGAAGCCGGGGTCGACCCGTCGGTGCTCAACTCCAGCCTGCCGGTGGACGTGTCGGTGGATCACTCGCTGGCGGTCGAGGCGTTTGCCCGGAGCGACGCGCCGGAAGTCAACATGGCGTTTGAAATCCGGCGCAATGCCGAGCGCTACTCGTTCCTGCGCTGGGCGTCGAAGATGCTACGCGGCGTGCGCATCAACCCGCCGGGCACGGGGATCATGCACACCATCAATCTCGAGCAGCTTGCCACCGTGGTAGCCGTCGAGGCGCGCGACGGCGCACGCTGGCTGGTGCCCGACATGATGATCGGCACCGACAGCCACACGCCGATGGTCAACGGCATCGGCGTTCTCGGCTGGGGCGTCGGCGGACTCGAAGCCCAGACGGTGATGTTCGGCATGCCCACGATGCTGCGCATTCCCGACGTGATCGGCGTGAAGCTCACGGGCGCTCTGCGGCCCGGCGTGCTGGCCACCGACCTGGCGCTGACCGTCACGCAGCGCCTGCGCGCCATCGGCGTCTCGGGCGAGTTCGTGGAGTTCCACGGCCCCGGCGTCTCGACGCTCACCGCCGGCGACCGCAGCGTCGTGGCCAACATGGCGCCGGAATACGGCGCGACGACCGGCTTCTTTCCGGTCGACGCCCGCACCCTCGACTACCTCCGCCAGACCGGCCGCGCCGAGGCCCAGATCGCGCGGGTCGAGGCCTACCACCGGGCGGCGGGCCTGTGGTTCGACCCGCAGGCCCAACCGGTCTACACGCGAAGCATCCACATCGACCTCGACGCGATCGACATGCAGATCGCCGGCCCGCGACGGCCGCAGGACCTGCTCGGTTTCGGCGAAGCGGCCGCGGCGTTGCGCGCGCTGGATTTCCAGCCGCGGCTCGCCGATGCGCACATGCCGCGCTACCCGGTGGCCATCGCCGCCATCACAAGCTGCACCAACACCTCGGACCCGCGCCTTCTGATCGCCGCGGGCCTGGTGGCCCGCAAGGCGCGCGCGCTCGGGCTGAAGGCGCCGCCGTGGGTCAAGACCTCGCTCGGTCCAGGCTCGCCGGCGGCCGCCGCGTACCTGGCGCGCGCGGGCCTCACGGAAGACCTGTCGGCGGTGGGCTTCGACATCGTCGGCTACGGCTGCACCACCTGCATCGGCAACTCCGGCCCGCTGCCCGCGCCCATTCAGGACGCGATGGGCCGCGGCGCCATCCATCCGGTGGCGGCGCTCTCGGGCAACCGTAATTTTCCCGGGCGGGTACATCCGGATCTGGACCTCGGCTTTCTGATGTCGCCACCGCTGGTGATCGCCTTCGCGCTGGCTGGCGATGCGGAGCGCGACCTGCGCGTGGACCCGATCCAGGTCGCCGCCGATGGCGAGCCGGTCTACCTGAGGGACGTGTGGCCCTCGCAAGACGAGGTCGACGCCGTGATGCGGCAGTCGCAGGCGCCGGCCGACTACCGGCAGGCCTTCGCGATCGCCACGCGCAATCCGCTGTGGCACGAACTGGCGGCACCCGACACCGAGCTGTACCCCTGGGATCCGACCTCCACCGCCCTGCGCCGGCCGCCCTTCGCCGAACTCTCGGAAGGCAGCCTGCTGGGCCACTACAGCGCCTACCCGTTGCTCGTGGTGGGCGACGACATCACGACGGACCACATTTCACCGGCCAGCGCGATCCCCAAGGACAGCCTGGTGGCGGACTTTCTGGTCGCGCGCGGCGACGACCGCAACGACCTGAACGTATTTGCCTCGCGGCGCGGCAACTGGGAGGTCATGGTGCGGGCCGCATTCCACAGCAAGACTCTGAAGAACCTGTTGGCGCCGGGCGCTCCGGTGGCGCACACGCTGCACGTGCCCACGGGTGAGATCGTGTCGCTCTGGGATGCCGCCCAACGCTATCGCGCGTCGGGCGATTCGGTGGTGCTGGTCGCCGGGGAGCGCTACGGCACCGGATCGTCGCGCGACTGGGCCGCCAAGGGCCAGCGGCTCCTGGGAGTCCGCGCCGTGCTGGCCAACAGCTTTGAGCGCATTCACCGCTCGAACCTCATCGGCATGGGCGTGCTGCCGCTGCGCATGCCGCCCGAAATGACGCCCTTCACGTTGAGCCTCGTGGCGGGCGACCGCCTCGAGATCGACGCGCAGCCCGCCGACATCGTGCCGCGCGGGCGCGTGCCGGTCATCGTGCATCGCGCCGATGGCCGCACCGAGCGCCACGACCTGACGGCGGCCGTCGAGACAAAACTCGAGGTCGAGTTGCTCAAGGCCGGGGGCGTGATCCCCTCCACGTTGCGGCGCATGGTGCAGCGACATGGGTCCGCGGCCACGGGCGTTTGAGCCGCTGAAAAGGCCGGAGAATTCGTCTCCATGCGGACCGAACAATCCATTTCATCGCAGATCCTCCATCTCATTCAGGCAGACGCCTTGCCGGCGGGGGCGCACCTGCCGGCGCAGCTTCTCGCGGACCGTCTTCGGGTGTCCCGTTCGCCGGTGAACGAGGCGCTGTCGCTGCTCGCCGAAAAGGGGGTGCTGACCCGCCAGCCGAACCGCGGCTATTTCCTCGTCAAGCCGATCGGCGACGGGGCTCGCGCCCTGGTCGACGAACTGGGCCTGGACGAATCGAATGTCGTCACCGACGTCTACTTCCGCATCGCGGACGATCGCCTGCGTGGCGTGCTGCCCGAGGCGTTCTCCGAGGCGCTCCTGAAGCAGCGCTACCAGCTGACGCCGGCGCAGCTCAATGCTGTGTTAGGGCGCATCGCCAACGAAGGTTGGGCCGAGAAGAAGCCAGGCTATGGTTGGGCTTTCTCGTCGATGCTGACGACGGCGGACAGCCTGCTCCAGTCCTACCGGCTTCGCCTGGCACTCGAGCCGGCCGCGCTGCTGGAGCCGAACTATCGATTGGCCCCGGACGTGATCGCGCGATGCCGCGCCGCCGAGAAGCACCTGCTCGAAGGAGGCATCGAGACCGACACGGCCGATCAACTTCACGACCGCGGCGTGCGCTTTCATGAGTCGCTGGTCGAGGGATCGGGCAACGCTTTCTTCATCGACACGATTCGTCGCGTCAATCGCGTACGCCGTCTGCTTTCCTACCGATCGATGCAGGACCGCAGCCGCTACAAGGAGCACTGCAAGCAGCATCTCCATCTGCTCGGCCTGCTCGAACGCGGTCGCAACGAAGAGGCATCGAAGACGATGCACGAACATCTTTCCAGCACGCTGCGCAATCTGAAGAAGATCAGCAGCCTTCTCAAGACCTGACCAGGAACCGCATGCCCCTCGACCCCACCATCCTCCAGGCGTTCGTGCCGCACGGCACACTGCGCGCATCCATCAACCTGGGCAACCCGATCCTGGCGAACCGGGACAAGACCACGGGCGAGCCGGTGGGCGTGTCGATCGATCTGGCGCGTGCCTTCGCGCAGCGCCTGGGCGTCGGCCTCGATCTGGTCGTGTTCGACACCGCAGGCAAGTCGGTCGAGGCGGTCGCCGAGGAGAAGGCGGACATAGGTTTTTTCGCCATCGACCCGGTCCGCGGCGCGCAGATCGCATTCACCCATGCCTACGTGCTCATCGAAGGCAGCTATCTGGTGCGCGACGGATCGCCGCTGCAAGACAACGACGAGGTCGACCGTGCGGGCCACCGCATCGCGGTCGGCAAGGGCAGCGCCTACGACCTATACCTCACGCGTGAACTGAGGCATGCCGAGATCGTCCGGGCGCCGAGTTCGCCCACCGTGGTGCAGACATTTCTCGAACAAGCCTTCGACGTGGCCGCCGGCGTCAGGCAGCAACTCGAAGCCGATGCGCAGAAGCATGCGGGCCTGCGGCTCCTGCCGGGTCGCTTCATGGTGATCCAGCAGGCCATGGGGCTGCCGAAGTCACGCGGCACCGAAGCCGCCGCCGTGCTTCGGGCCTTCGTGGAGGACATGAAGGCCACAGACTTCGTCGCGGATGCACTCGTGCGGCACGCAATCCACGGCGCCTTGGTGGCTCCCGCTGGATCGACGACCTAAGCGGTCCGCCGAACGTGCGGAGCCGTGAAGCACCTCTTCAGTTCTTCGGTGGTGCCTGTCACGCAAGCTCGCAATCTTCAGCGGCCGCTTCGGGCGGACTCAATGTGCGCAATGGGTCGAGGCTGTGTGAAAACGCGCGAACACAGCGTTTTCAGGAGTACCAAAACCATTCCCGCGGTCGCGACCGTCGATCCTGGCGCGATCTGAGAGGTCAACTTTAAGGTCTGCTCTCAGGGACGGGTGTTTTCACACAGCCTCGGCCCTATGCCGTCATTCGGCAGCCGACTTCGCATGTCCGCTTTGCAGGGCGGATTCAACCGGTCGATGCAACGGTCTGGCTGAACATCTCAGCCGGCGTGTGGAAGCCGAGGGTCTTTCTCGGCCTCTCATTCAATGTCTCGCCAATGCATTGAGCTTGGCTTGTGAGTAGCTCGATATGTCGATGCCCTTTGGCAGGTACTGCCTGAGCAAGCCGTTCGTGTTCTCGTTGCTCCCGCGTTGCCAAGGGCTTCGTGGATCACAGAAGTAGACCTGAATGTCAGTGGCGAGCGTGAAGGGGTTCATCCGGGATTTCCGACAAGCACACGACGGCAAGGGAGCCGGCACGCATCCCGGCAGCGAGCATGCCGTTGGGAGGGGCCGGAGTGTAGATGCGCTGCGGTCCGCCGTGCGCGTGTACGTCCACGGAGATGGATTTGCGTAAAACCTCCAGCGTCCACGCGCCGACCTCGGCAACCTGGGCGACCTCGGTCGACCCGTGAGGCCCGACACGGCCACTGAGCCTGGCCTGGACCGACGCCATCGACGTGCTTCAGATCGAATGGCGGCAGGAGGTGCCGACCGCGTGGAAGTGACCGCAGCACATCGCTTGTCAGACGGCGATCGTCACGCCAGTCTCTGGGCCGCGGGCGCAGGCGCGCTAGCCGGAACCAGCACGATCACCTCCGAAGTGGCGTCGAACCCTGGCGCAACGGCTTCGACCAAGGTGGGCGCGTCGGTGAAATGGATCGAACGTCGTGGGCTATGACGCGCCGGCCGGTCGTGCAAATTCACCATCACTCCGGCGTGATCCCCAGCGTTGCGAACGTGTTCTTCCACACGTTTGCCTCCTCCGCGTACTCCTTGGCAAATTGTGCAGGCGACGACTGGACGAGCGTGCCTGAAACACGAGCCTCCAATGACTTGCGGGCCGGTTCGTCCGCATACAAGGTACTGAAGGCTTGCGCGATGACGTTGACCACCGCCGGCGGCGTGCCCTTGGGAACGAAGATACCGCCCCACGATTGGGGCAGGAAGCCTTTGTAGCCGATTGCTTCTTCGAGCGTGGGCACGTCCGGCAGCGCGGCAAGCCGCTTGCTGTCGACCACTGCGAGCGGATGCAACTCCTTGGAGTCAATTTGGCCTTTTACCGAGGGGATCGCACTGAGTGAGAGTTGGGTGTCGTCGCGCAGCAGTGCCATGGTCATCGGCCCCACACCGGTGAAATCAACCGCCGAATAGTGCACTCCCGTCGGTTTTGCCAGAACCGCCATCACGAGGTTGAAGAAGGACGTGCGGCCGGCTCCGCCAAAAAAGACTCCTTGCGGCGTGGACTTGCTCAAAGTCGCGAGTTCGGCCATGGTCTTCGCGCGCGCCGCTGTTTTCGCATTGGTGACGAATACGACCGGAATGTTGGCAACGCGGTAGACCGGGATCAGGTCCGTCAGCGGATCGAAGCGGAGATTGCGGGTCGTGTATTTCGCCAGAAGCATGCTCGGACTGGCCATCAGAAGCGTGTGACCGTCATTCGCGGCCAGCGTGTACTCGGTGCCAATGATGCCCCCGGCACCCGCCTTGTTCTCTACCACGACTGGCTGCTTCCAGATGGCCTCTAGCCGCGGCGCAAGAATACGCGCGATGTTGTCGGTCGCCGTGCCCGGGCCGGTGCCCACCACGATCTTCACCGGTCGGGTGGGCCAGGCCGGTGCCTGGGCAAAAGACGCATGCGGCGCCAGAGAGGCGGCCGTGGCGGCGGCGGCCAATAGGAAATTGCGGCGGCTCGAAGAAGTACTGTGGATATTCATTGGTTTGTCTCACCTTAGGTTAGTTCGGTCTCTCGTCAACTGACGTGGACTTCTCTCAGGCCAACGGCAGCCAAGCCCAGAGAAAAAGTCGATGAATCGTAATGTTGAGCCTGCGAACCGAAAGTGTCATGTCCATGATGTGGATGTTTTACACAGAAATGGCATTTCGGCCCGGCAACAGGCCCGCGGTTGAAGCGCCCAACATCTCCACCTTTGCCCAAGCCTTGCCGTCCGGGGCCACTGCACCAACCTGCCTCGAAGCTGCGGCCCGTCGTGTCGAAGCCCGCGGCAGTCATATGTCCACAATATGGCGACCTGATTTATGCCTTGAGCAGCTGTTTTGTGAGCATGTTGCGCTGGATCTCGTTCGCGCCCTCGAAAATCCGCATGACTCGCAACTCGCGGTAGACCCGCTCAACTACCATGCCTTTGAAATAGCCCGCACCTCCGAAAAACTGCAAGTCTTTGTCCGCAATACGGTTTGCAACCTCAGTGCAGAACACTTTGGCGTAAGAGGACTTCGGTCGCACGTCAACGCCGCTTTCCCATCCCCATGCCGCTTCAAGCAGCAGCATCCGCGCGGCATGCTGGTCCATGGCCATGTCCGCAAGCATGTGTTGCAGAACTTGATGGCTGGGCAGTGGCTGGCCGAAAGTCACGCGATCCTTGGAATACTGCAGAGCGTGTTCGAAGGCAATCTGGCTCCCTCCCAAGGCCTGACAGCCGACATTGACCCGGGCTTCATTCAATCCCAAGACGGCATAGTGAAAACCACGATTCTCCTCACCTAGCACGTTCTCGGCGGGGATCTCGCAGTTGTCGAACGTCAGCCCGTAGACGCCGTACGTCATGAAGCCCATGGTGCGAATGGGCTTGCTCATGCTGAAGCCGGCAGTTTTCGGCTCGACGAAGAAAGCTAACACGCCATCGCGCCCTTTGCTCTTGTCCGTCTTGGCAAACACCAGCAACAGGTCGCCGTGTTCGGCGTTTGAAATGTAAGTCTTGGCGCCGTCGAGGACCCATCGGTCCCCCCTTCACGGCGGTTGTCCGCATCGCTGCGACGTCCGATCCCGCGTCCGGCTCGGTCAGTGCAAAACAGGCCGTAGCGCCGGCCGCGATCCGCGGCACCCATCAATCTTGCTGCGCCTCTGTGCCATGCAGGAGCAGCAATTGCGGTGTGGGACCCAAGGCGTTTTGAATAGAAGGCCAGAACTGAGGAGGCATGCGCGCGAGTTCCATCTGGACCAGTCCCAACGTGACTTTTTCGATCGGGGTTCCGCCGAACTCCTCCGGAATGGACAGCCCGTAGTAGCCCATTTCCCGCAAGGTCTTATCCACATCCCGCATGAACTTCATTTGTCTCGTGGAAGTGCGGCTCTTGCCTGAGCAAATCGTTGACCACCTTGTGCGTCGATGCCTGCATGGCGAGCGACTCATCGGAGAGCTTGAAGTCCATGAAATCCCTTGATTTGTCGCACGGGGCGAGGACTTAGACAGCCGGACGGCTCATATCCATCGAGTGAAACTCTCCAACGCCTCTCGCGGGGTTCTGTAGGTGTTCACTGACGCCGACTCGTCTGCGTAGCCCAGCGCCATGCCGCATACCAGCATTTCGCTGGCGCCCGCACCGATGAATGGCAGGACAATCTTTGCGCAGTTGTTCCACGCGGCCTGGGGGCACGTGTGCAGGCCAACGGCACGTGCCGCCAACATCAGCGTTTGCAGGAACATGCCGTAGTCAATCAGCGAGCCGCGGCCCATGACGCGGTCGATAGTGAACATGAGTCCTACCGGCGCGTCAAAAAAGCGGTAATTCCGTTGTCCCTGCGTATGCATCTTGTCCTTGTCGCCTTTCCCGATGCCGAGGTGACCGTACAAGGTCCAGCCGTTGTGACGCCGCCGGTCGATGTAAGGCGAGACCCACTCTGATGGGTAGTAGCCATCCACCTCCCCGTACTCGGCGGTCAAGGAGGAATCGGCACGGGTCGCATCGTGCGCAGCACACACTTGCGCCACGAGTGCATTCCGACGATCGCCCTGCAGCACATACACCTTCCACGGCTGGGTGTTCGTGCTGGACGCCGCGCAACTCGCGAGCCGCAGAATTTCCTCGACCTGCTGGCGCGGGACAGGCCTGTCGGGCAAGAACGCGCGGCATGAGAAGCGGCTCTGGATGGCCGCTACGACGCTGGCCGGATCCTGAACGACTGCGTCGACCTGGGACATGGTCATGGGTTTCTCCATGGCGTTCCGCACCTCAGACCGTGCCCGCTTGGCGCAGCTCGGCAATCTGCCGGGCCGAGAGCCCGACCAGTTCGCGCAGGATCTCGTCGGTGTCTGCGCCCAGTGCGGGCGCTGGCCTGATCTGCGGGGACGGTGTCCCGCTGAACCGCGGTTGCACCGCCGGCATCTTCAGTTCGCCGATCTGCGGGTGTTCGACGCTGGCGATGGTGCCTCGGGCCTCGTAGTGCGGATCTGCCACGATGTCCTTGATCGAGTAGATCAACGAGTAGGCGAGGCCCTTCTCTTCGAGGATGCGGCACACCTCCAGCACCGGCAGCGACTTGATCCAGGCGGCAACGATGACGTTGAGTTCCTCGACGCACCCCGTGCGTTTCGCGTGAGTCGAATAGCGCTCTTCACCGCCCAGGGCCGGAATGGCTTCGCACAGCCGGCTGAACATGCGGTCGTTGGACACGGTCAGGACGATGTAGCGCCCATCGCAGGTTTCGAAATGGTCGCCCGGGGCTGCCGCGAAGTGCAGGTTGCCGGTACGCTCGCGTGGCAGTCCCATCTTCTCGTACGCCGTGACCATCACGTCGGTGAAGCGGAAGACCGTTTCGTACAACGAGAGATCGATCTGCTGACCTTCGCCACCGCGCGTATCACGGTGGTGGAGCGCCACCATGATTCCGAAGGCGCCAAACAACGCTGTCGAGTAGTCGGCCATCGCGGTGCCCAGCTTGACCGGAGCGCGGTCTGGATAACCCGTGGCGTTCAGCGTGCCGCCCATCGCCAGGGCAATGCGGTCGTAACCCGCGCGGTTCGCGTACGGGCCGGTCTGGCCATAGCCTGAAACACTCAGCATCACGAGCTTTGGGTTCACTTGCTTCAGGTGCTCCCACGAGAGGGTCCACTTGCCCAGGATGCCGGGGCGGAAGTTCTCCACCAGCACATCGGCGTGCTTCAACATTTCCTTCAGGATCCGCTGGCCTTCGGGATGGTGCAGATCGAGCGTCACGGATTTCTTGTTCCGCCCTTCGACGTTCCACCAAAGGCTCTCGCCTTCCACCGACGGCCCGATGTGGCGAAGCGAGTCTCCGCGGCCCGGCTGCTCGATCTTGATCACGTCCGCACCGAGGTCCGCAAGCAGCGTCGCGGCGACAGGGCCCGCGACCATCGTGCCGATGTCGATCACTCGGATGCCGGCCAGTGGCCCTTTGTCTTTCGATTCCATACTCTGTTCCTTCAAGTCATTGACTTCAAATCACCGCACATCGGACGACTCACTTGCCCGTGAATTGCGGAGCGCGCTTTTCCTTGAAGGCAGCGAGCCCTTCGACCCGGTCTGCAGAGAAATGATGCAGGTTGCTTAGGGCGCGCTCATAGCGCAGCCCGATGGACAGCGGCTGATCCAGCGCATCATTGAGCGCCTGCTTCATGCGGCCCAGCACCAGTGGGCTCTTCATCGCGAGCTTCTTGGCCAAAACGGTTACGGCGTCGATGAAGCCGTCATCGGCGACTACCAGGTTGACGAGGCCGAGCGCCTTCCACTCACTGGCCGGATGCATGTCGCCCGTGAACATCAGGAGCTTCGCGTTGTTCAGTCCCACCTTCCTCGGCAAGCGCACGGTGGCGCCTGCGCCCGGAAACAGGGCGTAGTTCGAATGTGCGTCGCCGATCCGGGCGGACTCGGCGGCGATGACGAGGTCACAGGCGAGCACCAGCTCCAGTCCACCCGCCACCGCGATGCCGTTGATGGCCGCGATGACAGGCTTGGTGGACGCTTCGATCAGCTCGGTCAGGCCGCCGATCGCCTTCACGAACTCGGCGCCACTTTCTGGGCGGCTCCGGGCCGGGTCCTTCAGGTCTGCCCCTGCGCAGAACGCCCGGCCTGCGCCCGTCAGAACGATGACGCGTACCTCCGGGTCGTCCTGGGCATCTTCGATTGCATGCGTCAATGCGTGGACCAGCGACAGGGTCAGCGAGTTCAATGCCTGCGGACGATTGAGCTTCAACCACAGCACCGCGTCGCGCTGTTGTTGATCAAATTCCTCTGTGTTCAGTGCGGTTTCCATGGGATGCCTTCGAGCGTTGGGTGTTGAGAGTTAAATCGGATCTGCTTAGCGCAGTCCGAGGGACTTGGCAACCATGCCGCGCAGCACTTCCTTCGTGCCACCGCGGATCGTGCAGGACGGTGCGTGCAGGATGACGTTGGCCAGCGCCGCGCTATACCCGTCGGAGGCGCCTGGCTCGGGCTCGGTCTGCAGGACGAGCCGAAGGGTCTCGGGAATCTCCTGTTCGAAGCAGGTGCCGAGGTCCTTCAGCAGGGCCGCATGCAAAGCGGCATCCTGCTCTTCGGTGATCATGATGGCGATTGAGCGAGACATCCGCCGGAGCGTCGAGAGGTGGGCGACCAGGCGCCCCACCGTGCGGGCACCCTCCGCCGAGGGCTGCTGCTTGAGCACGGTGACGAACTCCTCGACCGCGCCCATGTGGGACATGAACCGGTCAGGCCCGCTTCGCTCGAATGTCAGCTCGCTTGTGACCTGCTGCCAGCCCTGGCCTTCGACGCCGATGAGGGCATCGTCGGACAGGAACACGTCCTGGAAATGGACTTCGTTGAAATCGTGGTCGCCCGCGATATTGACGATGGGCCGGCATGTGATGCCGGGTGTCTTCATGTCGACCAGAAACTGGCTCAAGCCGGCCTGCCGCACTTCACTGGCGGGCGCCGTGCGGCACAGAAGAATCATGTAGTGCGTGCGGTGCGCGCTCGACGTCCAGATCTTGGCACCGTTCACACGCCACCCTCCATCCACCTTGGTGGCACGCGTGCGCACCGATGCAAGGTCCGAGCCCGAGTCCGGCTCGCTCAGGCCGATGCAAAAGTAGCACGTGCCGGCGGCAATTCCGGGAAGAACCTTCTCGCGCTGCTGCTCATTGCCGAACCGCAGCAGCAGCGGCCCACTCTGGCGCTCGGCCACCGCATGCGCAAAGACCGGTGCGCGAACGGCGAGCAGTTCCTCCAGAACGACGAGACGTTCCGCCAGTCCGTACCCGCCGCCGCCATAGCGCTTGGGAAAGCCCATACCGATCCAGCCGCGCTTGCCAAGGGCCTCGCTGAACTCGGGATCGAATCCGCTGAAAGCGGCGGCACCATGCCGATTGCCGTGCCAGCCGTCGATGAACTCGCGCACTTCGGCTCTCAGCCGCTCGCCAATCTCCGACTGCTGCGGACGCGGAAAGGAAAGCTTGTTCATCATGTAGCTCCTGCGGGTGCTGCTGCGCCACGCGCGGCCGTCGCCATGGGCACCATGGCGCGCCACAGAGACTGCCCCGCGTCACCGGCCAGAATGCGCTCGCCCAGTTCGCGAGACCAGTAAGCCTCGTTGCCGAACTCGTCTCTCCAGGCCCAGAGCCGCTTGGTGAAATGGTGCAGTTCGTGCTCTTCGGTGAAGCCGATGGCGCCGAAGGTCTGGTGCGCGATCGCGCAGGCTTGTCCCGCTGCTTCTCCAGTGCGGATCTTCGCGCTGGCGGCGGCAATGCTGTGCGTCAGGGGCGCGCCCACTCCACCGAGCCATTCATCGATCGCTTCGCTGCCGGCTTCGGCTGCCGCACGCGCGGCTGCCGCCTGCGTTGCGAGCAATGCGATGTTCTGCTGCACCGCCTGAAACTTGCCGATCGGCCGGCCGAACTGCACGCGCAGGTTGGCGTACTCGACGGCCAGAGCCAGGGTGCGCTCAATCGCGCCGGCCATGAGGGCACTGCGCAGGATGGCCGCAAGGCAGAGCAACTCACGCGCGTCGAACGGCGCGGGGACGACCGCCAGCGGCACCACCCCTTCGAGCACCAGCGTGTCGCGCGGCTCACCGGCGAGATTGCGGCCGGGTGTGATGGAAACGCCCGCCGCATCAAGGGCAATGGCGATCAGTTGCGCGGCCGTGCCGGAACCCACGATGAACGCGACATGCGTGCACGTCTCGCCCCATGGCACACGGCGGAGCGTGCCATCGACGCGCTTACCGTTGCGCCCAACACCCACCCGGATTTGCTCGGACTGGGCCGATGACGCGATGGTCGGCGAGCCCGCGTCCTCGACGCCGGCGCGGTCCATCAGCCAGTGTCCGACCATCGCTTCGGCCAGCGGAACAGCCGCGGCATGCTCACCCGCAAGCGACAGCAGCCCACAGGCATCTGCCCAACTCACGCCGGCGCCGCCCTTGTTCTCGGGCAGCAAGGCTTTGTCGAATCCGGACTCTTGCAGAACGGCCCACAGATCCCGGGGCTTGTCCGCAAATATCCGCAGGGCCGCTTCATGCAGCATGTCACGTGTCTCTTCACTCATCGCTTGTCTCCTGGTGGTTGGCTGTTTCGCCTTAGACAGGATCCCAACTGAAGACGTCGCGCGACTTGTCCAGCGGGAAGAATGAAGGCTTCATCATGGGCAGCGCCACTTCAAGGCAGGTATCGACGGTCCAGCCCTCGCTGCGGTGTGCCGTGCGGATCGGCCGCGGCTGCGAGAACAGGTAGATCTCGTTGCTGCGAACGCCGAAAATCTGGCCCGTCACGCCACTGGCTTCGTCGGTCAGCAGCGCGCAGGTGAAGGGCGCGATCTTGGCTACTTCCATGCGCTGGTTGACCAGCGTGCGGGCCAGCCCCTCGGGCGTGTCGGTCGGGATCGAGCTCACCATGCGGGTGAACGCAAAGGGCGCAATGCAGTTGGAGCGCACGTGGAAGCGCTCCATGTCCAGCGCAATCGATTTCGACAGGCCGACGACACCCATCTTGGCAGCGGCGTAGTTGGCCTGCGCGACGTTGCCGATCAGGCCCGAGGTCGAGGTCATGTGCACGATGGCGCCGGACTCCTGGCTTTTGAAATGCGGCGCAACGGCACGGGCCATGTTGAAGCAGCCCTTCAAGTGCACCTTCACCACTGCGTCGAAGTCCTCCTCCGACATCTTGTGGAAGATCCCGTCGCGCAAGTTGCCGGCGTTGTTCACCAGCCCGTCGACGTGTCCGTACAGATCGATCGCGTGCTGCACGATCTTCTGGGCCGAGGCCCACTCGGCCACGCTGTCGGTGTTGGCGCTGGCCTCGCCGCCTGCGGCGCGGATCTGTTCGACCGTCTGCTGGGCAGGCCCTGTGCTGCCCCCTGCCCCGTCCATGCTCACGCCCAGGTCGTTGACTACCACCTTGGCACCCTGGCGTGCCGCCTCCAGTGCAATCTCCTTGCCCACACCGGCGCCTGCGCCGGTCACCACAATCACTTTGCCCAGCAGTCGCTGTGTCATATCAGTCTCCAGATGAATTGTTCAGTCGTGTCGTGGCGCCGGCCAGACCGGTCCGCGCGTCGCGTTATGCGGTGAGGATGGTCACCACAGCTGCGGCCGAGTCACCGCCGACCTGGCCGCCGGAGTTCTGTGCCAATGCAACCTTGGCAGCCGGGCGCTGCCGTTCACCGGCCTCACCGCGCAGTTGTTGCGCCAACTCGAAGATCTGAGCGGTTCCGGTGGCCCCGATGGGGTGGCCCCGGCTGATCAATCCACCGCTTGGATTGATGGAGACCTTTCCGCCAAGGCCTGTCGCACCGCTTCGCAGCATGTGGACGGCTTCTCCCGGCGCGCAAAGCTGCAGGATCTCGGCATTGATCAGCTCGCTGGGCGCGGCCCCATCGTGCACCTCGACGACGTGGACGTCGCGCGGATCGATGGACGCCTCTTCATAGGCAGCCTTGGAGGCCCGTGCCGAGGCGTTGGGGCCTGTCGTATCTCCCGAGCCGGAGACCAATGCAGACGTGGCCACCCATACCGGCTTGGCGCCCGTCAGTTGCGCAGCGACGCGGCTCGAGACGAGGACGATCGCGGCGGCGCCGTCCCCGATGGAAGAGCACATCGGAAGCGTCAGCGGGTTGCTGATCATGCGGGCCGCCAGCACCTCTTCAACGGTCGTTGGCTTGCGGAATTGGGCCAAGGGGTTTAGGGACGCTGCATGCCGGCTCTTGACCACGATCTGGGCAATGTCAGCGGACGTCACACCCGTCGCTTCCATGTAGCGGCGCGTTCTTTCGGCGTAGATGTCCATGAAGATGGAGCCGCTGCCCGATCCAACGTGATCGGGGAGTTTTTCTTCCATGTCAACCGCGGCCCCAAATGCACCGAAAGACACCGCCTTGTCAGCGTGGGTCAGCTTTTCAGCGCCGACCACCAGGACGATATCCGCTTGGCCAGCCGACACGCACTGCCATGCCAGATGGAACGCGGTACTGCCCGTGGCGCATGCGTTCTCGGTATTGATCATTGGCTTGCCCATCAACCCGGTGAACCTCAACGCAGCTTGGGCGCGAACCATTTCCTGACCGGTGACGAGACCAGCCGCCGCGTTACCGAAATAGACGCGGTCAACGCGATCGGCAGTGATGCCGGCGTCTTCTAGTGCGATCTTTACTGCCTCTTCGGAGAGACTCCTGACCGAACGGTCGAGAAACTTTCCAAAAGAAGTCATGCCAATTCCAGCGATTGCGACGCGAGCGGTCATATGTCTCTCCAGTAGATTAAAAATTGAAAAAAGTGGAGCCGCGACCATCGCGGCGTCTGTCTGTGGATCGATTGATCCGTCAAATCGCAGGGCCGTCGTTGGTCCGGCGGGCGGGGCCGTCGTACTCGACCTGGTCCAGCGTGATCTGGCGCCAGCCGGGCTCGCGCACCGACTCTTCGAAAGCGTGGGCGAATAGGCCGGCCGTGCGTGGCACGACGATGAAGGCGCGGGCCAGCCGCCAGTCGATGCCGAGGTCCGAAATAATGGCCCCGACGCCGGCGTCGATGTTTGCCAGCAGTGGCCGGTCCTTCTTCTTGATCAACGCTTTTTCCAGCTCGCGCGTCATCCGGATGTGATCGCCTGCAAGCCCGTACTCCTCGGCAAGCGCGAACAGCACTTTCGCGCGGGGATCGCCTTCGGGATGCTGCGGATGCCCGAAGCCATCGAGCCGCTTGTGGTTGGCAACGTACTCGGTTGCGACGTCCTCGTAGCTGCGTCCGCTGGAGGCTGCCTCGGCCACCAGCTCCTGGATGTAGCGCGAGAACTCTTCGCCCGCACCGCCATGCACGTCGCCGAACATCATGGCGCCGGCGGCTACCGAACATTGGATCGGTACACCAGCTGCCTGCACAAAACGGGTAACTGTCGACGACGGCGAGATGCCGTGGTCGGCGACCGCGATGAACATCGCATTGATGATCTTCGCCTCGTTGCCCTTGGGAAGCTCGCCCTTGTAGAGCAGGTAGACCATGGCGCCAAAGTCGATCTTGCCGACGAGATCTGTGAGGACGTCGTAGCCCCTGACCAAAGTACCTTCGTGTGGAGAAGGGTCAGCGATAGCAGTGCGCCAGTATTTGCGGTCGGCGGTCTTGGTCATGTTGGTCATGCAGTGCTCTTGTTGGTGAGGTAGTGCAGGCGATCGAACTGGATCTCGAACCTGCTGGGGGGCGAATCGTAGGCATGCGGATCCCGCCATGAAATCCATCTGTCCACCATATGGATGTTTTTACCGGATCAGGAGGGGACGTCCTCCTGTCGATCCCGTTCTTGTGCGCCATGCTGTCCACGCTATGATCTGATTTATGAGCACTACGGAAGCACGCGGAACCCAGAGCATCGATCGCACCATCGGTGTTTTGAAGCAGGTCGTTGCCCATGGATCGCATGGGTTGACGGTGGCCGCACTCGTGACAAGCTGCGAGTTGGAGCGTCCGACCGTGCACCGCATCGTTCAGGCCCTGGAACGACAGGGCCTGTTGAAACGGCCCACTGGGTCGAAACGCTATGTGCTGGGCGATTACTGTCGCCAGATGGCAGTTGCCTTCGCTGACCGGTCCGACCTGAGGACGGTGTGCGAGCCCGTCCTGCGGTCCATCGCAGAGGAGACTGGAAACAGCGCGTTCCTGATCGCCCGCGTCGGCTACGAATCGATCTGCCTGGCCCGTGCGGTTGGCTCTTACCCAGTGCAGGTGTTGACGGTTAACGTCGGCACCAGGAACCCTTTGGGAGTAGGTGCTGGGGGTCTCGCCATCCTGGCGACCCTGTCCATCGACGAGCACAGCGAATGCATCCGTGCGAACGCGAAGCGTTTGGGCGGCTACGGATCACTCACCGAGTCGACATTGCGCGCTCTGATTCGTGCCACGCAACGCCGCGGACATGCCGTTATCGGGCACTACAACGTACCGGGCGTCATCGGGATCGGGGTGGCCATGCGCAACGCCAGCGGCGACACCCTGGGCGCGATCACCACGTCGTCCATCGACAGCCGAATGTCCAAGGACGACCAACAAGTCGCTGCCTTGTCCATCGCGAAGCACGTTGCACGGGTCCAGTCTTCGCTCGACATTCTTTAAGCTCAAGCCGAACATCCGCAGGATGCTTGTGACCGGCGGACGGTGAAGCTGCCGAAGCCGTGCGGAGGGGCGTCAACGAGCTTGCGGTCGTCCGCGTCCTGACCCAAGGGGTCAAAGAGATCGCCTGTGAGGGCGGTGCCGCAGCGCGGTAGAGCGCACTGACGCACTCGAGCAAGAGCCGAGCAGAACCGCCGAGAAGATGGTCGAGGTCAACGAAGCCCCTCTGAGCGACACGCCCCGCGTCTACGGCGTCCTTCAATACCAGTTCGGCCAGTCCGAGGAACTGTCGGCACCCCGCGGCAAGGACGGCGCAAGACGTCGTGCTGGTCACTGAGTTACCACGGACACGGCGGTAATCTGGCAACTCGTGTGAGAGCGCCTTCAGGCCATAGACGAAGACTTCTGATCAGAGGGCTTTTTGAAGGCCCGATCCCGTTGGACGAACGTTTCCAACATGTGCGGGATCAATGCCTCCACGCTGACAGGCTCACCGTAGGTTTGTGCATGAAGCGCGGCGTAGCGCTCTAGACTGTCTTTGAGCGTCGCCGGCAGCGCAATGGTTATCTTGACCGTTGCCATGTTTCGCAGCGGCCCCAGACTCAGCCTGTTCGTACTTTTTTTCACTGCGAGTTCCCTCGAGCAAAGAAAAGCGGCTGGTATGGCCGCAGGATCAAATCCTTGCTCACCATTGCCCGCATCGGAAACCCCGGGCGGATGGTCAACGTCGGCTGGATGCTGGCGTTTCGCTTTGTGATCTCCTGCCCGACCTGGTTAATCGAGTCCTGCGCACCGTCCGGTATGGCGATCACCATCCGGTTCCCGTTCTGATCGATACGGCTCTCCGGCGCTGCCAGTTCTGCGCCCACAGCCAGCAGCGAGGAGAGGGCCGCCCCGGCCAGGATGCGGTCCCAGTGCCAGTCGACGCCGTCCTCGAGCCCGGCATAGCCGGCCGGATCGATCCCGGGCAAGCGGTCCAGGGCCACCGACGACGTGTCCGGCAGGATCAGCCGAGTCCACACCAGCAGCACGCGCCGCTGGCCGAAAGAGACCTGACTGTCGTAGCGCCCCATCAACCGGGAGCCCTGCGGAATCAACAGATACCGACCCGTGGCCGTGTCGTAGACCCCTTCCGTCACATTCGCTATCACCTGTCCCGGCAGATCCGAGTTGATACCTGTGACCAGCGCCGCCGCGATCACCGTGCCCGCCATCACTTGGTACGGAGATGCCGGCAACTGCAGGCTCCCAGGGTTGCGCGTGGCGCCCTCCCCGGCCTTCGCCAGGAAGGCCTCCTTCAAATCCTGCCGGTTCTGCGCCGCGGTCGCATCGGAGGACACCGCGGGCATCGTGCTTGCGTCCGTCGCCTGGAAAAGGTTCTGGCTTGAAGCTGCAGTGTTCGCGCTCATGCTGCCCGGCGAGGTCGCCGTCGACGTCGCAGCAGCCGGCCTCGATCCGCCGGCGCTTCCACCGGTCCCCCGGAAGAAAACCGGCGAACGTGCTGCCTCTTCAGCAGCCAACTGCGCCGGATCTGTGCCGTGCGGCGCCATGCGCTGCTCCATCGGCTGCTGCGCTTTCACGATGGCCGGCCCGAGATCGCCGGGTAGCGGCTCACCGAGCACGGGTGGCGTTGCTTTCACCGTCGGCGGAAGGCCTGCATAGTCCTTGGGTAGCCGGTCCAGGCTCTCCGACTTCGAGATGCGATCCACGTTGAACAGCTCGTTAGCAGGAGCACGGGAACGCTGCTGCGACTGCAGCGACCACATCGTGCCACCCAGCACTGCCGCGGCCAGCGTTCCCGCTCCGACGGCCAGCACTCGCCGATTCAAGCGAACGACAGGGCGCGGCTGCGCGCGCAGCGCCAGCGTTTCCGGGTCGACCTTGAGGGATGCCGCATCGGCCTCGCTCACGATCCGCTCCCCCGTTGGACGCCGTCCGTGCGCTCGATGCGCACGACCTCCGCCTTGCCGCCCTTGAAGCCGCCCAACCGCAATTCGGCCGCGCCGAAGAGCCGGTCGACGACGTAGTACGGTGACCGGAACCGGTAGTTCACGAGCTGCCCATCCCCTTGCGCCCCGATCACGAACAGCGGCGGCAGCTCCCCCTGCGCGATGCCCCCGGGAAACTGGATGTAGACCCGCTGCCCGTCGTCGAACGCGCGCAGCGGTTTCCAGGACGGACCGTCGCCCGTGATCGCGTAGCGGAACTTGATCTGTTCCAGGGACAGGCCAGAGTCCACCGGCGTGGCTGCCTGCGCTTCGCGCGCCTGCTTCTGCAGCGCGAGCATCCGATCCTTCGGGTAGTCCCACGACACTGAGGCCATCCAGGCCTGCGGCGTCGACGAGAGCTCGAGCAGATAGGTGCGTCGATTGGTCGTGACGACCAGATTGGTCTTCAACCCAACGCGTGTGGGCTTCACCAGGATGTTGACGCGCAATGTAGCGCCGGCGCCGCTGGCGGTGTCGCCCACGATCCACCGCACCGTGTCACCGGCGGAGACCGTCACCAGTTCCTCGCCTTCCTGCAATGCGATGACCGTCACCCGCCCCGGGCTCGTGTAGACCTGATACAGCGCGCCATCCGCATAGGGCCACACCTGGATCGCGTTGACGTAGCCCTCCCGCGTCGGGGCGATGCGCGCTTCCTCGTTGGCGCGGGAGACACGCACCTTGTCGTTGGCCGGTTCGGGCACCAGCTTCGATCCAGCCTCGGTCGGCAGCGCCTTCATCTGCTCGGGCAACGCCAAGGGCGTCGGAACCGCCACCACCTCGATCGGCTTCGCAGGCTCGGGCAAGACCTTCGCGGCCACGGTTACAGGCTCGTCGAGCGAGATCACCGGTGGCGGCTGGCCCTGCGTGGCGCAGCTCGCGACAGACGCCAGTGTGGCAACCAGGATCCACGGCGATACCGTTCTACGGAAATGTGTCTTCACGGTTTTGCTCCTTGCGATGATTCGAGTTCACGGCTCCAGGACAGACCGTTGATGTAGATCCCCAATGGGTTCTTGCGCAGCCGCTCTTCGGTGCGTGGCGGCTGCAGCACGACGGACAGCACCGCCGTCCAGCGCTCGGTTCCCGAAGGCGACCCATTCGTGTAGCTGCGCTCGATCCAGCGCACCTGGAACGAGCTGTCACTGGCCCGGATCACGCTGGTCACCTCCACCGCCACCGAGCGCTGCCCGATGCGCGAGAACGGGTCGTCGGATCGCGCATAGTCGTTGAGCGTCGCAGCGCCGCGATCGGTCGTGTAGTCGTAGGCTTCGAGCCAGTTCCGTCTGACCACGATCGGGTCGATCGACAGCGATCGGACGTCGCCGATGAAGCGCGCCAAGTGAAACGCGATCTGCGCGTCGGCCGGCTTGTACGGTGCCGCGGCTTCGCCGATGGCCCGCACCTGCCCGGCGTTGTCCACTTCGATGACGTAGGGGGTCACGATGGATTGCGCCGAGCGCCAGACCAAGCCGCCGGCCATCAGAAGTGCCAGCAACAAAGCACCGAAGGCCATCCACCGCCAGTTCTTCGCCTGCACGCGGCTGTCGCCGATGCGCTGGTCCCAGACCTGCGCCGCGGCTTGATACGGGGTGACGGGCTCGGGAGTGTCCGAGTACCGCACCTGGGGTCGCTTGAAGCGCATGGTGTTCCTTTCGAAAGCCGATTCAGGGGTCGGAGCTGTCTTGGAGGCTCGGACCGGTCCCGCCTCCGGCGTGGTCGCCCGAGCGCAGCACGTGGGCCGCGGTCGTCGCAGCCTGGGTCGCCTGCTGCTTGCGGCGCATGCGCCGCGCCCACGCCGGTTCGGATGCCGGCGAAACGGATGCGCCGACTTCCGCACTGGATCCGCCGGTGGAAGCTGAAGACGAAGTCGGTGCGGCAGCAGCAGCTACGAAGGCCGCCGCCCGGTCCTTGACCGCCATGGCGCCAGAAGCGAACCGCTGACTAGCGGCACTTGCTCCAGCCTTGGCGACGCTGGCGAGCCCGGCACTGGCAGAACCTACGCCGCTACTGTCTGACCCGGCAGCGCCCGCCTTGTAGGCCGACCTCGCACCGCTGGCCAGACTGCTGGCCGAGCGTGCGACGGAAGCGCTGCCGCCGATGCCTGCGCGCACCATGCCAGGCGCCATGCGCGCGCCGGCGGCGACCGCAGAACCTGCGCCTGCCACGGCTGCACCGCCGGCCACGGCCAGACCCGCCGCGCCCATCGCAGTACCAGCGGCAGCGCCCGCGCCGAGCTGGGGTGCGCCAGACACCAGCCCCGTCGCGATCCCCGGCCCGAAGATCCCCAGACCAAGCATCGCGAGCGAAGCCAACATGATGATCAGCGCATGGTCGATGCTCGGGTCGGCACCGGGCGGCACGGTGAACTCGGCGAAGAGTCCAGATCCGATGCCGACGATCACCGCCAGCACCAGCACCTTGATGCCCGACGACACCACGTTGCCAAGCACCTTCTCCGCCAGGAACGATGTCTTGTTCCACAACGCGAACGGCACCAGCACGAAACCAGCCAACGTCGTCAGTTTGAACTCGATCAGCGTCACGAAGAGCTGCACTGCCAGCACGAAAAACGCCACGATGAGGACGAGCCATGCGAGGAACAGCACCGCGATCGTGTCGAGGTGCGCAAAGACTTCCGGGAAACCGGTCATGTTGCTGATCTGCTCCATGATCGGCCGGCCGGCGTCGATACCGACCTGCGCGAGGCGCCCTGGTTGCAGCAACTGGCCTTGTGTCAGCGTCGAACCAGAAGCCGTCAGCCCCAGACCAGCAAAGGAGTTGAAAATAATCGCAGCCAGTCGATTGAAGTTGCTCAAGATGTAGGCGAACGTGCCCACGTACAGCACCTTCTTGACAAGCTTGGCCATCACATCATCGCCCTGCCCCGAGGCATGGCTCATGGCCCAGAAGAGCCCGGCAAGCGTCACGTCGATCGCCACCAGCGTGGCCGTCAGAAAGGCCACTTCACCGCCGAGCAGACCAAAGCCTGAATCGATATAGCGCGAAAAGACGTCGAGGAAGCGGTCAATGACCGAAACGTCGTTCATGGGGTCAGTCTTTTGGGGCTGACGGCGTGGCGTTGGGCGGCGACGGTGGGGGCGAAGACGGGCGTACAGGATCGTTCGCATAGGGGGACGGTGTCGCCCGCATGAAGCGCAGCCGAGTGGCCTCCGCCACCGCATTGCACTGTGCATCGCACACCTTGACGTGGTCGGCCTTGCACTGCGCGCGCAGTTCCCTCAGCCGCTCGGGATTCGCCACCAGTGATTCGACCGATTCGATAGATGCCGGCTTGTCGCAGGCAACCAAAAGCAGTGCGGCAGCCACGGCCGAAAGGATCCGGAATTTCTTCATGACCGTCCCTTCACTCGCTGTAGAAGTTCACGGTGTAGGGCGTGTAAGGCGTACCCGAGCCCATGAAGCGGCGCCGCACCTCGCGCGCCCGTTCCTGAACGGCAATCTGCCGCGCCTGTTCCAGCGCCGCGGCGCGGTCCTGGGTGACCTGGAGCTGCTGCGCCTGGATCGACTGCCGGGCCTGTAGCGCCAGCAGTTGATTGGTCGCCTGCGCCGCCTGCAGCGCACCAACGGCCGACTGACTGCGGTTCACCAAATCCGTCAGCGTCGCTTCGTCCGACGCGAAGTTCTGCACGGCCTGCGACTGCACCTTGGTCGCGGTGCGAAGCGCGTCTAGCGAGTTCGTCCAACGCTTGCGCGCATCGAGCACCATCTGGGCGCTGGAGAGCGTCGGACTGAACGATTCCGGATACAGCTGCTGGAACTGCGCTTCCATCTGCTGGACATTGAAGGCCAAGCCTTGTGCCTGCTGAATCAACTGATTCGTCGCCGACAACGCAGCTCGCAGTTCATTCAGGGCGCTGAAGTCCAGGCCGGTCAGGTTCCTCGCCTGGTTCATGAGCGACTGCGCCTGATTCTGAAGCTGCCTGATCTGGTTGTTGATCTGCTCCAGCGTGTTGGCGGCCGTCATGATGTTCTGCGCAAGATTGGTGGGGTCGATCACGACCCATTGCGCATGCGCGATGGGCAGCGCGCCCATCAAGGCCGCCGCAGCGACGGCAAGCAAGGTCTTCTTCATGGCGTGTTCTCCTGATTGGGGGACGGGCCGTGATGACTGGCAGGAAACGAAGGGATGAGGTCGGCCGCCCAGTCGAGGCCGCAATGGCGCAACCAGTCGGAGGCGAACGATGAGGAGTCTCGATCGGCAAGCACGGCATCGATGGCACGCTGGTCTTCGGGCGACGACGCGCCGGCAAAGGCCAGCGCCACCGGTCCGAGGCCGAGGTCGAACACCCGGTTGCCGAGTCGCGACTGGAAGTAGTAGTCACGCTTGGGCTGCGAGGTCGCGACGATGTCGATCTGCCGAGAGTTCAAACCGAAACCTTCGTAGATCACCTTGATCTGCGGCTCGGTGGCCTGCGAGTTCGGCAGGAAGATGCGGCTCGCGCAACTCTCCACGATCGCCGGTGCGATCGACGAGTTCTGGATGTCCGCCAGAGACTGGGTGGCGAACACGACCGACACGTTCTTCTTGCGCAGCGTCTTGAGCCATTGGCGGATGCGCGCCGCGAACACCGGGTCGTCGAGGAACAGCCACGCCTCGT
Source organism: Variovorax sucrosi (assembly GCF_051216635.1). NCBI lineage: Bacteria > Pseudomonadati > Pseudomonadota > Betaproteobacteria > Burkholderiales > Comamonadaceae > Variovorax > Variovorax sucrosi. The sequence goes on along the minus strand of NZ_JBPJZU010000006.1, from coordinate 244,596 downwards.
CCAGGATCAACAAGGTGGGCGCCCCATCGAAGCGTTCATCGAAGCGTGCGAAGAGATAGCCCAGCACGGCCAACACCGCGGGCTTGCTCTGCATCAGCTCCTCCATCTCGAAGCACTGGATCGAACCCGTACCGAGCCGGTCCGAATCCGCGTCGAGCAGCGCGCCGTGTGCGCCACCCAGCACGTAGGGCTGAAGGGCCTGGCGCAGGGCATTCGACTGCAACAGCACCGACAGCCCGGTCATCGTGCGCTGCTCGACGGGCGCGCTGGCCAGGCTGTTGAGCGCGGACCACACGGCGTCCTTCTCAGGCGGGCCGACGGCAACACCCTCCTGCAGCAGCCGCCCTTCGATCCACTCGGCGGCCCAGCTGCGGTAGCCGTTCTGGTCGATGCGCGCCAACGGCTGAAACGCAATCGCCCCGTCCGATCCAAGGTCGTAGTGTTCGCCGCCCAGACCGAGCACGGTTGCGCGCATCGAGCGCCCCATGTCGAAGACGAGCAACTGGGAGCCAGCGTAGCGCCTGAATTGCATCGCCAGCGTTGCGAGCAGCACCGACTTGCCCATGCCGGTCGGCCCGACCACCAGCGTGTGACCCACGTCGCCGATGTGCGTCACCAGCCGGAACGGCGTCGCGCCGTCGGTGCGGGTCACGATCAGTGGCGGCCCGTCCAGATGCGCATTGCGCTCCGGCCCGGCCCAGACGGCCGAGACCGGCATCATGTGCGCCAGGTTCAGCGTGGAGACGATCGGCTGGCGTACGTTCGCATAGACATGGCCGGGGATCGACGACAGCCAGGCATCGACCGCGTTCAAGGTCTCCGGGATCGTCACGAACCCGCGGCCCTGGATGGCACGCTCCACCTGCCGCAGCTTCTCCTCGGCGGCGGTCGCATCGGCATCGAGGACAGTCACTGTGGCCGTGACGTAGCCGAACGCGACCTGATCGCTGCCCAGCTCCTGCAAGGCGGCATCGGCGTCCGATGCCTTGTTCGATGCATCGGTATCCACCAGCGGACTCTCCTGCTGGAAGATCGTCTCGCGCAGCAGCGCCACGATGTTCTTGCGCTTGACGAACCACTGGCGACGCAAGCGGCCCAGCTCCTTTTCGGCCTCGGCCTTGTCCAGGCAGATGAAGCGAGTGCTCCAGCGGTACGCAAAGCCCAGGCGGTTCAGGTCGTCGAGCAGGCCCGGCCAAGTTGACGTCGGAAAGCCGCGCACGGTCAACACCCTAAGATGCGAACTGCCCAGCATCGGTGCCAGTCCACCCACGAGTGGCTCATCCGCCAGCAAAGCATCGAGGTGCATCGGCACCTCTGGTACCGCGACGGCATGCCGACGCGTCGAGGTGCACGCATGCAGGTAGGTCAAGGTCTGGCCGTCGTCGAGCCAAAGGATCTCCGGCATGACGCCTTCGAGCAGCCCGAAGAAGCGCTCCGTCTCGGACACGAAGGTGCCCAGACGTTCGCGCCAGTCCACGCCTTCCGCCTTCTGGTTCTCGTAGAGCAGCCGGCCCGCGCGCGCACGCGATTCCTCCGGCGGGAGGTACATCAGCGTCAGGTGGTAGGCGCTCTCGAAGTGGCTGGCCTCCTCCTCGAAGGCGGCGCGTCGTTCTTCGTCGACCAGCCAGGACAGCGGCTCCGGAAACGACGAGTCGGGGTAGTCGGCCGCTTCGCGCCGCGCAGCTTCGATGAACAACGCCCAACCAGAGCCCAGTCGGCGCAGTGCGTTGTTGAGCCGCGCCGACGTGGTCACCAGTTCGCCCTGCGTGGCGCTGTCCAGATCCGGCCCGCGAAAGCGCGCCGTGCGCTGGAACGAGCCGTCCTTGTTGAGCACGACGCCAACTGCGACAAGGCCGGCCCAAGGGAGCCAGTCGGCCAGCAGCGCCGGGCGTCGGCGGTATTCGGTGAGGTTCATCATGGCGGCGCGCTCACACGTCCAGCAGCTGCCGGTGCTTGATATGCCGTGCGAAGACCTGCATGAACTGCGGGTCCATGCGCGCACCCCAGACGGCCAGCGAGTGGCCAACGATCCAGAGCGCGATCCCGGGCAGCCACAGCTGCAGCCCCAGCCCCACCGCAGCAGCGAGCGTGCCGTTGGCGATGGCGACGGTGCGCGGCGCGCCGCCCATCAGGATCGGTTCGGTCAGCGAGCGGTGCAGGGGCACCTCGAACCCCGGCAGCGCCGACGTACTGGCGGCCAGTGTGCTCATGCCAGCACGGCCCCACCGGCGAAGCTGAAAAAGGTCAGGAAGAAGCTGGAGGCCGCAAACGCGATCGACAGCCCGAAGACGATCTGGATCAGCTTGCGAAAGCCTCCCGACGTGTCGCCAAACGCCAGCGCGAGCCCGGTGGCGATGATGACGATCACCGCAATGATGCGGGCAACCGGCCCTTGGACCGAGTCGAGGATCGACTGCAGCGGTGCCTCCCAGGGCATGCTGGAGCCGGCCGCGTGCGCGGGAAGAGCGACGGCGAGCAGCAGTGCCGCAGCGGTTGCGGCGAACAGAAGCGGCTTTACGGAAATGCGTGGAATCGCAAGATTGGATGGCGTCATGACGGTTCTCCGGGCTTTGACGTGGTTGAGGAAATCGAAGGGAACACCGGCGCCAGCGAGGTGTCGAGCTGATAGCCATGGCTGTCATAGCCGATGACGCGCGCGATCTCGCGCACGCGGCGTGCGCGGCCGCGGCCGGCGATGAAGACGATGACGTTGACGGTCTCGGCAATCAGGGCGCGCGGGATGGTCACCGAGACCTCCTGCACGAGCTGCTCGAGCCGCGTGAGAGCGCCGGCGGCGGAGCCGGCGTGCACGGTGGCGATGCCCCCCGGATGCCCGGTTCCCCAGGCCTTGAGCAGGTCCAGAGCTTCCGAGCCGCGCACCTCGCCGACGACGATGCGGTCCGGCCGCAGTCGCAGGGTCGCGCGCACCAGGTCAGCCATGGTGCTCACGCCGGGTTCGGTGCGCATGCCGACGTGGTCGTCGCTGCGGCACTGCAGCTCCACGGTGTCCTCGAGGATCAGCACGCGATCGCGGGTTTCGGCGATCTCGTCGAGCAGCGCGTTGGCAAGGGTGGTCTTGCCCGTGCTCGTGCCGCCCGCGACGACGATGTTCAGACGGGCATGCACCGCAGAACGGAGAAAGGCCGCCTGCTCCGCCGTCATCACGCCGTCATCCACGTAGCGCGCAAGATCCATGATCCGCAGCGCGCGTTTGCGGATCGCGAACGAAGGCGCGCGAACCACAGGCGGCAGCACGCCGAGGAAGCGTTCGCCCGTCTCCGGCAGCTCGGCCGACAGAATCGGTGCACCGGGATACACTTCGGCTCGAACGTGCGCGGCCACCAGCCGGATGATTCTTTCCGCCACGGGCGCGGGCAGCATAGTGCCCGTCGGCGCGCGGCCGGTGCCCAGGCGGTCGACCCACAGGGAGCCGTCCGGGTTCAGCAACACTTCGACGATCTCCGGATCGTCGAGCGCCGCAGCGATCTCCGGGCCCATGGCCGTGCGCAGCATGCGGATGCGGCGGCCGGCTGATTCCCCGCCGTCGTGGCGGTTACCGCCCTCCTCCGTGCCACCGCCGTGCGCGTCGTTGATGCGCCTCATAGTTCCCCTCCTTCACCCGATGTGGATGGCACGCCGTCGGAAGCGGCGCTTGTGTCGGAGGGCGGCTGCCCATCAGCCCCCCTCTGCTGTGCCGGTGCAACCGGTTCGATGTCCTGATGAAGATCCCGGACAAGGCTGCGACCGCGCTGGATGTGCCGAGCCAGCTGTTCGATGAACTGGGCATAGCGCGCGCGACCCTGTGCGCGCATCGCCTCTTGCTGCTGCTCGGGCACCGGCAGCGCCACGGTCAGGTAGTGCCGCAGGTACAGCGCGACGGTTTCGATGAGCACGCCCTGATCGCGTTCCAGGCGGTCGAATTGCCGCGAAAGACGGTCCAGGCGCTTGGTCACCGCAGCCTGGCGTTGGTCCTCACCGTCCGGTGAGAGGAAGGACGCCAGCGCCGCAGCGATCACCGCGGACTTTGAGACGCCCTTGTGCGCGGCGACCTGATCCAGCCGTTTGGCGTGCGCCGGCTCGATGAAGATGTTCAGCCGTGTTCGGGTCATAGGGTGATCCCGTCGTCGGGGTCCATGGCGGCAAGCCGCGCGCTGCGTACGAGTTGCCGATCCAGCTCCCGCTGCGGCAGTGGAATGTCGTCCTCATCGTCGAGCACCAGCAGCCCATCGCCGTCCGGCAGGATCGGCAGGTCGAGCGTCACTTCGAGTTCGGGCTTGAGTTGGTGACCCCCCTCGTCGGCGAAACCACCGTCCTCGCCAAGGGATGAAGATGCGGGCGCCGCAAGCGGCGTCAGCCCGATCCAGTCATCCGGGCGCGCTGCAGGCCGATCCGCATAGACACCCAGAGCCAGCGCCGGCGGAGGAAGCACCCGCGTTGTGAAGTTTCGGTCCTGGTAGTACCGAAGCTTCTTCGCTTTGATCGGCGGATGCCCCGAGACCATCACCACCGAGTCGTCGGGCGGAAGCTGCATCACTTCGCCGGGCGTGAGCAGCGGCCGTGCCGTTTCCTGCCGTGACACCATCAGATGGCCGAGCCAGGGCGCTAGCCGGTGGCCGGCGTAATTGCGCTGCGCGCGCAGTTCGGTCCCGGTGCCCAGCGAATCCGAGATGCGCTTGGCTGTGCGCTCATCGTTCGTGGCGAACGCGATGCGCACATGGCAGTTGTCCAGGATCGAATGGTTCTGGCCGTACGCCTTGTCGATCTGGTTCAAGGATTGCGCGATCAGGTAGGCCCGCAGGCCATAACCAGCCATGAAGGCCAACGCGCTCTCGAAGAAGTCGAGCCGCCCAAGCGCCGGAAACTCGTCGAGCATCAGGAGCAGCTTGTGCTTCCGCGCAATGCCGTCCGAACCGTCGAGCGACTCCGTCAGGCGCCGGCCGATCTGGTTCAGGATCAAGCGGATCAGCGGCTTGGTTCGACTGATGTCCGAGGGCGGAACGACCAGGTACAGCGACACAGGGTGCTCGGCCGAGATCAGGTCGGCGATGCGCCAGTCGCAGCGTGACGTCACGGCGGCCACCGTCGGATCCCGGTACAGGCCGAGGAAACTCATCGCAGTGGACAGCACCCCCGACCGCTCGTTGTCGCTCTTGTTCAGCACCTCGCGAGCCGAAGAGGCGACCACAGGATGAACGCCGTCACCGAGATGCTTGGTCGTCATCATCCGGCGCAGCGTCGTCTCGAAGGGGCAGGCCGGGTCGGACAGGAAGTTGGCAACGCCGCGCAGCGTCTTGTCCTCGATCGCGTAGAGCACATGCAGGATGGCCCCAACCAGCAGCGCATGGCTGGTCTTCTCCCAGTGATTGCGGCGTTCGAGCGCACCCTCGGGGTCGACCAGGATGTCCGCGATGTTCTGCACGTCGCGCACCTCATGCATGCCGCGCCTCACTTCGAGCAGCGGGTTGTAGGCCGCCGACGTCGCGATGGTCGGGTTGAACAGCAGGCAGTGGCTGAAGCGGCTGCGCCAGCCTGCCGTGAGAGTCCAGTTCTCGCCCTTGATGTCGTGGATGACGGCGGAACCCGTCCAGGACAACAGCGTCGGGATGACCAGGCCGACGCCTTTGCCCGAGCGCGTCGGCGCGAAGACCATCACGTGTTCCGGCCCGTCGTGGCGCAGGTAGGCAAGCGCCTTTCCACTGAGCTTGCCCAGTAACACACCCTTGGCCTGAACCAGGCCCGCCTGCTGAACCTCCTTGACGTCTGCCCAGCGCGCGGACCCGTAGGTTGTCACGCGATGGGTGAGCCGCGACCGCCAGAGTGCCATGCCGATGGCAACACCCGCGGCCAGCATCCCACCCGACGCCGCAATGGCGCCGCCACGCTCGAAGACATCCGGCGCGTAGGCATCGAAGAAATACCACCACTCGAACAGCTTCCAGGGCTCGTAGACAGGTGTGCCCAAGACATCGAACCATGCCGGCCCGAGCCGTGCCTGGTAGCCCAGTGCATGTGCCGTCCACTGCGTGCCCGACCACAGGCCGCAGGTGGCCACGCTCGGCACAGTGACAACCTGTCCGAACAGAATGCCGGTTGCTCCCTTCGTCGGCATCGGTCAGCTCCTTCGCGTCTGAATCCACTGCGCTGGCCACAGTGGCAGCGCTTGACCGAGTCTGGAATCGAGTCGCCGAAACGCACACCCGCCCGAGCGGGTCGTGGCGTATGCAAGCGAACTCGCTGCCTGCTTCAGTGCTTTTCTTATCGAGGCCGGTGCCTGTGCGCCGGGGTCAGTCTCGAACGCGATCTCCCTCGGCGTGCCAGGTCTTCGCGTGAGCGATGAAGCGCTGCAGCGTGTCGGGCAGTCCGCGCCGGCGCTGCTTGTAGGTCACGTAGGTGACGATGTGCTCCGACTGAACCAGCGGCACCACCGCGATGTCTGCGCGGCCGAGCGTCTCGATGTGGCCGCTGTCGGCCAACCCGACCCCTAGGCCCGCCGCAATGCGGGTGACGTACCCGGTGAGCGTGTGCGCCTCCCCCGCGAGCGTGGGCCGCAGGGTGTAGCGCTGCACGATGCTTCTCATCTGCTGCCAAAGGCCCGGCTGCCGGTCTGCATCGCAGGACACCAACGCGAACGTCAGCAGATCGGTCATGGGCACGGCTGGCAACCTCGCAAGCGGGTGTGCGGCCGGGAGGAGCGCTTGAACGCGATAGTCCCAGGCCGGTTCCTGCGCGATGGCCTCGTCGTCGGGCAACCCGAAGGTGAAGCCGGCATCGAGCTCCTCGCGCCGAAGCGCCGCGGCGAGTTCCGTGGCGCGCAAATCGACCAGTTCCAGCGGGATCGCTGGCGTACGCTGTGACCAAGCTGCAAAGCATTCCGACAACCGAGGCTGAGCGATGCCGTCCGCCACACCGATGCGCAGCGGCGAATGAAAACAAGCATCGGTCGACCGAAGCACAAGCTCCAACCGATGCATCCGGACCAGGACGGCGCGAGCTTCTTTCAGCAGACGGGTTCCGGCAGGCGTCAGGAGCAATCGGCGCGGCGTTCTGACGAAGAGAGAAACGCCCAGGCGCTCCTCCAAGTCGCGCACGGTGCGCGAGAGCGGCGTCGGGTCGATGTGGACTCGTTCCGCGGCGCGTCTGAAACTCATCTCTTCTGCGACAGCAGTGAAGTAGCGCAGATGCCGAAGTTCAATCATGGGCAGCTCCTGACCTGTCCTTCCGTTCGATGCGTTGCGCCCCCGACAACCGGGCAGCGCTGCGACAACAGAGAACCTCACGCTCCTGCGGTTCGCAGCAACGTGGTCAGACGACCCTCTGCATGCGTTTAAGCCTAGCGGCGCACGCCCTAGATGGAATCTGTCAGTTCTGGTAGTTGACGCAGGCGTCAAGGTGGCAGCACCTCGCCCGACGGAGTCCGATCCCTGCAAGCAGGAAAGGTGCTCTGCTCATCGCTCGCCCTTCGTCCCAGGGAGCCGAGCATCGCCGGGGCGAAAAGAACGCAGCGCGCCCTAGTCCCGCATCGTGAACACCACCGACAGGTAGCTCACGGGCCCCTCCTCAATGACTTCGATCCCATGCAGCGCCGTTGCGTCGAACTGCAAGGAATCCCCTGGGGCCAGCTTCACCATCCTCCCCCCGTAGCGGTAAGAGACCCGCCCTGTCAACAGGTGCAGGAACTTGATGCCCGGGTGCTGGAAGGTGACGTAAGGCTCCGCTTCCGGCAGCAAGGTGACCATGTACGGCTCGACGAACAGGTTGCCCGACAGCTGGTGTCCCAGCAGTTCGTAGCGGTAGCCCGCTACCGCACCAACACGGTCGACCCGGATGCCCTTGCCCGCCGGAACGAATGAGAAATCAGTGCGGCTGGTCTGATCGCTGAAAAAGCGGGAGACGGGCACGCCCAGCCCGTTGGCGATGCGGTCGAGAGTTTCGACAGAGGGAGAGACGAGCCCACGCTCGATGCGGGAGAGCATGGAACGGGAGACGCCAGAGCTGGCGGCCAGCTCTCCGCCGGAAGAGCCAGCAGCAATCCGCAAGGCACGCACCTGATGCCCGATGCGGTGGGCTGGATCGCTACGGAGCGGCGCTGCCGACGCGGGAATCCGAGGGCGCAGGACAGGCGCCGGCAGCCGGAACGGGCGCGCGGTCGGAAATGGGGACGCAAGAGATTTCGTATCCACGACCTCGACAATCAGAAATTTCAAGGGACCTGGCTAGCTGAACATCATCACCTCAGCAGCAATCTCAATTTGTACCATACAAGCGGGTGCATAGAAACACCTGACCGGCGACTCTCGTTGGATGCGTTCCAGCCAAGATCCGGCGTTGCTAAAAGCACTCGCTTCCGAGCTAAAAGCTCGGCGCGCAGCGCTTGGCATGAGCCAGGATGAGTTGGCTTTTTCTGCAGGGATCAACCGCACATTTGTTGCGAAGCTTGAACTCGCGACGACAAGTCCATCCCTCTCGAGCCTCTTTAGGCTATCGAATGGGCTAAACGCCGAGCCGTGGGAGCTGATACTCGCAGTGCAGCAGCGTTATGAGGTCGAGGTGCGCACGAAGTCTTAATCGACAGGAGCAGTAGCGTCGCCAGGCCAACGTTGGAATGGCTGAAGCAGCCTTTCCGTGGAACCTTCGGACGTCTGCTTCAGACTGAAAACGGACCTTCGTCATTGCGCCGCCAACAGGCGTTGTCGACTTAGAGCGGACGTCGCACCAACCTGCACGTCGTGGAACGGCTACCTGACGCGAATATCGCGTCCTGACCTGTCCATTCCTCTCGCGAGGCTTCGAGATCGGGAACTACCTTAGGGCGCGCAGCAAAGCACTCCATGCTGACGCGATCTCCGCGGCCCATCTGTCAGGGACTGCAGCAAACGCCGCAAGCATCGAGCCGATACCAACAACAAACGCAGCCGCGGTAAGCCACTCCATCCTCCGCTGCGCCCGGATGCTTTCGCGCACGCTCAAGATGGTGGAGAGCTGTTCGAACTGCTCCCGCGTCGAGGATTCGTCTTCCAGGAGCCGCGTTGCAAGTGATTGCACCCGCCGCCGCAGCGATTCGGCAATTTCCTCGGGCTGTTCATCCTTCCAGCCCGGTGTGGTAAAGGTCTCGCAGTCGTGGCGGTAAGTCCCTCGCGATTTCGCGCTCTCCACCAGTTCACGCGCTATCGCGGGCAATCCCATGTTTTGGTCGAAAAACTGCTGGATGCGGTCGATCGTCCTCAGCACGTGCCTCTTGGTCTTTGACGCGCGCATCGACTCACGCATGACCTTGATCTCTTTGGCAACTTCGGTGAGGTACGCCGCCGCTGCGAAATAACCTAGCAATCCTTCGATGCGTGAGTGGGTTACTGCAATGTATGCTGAGGGCGGCTCTCCATAGGTCCGCAGGAGTTCTGCCGGAACGCTGCTCGTGAGCAGATTCACGATTAAGTGAGGCCGGTCCTCACGGGGCCACGTGGCCCGTTGAATAGAGAAGCGCAGCCCCTGAATTTCCCCCGACGTCCACACGTCAAAGGGCCCTGCATTGACCATAATCTTCTGCCAGTTAAAGTAGGGATGCTCCTTCCGTTCGGCGAAGAGGTCTTGCAGATTGGTGGTCACAAACTCGGCTATGGGGAAGCGTTCTGGTTGGTTCAGCGAGCAGAAAAAGCCCGGCATGCTTTGTCCAAACCATCCCTCCACCATCCGATTCAAATGGGAGCGGATGCGCGCGATTGCATGTTGCTTCAAGTGGACCGGATCCAGCTCAGTGATAGCCCACCGGCGTGCACGGCGCCAGACCGACGATCGATTGAGATTGAGCTCGTGTTCGTACAAAGTGGTCGCTTCCGGCTTCAGCACGAAGCAGACGACAATGCACGTGACTGCTGGCACTATCTGGTGAAGTCGCACCAGCAGGTAGTCGACCTCGTCCGGCAGTGGCGCGTGGTTTGCATGCCCAACATATTTAGCCAGATCCGCCCGCCTCACAACAGGTCCAACGTTGTACCAGGCGCCCCCGTGCAAACCATAGGTTCGTTGCTGCTGAACCCAGGCGAGCGCGCCCTCGCCATTGAAACTGCCTGAAGTCCAGCCGAGCTTCTCAAGCGCTCCATACAAGCGGTCGCTCTCGTTTGGACCGAATACCTCCGTGCCCCAGACAGCACGGATTCGCAACTCCTCCTCGGCAGGAAGCCGCGTATCTCGATTTGATTCTTCGTCATGGGCACGCCGGTATGCATCGTCGCGCGGGTGTGGGCCGGGAATGACGTTGGGTGCCAGCCAGTGGAGTCGCCACCAGAGCTGCCGAACGCGCCGCCTGAGCGGGGTCTCAGGGCGTGGCTTGGTTCCGGATGGCTTCTCTGCACCGTGTGTGGCTTGGGAACTTTGTGATTGGGGCATCGTTCGATGTTGAGCAGAATCGCTGCAACTTAACCACTAGCGCAGCGGAACTTCCAAACGGCGATCCTCACGCGCGGACCTCCCACACCAGCCCCCGCAGCAGGTCGAAGAATGCGGTATGGACAAACTGCGGATGACGGCGCAATGTCGACCTCCAAAACTGCTCTTCATGAGTGGACAAGTGCTCATGTCGCGACACCAGTGTTCCTCGAGTTGTGAAGCCAAGGCTCGGGGTAGCGATCTTGGAAGGAACCGGCCGAGTGGTCATCGCGTGACAAATCCTGCTAGCCAGCGCAGCACATTGCGCACCGCGCTAACGAGGAGCCCGAGCACCCGCTTCGCGTTGAGGGTTCTCTGCGCACGCTGACGCAGTGCCACAAACAGCAGCAGACGGTCGCGGCCCGCATCGTAGCCCCTCGTGATGTCGTTCTCCACAATCGTGAAGCCGCCGGCTGAGAGTTTCAGCCGCTTGAGACTTTCGAGTTTTTCGAGCCCGAGGTCGCGAACTCGCGCGAGCGCGGTACCGGACGCTTCGAGCATGCTTTGCGCCTCCCCCGAACTCACCCAAAGGCTGTTGGTCCAGACATCGACGAACGCAGCCTCGGTTCTGACGCACAGGGACGCGATCACTGCGTTAGTGATGTCGCCGACTTCTCGCAGCATGCCGCCCGACAGGTAGTCGCCAGAAGCGGAACGCCGTCGTTCCATCGCCTTCACATCGCGCTCAAATTGCTCCTCTGCTTGCTCAATCGCAGCGAGCGTTTGCGAGCTGAAAAGAAAGATGGGTTTCATCTTTCGGCCGACGCGACGTCGCGCACTGGCAGGGTATCAACAGCCGCCGCAGACCACAGCCGGTCGCGAATGCGGGCTTCTAAATCGCGGTAGAGCGATTCCCCATCGTGGGCGAGAACCTCGTGCCGCGAGAATTCTCGGCGCGCGTCATCCGGCATCTCCAGCCGCGTGCTGAGTTCGGTGAGGGCGTCGCGAACCATGATCTCCAGCCTGTCGAACAGAGCCCGAATCTCGGGCAGCATGAATATGGCCTTGCGGTCGACGAACATCACCAACTTCTGCCGTGAATCTTTGCACTTGCTGAGCGTCAACCAGCCCATCGCTTTGCGGTAATAGGCGGTCCTCTCGGCCGCTTCATTAATGACATGAATCTCCTGCTTTTGCCATTCTTCAAGTTCCGAGGACTCGATGAACTGCGCGGCCTGGCCTTCGCTCATCGCTTCGAACTGATAATCGCGGCGCCCTCTGCCTGTTGCGTCGCGGGTGCGCCAGTACGCGTCGTGAAGGATGGCCCAGCCTTCGTCCAGCGTGTCGAACTCCTGAGCGTTCAGCTTGCGCGCTCGGTCCAACTCGCGATCTATCGAGCTTTGCAAGTGGCGCAGCGCCATGTCGTGCTGCTGTTCGATCTTCTTGAGTTTCTCGGCGAACCGGTTCTCGAGCCACTTGCTCGTCAGGTGCTTGAACGCCTGCCATGCGGCAGTGAGAACGAGAATGATGAGTGCCGCGTACCCGCCGAGCTTCGCAAGTACCTCCAGCAAGATGCTCTCAGGCACTGGGATCTTCCGTTGGAGTGGGCGGCTCGCCAAGCCTATCAGAGGCGGCATTGCGCTTTGCCGAACCGTGGCCCACATGCTGCGAAAGCGGCTCACGGCACTCGTGGATGACCTCGCCCGTTTCGTAGTCGGTGACCTTCTCGAAATATGTATCGGCCTTACGGTCGATGTCGACTTCGCGATGCACCAGCTTCCCGAGGCGGTGCGACAGGCTCGGCTTGGAAATTCCTTCGAAGGAGGGGCGCTTGTCGCCAGGGTTCTTGCCCTTCCAGCCCCACCCATCTAGCACGCGAATCTTTTCGTAAATGAACACGTTGTGCGTCCGCGATGTTCCGCCGCATTGCATACAGGGCGTGGCGGGGAGCGCTGCCGCAGCGGCGTCGATTGGCGCGCCGCAGGTGGTGCAGGTTGTGTAGTCTTGTTCTTCTTCCACGAGCGTCCTCTTATGCCTGATCGGTCGCACATTTGTGCGTTCCAGTCTACACAAACGTCTGTATGTTTGCACAGTGCCTTGTGTTGTCTACCGCCGCGGCGCAGCGGCAAAAAAGACTGTCCTGCGAGATGGCGCGCAAGCGGCCCGCGACCGGCAACGTACTTCGGTCGAGACGTGCACGAGGTCCACGGCATCCAATGTTGGGGGCTTGGAGCACGGCGCCGAGAGGCCGGTTGTGGCCGATCTGAGGGCGTAGCCCGTCGCGTTGCGAAGGACGGCTCCCGCTGCCTTGCAGACCTTCGGCGCAACCTATATGCCCGGGACATGAAGGCTCCGCTAAGCTTGCATAGGGCCGCCTGGAGCCTGTGATGCACCGCATCAGCTGCAACGTAAGGCGAACTGGCCATCGCGCGCACGCTTGCGCTGGTCCCGGATCCGGCCCTGCTCCGCACCAGGGAGAGGCTGGCGGGCCGCCGCATCCAGCGAGGCGATCACAGCTTCGAGTTGGGCGCACTCGGGGCTTGACGCGCTCGATCGACGCGAACCTCGAATTTCGCAGCGTTTCAGCTCAACGCCTGCTCATCCAATTTTTACTGTCACGCAAAAGCATTCTGATGCCCGAGAAGCGCTTCGGGGTCGGCTCGAAAAATTCGGATGCACGGCGATTTTTTGCTTGGTGAGCAAGCGTTGTGCGACCGTTAATTTCACCTGAGGATCGTTCCCCTGCAACGGTCACTTCAAGGTCATCTCATGAACTTCTCCGCACAGCGCGCGCAGGTCCGCCACCGATGGCTCTTACTGGCCATGGCGTCGTTCCTCTGGGCCAGCACGGTACAAGCGCAAGACAGCTATCGCATTGCAACGGAAGGCACCTATCCGCCTTGGAGCTTCAAGGACGCGCAAGGCACGCTGCAGGGGTGGGACGTCGACATCGCGAACGCGCTGTGCGAGAAGATGAAAGCCCGTTGCGAGATCGTCGCCCAAGACTGGGACGGGATGCTCCCGGGTCTCATGTCTCGAAAGTACGACCTGATCGTCGCCAGCATGGCGATCACCGAACAGCGTCGTCAACGCGTGGCCTTCTCCACCAAGTACAAGGAGACCGTCTCCCGCTTCATCGCCCGCAAGGACGCCCCACCAGACGTTAGCCCGGAGGCGCTCAAGGGCAAGTCGATCGGCGTGCAACGCGGCTCGATCCAGGCTGGCTATCTGGGTCACAACTACAAGAACTCCGAACTCCGGTTCTACGACACCCCGCAGGCGGCCGAACTCGACCTTGTCGCAGGACGCGTCGAGTACATCTTTGGCAACATGGTGACGTACTTCGTGGGCTTCATGAAGACGACGGACGCCCAAAACTTCGCCTTCATTGGCCCAGAACTTAAGGGTGGGCTCCTTGGGGAAGGTAACGGCATTGCCGTGCGCAAGGACGACGCGCAGACGCTGTCCAAGGTCAACGCCGCGCTCGATGCCATCCGCGCGGACGGGACCTACGACCGCATCACGGCGAAGTACTTCCCCTTCAAGCTGATGTAGCCGGGTGGCCTGACGTATGGAGATTCTTCATGGCTACGAAGGTCAGCTGCTGCTGGGCGCCCTGACCACTTTGCAACTCGCGGCGTCCGCGCTCGTGCTAGGCACCGTCCTGGGCATCGGCGGCTGCTGGCTGCAGCTCTCCGGCTACCGACCGTTGCAGGCGTTGGGCTATGCCTACGCCGCCATCGCCCGGGGCGTGCCAGATCTGCTGATCGTCTTCGCAGTTTTCTTCGGCGGATCACTGACACTGGCCACCTTCACAGGAAGACACGTGGAGATCGACACCTTCGTGGCAGGCGTCGTCGCGCTGGCCCTGTCCTTCGGTGCCTACGTGGCCGAGATCGCGCGCGGCGCCCTGTCGTCGGTGCCCGGCGCGCAACGGGAGGCCGCACGGACGCTGGGCTTGTCCAGAACTCAGACGCTTTGGACAGTCGTGTTGCCACAGGCGGCTCGCGCAGCACTGGCCCCTTTCGGCAACCAGTCGATCGTGCTGCTCAAGCAGACGTCCATCGTTTCGATCGTGGGCTGCGACGAGCTCATGAGAAAAGCCGCGGAGGCGTCGGGTGCCACACGTCAGCCGTTCACAATGTACTTGGCGACAGCGTGCATCTACTTGGCACTGACCGCCCTGCTGACGTTGTGTCTCGAATGGGCAGAGCGCAGGACCATGCCCTTGGCGGCCAGGTGATCCGGTATGTTCGACTTTACCCTTCTTTGGTCCATCCTGCCTGCGCTGTTGACGGGCGCCAAGCTCACGCTGGTGCTTACCGCCCAAGTCATCCTCGTGGGGATCGCACTCGCATTGCCGGTCGCCATGTGCAAGAACTCGCGGTTCGCGGGAATACGCGCCGCGGCCAACGGCTACATGTTGTTCTTTCGAGGCACCCCGGCGCTGGTCCAGCTGTTCCTGCTGTACTACGGCGCCGGGCAGTTCGAGTTCGTCCGTGGTTCGTTTCTCTGGCTCGTGCTGCGCGATCCGTTCTGGTGCGTTGTGATCGCGCTCGGCCTGAACTCGGCCTCCTACGCCGGCAAGACGCTGGCCGCCGCGCTCGATGCCGTTCCGAAGGGCATTCGGGAAGCCGCGTTCGTACTTGGCCTCAGCCGCGCCCACACGTTCTGGCGAATCGATCTACCCCTCGCCCTCCGGACGGCGTTGCCGGCCCTCGGCAACGACGTCATCCTGACCTGCAAGGCGACCTCGCTGGCCAGCACGGTGACGCTGCTCGAACTCACCGGCACCGCCCGCCTGCTCACATCCGAAACCTATGCGCCGTACGAGGTGTTCCTCGGCGCCGGTCTGGTCTACCTCGCGATCAACTATCTCCTGATGTCCGGCCTGCGCAGGCTGGAACGCAATCTCAACCTCCAGGCATCCCCACAGCCATCATGAAGTTCATCACCCTAGGACCCGCCGGCAGCAACCACGAGTTCGTGACGCTGCGCTATCTCGACTTTCATGGGCTGCGGGAGCGTGCCACCGTGGAGCTGGCAGCCGACTTCGCGCAGTGTGCCGATGCCGTGTTGACGGGCACCGCCGATTTCATGATCCAGTGCGCCGTGCATCCGTCGTGCACAGCGACGATGGGCAGATTCTTCGAAGGACTCTTTGCGGTCGACACGTTCATCTCGCCCAGCCAGGATCTTGCGATCCTCCAGCGCAACGACGCCGTGGAACCGCGCTCGCTGGCGATCATGCGCCCGACGCTCGACTACATCGATGCCCGACAGTGGGAACGCATCAAGCTGGTGGGAACCGTTGCCGAAGTGACCAGCGGCTTGTTGGCCGGCAAATACGCCGCTGGCCTGGGCTATGCAGCGGCGGCTCAGTCGCACCCCGACATCCTGCACGTCACGCAATTCATCGGAACCGTGGACGATGCATGGATCGTTTACGGCCGGACCCGCGTCAGCGGAGGGAAGCTTCTGGCATGGCGCGACAGCCCCGCCAGCCGGCTCTTCGGGCAGGCGGCATGAAGATGGATGTCCCCGCCCCGCCGCTGGTGGTCAGCGTTGCCAAAGTCTCGAAGCATTTCGGGGCCCATCAGGTGCTTCGCGAGGTCGACCTGACTGTGAAGGCCGGCGAGCGCGTGGTCGTGTGTGGGCCCTCCGGCTCGGGCAAGTCGACGCTTGCGCGGTGCATCAGCGGCCTGGAAGGCTATGGCAGCGGCACCGTGACCGTCAACGGCATGACGATCTCACCGCAGATGCGCCACAGGGATCTGGTTGCGGCAAGCATCGGCATGGTCTTCCAGCAGTTCAATCTGTTTCCGCATCTGACGGTGCTGGAGAACTGCACCCTGGCGCAGACATGGGTGCTGCGTCGCTCGAAGAGCGAAGCGCGGGAGATCGCGCTGACGCATCTGGCCAAGGTGCGGCTGGACGACAAGGCCTCGGCATACCCGGCTCAGCTCTCGGGCGGCCAGCAACAACGCGTCGCCATCGCCCGCGCGCTCTGCCTGAACCCGTCGGTGATGCTCTTCGACGAAGCCACTTCCGCACTGGACCCCGAGATGGTCAAGGAGGTGCTGGAAACCATGATTCTCTTGGCGCGCGACGGCATGACGATGATCTGCATCACGCACGAGATGGGCTTTGCCCGAGCGGTCTCCGACAAGGTCGTCTTCATGGACGGCGGACGCATCGTCCAGGAGGCCTCGCCAGACGTGTTCTTCGGCGCGAACGCGGATCCGAGGATCCATAGGTTCCTCAGTCAGGTCTTCTGAATCCATGTGGAGCATGGCATTGACCTGTGAACGTTTTCCAGATTACTCAAGGAGCCTCTATGCCGAAGTTCGTTTTCGCTGCCCGATGCCTTTCTGCTAGCGTGATACCCGCCTGCGTGTTCCTCGCGTCCTGTGCCACCGCGCGGTCGGATCCACCCAGCGATTTCGCGAGGCTCGTCGACCTGAGCGCCGCTCGCCTCGAGATATCACGACAGGTCGCGCTCACCAAATGGGACAGCGGCTTCCCGGTTGCCGATCCACCCGGTGATCCACGCGAGCAGCAGGTCATTGCCGCGGCAGCCGCTGAAGCAGCGAATCGTGGTGTGTCGCCCGAACTGGCCAGCGCCTTCTTCGCGGACCAGATAGAGGCGAGCAAGCTGGTGCAGATCGCACTCATGACCAGGTGGCGGCGCGCCGGTGAGGCACCGGCAGAGCCACGCGCCGACCTGAGCGGGCAGCTGCGCCCGGCCCTTGACCGGCTGCGGCCGATGTTCATCGACGAGCTGAAGGCGGCGCAGCGCCTTCGCGAGGCGCCCGATTGCAGGACCCGATTGGCAAACGCCACTGCCGATCTTGCAAGGGCCCGCCAGATGGCGCCTCTCTTTGTCACGGCACTGGACCGGGGACTGGCACGTGTCTGCGGTGATTGAGCCTGCGCAGCGTGACTTCCTAGTCAGAGGGGCGTTCTCGAGGGCTGTCCCAAACGGATAGAGCGTTGTGCACTCAAGGAGTGCACTTCGCGCGCATGGCACCGCGGGCCCCTACCTGATCGAGCAGTTGTGCGTCAGGGCCGACGGGCAAACGATGGAAGTGCCCCAACTTCACGAGAGACGGCCATGCGCACCCTCCTCATCGACAACCACGATTCGTTCACCTACAACCTCTACCAGTACCTCGCCGCGGTCAACGACGAAGAGCCCCTGGTCGTCCGCAACGACGAGATGCCCTGGGGAGCCGTGGAAAAGCTCGGCTTCGACAACATCGTGATCTCACCCGGTCCCGGTCGCCCGCAACGCCCTGCGGACCTCGGCATTTCTGCCGACGCGCTGCGACACGCAAGCGTGCCCGTGCTGGGTGTGTGCCTGGGACACCAGGCCATGGCACATGCCTGCGGCGCAACGGTCGATCTCGCCGTCCGACCGATGCATGGCCGCCTCGACAAAATATCCCACGCGCAGAAGGACATCTTCCGCGGCATTCCGGACCTTTTCGAAGCCGTGCGCTATCACTCGCTCGCCGTCACCCAACTTCCGACCTCATTGGAGGCGCTGGCATGGACTTCGGATGGCACCCTGATGGCGCTGCGACATGTCGCACGTCCCTGGTGGGGCGTTCAGTTCCACCCCGAGTCGGTCTGCACCGAGTTCGGCGCCAGGTTGCTGCGCAATTTCCGCGATCTGACGCAGGAATGGCGCAGTGCACCCGTTCGACGCAGCGCACCGAGCAGCAATGCC
The DNA here is from genome assembly GCF_051216635.1 of Variovorax sucrosi. Lineage (NCBI taxonomy): Bacteria > Pseudomonadati > Pseudomonadota > Betaproteobacteria > Burkholderiales > Comamonadaceae > Variovorax > Variovorax sucrosi. The sequence goes on along the minus strand of NZ_JBPJZU010000006.1, from coordinate 226,502 downwards.
GCCCATGCCATTCCGACGGGGGATGGCCGCTTACATGTGCACGTCGAATGGCTCGACACGGTGGCCTCGGCTGAAGACATGTACGTCGCCGCATTCAGCGCGTCGCCCACGTCCTTCTGGCTCGACAGCAGCCTGACGGACAGCAGGCGGGCACGGTTCTCCTTCATCGGGGACGCCTCAGGGCCTCGTGCCGAGATCGCATCCTATGACGCGCATGACCGCCATCTCGAGATACTCCGAGGCGACACTTCCGAGGTGCGCGCAGAAAGCGTGTTCGACTACCTGCAGGCGCAGCTGGCGCTCCCGCGGCCCGTGGCCCCTCTCCTCCCCTTCGACTTCCATGGCGGCTTCGTAGGGTATTTTGGATACGAATCGATGTCGATCCCTCTGGCTCAGCAGCCTCTTTCGGACTGCATGCCGGACGCGGCCTGGATCAAAGTCGACCGGTTCATTGCCTTCGACCACGCGGAACAGGTTACGTGGGTCGTTTGCCTCGACACGCAACATGTCTCCGAAACGAATCGAGAATGGATGCGGCGCATGCGCGAGCGCCTTGCCATTCGATCCACGCCACCGCCTTCGTCAGCTGCACCGCGGCCGCCCGCCTCTGGGTTGGGAGCGCTTGCATGGCGAACCTCGCTCTCGTCCTACCGAGATCTGATCGTCGAGGCGCAGGCGCAGATTCTGCAGGGCGAGACCTACGAGGTCTGTTTGACGAATCAGCTGCAGGCTGCAGGGCTGATCGAGCCTCTGGGTGTCTATCGGATGCTTCGCCAGCGCAATCCGGCGCCCTACGCGGCTTTCTTGAAGTTGGGCGATCGGGCAGTCCTGTGCGCCTCGCCCGAACTGTTCCTTCGTATCGGCCAGGACCGCAGCGTGGAATCCAAACCGATCAAGGGGACAGCCGCGCGCGGCGCAACGCCAGCGGAAGACGAAGCGGTTGCGACCGAACTTGCCCGTGACGAGAAGACGCGTGCCGAGAACCTCATGATCGTCGACCTTCTGCGCAACGACCTGAACCGCGTGTGCGAGGTGAACAGCGTGCATGTCCCGAGCCTGTTCAGCGTGGAGACCTACGCCACCGTCCATCAACTGGTCAGCACGATTCGAGGCCGCCTGCGCGCGGACCGTACGGTCATCGACTGTGTCCGCGCCGCCTTCCCGGGGGGTTCGATGACCGGCGCGCCCAAGGAGCGCACGATGCACATCCTCGAAAGCTTGGAAGACGGTCGGCGCGGTGTCTACGCCGGCAGCCTGGGCTACCTGTCTCTGGACGGCGCTGCACAACTCAACATCGTGATCCGGACGATCATCAGCACACCCTCGGGGATATCGATCGGTGCCGGCGGTGCCATCGTCTCGATGTCGGACCCTGATGCCGAGGTGTCGGAGATCGTTCTCAAGACACGCGCGTTAGCGGACGTCTTGGAGGCGTGCGGCGCTACCGCAACTGAGCCGCTTCCCTCGGCTCAGATCCCGAGCTCGGACTCCGCGGCAGGCACGCCCAAAGACGCGGAGGCCTCAGGTGGTTGACCCAGATGCAAACCGTCGAGGCATCGGCCTGATGTTGCTGGCGATGGGCGCCTATGCCCTGAACGATGCTTTCGTGAAGGCCACCGCCCACGCGCTTCCAGCGGGTCAACTGCTCGCTGTTCGCGGCGCCTTCGCGACGGTATGCGTACTGCTGTTGGCGTTGGCTGGGCGACAACCGGCATGGCGGGGCGTCAGGTTTCACCCCCTCTTGGCACTGCGCTGTGTTCTCGAGATAGCGGCGGCACTTTCCTCCGTCCTCGCGCTCACTCACGCCCCGCTTGCGACGGTTACTGCGATCATGATGTCGGCACCGTTGATCGTCGGCATCGCCTCATTCGCACTTGGATGGGAAGCGTGGCAGACACGGAGTCTGGTGCTCTCGCTGACGGGCTTGGCGGGCGTGCTCGGCATCGTGCAGCCGTGGAACAGTTCCGTGGCGGCGAGTCTGGACACTGGTACCGGCTTCGCCGTGATCTGTGCGCTCTCGCTTGCTGCCCGTGACCTGGTCACGCGACGCCTTCCAAGCGAAGTTCCCTCAAGCAGTGTGACGATGCTCGTAACTGTCGCCGTCTGCGGTGCCGGGTTGCTGCTGGGGATCTTCGAGCGGTGGGCGCCGCTGGAGGCGTCGAGCGCAGGGCTCCTGCTGCTGGCCGCCATCGCCACGGCATGCGGAAACCTTGCACTGATCTCCGCTTGCCGCAATTCCGACCTGTCGGTGGTTACGCCCTTTCGCTACAGCATGGTGGTGTGGTCGGTGCTGCTTGGCGCGCTGTTCTGGCATGAATGGCCCGACCGTTCAGCCGTGATCGGCATTTCCCTCGCGTGTGTTGCTGGCGTCATGGCGAGCCGTCGCAGGGAAGACCGTTGATGCACGAAGCGGATCAAGAACCGCCGCATCGGGGCGTTCGATCCATCCCGAGCCAGTACTGGTGCGCGACCGGACTATCGCGCCAGACCACGGCTTCCCCCCGATCGACCGCTTCTCGCCCACAGACGATCCAAGCATTGCAGAACGTTCCGATCGGGGCGAGCACCTGCCATTCGCCGCAGTTTGCGAGGGCGAACGACATGAACACAATCCCCGCGTCGTACCGCCGAGCCCGAAGACCTTGCTGTACCGCGGCAACGCTAGGTTCCGGGATGATCTCGGTCCAGCAAGACAGATCGGTGCCGTTCTGCGTCGCGGGCTGCATGGCAACCCGGCCACGCCCAGCTCCAGCGTTTCGCGCTCGGACCAGCGCCAGCGGCTGGCTTGGGGAAATGAAGGCATCCACCACAACCAAGCGAGGGCGGAAGGTGCACGCAATCTCGGCCGCGGCAGGATCAAGCGCGCACTGGAGAAGATAGTCCGCCCGTCCTTCCACCACGTCACGCGCCCCGATGTGGAAATTGTCGAAGAAGGTCTGGCGCACCCCCTCGGTGATCCCGTGCGATGCGAGGTACCGCTGCAACACGAAATGGTGGTCGCTTCCCTCAGGACCGAGCGTTGCGAAAGTAAGCATGGTGGCCCCAGATGTTCGTTACGTCCGAATTTGCGCAGGACAGGTCTATCGATTCTGAGGGTGCAAGAAGTCTGTGCTCAACCGAGGTGGGCCGGATTTTGTGACGTTGCCGCGTCGCGACAGTGGATCCAAAGCTTCGGGGATGAAACGGCAGAGACGGCGTGCCGCAGGTTTGCGAAGTCGATAACCGCCCAAGTTCGCATGGCTGCGACGTGCAGTCCGTCATTCGCATGCCCGCCCGTTCATAGCGCATCGCCGCTTGTCTGAAAGCAACTGGCACAACGGATGCAAACCGGACCCTCACGTCGTGATTTGCATGCCCTAGATCGCCGCACGCCTTGTTGCGGATCCACCGTCAACGTGCAGCCCTCCAAATTCCGGTAGTACCCAGCTCGCCCTCAGATGCCTCTAATGAATTCAACAATAGGAGTTCATCATGAGGATCATTGCCGGAACAGCTGACAGCTTGTCCGCAGGACTGCTCTTCGACATCGCAAGATATCGCTATCGCGTCTTCGTTGAACATTTGGGCTGGAGCCTGCACACGACCGGTCTTTTCGAACTCGACGAGTTCGATCGCCGCGACACCCGCTACATTGCCGCCATCGATGCCACCGGTGCGGTCATCGGAACGGCGCGTCTTTTGCCGACCGACTCCCCTTACCTGCTTGCAGACGTCTTTCCCCAGTTGATGGGCGATGCGCCTTTGCCGCGCTCTGCCACTGTCTGGGAGATCTCCCGTTTTGCAGCCATCGACCCTCGCTCGCCCATGGCAGGCTCGCTGACCAACTTTGCGTCACCACTCGCACTGGACATCCTGGCGGCTGCCATGCGGATGGCGTCGAGCGCCGGCGTACAACGACTGATCAGCGTGTCTCCGCGGGGCATCGAGCGCATTCTCCGACACGCAGGCGTCAACGCAGAAAGAGCCAGCGCGCCTAGACAGATCGACGGGCGTTGGCTTTTTGCGTGTTGGGTTGCCGTCGATCGGCAGTGGCGATCGCTCGCAGAACTCGAGCAGCCGGCGTCGGTAAGAGAGCACGCGGCAACGTAATGGCACCAACAAGCATCCGATGCACACGGCGGCCCTTAACTTACCGAAGGTCATCGATCGAGCAATCCCAGGCGGGTGGCACGCGCTGCGGCAGCCAGCTTGTTGCCCGCCCCGAGCCGCGCGATCGCATTCTTGACATGGAAGTGAACCGTATGCTCCGAGACGTTGAGAATCTGTGCAACTTGCGCGGAGGTTTTTCCATCAGCCGTCCATCGCAGGACTTCAATCTGCCTGGCTGTGAGTGAAACTTCGCTGTCTGGCCGAGAAAGTAGCAGTCGATTCGACAGTTCGAGGTGCGCCACGTTGGCGAGCCACCGCCAGAAGGGGTCCTTCGCTCGCCTCTCGCGCTCGGAGAGCTTCTCGTGCGATCGGACGAGCGACAGCATGCCGATACGGCCATTTCCATCGAAGCAGGACTGCGCCCATCCGATACGCAACCCAAATGACTGCGCTTCGTCCCAGAGCTGTGGCGCCGGCGCGAAGGTGCGGGCAGACCATACCTGCGGGACCGGCGTCCGACTCCCATGGAGCACGGTCGGATCAATCGAGATGTATCCCTGCTCCTGATATCGCTCGACCCACTGATCCTGGTAGTTGCTGACCATCATGAAACGCGGGCGGGTGAAAGGAAGCGGCAGACGCAGACCATAGGCCCAATGCTCGAAACCGAGTTCACGTGCTCCGTAGCCGATCACATTGCCCACATCTTCCACAGTGCGGGCGGCGGCCAAGCGGGTGGCCAGCATTTCAAAGAATGGCCTCACGACTACTCCTGAACAACGCGCAACGGTCTATCGCAAGAGGGGTGTGCTGCAACAAACTCACGCTTCGACTCCGGGGACCCGACAGGGAACGGCTCGCACAAGGACCGGCGCCGTGCGCTTAGCCCACAGACCGGCCTCTACTCAATTGCCTTGGCGCCCCGGATCGGATGCGCTGGGTGCCTCGGTCGCTTGCAAGTACCGTGCCGCGGCCGACAGGGTTCCGGACACGCTCAAAACGGAAGGTCCTGCCGCGAATCCGAGACTCTCGACAACTGCGCGTCGACTGCGGAACCGGGAAGCGCTTCCGCTGAGGGCCTGCGTGAGAGGGTCCAGCGAATGGATACGTGCCCTCAGGCAGTCAGCACTGCCAGCCTTCAGGTAGAGCCCTTCTTCGCCGGCATGCGCCCGCGTCCGCTTCCACTTCGACGCGCCGAGAAAGACCGGTCAGCGGGATAACCAGCACGAACGGATGCCAGCTCCATCGGCGTTGGCGAACGGCAATCGTCAGCGCCGTACGCTGGCTTCCTGTTGGGCGCCCCAGAGCTTCCACCACGGCCGTGGCGCTCGGCGGAGCTGCAGCATCGCCAACTGACTGGGCCGCTGCCTGCGCCTCAGTTCAACTTCCATCGCATGCGCGATACCGAATGCCTCGCGGTCGCCATGGCTGGCGCGTGAACGCCACAGACCCGCGAGGCGGACAAGCTCCTCATCGGGTACATGGGCGAGACGAGCAGGAGGCTTTTCGGAACTCATGACGCTACGTTACAGATCTGGTGACCTGGGTGTATTCGAGGTTTCCACAGGTTGCTCGCCGGTCACTTGCCCCGCCCGCGACCGTGATCGGCCTGTGCGTTGCACAAACTGCTCCACCATGGCGGCAGCATCGAGGCACACAGGGTCATACGGAAGGACCGCGTGCCCTCCCAAGGTTCCACGTGACCGACGAACCGAGCACCATGCCAGACACCTCCTGCCCCAGGCGCCGCTCGATCACCGGCCGCCACGGGACCAGGCTGAAGCCCGTGCCGTCGTCGATCACCGCAAAGCGCCCGCTGGCAAGCTGAATCGACTGGCGGTAGGTTCCCCTGACCTGCTCACCGTCCCGCAGCGGCCTGTAGGTCTTGCCGGTCTTGTCCTGCAATGACTGTCCGGCGGCTGCCAGCTCGCGATCACGCAGCGTTGCCAGCAGATTGCGCGCGAGGACCACGCGCTGCCCCCGGCGTTCGGCCAGACCTTGCTCGGCGAGGAAGTCCACGCGAGCTCGCATTGCACCGCGCACCTCGACACCAAAGCCACGATCTGCCACAGCCGCATCGGTCACCAGGTTCCCGTCCAACCAGGTCTGTCCGATGGCGCGAACCTGCTGTTCGATGGGCAGGTGCGAGCGCAGCTCGATCACCCGGCCTGCGGTTCGCTTCGCATCGTGCTGCCGAGCCTTTTGCATCAGGTCAGCCGGGACCTTCCACACACCATCGGTCAGGCGGTCGACGACGCCGGCGCGTCGCAGCGCTTCTAGCCGGCGGACGTGGATGTCGACTGAGGCCTGCGGATCTCGATCTCTAGCGTGCTGGAGCTGGGCCAGATGCCTGTCCGTGCGGTAGACGCCGTCTTTAGAAGCCGCCAAGATGTTGCGGTCGACAGCCTTCTCCTGTCCCAGCGGTCTGGCCTCCACGATGGCATGCATCGGGAGCTCGGAGAGGTCGGTGCCGGCCGGCAGCTTCAGGTAGTGCGCCCTGCCATCGACGCCATCGACCACCAAGTAGCCCCGGTCATTCAGTTCATCGGCCAACCCTTTGCCGGCGATACGGCCGATGACCGGTGCGGTGGTGACGTCGTCCAGCACCAATTCGCGCTGCTGATCCTTGAGTACGCGCCGCATGGTCGCCACGGCATCTTCCCGATCGCCCATGGCGGCGAGCGTCGCCGCGATCCCCGGCTGGAGCTCCCATCGATTCGCATCCACCCGATCGGCGAGGCCCATCGCTTCGAGCCGCTGCAGCCTTGCGCGCAGCACGTTCTGCTGGAGCCGATCCGATCGACCTCCTGCGAGGTCAACACCGTTCACACCGGCCTGCCGAATCAGCGTTCGATCGAGGCCGGTCAGCCGCTGCTGGTCCACCTCGCGCAGCAGGCCCTGCTGAATCTCCACTTCGGTGCGCGGCCCCAACCACTCGGTGGCGATCTCACTGGCCCGCATGCGCATGCCATGCGCCATGTAGGCAGGGGCGATCACCAGATCTTCCTTGCTGGCGGTCCGCCCGTTCAGCACGATGTGGGTGTGCGGGTTGTCGGTGTCCCAATGATCGACGGCGACCCAGTCCAGCGGCGTCTGCAGATCGACCTCCATGCGGTGCATCAGCTCGCGGGTGAACCCCTTAAGGTCCTCCAGTTCCATCCCGTCTTCCGCCGAGACGATGAAACGGAACTGGTGGCGGTCCCCCTGGCCACGTTCCTGGAAGGCTTTGAGGTCGGCTACATCCGTGTCCTGCCCGTAGGCCTGCCCCTTCTGCCCATCGCGCGTGACGCCATCGCGTTCGATGTAGCGCAAGTGGACAGCGACGGAGCTCGGACTGGCACGCTGGAGCACCACGAAACGGCTCTTGACCATGACGCGCCGGGCGTTGGCCGCCAGCCGCTGGCCGGCCATGGTGGCCGCGACACGGCCTCGGCCAAAGGTGTTGGCGGGTCGACCGGCATTCCTGGCGGAGCGCGCGGCACCGGCCTTGGACACTTCCTTGAGCACCTTCGAAATGAACCTCTGCGAACGCGGCCCGCCGCGAGACTTCGGTGCTCCGGGCTTGACGCGAAAACGGTCATTGTCACGGTCGGCCATGGAGAAGCCCTGAGCGCGATGAGGCGTATGCCATCGCAAACAGCACGCGGCCAAGACCGCAGCCATGCGGGTTCCGGCGTCTGCGAGGCACGCGCGAGGCCACTCGCGGTGCCGCGTCCAACCCACGTGCAGACTGGCTTCCGGGGGCACGACGTGCCACCCCTTTTATCTGGCCCTCCGTCTCCGCCCCTCGCATCCACTCCCGGCTCCACCCCACCACCAGCCGCGCACGAGGTGCGGAGCTCAGCCTGGAAGACCGCGCAGGTGCAGCAGGTGCTGCACGCGGGCGCCAGGCTCCATGCACGTCGGAGTGCGGGCGAACCACCGTTCCGTCCGCAGTTCGGCGGCATGGCGGGTCCAGGGTTGGACACAGCACCAACGCGCGATCGGTGCAGGCTCGGCGCATGCGTGAAGGCATGGCCGGCGACCACTCGGACCGGGGTGCAACACAGCGACCGCATGCCACCGGATCAGCCATTGGACAAGACCTCATGGCTTGCTCCACGTCCACAGCGGCGCGGCGACGCCGAGCACGACGGATGCATTGATGGGACCGAAGTAGCGGCTATCGAACGATGCCGGATTCGTGTCACTGAGCAGGAACAGCTCGTTCTCGGCAAGGTGCCGGCATTGCGCCCACGCCGGGAGCGGGCGACGCGCGCCGTCGTGCGACCGAGCAGTTGCCACATCTGCGCCATCGATTCGTACGACCTGTTCCCGAACGCACACCGACTGCGGCGCCACAGCGCCGATCCGCTTGAGGATAGGCACGCCGTCGGGCAAGTAGTCACGCTGGGCCGCGAATGCGGCGACGTCTGTGGGAAGCTGGACCAGCACGATGCTGCCAACGCGCAGCGAGTCAGGTCCGACATCGGGAGTGATGCGGTACCAGCCGCGCGCAACGCTGTCGCTAGGGTTGTAGACGATGCGCTTTCGAACCTGTTCGATGGCCGGCAGGAAGAGCGCCACGACGGCGACGCCCATGCAGACCAGCAGCGCGTTGCGGCACATGTGCGGCGTCAACACATTGCCTCACGAGCAAGATGCGCCACGTGCCGCTCGACCGTGTACGCCAGCAGCGTCTGGCGTGCTGCCAGACGGTTGCCGACCGTGCGCCAGTGGGCCGCCGCGGCGTCACCAGGTTCGATGCCGGCAGCCCCGATGGCACCGATCGTTTCGAGCGCTGCCCTGCCCTGCTGCTCGCCCTCAGCGCGCAACATGATGCGCGCCGGGTGTCACGCCAGCAATCCTCTGCCTGTGGTCGAACGGCATCGGCACCTGCAGCGCCATGAACCGCCAGAGCGCGGTGCTGTAGTCGCTGCCCGTCCATCTGATGCGGCAGCAGCGTGAGCCCGACGCGAGCACCGCGACGCGCCGCCAGCCATCCAGGGTGATCCCTCTCACGGGCTGGCGGAAGCGCAGGGAGACGTTCATGCGATCCTCGAAGAGGGCGAGCGATAGACGCATGCAACTCGGCCGAGGCTGCAGAGCCGTCTGCGGCCACGGTTGCGCCGAAGCGGACGCAGGACTTGCATTCGGCGTGCTCACGCCTTGCCCTCCGCGTACTCTCGCTCCAGCAGCTCGCGCAGCATGTCGGCCGCCGTGATGCCGCGTTCGAACGCGATCACCTTGATGCGCCCGCGCAGCGCAGGCGTCACGTCGATGGTGAGGCGTGCGGTGAAAACCGCGCTCTTCGCGGGTTCGACGGCAGCGGCGCCCGCGTTCTCGCGATGCACCCAGGCCGTGGCCGGATCCGCCGCAGGCCTGCGCCCGATGGAAGTTCGGCGCGACGTCTTGATGGAGGTCGGAACAGTCATCCCAACACCTCCCGCACGGCTTGGGCGAGCGCCGCGACCTCGCGTGTGGCTGCGCACGCCGGCGCCACTTCGCTCACCAGCTGGCCAGCGGCCACGCTGTCGGCGAACACGATGCGTTGCGAGATTTCCGCATGCAGCGCGGGGAATGGCTGATCGGCCAGGGCCTGCCTGGCCTCGCGCCCGATCACGGTCCCGACCACGCGCCGATTGATCACGAAGGCCGCGCGAAGCTGCGGCCGGAAGACTCTCGCCTCGGCGATCAGGCTCACCATCTCCTGCCTCGCCCACACCTCGTAGGCGCTCGGCTGCACTGGAATCAGCACCAGGTCGGCGGACAGCAGCGCGGAGCGTGCGAGCGCCGCCACCCGGGGTGGACCGTCGATGACGACGTAGTCAGCTTCCAGAGCGATCCGGGGCACTTCCCGATGCAGCGTATCCCTTGCCAGCCCGAAAACGCCGTAGAGCCGTTCATGGCCACTTTGAGCGCGCCTTTGAGCCCAGTCCAGGGCAGACCCCTGCGGATCGGCATCGAGCAGCGTCACGCGGCTTCCGTGCATCGCCAGCTCGCCCGCCAGGTGCGTGGCGAGCGCGGTCTTGCCTGCGCCGTCTTTCTGGTTCAGCACGGCGATGACCTTGCCGACCAGGCTGGCTTGCCTTTCCGAGAGGCGGATTTCAGGTGCATGGATGGAAGCACTGCCTTTTTCTTGGGCAGATCCGTATTCCCTGTTATCCATAAAGTTATGAATCCAGTTAGTCGTTAAGGGAGGTCCAAACCGTTGCTGGGCGTGGCCTGGCAACCGGTTCGTGCGTGTGATTACCCGGGCTTCTTGCGGGCGATTACCCGAAGGCCGTGCGGGTGATTCCCCGAGCCCGCTCACAGCTTCTCCACAGACTGATCAACATCTGCTGTGGATAAGTCGGCGTCGGGCATGCCACGGGGCCAAGGCCAGAAGCGCAGCCAGTCGGTACTGCCGACCCGGTCGATCACGAGCCAGTAGCCCGGCAGGGACTGACGTCGCACCAGGCGCCGCAGATGCAGCGTGAAATCGCTGTAACGCTGCAGGCTGGCGGATTTGAGGTGCAGGTGCCGCAGGTCGAATTTCCAGCCGTCGTGCTGCTTGCCGCCATGCTTGCGCACCAGCCGGTAAAGCCACCGCTCGATGCCGCCTGAAAGCCGGAAGTACGCCGGGTCGAGCGTGAGCACGAGCGCGTTGTCCATCACGCCCGAGAAGAACCAGTCGGCCAGGATGAGCTCGATACCATCGGAGCGACCATCGGATCGGACGTGCTCCTTCCATTCGTTGATCCACGAGAAGCGATGCAAGCGCTTGCCGCCGTGGGCGCGCTCCGGCTGTCGGATGGACGTGGCCACCGTGGTGGACTGCAGCCGGTCCAGCGCGGCCTTGAGCATTCGGTAATCGGTCTGCCCGGTGCCGCGCCGCGCGAAGCGCAGGATCTCGTGGGGCGTGGCAACCATCAGTCGCGACGGTGCGATACCCTTGTCACGCGCCTGCACGATCTGGCTGGCCGCCCAGATCAGCACGTCGGCATCCCAGATCGTGGCGATGCCATGTTCGGGCACGCCCTCGACGGTCAGCGAGATGCCGCCGGCATCGAAGCGGATGGGCACGGTCCGTCGCGACTTTCCCAGCGAGAAGAACGGATAGGCCATGAGATCCTGCGCGTCGCGCGGGGCCATGTCGCCCGCCGGCAGCGCGCGGAACAGCGACAGCTGCGCGCGTTCGCTGGAGGGCTTGGACATGGCTGTCTTCCGGCGTGCGGGACGAACGGACGTACTCAGCGCACCGAGTCCCGCTGCACGTAGCCGGGATCGGAGGTCATGCCGTAGGTGTGGCGATCGGCCCAGGCGCGCAGGTCCGCGGCCGCGTAGACCACGCGCGCGCCGAACTTGCGAAAGCGCGGTCCACCGCCCAGCACGCGCTGCTTCTCCAGCGTGCGCGGCGACAGCCGCAGGAACGCGCCGGCTTCGTCGGTCGTCAGGAACTCGGGATGCGCAGGCGTTGCAGGCACTGCGGCAAGCTGTGGCGCAGGTGCTGCTGCCGTGCGGGAAGGGAACGAACTGCCAGTTGCCATGAAGGCCTCCATCGCTGTGGGTGGGCCGCAAACCATTTGCAGCCCGATGGAGGCAGTCTCGGGATCGAAGGCCGATCCAGGGAGGGAGATCTTCAGCGTGGCGGTTCGTCTCCGGGTAGGTTCGCCAAAGCGCGTCGGACGCCAGCGAGCGCCAGATAGCCACCGTCCCTGTACGCCCGGGCGCGCCGCAGCAGGTGCCGAACCTGCGCGCGCAACTCGCCGTCCTCATGCCATCGCAGCACCACTGCTTCAAGGCCGAACAGGACCTGAGCAATCTCGCGGTGCGACGCGCTGGCCTGCGCGGCATCGAGCGCCTGCAGGGCGCGCAGGTGCAACAGCGCCGAACGGGTGACTGCGCGCACGGGCGCAGCGGGCGGCGCATGGCCCGCCAGGGCCTGCGCCTGCACATGGAAGGCATCGAGCTGGCCGCGCAACTCTGGACCGAGTGGAACGGTACACGCGTAGGCAGTCCCATCGGCGACGTCATCGGCCAGCGCCAATTGCAACCGCCGCGCGGCGACCTCAGCCGCCAAGGTCAGACCGGCAGCACCGAGCGCAAGTCGCTTGCGACCTGGCATGCGCCAGAGGTCGAACCCTCCTCTTTCCGAGCGATCCACTGCCGCGCCCCGCGCCTGCGAAGCGCGCACGTGCAGCAGTTCGCCAGCGGAGATGTCCCAGAGCGGCTGCGCCTCGCGCGCATCCCGATGTGGTTGTTCGACGCTGTCGTAACCCCCAACGCTCGAACCATGCTGTGGGTCGTTGCAACGCCCACGCCGCCCGGTATTGCGGATGGCGTCGCAGGTACTCCCATCCGAGCGCAGGACCGTCGAGGTCCAGGATGTAGAGATAGGCCGCCGATACGCCCCAAGGCTCGCGCGGTAGATCGTCGACGTTGAGTGCGGTCATCAGCAAACTCCTCGGATCGAAGGAAAATGCCACAACGCGAAGTCGATCGGGTCGCCTTTGCGGCGAGGCCACCTCGCGCGAACGACAACCCGGCAAGCGTGCGTCAGTCGTTGATCGGTCCGTCGCGCGGCGCATCGGTCGCATAGGCCGACAGCGACTGGCGCGCCTTGAACTGCGGATCAGCCACGATGCGCAGGCCCTGCAGACCGCGTACGCCCTCCAACGCGGACAGGCTCACGGTCGCCGGAGCCCAGAAACCCGGTCCCCGCGTCGCACAGGCCGTAGGCTTGGTCGCCATCGGCGTCGTCACCGCCATTGAGCGGTGAAATAAAGCAGCCGGCTCAGCGCTCGTGATGCAAGTCAACGCGCTGGGCTGGAACATCCGAAATGTGTAGCTGCGGGTCGTCCCCTTTTCCTACGATCAACAAAAGGAAGTTTCATGAACCTGATCTCACGTGTAGTACCCGTGATTGCCTCTGCGCTTTTGGCCGTGGGACTGGCCGGTTGCGCCGCTTCTGCAAAGAGCGACGACCATGCACATGCAACGATGGGCGCGAACGACATGCAGTCCCACTGGGAGATGCACAAGAAGATGATGAGCGACAAGCCGATCTCCGGCTGCTTCGTCTATTCGCACATTCATGTCGCGATGCTGGGCGATGTCTGCCCGCCGCTGCAGCCGCGTTCTGGGTGGCCGGCTCGCTCGCGATGGTGGGCGCGACGCGCGCGCTCGGCGACGCATCGGCCGCACGACAGCGCCGCATGCGCTGGTGCATCGTGCTGGCGCCGGGTTCCGCATTCGCGGCCTTCGCGCTGGACGTTTATGGCCATCGCAATGTCGGCCTCGAGCCGGACGCGCAGGCCTGGCGCGCCACGGTCGGCGTACTGCTGGGCTACCAGGGCTTCCACCTGACAGTGCTGGTGATCATGAGCATCTACCTGCTGGCACGCAGCCACGCGGGGGCTGGTCGCACCGCAGGCCCGCGCCACGCTCGACAACACCGCCGTGATGTGGCACTGCGTCGCAGCAGGGCGTCACCGGCATCGCGCCCGTGCGGGAAATGCCGTGGGTCGCGGGGCTTTAAAACGCGTGGTCCGAAACGGACCCGTGAAGGGTGCCGGACCACCAGACTGTTGCCGGCGCTGCCCTTGCCGCGCACGCGGTATGAACCGAGGGCGACCATGGCGCGCATCTTCGCTGGATAGCAGGGCGAATCCACTAAGCGTACTGCCTGCCACTGCTTGCCCGCTGCCAAACAGAGGTCTAGCCGGGATATGGCCAGTCGAAGCTCACAGTTCGTTCGATCGACCCCCAGGCCTTGGAAATCCAGCACCTCCTGCTCCCGAGTGGATGTGCCTGCGGGGTAAAGTCCGACTTGCCATGACAACGATTTAAAGGACGAATGATGCAAGACCCCGTGCGCACCGGGATTCCAGGGTTGGACGAGGTGTTTGTCGGAGGCGTTCAGCGGAACAACAACATCCTGGTCGAGGGCGCGCCCGGCGCGGGGAAGACCACCCTGGGACTGGCTTTCATTCACGCCGGGGCCGCCTTCTACGATGAACCCGGCGTGATCGTTTCCTTCGAACTCGATTCCGAGAAATTGTTGCGGGACGCGAACGGGTTCAGCTGGGATCTGCAACGGCTCATTGACGAGCGCAAGGTCAAGATCATCCAGACCTCGCCGGCCGTTCTGCTCAATGAATTTCGCTCCTCCGATGGTGCGTTTACAGCGGAGCTGGCCGCCATCGGTGCGCGCAGGTTGATGATCGATGGCCTGACGCCACTTCGGCTCTATGCCGAGGCCAACGACAAGCCCTTTCGCGAGGATGTTCACTTGCTTGTCGAAGGGCTCGCCCGACTCGGCGTCACGACCCTTGTCACTGCGGAACGGGCGGAAACGAAGTTCGAGGCACATGCACACGAGCGGTTCGTCTTCGACACCATCATCTCGCTCACCCGCAGCGAAGTGCGTCGCCGGGTCCACAGGACCCTGGCGGTCGTCAAGTCGCGCGGCCAGGATTTCATCAGCGGAAGCCATTCGATGCGCATCGAGGCTGGCGCTGGCATTCACGTTTATCGGCGTGCCCAGTCGGGCCCTAAGGTCGACGAGGACCAACCAACGTCGACTGAACGCGTGTCCGTGGGATGCGCCGCACTGGACGTGATGATGGCTGGCGGGCTTTACGAAGGCTCGATCACCATGGTCACCGGCATCTCCGGGAGCGGCAAAACGGTTCTGGGCGTGCAGTTTCTAACCTCGGCCGTTTTGGCCGGGCGGCGTGCGCTGCTGGTGACCCTGGATGAACATCCGCGTCAACTGATCCGAAACGCGGCAAGCCTGGGCTTCGACCTGGAGGGCCTCGTGCGGCAGGGCTCGCTCTTCATCCACTACGAATCGCCCCTGGAACTCGAGCTGGATGTGCACTTCGACCGAGTGACGAAGCTGGTGGAGAAGGAAGGCATCGACTGCATCGTCTTCGACTCGGTGGCCGTCTACGAGATGGCGAGCCCCGACCAGGCCTCCGACTTTCTTTATGCGCTGGCTGATTTCGTCAAGGGTCGGCTCGCGACGGCGTTTTTCAACTACGAGAGTCCCGAGCTCCTGGGCGTCTCTCAGATCAGCCAGGAACTCAAGGGCTCGCACCTGGTCGACAACATCATTCTGTTGAGCTATGTCGAGATTTCCACGCGCCTGCGCCGTGCGATTGCAGTGCCGAAGGTGCGCGGGAGCAAGAACATCCAGACGACGCGCGAGTACGTGATCGACGCAGGCGGCATCTCCTTGCTCGACGAATCGGTGGTTGGGGGGGAGGAGACTGCACCCGTGCCGCAGTTGCCTTTCTCTTCCTACTACGGTCTGCTGGCGCGCTCGCCGTCGCGCAAGAGCCCGGTGATTGAGGACGCTGTCGCGCATGGCAAGGCGCTGCCGGATTCGCCGGAGCTGCCGCCCGAGACGACCAAGTGAACGCCAGCGCCGACGCCGAGAGCCCTGAGAACCGTCCGACGGGGTTGGACTGGGAAGGCTGGCGTCGTGCCTTGGCGCGTTTCGCCGCGGCGACCGAACTTTGTGTCTGCGCCTACGACCTGGACTGCAAAAGGCAGGCTGGGCCATTTGCCTATTCGAAAGTCGCGCGCCTGCTGACAACGGCAGGCGTATGGAACGAGGGCCGCCTGGGCGACACAATCGAGCGAGACCTCGCCGCGCAGGTCCTCGAAACGGGGGCACCCGGGAACGCCAGCGTAGGCGATGAGCTGCGCTTGCAGGCAGTCCCGCTGTTGATCGGGGGCCAGGTGCGTGGCGTGATCGTCTACGGATGGGCGTTCCACACCTTCGGGACGCCCCTGGGATGCGAGCGCATCGCGCGTCAGCTCGGTGTCGACGGTGCACGACTTTGGGCAGAGGTGAGGCTGGAGTCACCCGTTCCCGCGTCACGCATGACGGTATACACCGAACTGCTCGAGACGATGATCGAGTCCACGGTCCGCCATGCCGAGGCGGTCGAGCGCCTTCAGGAGCTTAGTCGGCTGCGCGAGGTATTTCTGGCCAGCGTGTCGCACGAGCTTCGAACGCCGCTGTCCGTGCTCGCAACGCGGATAGAGATCTTGCTGCGCGGTGCTCTTGCGGATCCTGAGGCCATCAGGGTCTCTCTGGTCAACATGAAGTACCACGTGGATACCGAAGCGCGGCTGGTCGAGGATCTCATCGAGGCGGCGCGAACTCGCACCGGCCAGTTGCGCATCGACATGCACCCTACGTCGCTTCGCGACATCCTCAAGGCAGCGGTGTCTGCCGTGGTGCCGCATGCCGAGGCCAAGCAGATCTCCGTCGTGATTCCGGAACTGGACAAACTCGGCCAGCTGCCACTCATTGCCGACGCGCATCGTCTGCAGCAGGTGTTCTGGAACCTTCTGTCCAACGCGGTCAAGTTCACTCCGGCGTCCGGGCGGATCGAGATGCGGTTGCAGCGTGACGCGCATACGTACACCGTTTCGGTGGCGGACTCGGGCTGCGGCATTGAAGAGGCGCTGCTTCCCCATGTTTTCACACCGTTCACGAAGCAGCTCAAGGCAAATGCCCAAGGACTGGGCCTGGGCCTGTCCATCGCCCTTCATATCGTCGAGCACCACGGCGGGACGATCCGGGTGGAAAGTGCGGGGCCTCATGCCGGGGCGACGTTCCATGTCACGCTGCCTGTCAATATGCCGCCTGCAGACGACGCAGCGTAGCCGGGCGGTGCGCGCGCGAAAGACGGAGCGCCAACGCCCTAGGTTGTCGCTGGCATAGATCAAAGGCACGCCCGCGCGTGCGCATCGCGCTTTCAAACGAACCAGTGCGGGCATGATGGCCAATGCACCAGGCAGGAGCTTCTCGGCATCCAGAAAGTCCCAACAGCTGATCATGTCGACGATGAGGAGCACTGTGGCCTGTCTCTGCACCACGCCGCCTCACCCCCCGGGAGGCCCGGTGTCGTCAGGTGCCTTGGGCTCCTTGGAATTCTCTGACTCGGGTCGCTCGGCACGTTGCTTCACACTGAGCTTGCCGTCGCTTTCGAGCCGAGCAACGCACACATCCGTGATCGAATCGATGCCCTGTTCCCGCAGCTTGGCCTCGAGTTCTTCCACTGCAATCATTTCGCGCTTCATCGCTTTTCGGTTGATGCGACCATGACGGATCCGCACCTCCGGCTGCGGTTCCAGGAAGTGCGCGATCGCGGGCACGCACGCCCCAAGGCTCGCGCGGTAGATCGTCGACGTCGTGGGCGGTCATGAACAAACGCTTCGGATTGAAGGAGGCCACCACAACGCGAAGTCGATCGGGTGCCTTTTCGGCGAGGCCACCTCGCGCGAACGGCGACGCGGCATCCGTGGGTCAGTCGTTGATCGATCCGTCGCGCCGCGCATCGGCCACGTAGGCCGACAGCGGCTGGCGCGCCTTGAATTGCCGATCGACCACGATGCGCAAGCCCTGCGGGCCGCGCACGTCGCCCAGCGCGGACAGGCTCACGGTCCCCAACTCCGGAAACCCGGTCCCCGCGTCGCACAGGCCGTAGGCTTGGTCGCCATCGGCGTCGAGGTCCACGAGCAACCACACCAGGCCCGCATCCAGCGTGTGAAGCTTCACGACGGGGTAGGGGTCGACGCTTTCGCCGCGGGCGCGCGCCTCGCCGTTGGCGAGCATCTGACGGAGGAATGTCATATGGAGCGCCCCACTGCGCGAATGCGATGAATATATTACTGCGCTTGGCGTACTCGGAGTAGCGACTCCGCCGCCCTTGTGACCTTTTGCGAGTACAGCAGTGCGCCGGTTTCGATTGCCGCCGCCAGGCAACGGCAACCGTCTCGGCCTCCCGAACGGCAGCCGCCTTCTCAGCGCGTCACCTCGCCACATATGACTGCGTCACAGGTCTGAGCCACTCTGCGGCGGCGTCGGTGGGCGGCATGGCCTACAAGTGCCCATCGCGGCTTAGCTCGGCCGCCACTGCCTCAAGCTCCAGCGGGTCTACGGTTCGCCAGTGCCGCTGCAGCCTGTGCGCGCAAGCTGCGATCCATTCGCGTTCGGGCATCTCGTTCATTGCACAAGTCTAGCGAAAAGCTGTATATTCATACAGTTCTTTTCGATGTCCTATTTTTACGCCAAGAAGGACTGCGTGTGCCCCGCGACCAGTGGGGTCCCTTGCTGCGCGGAACGCTGCGCATCACCGGGATGATCACGTCACCAACCACTTCAAGCGAAACATCTTGAGAGCCGACTGTGGACGGCGTATGAGAAACCGAATGCATGCCTTGGCCCCGCTCTCGCCCCCCTACTGCTGCCCTAAAAGGGCGACGGCATCTGGGGCCACACGATCTGGGAGCACCGCCAAGTCTGGCTGTGCTCGGTGGCGAGGGGCACAGAGGCGGAACGGGAACGCGCACGTTGCGACGAGCGCCAATGAGCAGTCACCGACAAGGAGCAGCGATGGAACATAACGTGCAAGCAGACCCTGAGCATGCTGTCGCCCTTCAATGGGTCAAGTCGTTCATGAAGGTATGGGGCCAGATCGACCCCGTTTCCAAGGACGTCGACACGCACGCCGTCGCCGCTCTGGCCTGCAGGCTCTACTCGCGCAACATGGATTTGGACCCGCGAGCGGTTGCGCAGCGGGAATGGGAAAAGGACGGCAGTGTGTCGTGCTATTGCGCTCTGTCATGACTCATCCGACCCTGTTGCGCATGCCCGCTTGGTACAGCAAGACGGCGTTCGAGGAGATGCCGTTGAGCCTGCCGCAGGACGCCTATGCGATCACGACCATCGGCGACCGCGTGCGCGTCAGCGAGCGTGGGAGCGGCCAGCTCGTGTACGCAGGCATCGGGCCGGTCGAGATCATCGAATCACCTGTGTCGTCTTGAAGAGAAGATCCACATGACGTTCACCGCCAAACTGAGAGATTTTCCGGGCCTGCCGCCCGACTACATCGCGACGGCCGAAAAGCGCTTTCGCACCACTCTTGAAAAGGAACTGGGAGACAGCGTCGAGCGGGTGCTGAAGGCGTACTCGAACGCGGCCGAATCCGGCAATGAAGAGATGAACGAGGACGAGCGCGCGCTGGCGAGCACCTGGCCCAAGGCCTACGACAAAGCGAAGAGCGCCGGCTTCCGAGACCTGGGCGCGGCTGATGAGGCCTACTTCGAAGTCCGGCTCGGCTAAGGTGGCGGAATGTTTGTCGCACACCTCGAAACCAACACTGGAAAGACGACCATCGGCCTGGTCGACCTCGACCCCGAAGACATGGACAGTGCAATTTCATGCGCTTGTCGGCATGTTGGGGCAGGTCAGCGATCCGATCGTGATAACCAACGACCACGTCGAGATCTTCGAAGCGCTGCTCGAGACTCCGGCAAACCTGACCTTCAAATACGTGGGTCCTCGGTCTGCCGAGTTCGACAATTAGGAGGTCTTCGCCACCTCGATGAACGAGAACCTGCTCATGAAGATCTTCCAGTGTCCGACGGCATTCGATGCTGACGAACAGGGCCGCATCAAGGCAGAGTTCGAGTGCTTCCTGCTGATCGAGGAAGGATCCATTGACTCCAGCGCATAGGCCCGAGCGCCTTGGCGGTTAGCGGGCCCTCAGCGAGTCGCCGAGCACTAGGAGACGAACTGATCCAGCGTTGCGCCGGCCGACAGGGCATTTTTGAGCCAACGTGGCTTGGGGCCCATGCCGCTCCAGGTGTTCCCATTTTGGTCTTTGTAAGAAACCTTCGCCTTCCGTTTCGCTGCGGGCTTGGTGGCCCGTTGGGAGGTCTTCGATGGCAGGGACTCGGTGGCAAATTCTTCGAGACTCCTGCCTGCAGCGAGCGCATCGCGAAGCCAGTGGGGTCGCGGGCCGCGACCGACCCACTCGTTACCTTGCCCATCGGAATACTTCGCCGACTTCGCCGACTTCGTAGCCTTCGACGCGGCCTTCGTGCTAGCCATCCGCACCTTGCCTTTGACCGCACCGGTGCCGAATCCGAGCTGCTCAGCCGTCAGTCCGTAGTGTGCGATCGCAACCTTGATGCGCGCAACGACACCTTCCACCTCTTGGTTTCGGAGCTTCTCAGCTTGAAGCTGCAGCGCTTCGATCTGCTTCTGGATTTGCTTGTAGGTCTGGGGCATAAGTTCGCATTTTCAAAAGTCGAGAGGGGGGTGCTACTTTAATGCGCATGCAAATGAGGGGTCGCCAAGTATGTCCCACCGCTCAGGTGACTACTGTTCAACTGGAGTGGCCCTCGCGGACTTCAACGCATTCGCACCTACTGCTAATGGATTTTCCTGCCAAGACGTCTGACGCGACGAAACCTCCCCCAATTGCTATGGCATTCTCCGACTGGCCGCTTACGCGCCGAGCGACCGGCCGGCCGGCCGGCGAATGCCACAGAGTGTCGCGGTGGGAAGACTCAGCGTATTCTTCAACCAGGCTCAGCAACTGTGACTCCCCACAGCTCTTAGACGCTAGGCCACGATCCGGCCCGCCGTGCGGGTCTCACGCGCGTAGGCGCTGATCGGCTTGTCGGCGCGGAAGTACAGATCGCGCTCTACCGGCAACCCCAGAGGGCCGCGCAGCGTCTCCAACTCTTCCAGGCTCGCATAGCCCAGTTCGGGGAATCCTTGCCCCAGATCACACAGACCGAACGCACGGGTCTCGTCGTCAGGATCGATTTCGGCCAGTAGCCAGGTCGCGCCGGCATCCGGCGTGAATAGCTTGACCACAGGCATCGGGTCGAAGTCGGGGTTCCCGATGGACTGCCGGCCGTTGGCCAGCAGTTGCGCGCGCTGTTCGTCGGTGATGAGCTTCGTCATGGTCTTCTCCTTGGAAGGATTCAGGGCGGGATTGCCCGAGACCAGAGGCAGCACGGCGCAGCGCAGCCGTCAGGGTTCGAAGACGGCCGGCAGGACGCCAGCGCACACCGTGCGCGCAGACCTTGACGGCGAGAACGACGTGCAACGATAAAGGGATCAGCAAGCCACCCCACCACACCACACCGTCGTCGGCAAGCGGAGCGCTCAGCGGCGAAGACGCGAAGGCGTCAGCGATCGGCGCCCGACGGGGTCGAGATGCCCTGGGCGGCTCGATGCGCAGCACGAGAGCGCGATCCGGCATCGCCGGCGATGCACAACCCGGAGAACAGGGAAACGCATCCACGGAGAAGCACGCTGCCGCAGATCCGATTTCACGTGTTGCCGTCGATCCGCAGAACAGGACACCTTCAGAATCGGCTTTGCGACGAAGCGCACAAACGGAATTGCGTCTTCGTGCACATCGGAAGATGTTCGCGACTCGACAGGGAAGCTGAGACGATGAGGCCCGTGCCTCTCGCAGCCCGTCGTCCAAACAGCACAAAAGGCACCCCGCCCGAAGGCGGGGTGTCGGGCGACGCTCAGTCGCCCTTGCTGCGCGACCAGATCAGGCTGTGTTCGCCGGGCTCGCCCTCGACCAGGCGGGCATAGAGGGTCGCCGGGAACGATGGATCGTCGAGCGTCACCGACAGGTAGGGCCGGTCCGCCTTGCTGATCTTCTTCCACGCCGCGCCGATCTCGAGGCCGTTGCCCGCGACGATGCGGAAGTCCGGGGCGTTCTCGCTTGCCTTGTCGCTGGAGACGATCTTGACCTTGACGTTCAAGGTCAGGGTTCGGACCGTGCCGGCGTAGCCGTTGCCCGAAGCGGTGAAGTTGCCAATGGTGCTCATGATGAAGTCCTTTCGAGGTTGACCAGGTCCGCGCCCATCGCGGCCTTGGCGTGAACCGGACGGCGCGGTGCCGGGCGCGACGCACCCGCCATGCAATGAAGGGCCGCAACGCAGTGGAGGACCGGCGGGACCGAGAAATTTGCCTCGCGAGGAAGACCGCAGGTCGGGGAAATTTGTCGGTCAGGCCGGTTGCGGCGAAAAAGCCCGAGGCGCACCGAACGCAGAGAGCGTGCGCCGTGCCCGTGCCAGGATTCACGGCAAAAACAAGGCCAGGGGCGCGGACCTGTCCTCGCCAGGACGCATGAGTCAGGCTTCTTCCCGCGGCAGGAGCCTTCCTGCACGGATTCGACCGCGGCCGAAGGCCAAGCTGCCTGAACAACGGGGGTACGAGAACGCCCTGCCGCAGAAGCGGCGCACAGGATCGACATCGGCTGCGCAAGATCGAATCGCATGGTCAGATGGCCTGTCGGCGAACATCCCCATTGTTCAAGTGGCATGACCGCTAGCATGGGGGTCGGCGCCGATTCCCCCCACCCAGCGCAGCATGGTCTAGCGTAGACGAGGACCCGTACAGCCAGCGGTGCCACTGCGATGGGCAACCCGAGATCGATCGCGCGTCCTGCCAGAAGATCAGGTCGGACAGGACGCGCCCGCGCGTCCGCCGAGGGCCTGCGTCATTGGCGCAGGTACGGTCCTTGCAAGGACAGAGCATGCTCAGTCTCGACCACAAGGCCGCGCTGCTACGCCGGGCGGGCTTCCCCGTGCCTGCCGCACCGGTGAACTGCACGGCGTGGTCCTCCGGGGCGGGCGATGACACGGGTTCAGCACGACCGGCGACGGGCGGCGGCGCCTGCGACCGGTGGCGCCAAGCGATCGATGCCCTCTTCGTGGCGCATTCGATCGCGCGCGCCATGCGCAGCCTGCAGCAGGAGGAACTGCGCCTGCGCGACGCGATGGCGCACTATCTGCTGCAACAGAGCCAGCCCACTGCGCATGAGAACCTTTGAGCCTGAGGCGAGGCGGGCCGGCCGACTCGCGCGGCCCTCCCAGGGGCTCGCGCCCCCGTCACTGCCTCAGAGCAGCCCACGCTGAGCGAACGACAGCGAAGCGTTGCCCGCGATGATCAGGTGATCCAGCACGCGCACGTCGATGAGCGACAGCGTGTTGCGCAGGGTCTCGGTCAGCATCTCATCGGCTCGCGACGGATCGGTGCTGCCCGATGGATGGTTGTGCGCGAGGATCACGGCCGCCGCGTTGTGGTGCAGGGCCCGCTTGAGGATCTCCCGCGGGTAGACGCTGGTCTGCGTCAGCGTGCCCCGGAACACGTCCTCCACCACGATGAGCTGGTGCCGTGCGTCGAGGAAGACCACCACGAAGCTCTCGTACGCCTGCCCCGCGAAATGCAGCTTGAGGAAATCGGTCACCGCCGCCGGCGAGTCGAACACCGGGGCGCTGGACATCGCCTCGGCCAGCAGCGCCTGCGCCAGGGCCAGCCCGGTCGAGAGTTCCTGACAGCCCGGCAGCCCGGAATCCCTGGCGAAGGCGGCTAGCCGCTGCAGCGAACGCCCGTGCGTGTCGTAGAGCGGCGCGGCCTGTTCGCCGAGGAAGACCCGCAGACAGCTGACGATGCGCTGCTGGATCGGCGTGTAGGAAGGCAAGGTAGAAGCGACTGCGGCAGCGGGAGCGGCAGTACCTGTAGGAGCAGATTGGGACGACATGGCGACCTCCGGATGAAGACGCAGGGCGGATTGCCTGCGCCACCGAAAGACCTCGCCGCAGCGCAGCGCTCAAGGTCGCCGCAGGCGCGCGGGGACCGCGCCGAGCACGTCTGCGCGCGCAGGGCCTTGAACGCGAGAACGGTGAGGTAGCGTGAGCGCACACAGGCAAGCCCACCCCACCCTCTCCTCCCCGGACCCGTGCCCATCTCCCGCCGAGTTGCCTGGAAGGCTGCGCAGCAGTCCCCGCAGGGGATGAGCGGCCAGCGACACCTGCAAGGGAACAACCGCCGCAGGCGGGCGGCGCCAAACCACTGCTCCTGCCACATCCACACGCGACGGAGCCGGACGCTCCATTCCGAACACCAGCATCCCTCCTCTTCAACGAAGTGCCAGGCCTTCAAAATGACTTGGATCGACCCGCCTTCTCGGAACTTCCCCCGGAACATTCAGGCAGAAGCCCTGGCTTCGGTAGCGCAAGTCGGTCAGGTCCGCCGCGCCCCGGCGGGGGTGAGAGGCATGATTCCGAGCAGGCGGCCTGAGCGTTTGACCAGTGAAATCACAGAACTCAGGAGGGGTTCTGCCTTACGAAGTTGCCTGGATTGCAAGCGGGAATGGCTAAAATAGCCATTCTTCACCCACCCGAGTCCAATCATGCAAGTCAGCGCCACGGATGCCAAGAACCGTTTCGGCTACTACCTGGGCCAAGCCGAACGCGAGCCTGTGCAGGTCATGAAGAACGACCGCGTCGCGGTCGTGATGGTCTCGGCTGCCCGTTACGCCGAACTCGAAGCACTCGAGCAGAAGAAGACGCTCGGCCAACGCAAGCGCGAATTCAACGAAACCTACGCGGAATGGATTGCCGCACAGAACGGGCTCGTCGAGCGCGTCGGGGTTTTCGGCGAAGACTATCGTCCCTGGTGATCGTGCGATGGCCCAGTTCGATGTCTATGCCAACCCGTCCAAGACCCAGCGCGGCGAGATCCCGTGGATGGTGGACATCCAGAGCGACATCCTCGACAAGCTCCCGACCCGCCTGGTGATACCGCTGGCGCTGCGTGCCCACATGCCAGCGGCGATGCCGCGGTCTCTTTGCCCCAGCATCGGCTGGAACGGAACGACGCTGGTGGCGTTGCCGCATCTGGCTGCGCCATTCCGGGTCAAGGATCTGGGCCCCGTGCACGGCAACCTGCGACCTCAGGCCAGTGAATTCGTGGCTGCGCTCGACGCGGTGGTCAGCGGAATCTAAGGCGCTCCCCTGCTCGCTGGTTCACCAAAGAAGCGCTTGGGTGTGGTGGTGGGAATTCATTTGGCGGCATTGGCCCCCGATGGTCCGATCAGACCAGGCCGGTGACCGGTAGCGCCACGCCGTGAATGGCGCTAGCGCCTTCCCACGCCAGGAACATCACGGCATTGGCAAGTTCACTCGGCGCGACCCACCGCGTCGGATCGGCCTGCGGCATGTCGGCACGATTCTGTGGCGTATCCAGAATGGTGGGAAGCACGCAGTTGACATTGATCCGGTGCTCGCGCAGCTCCGCGGACATCGATTCGGTCAGTCGGATGATGGCCGCCTTGGAGGCGGCATAGGGCCCCATGCCCGCCCCTCCGCGTAGCGCCGCGTAGGCGCCGACATTGACGATGCGACCACCCCCGCCATCGAGCATGGCTGGGACCACCGCGGCCGACATGTGCAGGACGGACCGGACATTGACGTCAAAGAGAAAATCCCAGGTCTCGGGTGTCGTTTCGTGCACAGGGGCGCCCATGCGAAAGCCGCCAGCGAGATTGCACAGGACGTCGATTCGGCCGAAGCGTGCAAGCGCGGCGGCCACCGCATCGGACGCGTCGCCAGGGCGTGTGAGATCCGCCTGAATCGCGAGCGGCCGATGCTTCACGGCGGTGAAGGCGGCGTCGAGTCTGTCCGGGTGACGATCGAGGAGGACCAGTTGAGCGCCTCGATCGGAGAACGAGCGGGCTACAGCGCGCCCGAGGTTGCCGGATGCACCTGTGAGCATCACGATCTGGTGGTCGAAGTTCATCAGCTCACTTGCTTTCGGATGGATGCCGCGCACATCAGGCAGATTCGCGCTGAGGCGACAGGGCCGCGTACAAGCGGTCGATGAGCGCAGACAGCGTGGCATCGTGCATCGACAGGCCGTGCACATCATGCGTGGTCAAGACGATCCTCACCCGGTTGTAGACGTTGGACCATTCGGGGTGATGGTCCAGCCGTTCGGTCGCCAACGCGATTTGGGTCATGAAGGCGAAGGCCTCTGCAAAGCCTCCGAACACGAACTCCCGCGTCATCAACCCTCCTCGATCCAAACTGAATTCCCAACTGGGCGATTGCCCGCGCAAGCGGACGACTGCTTCGGCATCTAGGCGTCTCATGGTGGTGGATGTTAGAGATGCGCTGCCGCCGCATTCATGCAACGTAGCGCCGCTAAAGCGGCTCGAACGCAGGATTCCTGCGTTCGACAGGTACCAGGCAGCGCTGCGCTCGAAACGCCGCTGTGAGATGGCACAGAAATTCGGGATTCTGATTCCTGAACTCCGCCCGGTCGCCCATCACCAGTCGCTCGAAGATATCCTTGCCCCGCAGCCAGCGATCCTGGCGCCTTCGCCGCGATGCAGGCCACGTCATAAACATCCGCACCAAGGCGCGACTCATCTCTCCCTTGGTCTGATGCCCATCCCACTGATAGGCGCAGCGCCGTAGCAGCGACAACACCTTCTCGGCTGTCGTCTCTGCCACTGAAACGCAAGCGATGGACATCGTGCTGGAAGGCGCCAGCCCTGCTGTGGGAACGCACACTTGCTGATCCGGTGCCGCGCGACAGGTCAACCGCTTGTGCACTAACTCTGATCTACGACCGGCGTGGTCGCCGCCGCAGTAGTTGAGCCAGCCCGATCAAGTGGCAAAGTTGATGAGCCTTTCCGCCCACCGACCGTCCGCTTTTCGGCGATGTCTACAGCCGCTTTGGGCGGCGGATTCAACTGGTCGATGCAACACACTAACCACTGCTGAGGCAGAAGGAGTGTTGCAGATGAAGTATCGGACGCGAACCTACTACACGGACGCCCAGAAGGCATTGATGTGGGAGCGCTGGAAGGAAGGCTGGACTCTTCATCAGATTGGCCATCTGTTTGATCGGCCTCACACTTCTGTCCAAACCATCTTGTCAAAGACCGGTGGCATTCGACCACCGGACCGGCGGCGCAGCGCGAATGCGCTGACCCTGGCAGAGCGAGAAGAGATCTCTCGTGCTCTGATGGTCGGTGAATCGATGCGCTCGGTGGCCGCCCGACTTGGCAGGGCACCATCGACCATCAGCCGCGAGATCGGTCGCAACGCAGGACAAGACGGCTATCGGGCGAGCGTCGCCGACGAAGCTGCCTGGAGCCGTGCCCTGCGGCCGAAGCGATGCAAACTGGTCAAGAACCGGGCGCTGGCTGGCGTCGTGGCAAACCTGCTTCGAATGCTGTGGTCGCCGGAGCAGATCGCCGGCTGGCTCACGCATACTTATCCGAACGACCCGAGCCTTCATGTGTCACACGCATCTACCGCAGCCTGTTCATTCAAGCGCGTGGCGCGTTGAAGAAGGAGCTGCTGGAGCATCTCAGGCGCACGCGCGGCATGCGACGCTCTCGTTCCTACACGCAGAAGACGGCGATCCATGGGCAGATTGCTGATGCCGTGTCGATCAGCGAGCGCCCCGCATCTGTCGAGGATCGGGCGGTGCCTGGACATTGGGAAGGAGACTTGGTGTTCGGCAGCGGCAACAGCCAGATCGCCACCTTCGTCGAGCGACAGACGCGATACGTGATGTTGGTCAAGCTCGAGGGCAAAGACTCGCAGTCGGTCGTCAACGCGCTGATCAAGAACGCGCGCAAGTTGCCGCAGGAGCTCTACAAGTCATTGACCTGGGATCGAGGCACGGAGATGCACGGTCACAAGCGATTCACGATGGCCACCGACATCCAGGTCTACTTCTGTGATCCCCAGAGCCCCTGGCAACGCGGCAGCAACGAGAACACCTATGGGCTGCTCAGGCAATATATGCCGAAGGGCATCGACATCTCGGGCTACTCACAGCTCCAACTCAACACGATCGCGCGACAATTGAACGAGAGGCCGCGTAAGACGCTAGGCTTCCACACACCCGCTGAGATGTTCAGCGAATGTGTTGCGCTGACCAGTTGAATCCGCCGCCCGAAGCGGTCATCCGGCTAGGAGCACGCACTCCCCGATACCGGACCTTCGTTCATTTCTGCTACCCGAGCCTAGACAAGCACTGGCTCATGAGCCGAGCCTGATATCCATTTAATCTGCCAGCTTGGTCGTGCGCAAACGCAGCGAATTCGCTATCACGCTGACCGACGACAACGCCATTGCCGCAGCGGCAACGACCGGAGAAAGCAGGATGCCAAAGAATGGGTACAGCACGCCGGCCGCGATCGGAATCCCGAGCACGTTGTAGCCAAAGGCGAACCAGAGGTTCAGGCGGATGTTGCCCATAGTGGCCTGTGACAGCTGCCGCGCCCTCACGATGCCCATCAGATCACCTTGCAGCAGCGTGATACCCGAGCTCTCCATGGCGACATCGGTGCCTGTGCCCATGGCGATGCCTACATCTGCCGCCGCCAAGGCAGGGGCATCGTTCACGCCGTCCCCCGCCATGGCGACGATGCGTCCCTCGCGCTTGAGGCGTTGAACGACAGAGGCTTTGTCCTCGGGCAGAACCTCCGCGACGACCTCGTCGATGCCGAGCTCGCGACCTACTGCTTGGGCTGTCGTCTTGCCATCGCCGGTCAGCATGACCACCCGTACATTTCTCTTTCGCAAGGCTGCTATTGCGGCAGCGGTGCTCGCCTTGATCGGATCAGCAATCCCGACAAATCCGGCCATCCGACCGCCGATGCCGACGAAGATAACCGTGGCAGCCTTCGCGCGGATAGGTTCTGCTTCCTGGTCGGCGGCCCCCACATCAATGGCATGCTCAGTCAGAAACTTGGCACTGCCGCAAACAACCTGCACACCATCCACCACGCCGATGACCCCCTTGCCGACCGGGGAGTCGAAATCGGTGACGGGTGACATCGCCAGCTTGAGCTCCAACGCGTCAGCCACGATTGCCGCCGCAAGAGGGTGCTCGCTGGCGCGTTCCACGCTCGCGAGCTTCTGGAGCACGTCGTCTGCCTCAAACCCGTTCAAAGGCTGGACTTTCACGACCTTGGGGCGGCCTTCGGTCAAGGTTCCGGTCTTGTCGACCACCAAGACATCCACCTTCTCCATGCGCTCCAGCGCCTCTGCATCGCGGATCAGAACGCCGCTTTGCGCGCCGCGTCCCACCCCGACCATGATGGACATCGGTGTAGCGAGGCCCAAGGCGCAAGGGCACGCGATGATCAGGACACCCACGGCGGCGATCAACGCATACGAAAACGCCGGGCTCGGCCCCCAGATGAACCAGGCCCCGAGGGTGAGAAGCGCGACCGCGATCACCACGGGAACGAACCACCCCGCGACCTGGTCGGCCATGCGCTGGATGGGGGCGCGGCTGCGCTGCGCGGCCGCCACCATGTGGACGATCTGCGAGAGCAGTGTGTCTGCTCCAACCTTTTCCGCACGCATCACGAAACCGCCGGTCTGGTTCAGCGTGCCGGCAGTGACCTGGGAGTCGACGGCTTTGGCCACAGGCACCGGCTCGCCTGTCACCATAGATTCGTCAACGTTGCCCTTGCCCTCGACGAGCTTGCCGTCGACAGGGACCTTTTCGCCTGGTCGCACGCGCAGCAGATCGCCGACCTGGATGGCCTCGACCTCCACTGTCTCATCGGTTCCGTCAGGACCTACTTTCACGGCCGTCTTCGGAGCCAGTCCGAGGAGTGCTTTGATGGCGCCCGAGGTTTTTTCCCTGGCCCGCAGTTCAAGGACCTGGCCGAGCAAGACGAGCACCGTGATCACTGCTGCCGCTTCGAAGTAGACCGCCACCGCACCTTCTGGCCCGCGAAACTCCGCTGGGAAGATACCCGGGGCAACGGTGCCGACGATGCTGTATATCCAAGCGATACCCGTCCCCAGGGCGATCAGCGAGAACATGTTGAGGCTGCGGTTTTTCACCGAGGCCGCAGCACGTGTGAAGAATGGCCAGCCGCTCCACAACACCACAGGTGTTGCCAGGACCAGCTGAATCCAGTTGGACAGCTGCGGCGCGATGAACGCATGCAGGTTCACCAGGTGCGCGCCCATCTCCAGTATGAAAACAGGCGCCCTGAGGGCCAGTCCCACCCAGAAGCGTCGGGTCATATCGCGCAGCTCGGGACTCTCTCCGGTCTCGGCGCTTGCCACCAGCGGCTCCAGTGCCATCCCGCAGATCGGGCAGCTTCCCGGTCCCATCTGCCGAACCTGGGGATGCATCGGGCAGGTGTATTCAACCTGCCCCAGACCAGCTACAGAGGGCTTTGCATCAGCCGCATTGCGCGTCACGTGACCATGGTGGCCTGCGTGATCGACAACATGCCCCGCCGCGCCTGCATGTGCTGCGTGGTCGTGAGAAGCCGCATCGTGAGTGGGCACTGCCAAGGCCCTCGCGGAAACGCCATCTGAGACGCTGTGCTGTGCCGTAGCACCGTGCCCGCAATGTGCGTGGTCGTAGCTCTGTTTGTCGCTGGGCTGCATAAGATTTCCCTTTCGGTGGTAAGTCTTGGCCTTCTCATCGTGAGAAGGTCAAGACGCACGCGGGCTCCGCGGCAGGAGAGGGAAGCGCCAAGAGGCGCCGAGGAGAACCGCCCTGAGAGGCGGCCAGGTTACTTTTTCATGGCGTCGCCGGAGTGGCCGTGCTTGGCCAGGAACTTGTCGAGTTCGGCGATCTCCCTTTTCTGCGCCTTGATGACGGTCGTGGCCATCTTGCGCATCTGAGGGTCCTTGCCCGCCTGCAGTTCAGCTTGGGCCATGTCGATGGCGCCTTGGTGGTGAATTCGCATCATCATGGCGAAGTCGACGTCCGGATTGCCGCTCATGGACATCGAGGACATCTTGTCGTTCATGTCCTTCACCATGGATTTCATGTCCATGTTGCCCTTCATGCCACCCTGCATTCCAGCGGCTCCAGGAGCACCTGCCGCTTGGTGGCCGTGCGGCGCTGCTGGCTGTGCAAAGGCCACGGGTTGAAGCAGCGCGCTACCGAGGGCAATCACTGCCAGGGGAAGTTTCAGAAAAGCGATCTTCATGGAAGCTCCTTTGAGAGGAAAAATGGGTTCAGAGTGACGAGGCGCCGTGATGTGGCGCCGCGCCAGCAACTGCCGTTAGCGACTTGCGTCCATCTTGGTGACAGTAAATTTCCCGTCCAGCTTTTCAGCAATGAAGCGGACCTTGTCGCCGGCTTGAACCTTGTCGAGCATGGCTGCGTCCTGAACCTGGAACACCATCGTCATGCCCGGCATGTCGAGGTTCTTGAGGGGGCCGTGCTTGATCGTGAGCTTCTGGTTCTCTTTGTCGACCTTGCGCACTTCGCCCTCGGCCATCTCGGCGGAGGTGGAAGCAGCGGCAGAGGCGCTCGCGGTCTGAGCGCCGGTCATGCCCGTCAAAGAAACCAGGAGGGCTGCGGTCGATGCGGCGATCGCAAATCGGATCTTGTTCATAGCGTTTTCCTTGTAAAAGATGCAGGCCCAGCGCTTCGCGCTGAGCCAAAGAGGGTCACTTCGAGTTTTTTCCAGGGGCCTTGGCGACGTTGACCGCGCCCTTCATGCCAGCGTCGTAGTGGCCGGGCTGCAGGCATGCGAAGTCGATCTTCCCGGCCTTGGTGAACTGCCAGACAACTTCCCCGCTCTTACCCGGCGCCAACGTGACCATGTTCGGGTCGTCGTGCTCCATTTCGGAGTTCTTCTTCATGACCTCGTAATGCTCCTTGAGCTCCTTCTCGGTACCGAGGACGAGCTCATGCTTGATCTTTCCCGAGTTGGTGATGAGAAAGCGCACGGTCTCGTTTTGCTTCACGTCGATGCTCGAGGGGTTGAAGCGCATCGCGTCGTTCATGTCCACCTTGACGGTGCGGGTTGCCTTGGCAGCCACGCCGGGCTTGCCGATGGCGTCGTCGCTGTGGCCGTGACCGCCAGCATGGGTGCCGGCAGCAAAGGCGCTGGCAGCGGCAAGGGCGGTGATCGCAGCGGCAGCTGCAGAGCGAATGGTCTGGATCTTCATGTGATTTCCTCTGTTAAAAAAGACGCGGGATCAATGGCCTGCATGGCCTTTGGTTGGCTTACGGACTTGCACTTCGATGTTTTTGGCCGGCATGTTCTGCGCCGGCATCGCGGCTGCGCCAGCGTCGCGTGCGCGGGGCGGCTCAGCGGAATTGCCGTTGAATTCATAGGCAACGGTCCCTTGTGGGTGCTTGAACCACCCGGGGTTCGAGTAGTCGCCGCGCTTCTGGTCCTTGCGGACCTTCAGCACGCTGAACATGCCGCCCATCTCAACCGAGCCGAAGGGTCCCTCGCCCGACATCATTCGCGCCGTGTTGTCGGGCAGCGGCATCTCCATCTCGCCCATGTCCGCCATGCCGCGCTCGCCCATCACCATGTAGTCGGGAACAAGCTTGGTGACCTGTTTGACGACATCCTTGTGGTCGACGCCGATCATGGTTGGCACGTCGTGGCCCATGGCGTTCATCGTGTGATGGCTCTTATGGCAGTGGAATGCCCAGTCGCCTTCCTCGTCCGCAAGGAATTCAATCTGACGCATCTGCCCGACGGCCACGTCGGTGGTCACCTCGTACTGCCTGGAGGACTTCGGCGTCGGGCCGCCGTCGGTGCCGGTGACAAGGAATTCATGCCCGTGCAGGTGCATCGGGTGGTTCGTCATCGTCAGGTTGCCGATGCGAATCCTGACCTTGTCGTTCTGCCGAACGTTGAGCGAGTCGATGCCGGGAAAGATGCGGCTGTTCCAGGACCAGAGGTTGAAGTCCAACATCGTCATGATCTTCGGCGTCGCGCTGCCCGGCTCCACGTCGTAGGCATTCAGCAGGAACACAAAATCGCGGTCGACCTTCTCGATCAGCGGATGCTCGGCCTTGGGATGAGTGACCCAAAAGCCCATCATGCCCATCGCCATCTGCACCATCTCATCGGCATGCGGGTGGTACATGAAGGTGCCGGGGCGGCGGGCGACGAACTCATAGACGAAGGTCTTGCCGGGCTGGATGCCCGGCTGGTTCAAACCTGTGACGCCGTCCATGCCGTTGGGTAGGCGCTGGCCGTGCCAATGGATACTGGTGTGCTCAGGCAGCTTGTTGGTGACGAAGATGCGCACCCGGTCGCCTTCGACCACCTCGATCGTGGGGCCCGGCGACTGGCCGTTGTAGCCCCACAGGTTGGCCTTGAAGCCTGGGGCCATCTCGCGCACCACCGGCTCGGCGACCAGGTGGAATTCCTTCACCCCGTTGTTCATGCGCCAGGGCAAGGTCCAGCCGTTGAGCGTGACGACTGGGTTGTAGGGGCGGCCGGTGGAGGGCGCCAGCGGAGGCATGGTGTCCGGCTTTCCCTGGAAGACCGGTTCTGGCAAGGCGGCCATCGCCACCTTACTGACCGTGGCCGCGGCAATGGCACCCGTGATGGCCCCCGCACCGCTTAGAAAGTTGCGTCTGTTGTTCATGTGTAGGTCTTGAAGATGTGCTCAATGAGCCGGGGCGGCGGCAGCTTGGGAGCTGGCGCCGCCGGCAGCTGGGGAGGCCATGGCAGAGGGTTTCCCGATCACGGAGGCGGCGAGCGCCGCATCCGCCAGCCAGAACTGCTGTTGGGCATTGATCGCGTTGGTCACGCTCGATATCTGATCTCGAGCCTCGGCCAAGAGCTCGAAGACGCCGATCAGCATCCCGTTGTAGCGAAGCACGTTCTCGTCGGCCATTGCTTGGCGCAGCGGAACGATCTCGTCGCGGTAGTGACGTGCGATGTCATAAGTCGTGCGATACGCCGAGTAGTCCTGGCGCAGCTGAGATGTCGCGCCGCGGACGGCAGCGTCATAGCGGTTGGCGGCGGCCAAGGACTGAGCGTTCAGGGTGTCGCGCTGGGCGGAGCCCCAGTCGAACAGGGGAAGCCGGATGTCCAGCTCAAAGCCTCGCCCAGTGCTGCGCGTCCCATCGTGGTTGTCGAACACCGTGTCGCGCCGAATGCCTGCTTCCACGTCGATGAACGTGGACAGTTGGTTGATGCCTTGCGACCTACCTGCCACCTCCAACTGCGCGCGTGCCTGCTGCACATCCAAGCGTTGTGCCCCGGCAGTGCTGGCGACATCTTGGGCAGGACGGGGTGCCTTTGGCAAATCAGGCAAGCGTTCTGGCAACTGCAGCTTCGCGGCCTGGCTGTCATCCAGTCCCAGCGCGCGTGTCAGTTCTTCCCGGGCCGAAGTGGCGGCATGACGGGCCGAGGCCAGTTGGGTCGTCGCATCGGCATAGAACACCTGCTGGCGCGCTCGCTGCAGCTTGCTGAAGTTGCCGATCAGCTGCATCCGCCGAGCCAGCTCCGCGCTGGCTTCGGCTGACTGTTTGACTTGCTCGGCGTACTGCAACAACTGCTGCGCGGTGACCGCGCGCACCCAAGCCTGGCGAACCTGGGTCACCTGGTCCACGACGGTGGTCGTGAGCTGGATCTGCGCCTGCACGCCTTGGCTGCGCGCAATTGACATTCGCCGCGGCAGCAGGATCAGATCGACCACACCAAATGACAAAAGCCGCCCGATTTCGAGTTCATCGCCAATGCGCAGGCGCTCGAAGCTGAAAACCGGGTTGGGAATGTTGCCCGCCTGGTTCGCGTTGGAGATCTCGGCCCAGCTCTGAGCCACCATTGCCTGCAACGCAGGGCTGTTCGCCAGGGCGAGGCGCACTGCGGCGTCCTGCGTCAGGGGCTTGCCCAAAAGCTCATCGGCGACTGCAAGACGTGCGTCGCGCTGTTCCTTGGTGCGGCTCAGCTCCAAGTTGCCGCCGGTGAACTGTGCCGCGGAGCTGTTGGTCTGCTTGACGGCATCGTCGATGCCGAGGGAGGCACAGCCTGTCAGGACCGCAAGGCCGACAGCGCCGAGCGCTAAACGCAGCGGGCGCGTCATGGCTTCTCCTTGGGCGCGGGCATGACATGGCCTGCGTGTGGATCTGCCGCTGCAGGCGCCTGTGGGTCAGACGGCTCGCCGCTAGCCTCTTTGGCATAGGCGCGCCATCCACCACGGCCTTTGACAGTGTCGTTGGCGGCCTTCCATGGGATGGACTTTTCGTCGGCGAAGGCTTTGTAGCCATCCATAGCCGAGCTGTAGGGAAGAGGACTCGGCGTAGCGGGGGGAGCGTCCACAGCGGGCGCGGTCTGAGCGACCGCTGTGAAGGCCACGAATGTGGTCAAGCTGGCCAGCCAAGCGGCCGGCGATTTTGTGAACATGGGTTCCTCGCGATGTTCATGAACGAAGTGCCGTCGACCGCCACAAGGCGGGAGCAACAGCAAGCGATGCATGCGCGTTCAGACGCCGACAGCAAAGCTGCCGGACGATGAACGCCTTAAACGCGAGGAGGTTTGTGAGGGACGCCGGGCGAGACAATCGCCAGCGCGTAAAGAGGCTCTATCAAGTCGGCCTGCGGAAGGCCAAAGTTCTCGATGGCAGCGACGTCCGGGGTTAGCCCCACAGCATGGCAAGGAGCGCAGTTGCCACATTTGTGGCCTGTGTCATCTTGGCCAGCATCAGCGCCATGGTCATGCGCGTCGACATGGGCATCTGCGTGATGGCCCGCGGCCGATCCAGAGTCACCATGATCATGGTGACTGCCTGCGGAGGCCGAGACAGCGCCCGTTGACATGGCCGTTCCCGGGGCGCAAACGGCCATGGCTGCTGCCGCGTAGCCCTGAAAAGGCACCGCAAACATCATGAGCCACAGAAAGATCGCGCGAAAGCTGACCATTAGCTCGATTGTATGGGGGCGGGATGAATACTGGAACTGAACTCGCTACAAACCGCACGCCCGTGTGCTAAGGCGCATGCTCCAAACGTGTGATCGTGGGTTTTCCCGCAACTATTCCAGCCTGGAACCTGACCTTGTCCCCCGCTTTGAAGGCCTTGAGCATCTCTTTGCTCGACACATCAAATGCCATGGTCATGGGTGGCATGCCCAGATTCGGTAGGTCCTCGTGATCGAGGACAATTTCGCCGGTGTCGTGCAGCACGCGCTCGATCACGGCGTGCGTGAGCGCGAGAGTCGACGGCACTGCCGAGGAAACTTGCGGCTGAGGGCGTGCCGAACTCTGGGCCCATGCAGAGTTCAGAGCGGGCAACAATCCAAGCAAAATAAGTGCT
Organism: Variovorax sucrosi; assembly: GCF_051216635.1. Lineage (NCBI taxonomy): Bacteria > Pseudomonadati > Pseudomonadota > Betaproteobacteria > Burkholderiales > Comamonadaceae > Variovorax > Variovorax sucrosi. The sequence goes on along the minus strand of NZ_JBPJZU010000006.1, from coordinate 190,745 downwards.
CCCAACCGCAGGGCCGGATTGTGCGCGTGCGTGATTGCGAGCGGGTGGGGGGCGTCTTTCAAGGCACTCTTCCTGGGTTTGGTAAGCCAATCGTAGATGAACGGGTGCGATGTGCCGGCAGCTTGCGATGCAGCAGGAACCATGCGGCTGGCACGACGAGCATGCTCAGGAGTGGCGCCGTGACCATGCCGCCCACCATGGGCGCGGCAATGCGCGTCATCACCTCCGAGCCAGTGCCGCTGCCCCACAGGATGGGTAGCAGCCCCGCCATTACTACCGCAACGGTCATGGCCTTGGGCCGCACGCGCAGCACGGCACCTTCCCGGATTGCGGCCAGCAGGGTCTCGTCGTTCATGGGCTCCCCTGCTTCGAGGCGGCCCGCCAGTGCATTTTTGAGGTAGACCAGCATGACGACGCCGAACTCGGCAGCCACGCCAGCCAGCGCGATGAAGCCTACCGCGGTGGCCACAGAGATCGAATGGCCCAACGCCCAGATCAGCCAGAAGCCGCCGATGAGCGAGAACGGAACGGCCGCCATCACCAGGGCGGCATCGACGAACGACCTGAACAGCAGGTAGAGCAGCACGACAATAACCGCGAGCGTGACGGGCACGACCAGCTTCAACCGCTCGGTCGCGCGTTCCAGGTACTCGAACTGGCCGGACCACGATACGGCATAGCCCGCAGGCATCTTCACGGTCTTGCCAACCGCAGCCTGCATGTCGCTTACGGCGGAGCGCAGGTCGCGGCCCCGGACGTCGACGTAGACCCATCCCGACAGCCGCGCGTTTTCGCTGCGCAGCATCGGCGGGCCGTCTTCGATGGTGATCTTCGCCACATCACCGAGCAGCAACTGCGCCCCCTTCTCGGTCACGAAGGGCAATTGCCGCAGCCGCTTCAGCGAATCGCGGATCTCGCGCGGGTAGCGGACGTTGATCGGATAACGCTCGCGGCCCTGGATGACCTCACCGACGTTTTCGCCACCGATGGCCGTGGACACCACGGCCTGTACGTCCGCCACCGAGAGGCCGTAGCGTGCCGCCGCGAGCCGGTCGACGTCGACGTCGATGTAGCGCCCACCGGTGAGCCGCTCTGCCAGTGCAGACGACACGCCGGGAACGTTCTTGACGGTCGCCTCGATCTGCGTCGTCAGCGAATCGATCGTGGCCAGATCCGCCCCCGCCACCTTGATGCCGACCGGGCTCTTGATGCCTGTCGCCAGCATGTCGATCCGGTTGCGGATGGGTGGCACCCACACATTGGTCAGGCCCGGCACCTTGACGACGCGGTCCAGTTCTTCGACCAGCCTATCTGGTGTCATCCCCGCGCGCCACTGCGTCTTCGGCTTGAACTGGATGGTGGTCTCGAACATTTCGAGCGGCGCGGGGTCGGTCGCCGTGTCCGCGCGGCCGGCCTTGCCGAACACACGCGCAACCTCCGGCACGGTTTTGATCAGGCGGTCGGTCTGCTGCAGCAGCTCGGAAGCCTTTGACACCGACAACCCGGGCAGCGCGGAAGGCATGTACAGCAGGTCGCCCTCGTCGAGTGGCGGCATGAACTCGCCGCCCAACCGCATCAACGGTAGAGCTGTGAGCGCCAGCAGTACGGCAGCCACGACCAGCGTTCCCCTCGGAAATCGCAGCACCAGTTCCAGCGCGGGCCGATACATCGCCATCAGAAAGCGGTTGACGGGGTTGGCGGCTTCGTGCGGGATGCGTCCCCGAATCAGGTAGCCCATGAGCACCGGAATCAGCGTCACCGACAACCCCGCCGCCGCCGCCATGGCATAGGTCTTGGTAAAAGCCAACGGCGAAAACAGCCGGCCCTCCTGCGCCTCCAACGAGAAGACCGGCACGAAGGACAGCGTGATCACCAGCAGCGAGAAGAACAGCGCTGGCCCTACTTCCACGGAGGCATCGGCGACGAGCTGCCAACGTTCGGTCACTGTCGGCTGCCGGTGGTGCGCCGCCTCGAAAGCCTCGATGTGCTTGTGCACGTTCTCGACCATCACGATCGCGCCGTCCACCATCGCGCCGATGGCGATCGCGATGCCGCCAAGCGACATGATGTTGGCGTTGACGCCCTGCCAGTGCATGACGATGAACGCTGCCAGCACACCGATCGGCAACGCCACCACTGCCACGAGTGCCGAGCGCAGATGGAACAGGAAGACCGCGCAGACCAGCGCCACCACGATGAATTCCTCGATGAGCTTGCCGCGAAGGTTCTCGACGGCGCGGTCGATCAGCAGCGACCGGTCGTAGGTGGGCACGATTTCCACACCCGGCGGCAGGCTGGGTTTGAGCGCTTCGAGCTTCGCCTTGACGGCCTCGATGGTCGAACGGGCGTTCTTGCCCGAGCGCATGACAATCACGCCGCCCGCTACTTCACCTTCACCATCCAGTTCGGCAATGCCACGGCGCATCTCCGGCCCAATCTGCACCGTGGCCACGTCGCGCAGCAGCACTGGAGTAGCACCTGTAACGGCAAGCGGGATCGTGCGGAAATCGTCCAGCGACCGCAAGTATCCGCGCGAACGCACCATGTACTCAGCCTCGGCGAACTCGACCACCGAACCGCCCGACGCTTGGTTGGCCTTCTGCAAGGCATTGATCACCGTCGATTGCGTGATGCCGAGCGCGCGCATGCGGTCGGGATCGAGCACCACCTGGTACTGACGCACCATGCCGCCGATGCTGGCGACCTCAGCCACGTCGGGCACGGTCTTCAGCTCGAACTTGAGGAACCAGTCGTTCAGCGCGCGCAGTTGCCCAATGTCGCGCGTGCCCGTGCGGTCGACCAGCGCGTATTCGTAGACCCAGCCCACGCCCGTGGCATCAGGGCCCAGCGAGGCGTTGGCGCCCGCGGGGAGCTTGCTCTGCACCTGGTTCAGGTACTCGACCACGCGCGAGCGCGCCCAGTACGGATCGGTCTTGTCGTCGAAGAGCACGTAGACGAACGAGTCACCGAAGAAGGAATAGCCGCGCACGGTCTTGGCGCCGGGCACGCTGAGCATGGTGGTGGTCAGTGGGTAGGTGACCAGGTCTTCGACCACTTGGGGCGCCTTGCCGGGAAAAGGCGTGCGGATGATGACCTGCGTGTCAGAGAGATCGGGCAATGCGTCAAGCGGTGTCTGGACGACGGACCACCAGCCGGCCGCCACCAGAAATGCGGTTGCGATCAGCACGAGGAACCGGTTGCCGATCGACCAGCGGATCAGGGCGGCGATCATTGCTTGCCGCCTGGTTGCAGGCGCTGCACGGAAACCAGTTCGTAGTCTGTGGGGCCACCCTCCTTGAACTCGAAGCGGACCTGGTCGCCAGGCTTGATTTCCGGGAAGGCGTTCGGCGATGTCTTGGCGAACCCCATCGTCATCGACGGCCATTTGAGCGTCGCGACCGGACCATGCGAGATGGTGATGCCGTCGGACGCCACGCTTTCGACCTTGCCCTCGGCTTTGTGAATCACCCCGGCCGGCGTCGAAGCTCCAGCGTTCGGCGGGGCTGCGGGCGCCGCCATGTTGCCCAGCACGGAGCGCAGCCGGGCCTCCGAGTCAATCAAAAACTGGCCGCTGGCGACCACCTGATCGCCTTCGCTCAGGCCCGAAACGACTTCGGTATCGTCGCCCTGGTCCGCGCCCAGCGACACATCGCGCGGCTCAAAGGCGCCGTCAGCCCTGCGCACAATGACGACAGCGCGCTTGCCAGTGCGGATCACCGCTTCGGACGGCACGACCAACTGGCTGCTGGCGGGGCTGGCCACCTGCAGACGCAGCAGCATGCCGGGCGTCAGCTTTCCGTTCCTGTTGTCGACCTCGAAGCGGGCCTTCAGCGTGCGGGTCGAGCTGTTGATCTCGGGAATTATCTCGTCGAGCGTCCCAACGAAAGTCTGGGCAGCATCGGCTTGAAGGATCGCCTTGACCTTCTGGCCACGCGTGAGTCGTACCGCCTGCGCTTCCGGAATCTCGGCGACCGTCCAGACCCTCTCCAACCCCACGATGCGGAATAGCGTCACGCCGGGAGTGATGGCCACACCTTCGCGCACACCCAGCTCGGCCACCACGCCATCGGACGGTGCGGAGAGCACGTAGCGCGCATGCGCGGTGCCGGACTCTTCGCTGCGCCGGATGAGTTCGGCTGGGATGGACATGGCCCGCATGCGATCGCGCGCGGCTGCGACGAGGTCAGGAGGGGCACCCGAACGCTTGAGGGCGAGCAGTTCGTTCTGAGGTCCGAGCCAATCGGGCGCGAAAACCGCCGCCAGCGCCTGGCCCTTGCGCACGCGCTCCATCGGCGCGCGGACCGAAAGATGTTCGACATACCCGGCAACGCGCGTCTGCACGGCAACGTTGAGCCGCTCGTCGAATTGCACGGCGCCCACCGCTTCGAAGGACCCAGAGGTTTCCGCACGCCGCACGCTGGCGTACCGGATGCCAAGGTTTTGCTGGACCGCAGGGCTGACCGTCACGCCCGCCTCGTTGGGCGCGCCCGTCGCGCTGTCGGCGTACATGGGGACGAGCTGCATGTCCATGAACGGCGACTTGCCCGGCTTGTCGAAGCGCTGGCCCGGCACCATGGGGTCGTGCCAGTAGAGCACCTTGCGGCCGTCGGGGGTGGATGCGGTGGTCGCCGTGGCCATGGATGGGTCCGCGGGCTGGCCCATCTTGCGGCCCAGGTAGAAGGAGCTGGTTGCCAGCAGCCCGGCCGCCAACAGCGAGAGACCGATCACACGTGTTCTGTTCATTGCGCCACCTCAGCAGGGAGCGGCCGAAAGGCCAATTGAACCTGGGTTCTGGCCAGGTCGCGTTGCAGCGTCAGCAGCTTGCGCTGCGCTTCGACTTCGGCATGGCGTGCCTCAAACAAGGCGACCAAGCTGCCCTGGTTGGATCGGTAACCCGCCGCCGCGGCGGCCGTTCTTTGGCTGGCTGGAAGGACGACGCCGGCGCGGTAGCGTTCTATGCGTTGCTCGAGGCGCTGCGCGTCGTTGCGCAGCGACCGAAATTCCGCGATGGCGGCACGGGTCGCTTCGGCCAAGTCGGCCTCAGCCTTCTCGACAAGCGCCAGCTTGGCCGCGGTGTCTCGGTCCTGACGTTCCCCAGGGGCAAGGGGCAGCGGAATGCTCACGCCCACAGACACCATGTCGGAATAGCCGGTGCGCTGACCATACGCGACCTCCCAGGTCCAGTTGGGCTTGCGGTTGGAAGCGGTGACGGCAGCCATACGCGTGGCCACTTCGACATCGCGCTGCATCGCAACGACCGTGGGGTTTGCTGCCACGTAGGCGTCTTCGGCCGGCAGCGCAAAGGCACCCGGAGGCAGGAGATCATCGGGGGGCATACCAACCCATCGCTGGAAAGCAATTTCGGCGGCCGCCTGCTGTTGCAGGATGTCTGCCGTCTCGTCGTCCGAAACGCCTTTCGCACCGGTCAGTGCCAGCACATCCTGGCTGCTCCCTACGGCCGAGGACAGGCGTGCCCGCGATGCCTCAAGTTCTTCATGCGCATGGTGCGCCATGAGCCTTGCGAGCTTCACGCTCTCACCAGCGTAGAAGGCGTCAACGTAGGCGAGCGCTGTTTGGCGACGGGTGTCGGCGGCGGCGGCTTGTGCCAGCACTGCTTCACGGCCGATCGAAGCATCTGCGGCGGCCCGCCGCGCGGCGCGCTTGTCGGTCGACAGCCACTCCTGGCTGATGCCAATGCGTTTCATCGTCATGGAGTCCCGGGCCGTGTGGAAGCGATCGGTCCCCGTCGCAGGCAGGTTGTCGACGCCGATGCGCAGCGTGGGATCGGGAAGCTGGGCAGAAGCTTGCGCCGCCTCCGTGGCGCCCAGTGCGCTGGCACGGGCGGCACGCGTCGTTTCGGAGCGTTGGGCTGCGAACTGAAGCGCGACCTCTAAGGACAGAGGGGCCGCCGTCGCGAGGTACGGAAGCAGCGCGGCTGCCGTGACAGCCGCGCGCAGGAAAAGAATGGACATGGAACCTCCGCAGACGAACGAGACAATCGCTGGAGGCGGACGAACCGCACCAGCACCGGTCAGTCGATGGAGATTTCAGACGCGAAGTCTGCGCGTGGCGAAGAAAACGGGATCGGGCGGGGGGTGCTGCCACTCAGGAACGGCCTGCTGCGGGAGTGCATGGCTTTCCGACACCAACGCGACGGGCATGACCACAAGCTGCACGATGGCCGGCAGCGAAGGGGTGGTCAATTTCACCGGCTCAAAAGACAGCGACATGTCGGCGGCGTGCTGGAAGCACAACACCGGCTGCGCTGTGTCCATGCCTTCACAAGGCGCGCCGGTCGCCATCATTTCAGCCATCGCATCCGTGTCAGGAACGCCTGGACACACATAGCCTGCCAACGCCAATTGCGAAAACAGCAGCGACACGACCACGAAGATCGAGGTCAGGCAGCAGTGAAGATGGCGGCGGCTGAACATTTGGCAGCAGTGTATCTCTGGCATCTTTGAAGGGCCAAGTCAGCGCTTTCGATCCGTAGGCAGTCAGAGCGCGCTCCGAGCCGGTCGGCCGCCGCCAGCTCCGTAGCTGTCTCTCCTGCGGCGAGATCCGCAAACTTCTGGCGGGCCCAGGCACGGGCACGAGCGCTGAGAACATCCCTTCTAGGAGCGAGAGGCGCTGTTGCCAGTGCCGCACCGCACGGGAAAAAATGACTGAGCTACGGAGAGGAATACATCGAGCGGCTTACCTTCGTTCGGCAATGCCGCTCCCTTGACATGGCGCTGGGAGGAGATCCGCTCCCTCCAGCGTTTCAAGGAAATGCCTCAAGAAACTGCGTGGGCGTCAATGCGTTTCGAAGCCCATACAAGGGCACGTCGCCGAGCAAGACCGGAAGCGGAAATCGCTGGAAAAGCAGCTGAAGACGCTGCGCGCCAGGTGCGTCGAGTCGAACGTTATCGTCTGCTGTCGGACCTGAGGAGCTTGCAACCAAGGCTTATGCGTGGACCGCAAATTCGGGTTGGAAACATGCCGACGGAACATTGAAATGATGGAGTGCCAGAAAGCGGACATTCCCGAATGACTGCTGTTGGCCGAATTCTGCCTGATGAGCAGCGCCTCTCGTCGGCGCGCAACGACTCCCAGGTCGACTGTCGCGCTGCCACTGGATGAGGTTCCAGTAATCTCGTTCTTTAGGGGAGAAATCTCTGAACTATGACGTCGTACCGTGTGAGGCGTCTCACAGTTGTTGCGCAAGGTGTTGTTCTTGCAGTCACGACGAACTCATCTTTACGAGCCCCTCCCCCCACGGCTGCCCGCCGGCGGAGCACGGCCGTCTTAGCCAACTGGTGCAGTTTAGGAAGCCGCCCAAAAATTGTTGATTGACATCCACAAGTGATCCGCTCCTGAAAAGCGTGGCCCTTTTCAAGCATCGCAAACTTCAGTCTCATGTTCCGTGACGTCTTCATGCGGCGCCTCTGACGATGTTGAAACTGCGGATCGCTTATCCCAAGTGGTCGCAGCCGCCTCGACAAAATCCGCCACGGTCTGCCATCCGGCCCGCAACTGAGCCTCGCTCTTGCCCACGTAGTGCCCTAGTGTCACGTCGCCGCCAGCCGCATGATTCATCATCCGCTTGAGAACTCCTCCGGACACCAATTCTTCGGCGATGCTGGCAAACGTCGCCCTAAGTCCGTGTCCCTGGACGGTGGTGTCGGCCTCCGAATTGATGCGCGCCAGCGTCTTGCGCGCGTCAACGATTGGAAACAGCGGCACATCCAGCTTTCGGTCCTTGCAGTAAGCCTTCGCGATCTCGAGCGCTTGCCGAGACAACAGCAGCTTGTGGTCGCTGCGGTTCTTGGTGTCGCGCAGCACGATGCGGCCGGCCTCCAGGTCCACATCGCCGACCTTGAGTGGTTCGTATCCGTAGCGTTTGCTGCCGTGGATCTCCACGCCGCGGCAACCGGTCAGCAATTGGAAGCGGTAGAAGTCAGCCGCCACGCGCCCAGAAGAACAAGCGGCACGCCACCAAGCGCCCAACCGCTCTGGCGGGATCGGCGCCGGGTCGCCCTTTGGTGGCGCCAAAACGATGCGATCACGGCCAGCCGTCTCCCGACCGAGCGGATTGTTCGGCACCACGATGCCATGCCAGCGCAGCACCGCCCGAACCACTTGCATCGCATAGACCGCCTGGCGCTCCGAGCGCTTCAACTGTTTTTCGTAGATGCGCCGGATGTCCTCGGCCATGATCTTCGCGAGCAACACGCTGGCCAGCGGGTACAACTCGCCATCGGCGAACCGTTTTCCCTTCGAGGACACTCGGCCCGGCTCGATCATCGCCAGGTAGTCAGCCTTCGTGCGCGCCTTCAGGGGAAGACCATCCTTGGCCCGGCGCTTCTTGTCGACGTACTCGCGCAGCGCCTTGGCGAAAGTCACACCCTCTTCGCGTTCGGCCTGTTCACGGGCTGCAGCTTCCGCACGCAGCCGAGCTTCTTCCTGTGCCGGCCAGTCAACCCCATCACGAGCCAGGGATCGGATGCGCTGTGACTCCGCACAGGCCGCCGCCAGTTTGAGTTGCCCAGGGCCATCGCCGTACTCCTGCGACAGCCGGTACTGACGCTCGCCGTCTACACCCTTGACCGTGTAGCGGACGAGCAGCGTGCGGGCGCCGTCCGGCGCGATGCGAAGCTGCAGACCTCGGTCGAGCGTGAGCTTATAGGGCTGCGTTTTGGGCTTGTGGGCCTCGATGGCCCGGACGGTCAAAAGAGGCATTTGAGCGTTCTCCGTGTCCGACTCGTGTCCGAAAAATCCTGAGCTCGAATGCTATCGAACGAGACTAAAAAACGCAAAAAATCTCGATAACTTATTGATTTACAAGGAAATTCCCGCGTCTCACAGAATCTTCAGAAATCCCAAAAAATCTCAACTTGACCGCCTGTTAATCCATAGGTCCCTGGTTCGCGCCAGGTCGAAGAGCCAAAAAGTTCCAGATGAATCAGGCACTTAGGTCGAAAGCCTAAGTGCTTTTTTCTTTTCCGTTGCCGCCTTCGCTGTCAGACATACCCAGCCCATTGCGAGCCGGCGAAGCGCGGCGGCCGGGGCCCCTCGTTCGGTAGCCTGTGCGAGCACAGCGCTCAGTCTTCAACGTCGAGAAAAAGCTTTCCATCGCCAAATTCGCTGGCAATGGCCTTGATGCTGGTCGCTCGAATTCGTCGAACAACGCTTGATCCCTCCGAACCACTTGATGGCCTCAAAGCCGCGCCGTCGGCCGTCAGCAGCTGACGAAATTGGCTTACCCGATGCGAACGAAAGGAACTCAAGCAGTCGCGGCACCGGTGAGTTCTATGCCTGTGCCTACCCGTTGATTGCCTTCTCTTGGTGCGATCCAAATGGCCGTTCACCTCGTAGAAGCGATGCGAACTCCCCCACCACTTAAGGAAATCAAATGCCAAAACGTCTCTCCGTCGGAGCTGCTGCGTGCTTGCTTGCTGTCGTGGGGGGAGGCGCCGTGGCCTCCAGCCACCGTGAAGCCCCTTTCATCAGCGGGCAGCCGAAGGTCGATGCCACCGACCTGTACATGTTTCGAAGCTACGAAACTGGGCGGCAGGACTTCGTGACCGTGCTGGCCAACTATCAGCCGTTTCAGGACCCGCAGGGCGGGCCGAACTTCTTCATGTTCGATCCGAATGCCCAGTACGAGGTTCATTTCGACAACAACGGCGACGGAGTGGAAGACATCTCGTTCCAGTTCCGCTTCCAGAACACATCCAAGGCCACCGCGCTGAACGTCGGCGGCAAGGCCGTGAAGATTCCCCTCATCAACAGCGGTCTGATCAGCAGCGTGAACCCTGCCAGCCTCAATGTGCGCGAGACCTTCACTGTTGACGTCGTCCGCGGTACGCGACGGGGAGGAAACCGCGCTGCGGTCACCAACGCCGCCAATGGCCAGGCGGTATTCGACAAGCCGGTGGACAACATTGGCGACAAGGTGTTCGGCGGCCCGACAGGCTATGCGGCCTATGCCGCGCAGCATGTCTACAGCGTCGCCGTTCCGGGCTGCTCGACCGCGGCACGCGTGTTCGTGGGTCAGCGCAAGGAGCCGTTTTACATTGCTGTCGGAAAGACCTTCGACCTGTTCAACCTAAACCCGCTCGGGTCGGAGACCGGCGGCAACAACAACGACCTCGAAGCCAAGAATGTGAGCACCCTGGCGATGGAATTGCCGGTCGCCTGCCTGACGGCAGCCAACGAACCGGTGATCGGCGCGTTCACCACCGCCAGCGTGCGGCAAGGGCGCCTGATCAACGGCTCGCCCGGCACGGGGCTGAACAAGGCGTCGCTGGAGGGCGGACCGTGGGTTCAGGTTTCACGTCTGGGCATGCCGCTGGTGAATGAAGTAATCATCGGCATCGACGACAAGGACCGCTTCAACGCTTCGAAGCCAAAGGACGATGTCGCAAAGTTCGCGGACTACGTGACCAATCCGGTTCTGCCTGCGCTGATCGAGACGCTCTTTCCCAGCGCCAAGGCACCAACGAACTTTCCGCGCACCGACCTGCTGGCAGTTTTCCTTCAGGGCATTGCCGGCGTGAACCGCCCGGCCAATGTCGTGCCCGCCGAAATGCTCCGGCTCAACACCTCGATCGCCGTGACAGCCGCCGCTGGACAGAACCCGCTGGGCGTGGCTGGCAACGACAACGCGGGCTTTCCGAACGGACGGCGTCCCGGGGATGACGTGGTCGATCTCTCGCTGCGGGTCAGCATGGGTGCGCTGTGCGTCTTGACCGGGGCGAACGACGCGCTGCAGGTCGGGTGCAAGCCCGCCGACGCGCCTGCCGGTGCCCTCGCGCTCACGGACGGTGTCAGGAAGACTGCTGCGAACTACGCGACCACGTTCCCGTATCTCACAACGCCGCTGCCGGGCAACTTCAATCCAGCACCGCCCACCGCCGCGGTCTACCCATAAGGACGCTGCCATGAAAACGACACGAAACTTGCAGCTGGTACTTGCCATCGTGATTGGCCTGGCACTTGGTGGCTGCGGTGGCGGCGGAGGTGACAGAAATGGCGGTGTTTCGACAGGAGACGGTTCCGGAGGCAACACCGGCGAAACCATTCCCGATTCCGCCCTGCAAAGCTCCGATGCTTTCATCGCCTACCTCCAGAAACTCGTGGCGATGGCGGTGGACAACAGCGAACCGATCAATCTCGGTAGCGCGCGAGCGCCGGTCAGCAACACGGCGGAAGCGGCGAACTTTTAATGCCACCGTTGCGGTTCAGGCAAAGGGCTGCGCCAGCGTGGCCCTTGGTGCATTGGGTCGCCACTTTTTGCGCTGCGACCATGCTGGCCGGAGCTGCACTCGCGGCCCCGCGCGTGCCAGCCAATGACGATATCGTCGTCGAAACCCTTCCTTTCATAGCTGGCTGGGGCCTCCAAGAGCGGCGCCTCCGGCGCGAGCTTGCCCAGCGGCCGCGCGACGAACATGCGGCCATCGCGGCTGCCAAGGCGTATCTGGAGCTGGCACGTTCGCAGGGCGATGCTCGCTACGCTGGCCGCGCCATGGGCGTGCTACAGGCGTGGGAATCCCTGTCGGCGGAGACAACCCCGACGGCAGTGCTGGTCATGCGCGCAACGGTTGCACAGTTTCTGCACGATTTCGACGGCGCTGAAGCGATCTTGAAGATGGCCCTCTCACGCGAGCCCGCCAACGCCCAGGCATGGATCACGCTGGCCACGATCCTGCGCGTGCGCGGCCGGTACACCGAATCGGATGCTGCTTGCCGGTCTCTTCGGAACGTCGGCCCCGCTCTTTATGGGGTCGCATGCCTTGCCGAAAACGCTGGCCTGCGTGGCGACCATGCCGCGGCCCGTGGTGCATTGAAAGAGCTGCTGGCCTCAGCATCCCTGCAGGGGCCGAGAAATGCGGGCACGCGCCAGTGGCTGTTGACCAGCGTGGCCGAGATCGAAGAACTCGCCGGCCGGCCGACGGACGCAGATGCCGCCTATCGGCAGGCGCTGGAAGCAGAGCGCTCCGGCTATCTACTGCTCGCCTACAGCGACTTTCTCCAACGTCGCGACCGTGCATCCGAGGTCCCGGCCCTGCTTGCCAAGGAGCCCCGCAGCGACGCGGTGCTGCTGCGCCTGGCCGCGGCCCACCGAAGCAGTTCTGGACAGCCCGGATCGCAAGAAGCCCGCGAGCTGCAGGCGCGTTTCGAAGCGGCCGCATTGCGGCCCGGAACGACCTCCGCGCATGCGCGCGAAGAAGCGCTGTTCGCCCTCGACGTGCAGCGCGATCCGCAGCAGGCACTCGCGCTGGCGCGGTTGAACGTCCAACTGCAGCGGGAGCCTATCGACATGCTGCTGTTCGCCCGTGCGGCCGTCGCCGCGCGAGACGAAGCGGCGCGTCGCGAGGTCAAGGCGCTGCTTCTGAAAACCGGCCTGAAAGACGCCCGCATCGATGCGATCCTCTGACGTGTGCGGCTCGCCGTCCTGGCTTTGGCGCCAACTGCGCGCCTGCGCATCCGTGCTGCTATGCATCGGGCTGTCGGCCGCTGCGCTCCCCGCGTCGGCGCACAAGGCGAGCGATGCATACCTGCAGCTCCAAACCAAGGCAGACAACATGCTGGCCGCACGCTGGGACATTGCCTTGCGCGACCTCGATGCGACGCTCGACCTCGACGTCAACGCCGACCGGAAGCTGAGCTGGGGCGAAGTTCGCACGCGCATCGACGACATTCAGGCCTACGCCCTGGGGCACCTGCGTTTCCAGCAGGGGCGCTGCGCGCTGGCGCCGGCCGAGCCCGCGGCGGTGGAAGACCGCATCGATGGTGCCTATCTCGTGCTTTGGCTCCAGGGGCGCTGCGAGCCCGCTGCGACGCTGGAAGTCGACTACCGCCTTTTTCGCGAGATCGACCCCACGCACCGCGGACTGTTGCGCGTGGCATCCGCCAGCGGGACGGTCGCGGTGCTTTCGCTCGACCCAGCGGGTGGACCGGTCAGCATCGCGTGGCCAGGCGAGGCTGCAGCAACGGCGTCCGTCAACGTCCCCACTGCATCTGCCGCACCTGCCGCACCTGCCGCATCTACTGCAACTGCAGCCGGCCACGGCTTCTTCCGTGATGGCGTGCATCACATCCTGATCGGCTACGACCATGTGCTATTTCTGATCTGCCTTCTGCTGCCTGCCGTGCTGCGCCGGCGCGATGACAGGTGGCAGCCCGTAGCGACCTGGCGCGAAGCCGTATGGCCGATGCTCGGCCTGGTCACCATGTTCACGATTGCGCATTCAATCACCTTGGCGCTGGCAAGCTTCAAGCTCATCACGGTCTCGCCGCGGGTGATCGAGCCAGCCATTGCGATCACGATCATCGTTGCGGCGCTCGACAACCTCCATCCGGTGCTGCGGGGCCGGCGCAAGCTGTTCACTTTCCTGTTCGGGCTGATCCACGGCTTCGGTTTTGCCAGCGTACTCGGAGAGCTAGAGCTTCCAGCGCTCGGCTTCGCTACCGCGTTGTTCCAGTTCAACCTGGGGGTGGAAGCGGGCCAGCTGGTGATCGTGAGCGTCGCGCTTGCATTGCTTCTGATCTTGCGCGGCTGGCGAGGCTACCCATCCGTGGTGCTGAAGGCCGGCTCGGGGCTGGCCGTGATGTTGGCGGCACTTTGGCTGGTCGAGCGGGTGTGGGATGTCCAGCTTCTGCCCGCTTTCAGACTCACCTGAATCGGAGAAGCACTGCACGTTCGCTGGGGAATGTTCGTGCCGGAAGCCCGGCGCCTGTTCGCCCTGCTGGTAGGCGGTGGAGATGTCCACCGCCTTTCCTTTTTGCAGGAGCGATTTTCAAGAGCCGAAACAACCACATCAAGCGCTCCACAAAGAGATCGCCTTTCGCTATCAAGGGGCTCTCTCGATGTCGGCGCATTCCTACGCGCCTGCACCTCTGATCCGCCGACACTCGATAAACGGCCGTGCCAACAGGCGCAGATTTCTACGCCTCATCGATAACTCCAGCAAGTCCCATGACGCCCTCCATCTCGGCCGTGCTTTCGGAACCGACTCAAGCTCCGAATACCTCTCCTGCAGGGCCGAGCGCCGAAGCGCTGGCCGAAGCGCGCTCCCGGCAGGTGCTGTCGGCGCTGCTGTCCTTTGCCGACGGTGATTTCCATGCCCGCTTGCCCGTCGACTGGCCAGGCACCGATGGACGAATCGCAGAGGCTTTCAACCAGACGATCGGCCAGGCCGCGCGATTCACCGACGAAGTGGCGCGCCTGAACGTCACGGTGGGCAAAGAGGGCCGTCTTGCGCAGCGTATCTCTGCGCCTGCCGCGCAGGGCAACTGGGCGGCGCAGGTCAGCGCGCTCAACACCCTGGTCGACGACCTCGTGCGGCCAACGACGGAGATCGCTCGCACGATCGGTGCGGTTGCCAAGGGCGACCTGGGGCAGTCGATGGATCTGCAGGTCGACGGTCGGCCGCTCAAAGGCGAGTTCCACCGCTCGGCCAAACTCGTCAACACCATGATCGAGCAGTTGTCCGTGTTCACCTCGGAGGTGACCCGGGTTGCGCGCGAGGTCGGCATCGAAGGCAAGCTCGGCGGCCAGGCCCAGGTGCGAGGCGTGTCGGGCGTCTGGAAAGACCTGACCGAATCGGTCAACCAGATGGCGGGCAACCTCACCGCGCAGGTGCGCAACATTGCGGACGTCACGATTGCGGTGGCCAACGGCGACCTCTCGAAGAAGATCACGGTGGACGTGCGTGGCGAGATCCTTCAGCTGAAGGAGGCCACCAACACCATGGTCGACCAACTGCGCTCCTTCGCTTCGGAGGTCACGCGCGTGGCGCGCGAGGTCGGTACGGACGGTCGACTGGGCGGCCAGGCCGTGGTGCCCGGGGTGGCAGGCACCTGGAAGGACCTAACCGACTCGGTCAATTCGATGGCCAACAACCTCACCTCGCAGGTCCGCAACATCGCCACGGTCACAACCGCCGTGGCACGCGGCGACCTCAGCCGCAAGATCACGGTGGACGTCAAGGGCGAGATCCTCGAACTGAAAGAGACCATCAACACGATGGTCGACCAGCTCAACGGCTTCTCCTCGGAGGTGACACGCGTTGCGCGCGAGGTGGGTACGGAGGGCAAGCTGGGCGGGCAGGCCCAGGTTCCGGGAATTGCAGGGACCTGGAAGGACTTGACCGATTCGGTGAACTCGATGGCGTCGAACCTGACCGGCCAGGTGCGCAACATTGCCGGCGTTGCCACCGCCATCGCCAAGGGCGACCTCTCCTCGAAGATCACGGTGGAGGTCAAGGGCGAGATCCTGGCGCTGAAGGAGACCATCAACACGATGGTCGATCAGCTCAATGGCTTCGCCTCGGAAGTGACCCGCGTGGCCCGTGAAGTCGGCACCGAAGGCAAGCTCGGCGGCCAGGCGCAGGTGCCGGGGGTGGCGGGAACCTGGAAAGACCTCACCGACAACGTGAACTTCATGGCGTCGAACCTGACCGGCCAGGTGCGCAACATCGCCGAGGTGACGACGGCAGTGGCCAATGGCGATTTGTCGAAGACCATCACCGTGGACGTCAAGGGTGAGATCCTGGAGCTCAAGAACACCATCAACACGATGGTCGACCAGCTCAACGGCTTCGCATCCGAAGTGACGCGCGTGGCCCGTGAAGTAGGCACCGAGGGCAAGTTGGGCGGTCAGGCGCAGGTACCCGGTGTCGCCGGCACCTGGAAGGACCTGACGGACAGCGTCAACTTCATGGCCTCCAACCTCACCGGTCAGGTGCGCAACATCGCCGAGGTGACCACGGCCGTGGCGCGGGGGGACCTGTCGAAGAAGATCACGGCCGACGTCCGCGGCGAAATCCTGGAGCTGAAGAACACGATCAACACCATGGTCGACCAGCTCAACGGCTTCGCCGGTGAGGTCAGCCGGGTGGCCCGCGAGGTCGGTACGGAGGGCGCGCTCGGCGGACAGGCCCAGGTGCCCGGCGTTGCAGGGACCTGGAAGGACCTGACCGACAACGTGAACTCGATGGCCTCCAACCTGACCGCGCAGGTGCGGAACATCGCCGACGTGGCCACCGCAGTGGCCAACGGGGATCTGTCCAAGAAGATCACCGTGGACGTGAAGGGCGAGATCCTGGAGCTGAAGAACACCTTGAACACCATGGTGGACCAACTCAACGGCTTCGCTTCCGAGGTAACCCGCGTGGCACGGGAGGTTGGCACAGAGGGCAAGCTCGGCGGCCAGGCCCAGGTTCGGGGCGTGGCTGGCACCTGGAAGGACTTGACCGACAACGTCAACTCGATGGCAAACAACCTGACCGGCCAGGTCCGCAACATTGCCGACGTCACGACCGCCGTGGCGCGCGGCGACCTCTCGCGCAAGATCACGGTGGAGGTCAACGGCGAAATCCTCGAGCTCAAGAACACCATCAACACGATGGTCGACCAGCTCAACGGTTTCGCCTCCGAGGTCACCCGGGTGGCGCGCGAGGTCGGCACCGAGGGCAAGCTCGGCGGCCAAGCGCAGGTGCCGGGCGTCGCCGGTACCTGGAAGGACCTCACCGACAACGTCAACTTCATGGCGTCGAACCTGACCGGCCAGGTGCGCAACATCGCCGACGTCGCCACCGCCATCGCCCGCGGCGACCTCTCGCGCAAGATCACTGTCGAGGTCAAGGGCGAGATCCTGCAGCTCAAGCAGACGATGAACACGATGGTGGACCAGCTGAACGCTTTCGCTGGCGAGGTGAGCCGCGTCGCACGCGAGGTCGGTACCGACGGCAAGCTTGGCGGCCAGGCCGCGGTCGAAGGGGTTGCGGGGACCTGGAAAGACCTGACCGACAACGTGAACTCGATGGCCTCGAACCTGACGGGCCAGGTGCGCAACATCGCCGAGGTCACGATCGCCGTGGCCAATGGCGACTTGTCCAAGAAGATCACCGTCGACGTGCGTGGCGAGATCCTGGAGTTGAAGGAAACGATCAACACCATGGTGGACCAGTTGCGCTCGTTTGCGGCTGAGGTCAGCCGCGTGGCGCGCGAAGTCGGCACCGACGGCAAGCTGGGCGGCCAGGCCCAGGTGCCCGGCGTCGCTGGGACCTGGAAGGACCTCACCGACAACGTCAACTTCATGGCGAACAACCTCACGGGTCAGGTCCGCAACATCGCCGACGTGGCCACCGCCATTGCCCGGGGCGACCTGGGTCGGAAGATCACGGTGGACGTCAAGGGCGAAATCCTGCAGCTCAAGGAGACCATCAACACGATGGTTGATCAGCTCTCGGCCTTTGCCTCCGAAGTGACCCGCGTCGCCCGCGAGGTCGGCACCGAGGGCAAGCTCGGCGGCCAGGCGACCGTGTCCGGCGTGGCGGGCACATGGAAAGACCTCACCGACAACGTGAATTCGATGGCCTCGAACCTGACCGGTCAGGTGCGCAACATCGCAGAGGTCACGATCGCCGTGGCCAACGGCGACCTGTCCAAGAAGATCACGGTGGACGTGCGCGGCGAAATCCTCCAGTTGAAGGAAACGATCAACACCATGGTCGAGCAGCTTCGCTCCTTCGCCTCGGAGGTCACGCGGGTCGCGCGCGAGGTGGGCACCGAAGGGCGCCTGGGCGTGCAGGCGGTCGTGCCTGGCGTCGCCGGTACCTGGAAAGACCTGACCGACTCGGTCAATACCATGGGTGCGAACCTCACCTCCCAGGTTCGGAACATTGCCGAGGTCACGACCGCGGTCGCCCGCGGCGACCTGAACCGCAAGATCACGGTCGACGTGAAGGGCGAGATCCTCGAACTGAAGAACACGATCAACACCATGGTCGACCAGTTGAACTCCTTCGCCGGCGAGGTAACGCGCGTGGCGCGCGAGGTCGGCACCGAGGGCAAGCTCGGCGGCCAGGCGCAGGTGAGCGGCGTGGGCGGCACGTGGAAGGACCTGACGGACAACGTCAACTTCATGGCCTCCAACCTGACCGAGCAGGTGCGTGGCATCGTCAAGGTGGTGACCGCGGTCGCCAACGGCAATCTGACGCAACGGCTGACCGTGCAGGCCAAGGGCGAGGTGGCCGCACTGGCCGACACCATCAACGGCATGACGGACACCCTCGCGACCTTCGCCGACCAGGTGACGAACGTAGCGCGCGAGGTCGGCGTCGATGGCCGTCTGGGGGGGCAAGCCAACGTGCCAGGCGCGGCGGGCACCTGGAAGGACCTGACGGGCAATGTCAACCTGCTGGCAGCCAACCTCACCACCCAGGTTCGCGCCATCGCGGAGGTGGCCACCGCGGTCACCAAGGGCGACCTGACGCGTTCCATCCAGGTCGATGCCAAGGGCGAAGTGTCCGAGCTCAAGGACAACATCAACACGATGATCTCCAACCTGCGCGAGACCACCGAGCGCAACCGCGAGCAGGATTGGCTCAAGACGAACCTCGCGCGCTTCACCGGCATGCTCCAGGGGCAGCGCGAGCTCAACACCGTCGGCAAGATGCTGTTGTCGGAACTCGCGCCCTTGGTGTATGCCCACCAGGGGACGGTCTACCACCTCGATGGCGACGACCGCAGCGACGGGGAACTGGCCCTGCTGTCGAGCTATGCGCAAGTGGGCAAAGCCCGGCTGCCCGACCGCATCGAAATGGGAGACGGCCTGGTGGGCCAGTGCGCGTTGGAGCAAAGGCGCATTCTGCTGACCAACGTGGATGCAGCATTCATCCGCGTCGGCTCGAGCCTGGGCGAAGCTCGGCAGGTCAACGTGGTCGTGCTGCCTGTGCTGTTCGAGAAGCAGACGAAGGCGGTGATCGAGTTGGCTTCGCTGCAACCGTTCACGGTGGTCAACCTGAACTTTCTGGACCAACTGGCGTTGAGCATCGGTGCGGTGTTCAACACCATCGAGGCGACGATGCGCACCGAAGGCCTGCTGACGCAGTCGCAGCAGCTCACCGCTGAACTGCAGTCGCGCCAGAGCGAGCTCCAGCAGACCAATGAAGAGCTGGGGACCAAGGCGCGGCTGCTGGCCGAGCAGAACGCCGAGGTCGAACGCAAGAACGCCGAGGTCGAGCAGGCGCGCGGCGCGCTCGAGGAAAAGGCTTCCGAATTGGCGTTGACGTCGAAGTACAAGTCCGAGTTCCTCGCGAACATGTCGCACGAGCTGCGCACGCCGCTCAACTCGATCCTGATCCTGAGTCAGCAGCTGGCGGAAAACGCATCGCGCAACCTGTCCTCCAAGCAGATCGAGTTTTCCCGCAACATCAACTCTTCGGGCACCGACCTGCTGCACCTGATCAACGACATCCTCGACCTGTCGAAGATCGAGTCGGGCACAGTCACCGTGGACGTGGAGGAGATCAGCTTTTCCGCGCTTCGCGACAACATCGACCGCAATTTTCGGCATGTGGCCGAGGCCAAGAATCTGCCTCTGCATATCCGCTTCGAGTGTGACCTGCCGCGCACGATGGCCAGCGACCCGAAGCGGCTCCAGCAGATCCTGAAGAACCTCTTGTCCAACGCCGTCAAGTTCACCACCCAGGGACAGGTGGAGGTGCGGGTGGGCATCGCCAAGGTCGGCTGGACACCCGAGCATGCGATGCTGCGACACGCGCAGCAGGTGGTCTCGTTTGCGGTCGAAGACACCGGCATCGGTGTGGCGCCGGAGAAGCAGCGGCTGATCTTCGAAGCGTTCCAGCAGGCTGATGCCGGCACGTCGCGCAAGTACGGAGGTACAGGCCTTGGACTGGCGATCAGCCGCGAACTCGCCATGCTGCTGGGCGGCGAAATCCGTCTCACGAGCGTGTTCGGACAAGGGAGCGTCTTCACGCTGTATCTGCCGCTGAGCTATGCAGGCGCCGACGGTACGCCCGCCGTTCGAATGCCGAGCGATCTGTCGGAGATTCCGAGCCGGGCGCTCATGACCTTGCCCAGCCTTCGCGAGGAACAGGTGGCGGACGACCGGGAAGCGATCGGCCCGAACGACCAGGTCTTGCTGATCATCGAGGACGACCCCCATTACGCGCGAATCCTGCTCGGCCTCGCGCGCGAGAACGGCTTCCAGGGGATCGTGGCGAACAAGGGCGCCGTGGGGCTGGCGCTCGCCCGCCGGTACAAACCCGCCGCGGTGTGTCTGGACATCTTCCTGCCAGACATGCTGGGGTGGACGGTGCTCAACCAGCTCAAGCTGGATCCAGCATTGCGGCATATCCCGGTGCAGATCATCACGCAGGAGGAAGAGCGTCAGCACGGTCTCTCCCACGGCGCTTTCGCATACATAGTCAAGGGGCCGACGACCACCGCCCTGGAGGCCGCGTTCGGGCGCATCAAGGAGTTCATCGTTCCGCGAACGCGCCGCCTCCTGGTGGTGGAGGACAACCGGATCGAACGTGAAGCCGTGGTCGAACTGCTCGGCTACGACGACATCGAGATCGTCGCGGTAGACAGCGGCGATGCGGCGCTGGCAGCGCTGTGCGCCGAACCGTTCGACTGTGTGGTGCTGGACCTTCGCTTGCCGGACATGAGCGGCTTCGAGCTGCTCGATCGCCTTCGTACCGAGCCCACCCTGTCGCAACTGCCGGTGGTGGTCTTCACCGGCAAGGACCTGAGCGCCGAGGAGCAGGCCCGTCTGCATTCGATGTCGCGCAGCATCGTGCTGAAAGACGTGCAATCGCCCGAGCGCCTGCTCGACGAGACCGCGCTCTTCCTGCACCGCGTGATCGGCGCACTGCCACCCGAAAAGCAGGCGATGCTGGAGCGCCTGCACAACTCGTCGGAGGCACTTCGAGCCCGCAAGGTGCTGGTGGTCGACGACGATGCGCGCAACATCTTCGCGCTCACGTCGGTGTTGGAAAACCATGCCGTGGATGTGATCAGTGCGACCAACGGACGGCAGGCGATCGAGATCATCGATCGGACCCCCGACCTGTCGATGGTTCTGATGGACATCATGATGCCGGAGATGGACGGGTACGAAACGATGCGGGAGATCCGCAAGGACGTTCGCTTCCGAACCTTGCCGATCCTCGCACTGACCGCCAAGGCGATGAAGGGTGACCGTGAAAAGTGCCTGGACGCAGGTGCCAGCGACTACATCGCCAAGCCGGTGAACACCGATCAGTTGCTCTCGCTGATGCGAGTGTGGCTCTCCCGCTGAACACGTCGCAACATGGTTTCTTCATCACACGCTTTGAAGCCCGACAGTTTGTTTGCCGGCCCGGTGGCGTCAGGGGGGTCTGCCGTCGGCGTTGCCCAGACTCAGGCTCCATCTCCGGAGCCGAAGGTCAAGATCCTCGTGGTCGACGACGAACCGTCGAACCTCACGGTGCTGGAGGCCGTGTTCCAGGACTCCGGCTACAGCCTCATCCATGCGTCGTCGGGCGCCGAGGCACTCATGGCATTGATGAACCACGAGTTCGCAGTTCTGGTGCTCGATGTCAACATGCCGGACATGACCGGCTTCGAGCTGGCACAGCTGATCAAGCAGCGCAAGAAGACGGCCCATGTGCCCATCATCTTCCTGACCGCCTACTACAACGACGACCAGCATGTCGTCGAAGGTTATGGCAGCGGCGCGGTGGACTACCTGCACAAGCCCTTCAACGTGGGCGTGTTGCGCTCCAAGGTCGCGATCTTTGCGGAGCTGCACCGCAAGAGCCTGGCACTGGAAGAGCTCAACCGCGCATTGCTGCAGGAAGTCCGCGAGCGCGCGGCTGCCGAAGAAGAGCTGCGCATCCTCAACGAGAGTCTCGAGCAACGCGTCCAGGAGCGCACGCACACCTTGCAGTTGCGAGACGCACAGTTGCGTGAGGCCGATCGGCGCAAGGACGAGTTCCTCGCAACCCTTGCGCACGAACTGCGCAATCCGCTCGCACCGGTCGGCTATGCCGCAAGGCTGCTGCTGCTCAAAGGACCCACGCCACCCCATGTCGAGCGCGCCGCCGACCTGATCGATCGGCAGGTCAAGGCCATGAGCAGGCTGATCGACGACCTGATGGACGTGAGCCGTATCAACCAGGGCAAGATTCAGCTGCGGAGCGGTCGGGTGTCGCTGGCGAGCGTGCTGCGTGACGCCGTCGACACCGCGCGCCCGGTGATCGACGAGTTCAAGCATGAGCTCGTGCTGCGTTTGCCTGCTGAAGACCTCATGCTGGAGGGCGACGCGACGCGCCTGGCGCAGGCTTTCATGAACCTTCTGCACAACGCCGCAAAGTACATGGACCGTGGTGGAAGCATCGAACTCGCGGTTGCGCATTCCCCTGAAGAAGCACGTATTACGCTGAGCGATCAGGGAATTGGCATCGCGGCACACCGGTTAGAGGGCATCTTTGAAATGTTCTCGCAGGAGGAAGTGGCACTTTCACGCTCCCGAGGCGGGCTCGGTATCGGTCTCTCCCTCACCCGACGCCTGCTCGAATTGCATGGCGGCTCGATCACCGCCTTCAGCGAGGGGGTCGGGCGCGGAAGTTCCTTCACCGTACGTCTTCCGCTGGCGACGCAACTGCCTCTTTTGGTGTCGCCCTCGAATGCAACGCGTCCGTCGCGACGCCCTCACGCCATGCACATTCTGGTGGCCGACGACAACCAGGACGCAGCCGATGCGCTCACTGAGCTGTTGAGAGCGCTGGGGCATACCGTGCAATGCGTTTATGACGGAGAAGCCGCTGTCGAAGCAGCCCGAGCCATTGATCCACAGCTCGCATTGCTGGACATCGGCATGCCTAAGCTCAATGGGTATGAGGCCTGCCGCGCGATCCGTGCCCTCAAGTCGACCAGGCTTTTGCAGGTATGGGCGATCACCGGGTGGGGACAGCCCGACGACGTGCAGATGGCCGAAGCGGCGGGCTTTGATCAGCATCTGGTCAAGCCCGTGAGTCCGGAGAGGCTCATCGGAATGCTTGCGACGGCTTTCCAGTTGCCAGACGAAGCGCCGAACACTTGAGTCGGAGGTCGGTGACCTGACGTGGCGCCAGTGCAGTCCACGCGACGAAGATGTTCCGAACGGTCGAGGGCGATGCCGTTGCCACGTCGGCCCCGGGACGGCGAGCAGCTCGGCGCGGGCCTCGCGTTCGGTGCTGCGTTTAGATCCAGCGCGCGGAATAGGTCGGACTGGTATCCCGCACGCGCTCTTTGCCGCACTCCCGGCAGGTGTAGGTTTCCAGCGCACCGGCCGCGCGCTTGCCCAACGCCTCGGCCCAGGGCTTGGCATGGCGCAAGGTCAAGGCAGGGTGCGGCCCCACATCGCGCGCCGTATGGCGCAGCAGTTCCTCGCACAGGGGACACGAACGCGGCGGCACGGATTCTTGGTCGGGCATGGCAATAGGACGATGGGCACGGGACGGCGCAAGGCGCAGCGCCGAATGCTAAGGCTCGGCTGCGCGCTCGAAGCTCGCAGTGATAGTACCTTCGTACGCATCAACCCCCCAACTTGTGACATATGTCCGCCACCAAGAGGACAAAGGTATTCATTTATTCGCCGTTCGCGTTTCAAATAGAGGCTCGACGACTGACCGAGCCTCACCGAGCCATCACCATGTCCCACGACGCACCCACCTCTGCTTTCAACTTCGATTACCCGCTGGGGGCGCTCGAGGTCATGGCCTGCGATCTGGTGGTGACGACGCCGCAGTCGCGCGATCCGATGGCGGACGAAACGGTGCGCAAGGTTCTGACGCTGCTGAAGGAGCAACACGGTGCAGACGCCGCCTTCATCTGCGAGTTGCGGGATGGGTCGACGGCACCGATGCCGATGGCAGCCACCCCGCGCAGCAGCGTTCACGATCAGGCGACAGGTGACGTCTATGTGCTGGCCGTCTGCCGGCAGGTTTTCGGCCAAGCGGCCCGCTGCTTCATTCGCGTGTCCGTCCTGTTGGCCGATGGTCGCCACTACGGCACGCTCTACGCACCCTGCTTGAGTACGAGCGATGACGAACGCCGGCGGGATATTGCCTTGATCGAGATGACGGCGCAGCTCACTGCGCGCCTGGTGGATGCCCGGCGCATCCCGTCGCGTGCTGCGGCCGCGAGCGACGCGCCTGCGGTCGGGCTGCAGTACGCCTGAAGGCCGCGCCGCAAATCCCTGAAGCGCTTAAAGAGCGCCCATGAAGCTCGACGGCTCACCTGCCCGGTCGCGCCTCTGCGCTGCAGCGAAGCGGACCGACTCTTCGTCCGCTGGCCCGTTCGAGAACAGCAGCGTTCCCAGTGCCAGAGCGAAGCACACCGGGATTGAAAGAAAGCCGAAGCTGTAGACCATAACGGCCATCGCCACGGGGCCCAGGAGGAGTGCGACGAGTTTGTACATGCGCCCATCATGCGGACAAACTCTGAAAGTTCGCGTGACGAATGTCACGAACCCTTTCCTGTCCTACGGACACCTACACAAGCTTTTTCCCGAATCGGTCCTCGCTTAAACCCAAAGGATTACACGCGTCCTGCAGCGGGCTGTGAAAGATGTTCCTGACGGCAGATTTTCAACCGGTCTGTCCTCTCCTTTGCCCTCTCTCTCGATCGAACAGGAAGAACACAGCCCGTCCACGTCAGGAGCCTGATGCAACGCAGAACTTCCAGAAAAATCAAAGGCAGGCACGTTGTCGCCCTCCTCGTCCTCGTGGCCGCGACCTGCTTGTTCGGGTTGATCTTTCGCGTGTAGGGCGGCCGACCCGCAGTCGACGGGTGGTGACCCAACGGTCTGGAAAACTGGTGCGGAAGTCAGCGGCGGACTGGGGTCACCGGGTCTCGCGACTCAACGCTTGGTCAATCGCCGCACCACGCCCAATCCGGAAAACCAGGCATCCATCGGACTGCTATGGGCTCGCTCGCCCATTTCGCGCGGACGAAAGCACAGCAGGTCGCCGGGCATCGTGACCGCCTCCATCAGCACGTAGTGGAACTCGCCCTCCTCGAGTTCGTTCACGCTCAGTGCCAGCCGTCCAAAATCCGTCATGTCGCCTCCGGTGAATTGATGCGCGGTTGTAAGCCCTCGCGTTCGTGCTCACGAGGGAGTTTTGCCCACTTGTCGGACTCGGGCGCCGCAGACAGAAGTTGGGATTCACAATTCGTGACATTTCCCATCTTTGTGGTGTTGGGATGCACAGATGGTGCTCTGGAGCCATGTGTGAAATCAACGGCTTGCGCATCATGTTTGGCCCACTGCAGCAGGGCGGTCACAGTAGCTGAGTCGTGGGCGTTCGCGCAACGAACTCAGCTCATCGCGAACTGTCTGGGCGTCAACCGTGAAAGCGAACTGTCACTCATGGCGGCTGTTCACTAGCGGTTCGGCAGCGTGAGGTCCCGTTGCCGCAGCGAGCTCTGGATCAGCAGCATGTCGCCAGCGTCCAGCGGACGATCAGACGCGCTGGGCGTTACGCAGTGGAAGTTTTCGGCCGCGTTGATGTCGCCCGTCCCCTTGTATCTGGCTTCGGCGGGAAAAGCGCAGACCGGACGCTGCCGCACGACCTTGCCGTCGGTGCCAAGCTGGGTTGCGATGATCCTTTCCGGCGCCACACCTTGCTCGGTCCACTTCATCACGGCGTTCACGACGTGATGGTCGGCAGTGCGGAACTCACGCGGTGGCTCGTTTGAGCCGCCGCCGATGGCCTTGGGACCGGTCCCGCCAAGGTTGCAGTGCCCCATCGCCGGCAGCATGAACAGGCGGTGGTACTCCCGCACTTTGGGAAGAAGGGACTCGCCGGTTGCGGCAACCTGTTGCGGGGTCAGCTTGTCGATCTCGCGATCGAAGTCCGCCTTGGGAAGATTGCGCAGTCGCTCGAACTGCGTGAGGGCGTAGAGATACGCAATCGACCCGTCCGGCGGCACGACGGAGTCGTTCCAGCCATGGTAGTGAAGCAGCTTCCCGCCGCGCGCGACGAATGCCGAGATGTCCGGGCTGGGCGCCGCAGTCACCGGTGTCAGCGCCGCTTTCGCCTCGTCGTAGCTCTTCGTGAAGTCGAGCTCGCGCCGCCAATCGAAGTTCGGCGTGTTGCGCGAGTAGACGAAGTGTTCGATGAACGCGCCGTAGCCGCCATTGTCAGCGAACAACGGAATCCAGTCGGCCTCCGAGCCAAGCTTCGCGCCAGGCGAGCGGTGTACGCCGGCTTCCGTGGTCGTGCCGGCGTACATCGCCTTCACGACGGCAAGCTCCTCGGCCGTCAAGGTCTTGTCGCCAGCGGGACCGATCGTGTCGACATTGAACTTGCAGGCTCGCGGATTGGTGATCTGCCCATCGACAAGGCCGTCATTCGCATCACATACGGCAAGCACGCGTTGAGTGATCTGTAGGCGCTTGGCGTCCGTCAGCACGGAAGCCTTGCCGGCCACGGGAATCTGCTGCTTCCCGGTCCAAAGCAGCCAATAGAGAAGGTCCGGATAGAACATCGACGGCGCGCCTGCGACGATGCCATCGAAGAGCGCCGGATAGTTCTGCGCCATCATCATCGCTTGACGGCCGCCGTTGGAGCAGCCTTCGAAGTACGAGTACCGCACGGGGCGCGCATAGAACGCATTGGCGAGCGCCTTCGCCGCGGTGGCGACGTAGTAGTGCGAACGCAGCCCCCAGTCTTTTACCTTCTCGGGATGGTTGAGCGTCCACGCGGCCGACTCGCCGCCGTCATGACCCATGTTGCTGCCCGCGGTGACGAAGCCGTCCTCCACATCCTGCGCCAGCCGCGCAAAGGGCACGGCGCCGGCATAGCCGCCGGTGCCATTGAGTTTGAAGCGCCCTGACCAGTCTTCTGGGAGCCACACCTCGAACTTGATCTCGGAGTCGGACGAAGGGCGCGCGACGCCCTGCACGCGGCAGAACTTCGCATCAACCTTCGCACCGCCGATCGCGGTGGCATCGCTCACCACTTGTGCCGAGGTGATGATGCTGGCCTCCGTTCGCACGCTGCCGAGGGATTCACAGGCGAGGCGCTGCCCCTGGGGCTGTGCCTGCATCGCGGGCGGCGGAGGGCTTCCGCAGCCGGTGAGCACTGCGGCGGCTGCGAGCAGGACGGTACGCATGGAGTTCCTTTCGTTGCGCGGGCAGGAAAAGTATTCTGACGTTCTCGCCCCTGCGGAGGGAGCATGAGCACTCCGTGAATACCCGGCACGGCAGGCCGAGAAAAAGCTGCTAAGCACTCCTCTGGTCGCGCGCACGCCGCTTCAGGCGACGATGTGACCTGCGCTCATCGCCGGGCTTTCACAGCTTGCTTTGAGAGAGCAGCTCGCGGGTCCGCTTTAAGGTGGACACCAGAGCGCTTTTATAGCCCTTGTCACTGTCCATCAAGGCCTGCTCTGCTTGCTCTTCAGCGCCGCCGGGGGGCTTGCCGCGAAGGCCGAGATAACCGTAGAAGCGGAGTTGAAGCTGGCCGGATGCATCTTCGAACAGCTCGTTGATGATGGCGCCTTCCCGCGGACCGGTCGCTTGGAAGAAGGTCACCTTGCGCTCCGGTTCGAAGCAGATGATCTCGCGCAGATCCTGGCCTCCGATGGTGGCTTCGCGGACGATGTGCATAGCGCCTTCGTCGACAACATCGCACCTCGTGCAGAGGTTGGGCGGCAAGAACTCTCTCGCGTCGCGCGCCTTGAGAACCAGGCCCGCCCATGCCTGGGTACGCGTGAGTGTTACTTCGCCGGCGGGGTTGACCGGAATGGTGGCAGTCGAGTAGATCATCGGAAAACTCCTTCGTGTGCGTCGGTTGGGTGATCGAGTTCAGGCCGATGCCGAGTTCTCGAAGGCGAATTCGCGATACGAGCGCAGCGGGCGGCCCAGCAGCCTCGCCAGTCGCTCCACATCACCGGCGTCCGGGGTCATGCCCTCGGTGAGAAAGCGTTCGCTCATGAGGCGCATGTCGTAAGCCATCCAGCTCGGCATGAAGTTCAGCAGGTTCTTCTCGAAGCCAGCGCCGTCGTCGCCGCCGTAGTTGATCGGGCGACCCAACACGTCCGACCAGATGCCGGCAACGTCGGACCCCGTGAGCGTGTCGGGGCCGACCAGATTGATCCTGCTCAGGGGAAGCGATCCGGGTGCTTGCTCTCGGCGGACCAGTTCCAGGGCCGCGATCTCCGCGATGTCGCGCGTGTCGATCATGGCCAGGCCCTTGCTGCCGATCGGCATCGGATAGACGCCGTAGCCGGTCACGACATCCTTCACGGTGAGGTCGTTCTGCATGAAGTACGCGGGCCGCAGGATGGTGGCACCGAAGCCCATCTGCTCGAGCATCCGCTCCACGCCGAACTTGCCCGCGAAGTGGGGAACGTTCAGGTACTTGTCGCTGTGGATCACCGACAGATAGACGACCCGATCGATCCCCGCGTCACGCGCCAGGTTGAGTGCGACCAAAGCCTGCGTGAACTCGTCTGGAACGACGCCATTGAGCAGGAACAGCGTGGACACCCCGGCAAGTGCGCGCCGAAGCGACGCCACGTCCAGCAGGTCGCCCTGGACGACCTCGACGGCCGAGGGCAAGTTGGTTTTCGAGGGATCGCGGACCAGTGCACGAACAGGGGCGCCACGGTTGACGAGTTGTTGGACGACTTGACGGCCGACTGCGCCGCTGGCGCCAGTAACGAGGATGGTCATGAAAAACTCCGGGTTTGTTGAAGGAGCCCAGATCTTCTTCGTTCCATCATCAATCCACTAGCCGCTATATTTAGACGCTTCGTCTCACTGGTGGAACACATGGACCTGCTTGCCCTGGCTGACTTCAACCTCGTCGCACGGCACGGCGGCTTCGGACGCGCGGCCCGCGAATCGGGACGGCCCAAAGCCACCCTGTCGCGTCGTGTCGCCGACTTGGAGAGTGGCCTCAACCTGCGCCTGTTCGAACGCGGAGCGCGTGCTCTGAAGCTCACCGAAGAAGGACGCGCCCTTCACGAAAGGACCACGGTGCTGCTCACCGAACTCGACGAGACGGCGGCGGCAATCGCCTCCGGCGGAGAGACGCCGCGGGGCATCCTGCGGGTGAGCGCCCCATTGCTCTTCTCGCAGGCCGCCATGGGCAAGCTCGCCGCCCGGTTCGCGCTGCGCTATCCCGAGATCAGGCTCGAGGTCACCACCGAGGACCGGGCGGTCGACATGGTGGAAGAGGGTTACGACCTGGTGATCCGAGTCAACCCGGATCCGGATGCCAGGCTGGTGGGACGGATCTTCATGAGGGATCGACTCGTCGTGGTCGCCAGCCCCGACCTCAGGCGGCCGTCAGGGCGGGCGACGGTTCGCGCCGTGGCGCGCGGACAAGGGCCAGGTGACGCAACGGCCTCCTGGGAATACACCGACCCCTCCGGCAAAAAGAAGCGCATCGAGGTGGAACATGCCTTGCGCCTGTCCTCGTTGTTCATGGTGCGCGACGCGGTTCGTGCGGGGGTTGGCGCTGCACGCCTGCCGCTGTCTCTTGTGACGCGGGATCTGGCGACGGGAACACTGGCGCACTGGGGTGATGTCGATGGGCCGGAGATCGCGCTTTGGGCGCTGTACCCGTCGCGCAGGCTGCTCAGCAGCCGCGTTTCCACATTCCTCGATTTCTTGAAAGAGGCCTTCCCTGCCGGGTCGCCCGACGAGTTGGCGTCGTTCATGGATTGAAGTGCCCAGTCAACCGCGCACGCTGCCTCAGCCAGCCTCCGCCGCCCATTGCACAGCATCCGCCCCGGCCGGGATGTACGGCGGCGTCGACGCGTCGGTCGCCGCCCGCCACACCGCTTCGGCCACGTTCTGCATTCGTGTCCCGGCGCCAGTGGACTTGGTGTCGAACAGCGCGCGCACGGTGGCCATGTCCGTCAGCTCGAAGGGCGCGGGTGCACCGAAGCCTGCGTTGTTCACGAGGACATCGATCGGGCCCGCCGCTTCGATGGCTTTGTGGATACTGTGCGGATCCATGACGTCGAGCTGCAGCACGCGCAGACGGTCGGAAGGCGGCAACGAATCCTCGCGCGGCGTGCGAATCGTGGCGAGCACCCGCCAATCGCGGCCGAGGAAAATACTTGCTGCGCCGCAACGACATGGGTATCGCCCACATCGCCGAGCGCGTCGGCTACAGCTCAGCGAGCACGTTCAGCGTGGCGTTCACGCGGCACGTCGGTCGGCCGCCGACGCCATATGCGCGCGAGCAGGCGTTAGCGAACCGGACGCCCAATCGCCGGTCACCGTCGGAAGCTGATGAAATGGAAACATGAACCGGTGACGCACTTCCGCTTTTGATCGTTTTCAGGCCGGGCTGCGCGGCGCAGGCCGTGCGCCGCCGGGGGTGTTCTTGCCTCGCGCGCCCAGCGTCATCTCGGTGATCCAGGACACCAGCAGGATGCCGTACGACTGGCGCCATTCCTCCTTCGACAGGGCGTGGTCGGCTTCGGAGAGGACACGGTAGGTGACCGAGCGCACGCGCTTGAAAGCGGCCAGGTAATTCTCGATCACCGGATGCGGCACCGTCTTGTCGTGCTCCGACTCGACGATGAGCGCGTCGCCCCGAAAGGCGGCGCACGCGCCGAGTGCGCGGTTGTCGGCCGCACCCACCGGCAGGTTGCGGTACGTCGCGAGGTCGGCGCGGTCGAGCTTGCCCTTGGGCACGTCCCAGTCCTCGTCGCGGTACAGGGCCGGCGCGCGCAGCGCGAGCCAACGCACCGGCCGCATCGAACTCACGATGGCACCGAGGTAGCCGCCATAGCTGCTGCCGACGATGGCGATCGACTCCGGGTCGACCGTGGGGTGACTCACCAGCGAATCGTAGGCGGACAGCACGTCGCGCAGGTTGTCCTCGCGCGTGACTTCCTGGCGCTGCGCCACATGGCGGGCGTGGCCGCGCAGGTCGAAGGTGAGACAGACACAGCCCAGCGCAGCGATCTGATGCGCACGGTGGATGTACTGCTCCTGGCTGCCGTCCCACCCATGCACCAGCAGCACACCGGGAACGGTCGTCGACGAAGCGACCAGCGTGCCCGCGATGTGCTGGTCATCGACCGGAATGTCGACGGTGTTGTGGCGCGTACTCAGCATGCGGGATCGATCAGCGTGTACTTGGTCAGCATGCCGACGTTCGGCACCTCGCCCTGGTAGTAGACCGCGGCGTCCGGCGGCAGTGCTGGCGCGTCGCCATGCACCTCGACACAGCGTACATGCACGCGGTCACGGTCCGGATGCCGATGGAAGAATTCGAGCGCCGCAAGTTCCGCGCCGGTGGCGCCGCCCACGCGCCACGATTGTTCGAGCACGCCGGAGCGCCACTGCCCGAGCGGTCCGCGCCCGCGTGCCACATCGTAGTTCAGCCGCGAGGTGAAGAAGCCCGCGAAGCACTCGACCACCGCGTCGTGATAGAGCCTGGCCTGGTCGACGGCCAGACGCACGTCGAAGGGCGGACGCGTGGCCAGCAGCGCGTCGAAGCCGCCGCGAACCAGCCACAGGTCGGAGCCGCCATAGACCGCCTCGCCGCGACGGTCCTGGGTCAGGCACTGCGTGCCATGGTAGGTGGCGGTGAGTCCGCCCACGACCACCTGGCCGACGCTGAAGGTCACCGGGTCGGTGAGGTTTTCCTCCAGCACCACGCCGTGCGCCGAGAGTTCGTCCTGCGCCATCGCATCGAGACAGCGCAGCAGCGCGTCGGTGTCGGTCACCACGACCTGCCCGCGCCCGCCGGTGGCCCGCACCGGCTTGACCCGCACGGCCCCCAGGCGCAGCAGCGCGCAACCGGCAGCGCGCGCGTCCTCGCGGGAAAAGGCGGTGAAGCCGGTGAGCACCGCACCGGCCACGTGCGCGGCGAACTCGTCCGACCAGCCGGTCGGCCTCGCCGCGTGCGGATGCACCAGCGGATGCGTGATCGCCTTGGTCAGCACGAAGGGGTGCGGCACCACGCCGCCGAACAGATCGTGCGGCCCGGTGATGCCGAGCGCCTGCGCTTCCTGGGTGTCGGCGAGGGTGTCGCTCGGCACGAAGTACAGCGGCCGTTCGTAGCGTTCGCCCGGTGCGTACTCGCCGCGGAAGTCCAGGCCCTTGAGCGCTGCGATGCGCTCGGCGAAGGCCATCCGCGTCGCATGCTCGTGCACGCTGGCGTAGGCGTGGTCGTCGCGCGACATCGCGACGACACTGCCGGTGCGCTGCGCTGCGAGGGCGTCACTCGCGGGAACGAAGGGATCGCCAGGGGTGGCGACGAGGATGGCGGCAGTGGTCATGGTCGTGGCTCCGGCAGGTTCGATGAAAACGAAAACGACCGTCGGCAAGGGGCCCTGCGTGGCACCGCGGGCGTGTGAAGCGACGTCGTCGATGCGCAGGTACAAAGCGGAGGTTCAGAACCCCCTTGCTCCATCTTCGACCGCTCGCCGACCCCTTGTCTGTCGGAGCAGGCCTGCAAAGCGCTTTGCAGCGCCCAATGCCGGCCAGAGGGTGTGGCACAGGCGCTAACATGCCGCCTTGACCTCTGCTCTCCACCTGGCCGTCCTCGACGACGAAGAAGACATCACCCGGCTGCTGGCCACCTATCTCCAGGGCCAGGGCTTCCGCGTCAGCCAACTGCACAGCGGCCGCGACCTGCTCGCGCTCATGCCGCAGGATCCGCCGGCCCTGGTGCTGCTCGACCTCGGCCTGCCCGGCGAGGACGGCTTCGCCATTGCGCGCCAGTTGCGCGAACACTGGCAGTGCGGGCTGGTCATCGTCACCGGCCGCGGCGACGCCATCGACAAGGTGGTGGGCCTGGAGGTCGGCGCCGACGATTACGTCACCAAGCCTTTCGACCTGCGCGAACTGCTCGCCCGCATCAAGGCGGTGCTGCGCCGCATCGTGCCGGCGCCCGCCGCCGTTGCGGCCGCAGTGTCGACACCTGCTGCCACGCCGTCGGTCAAGCGCTTCGCGGGCTGGGAACTCGACATCGGAGCCCGGCGCCTGACCGCGCCCCTGGGCCACGAGGTCACGCTGACCAGCGGCGAATTCGATCTGCTGCATGCGCTGAGCGACGCGCCCGGCCGCGTGCTGTCGCGCGATTTCCTGCTCGAGCGCACCCGCGGGCGCAACGGCGGCCCCTTCGACCGCACCATCGACGTGCAGGTGGGGCGCTTGCGCCGCAAGCTCGAAGGCGACCCCGAGAGCCCGCAACTCATCAAGTCGGTGCGCGGGGCGGGCTACCTGTTCGCGCCCAAGGTCGAAGCGGCCTAGCCGCAGCCACCATGCCAACCGAATCCCTCGGCCCCGGTTTCGACGACGGCAAGGTCTTCCGCTCGCTCTTTGCCGCCTACCCCGATGCGCTGCTGCTGGTGGATGCACAGGGCACCGTCGTGCTGGCCAACCCCTTTGCCGTCGAACTGCTCGGCTACGGCCCGGACGAACTGGTGGGCCTGCCGGTCGATGCGCTGGTGCCCGATGCTGTTCGGCCGCGCCACGCCGCCTACCGCCATGCCTACGGTGCACAGCCGCGCGCGCGGCCCATGGGCACGCAGATGGACCTGGTGGCCAAGCGGCGCGATGGCAGCGAAGTGATGGTCGAGATCGCGCTGAGCCCGCTGCACGACCAAGGCCTGCCGTACGTCGTGGCCGCCATTCGCGACGTCGGCAGCTATCCGCGGGTGCGGCAGGCGCTGCAGCGGGCCCGCTATGCGGAGCATCTGGCCCAGTTCGGACGGCTTGCGGTCGATGCCCCCGATCCGCAGGCGCTGCTGGTCCAGGTGCCGTCGATGGCGGCGGCCGCGCTCGAGTGCGAATCGGCGCTGGTCCTGCTGCTGGACGCCGACGGCCTGAGCTTTCGCATCGCGTCCGGCGTCGGACTCGCAGCGGACGAGCGCGTCGGCCACAGCCTGCCGAACGACGCCAGCACGCTGGCCGGCCGCGTGGTCGCGACCGGACGTCCGGCGCACGAGGCGATCGACGGCGGCGACGCGATGGCGGTGCCGCTGTCGGACCGGGGCCGCACCATCGGTGCGCTGGCGGTGCGTTGCGGCACGCCGAACCGCGTCGGCGACGACGAACTGCGTTTTCTCGATTCGCTCGCCAGTCTGCTGGCGACGCTGCTGCAGCGCGAGAAGAGCGAAGAAGCGCTGAACCATGCGCAGCGGCTCGAAACCGTCGGGCAGCTCACCGGCGGCATTGCGCACGACTTCAACAACCTGCTCACCGTGATCTCCGGCAACTTGCAGGTGCTGGAAGAACTCCCCGCCCTCGCCGACGATCCGATGGCGCAGCAGTTGGTCGGTGCCGCGACGCGCGCCACCCGACGCGGCGCCGAACTCACCGGCAAGCTGCTGGCCTTCTCGCGCCGCCAGGTGCTGCAACCCACCGTGATCGACGCCGCCGCGCTGGTGGGCTCGCTGGCCGACATGCTGCGGCGCACGCTCGACCAGCGCATCGCCATCGCGCTCGACGCCGAAGAAGCGATCTGCCTGGCCGACCCGGTACAGCTCGAATCCGCATTGCTCAACATCGCCATCAATGCGCGCGACGCCATGCCCGAGGGCGGCACGCTCGCCTTCATCTGCCGCAATGTCGACGCACTGCCGCCCGAGCTGCTGGCCGAGGCGCACGAGGCTCCGGCGAACGGCTATGTCGCCATCACCGTGGCCGACTCCGGCAGCGGAATGTCGGCCATCGTGCAGGAGCGCGCCTTCGAGCCCTTCTTCACCACCAAGGAGGTCGGCCGCGGCACCGGTCTCGGGCTGGCGACGGTGTACGGCTTCGCACAGCAATCGCGCGGCGCCATCGGCCTGCGCAGCAAGCTGGGCGTGGGCACCACCATCACGCTGTACCTCCCCCGCCTGGGCGACGAGGACGAGATCGAAGGCGCCGAGGCCGATGTCGGCGGTCGGCTGCCGCCCGGGTTGCGGGTGCTGCTGGTGGAAGACGATGCCGAAGTGCGGTTGGTGGCGCAGCAGTTTCTGCGCACGCTCGACTGCACGGTGGTGCCCTGTGCCGACGCGGAATCGGCCCTGGCGGTGCTCGAAGCCGACGCCGCCTTCGACCTGCTGCTGACCGACATCGCACTCGGCCCCGGCCTGCAGGGCACGGAACTCGCGCAGCGCGTCGAGCAGCAGTGGCCGCAGCTGCCGGTGCTCTTGATGTCGGGCTTCTCGCAGGAACTGGTCGGCGCCGCACCGGGGCGCGAACTGCTGCGCAAGCCCTACACCCGCGATGCGCTGGAACGCGCCATGGTGCGCGTGCGCATG
This sequence comes from Variovorax sucrosi, assembly GCF_051216635.1. NCBI lineage: Bacteria > Pseudomonadati > Pseudomonadota > Betaproteobacteria > Burkholderiales > Comamonadaceae > Variovorax > Variovorax sucrosi. Next base: position 155,696 of record NZ_JBPJZU010000006.1, on the reverse strand, counting down.
CGGCGCGCCACTTAAAGCAAATCGGGCAGGCGCCAGCTCCGGCCAGGCGCCGGACACACGACGCGACTCAGGTGCGGCCCGGCCCCCCCGCCCCGACCGGTGACGCCGCCCGGTACAGCGCCCGGACCAGGTCGGACTGGGTGATGATGCCGACCAGCCGCCGTTGCGCATCGATGATCGGAATGTGATGGTGGCCGCCCTCGGAAAACAGCGGCACGAGTTCGGCCGCCGGGCGACCTTCGCTGGCCACCCTCACCTCCCGGGTCATGATCTGGCCGACGGTTTCCGGCTTGTCGTCGTGCGAAGCGCCGCTGCGGCGAATGAGCGCACGCAGCCGCTCGCCCAGCCCGTCGTGGCCGTCCAGGTCCGCATGCCGCATGAAGTCGGCGACGGTGACGATGCCGACGATCCGCCGGGCGCGGTCGACCACCGGCAGGGCCTTGATGCGCCGACCCCGCATCAGGGCCCAGGCGTCTTCGAGCGCAGTGCCGAACTGCACCGAGAGCGGTTCCCGCGACATGATGTCCCGGCACTGCAAGGCACCGAAGTTGCGCTCGTAGGCAATGGCTTCGGCCTGCTGCAGCAGCCCTTCGAGGTCGTCCCGGCTCACGTCCAGCACCTGGTTGTAGCGGGCCAGTGCGGCATCGAGGTCCGCCGAACTGAAGCGCGAGCCGCTGGGTGTGCGGGCCGTCTCCGGGCGCCCCTGGGCATGCGGATAGCGCCGGCCGGTCATGCCGTTGTAGGCGACACCCGCGAGCACCAGCAGCACCGAATTCACCAGCATCGGAAAGAGGGCGAACTGAAAGCCGCTGGCGCTCAGCGCGGTGAGGAGCGCCGTCGCGCCACCCGGCGGGTGCAGGCAGCGCAGCAGGAACATCAGCGCCACCGCGACGGCCACCGCTATCGCGCCGGCCCAGGCCGGATCGCCGATGAGCATCGCGCAGGCCGCACCCACCAGCGCCGAGAGGGTGTTGCCGCCAACCACCGCCCACGGCTGGGCCAGCGGGCTTGCGGGGACGGCGAACACCAGCACCGCGCTGGCTCCGATGGGGGCGACCAGCCAGGGCTGCGGTGCGCCGCTGCCGATGCCCCAGCGGCTGAGCAGCGCCGTCAGCAGGATGCCGAAGCCGGCACCCGCGACCGCGCGCCAACGCTCCCGCGCGTCCACCTGAACGCGCGCCGGCCAGAAGCCCACGACCAGCCGACGCCAACCCGATTGGTTCGACAAGGATTGCAAATCACGCATGGCACGGAGTGTCACCGAACAGCCAGGCCCTCCGGCGGGCACGCACGCGTGGCAACCCAGGCCGATTGCCTCGGTGCTGTATATTTATCCAGCCATGCAAGGCCGCCCGCCCGCCCCGCGCTTCGCGTCCGACGACGATCTGTCACACGCGCCACGCCCCTCACCGCTGCACAGCGTGTCGGTCAGGGCACTGTGTGCCTTCGGTGCCAAGGCCGGCGACCTGGACTTTCGCTTCGCCCCCGCGCCCAGCGCACAGGACGGCGTTGCGGGCCACCTGCTGGTGCAGGGCCGGCGCGGCGAGGGCTATGCCAGCGAGGTCGCGCTGTCCACCACCTTCGGCGGTCTGCGCGTGCGCGGCCGGGCCGACGGCTACGACACCGCGGGCGGCCGCGTCGAAGAGATCAAGACTTTCCGCGGCGACTTCGCGGCCGTGCGTGCCAACCACCGGGCACTGGCCTGGGCGCAGGCCCGCACCTACGGCTGGATGCTTTGCGAGCAGCACGCGCTGGCGTCCATCGAGGTCGCGCTGGTGTACCTCGATGTCGCCAGCGGCGAGGAGACGCTGCTCACCGAGCACCGCGGTCGCGACCAGCTGCGGGCCGAGTTCGAGGCGCTGTGCAGCCGCTACCTGGCGTGGGCCGCGCAAGAGGCCGCACACCGCGCCGCACTGGAGGCCGAGCTCGATGCGCTGCCCTTCCCGCACGACGGTTTTCGCGCCGGCCAACGCGCCTTGGCCGAGCATGTCTGGCGTGCTGCCGCGGCAAGCCGCTGCCTGATCGCGCAGGCGCCCACCGGCATCGGCAAGACCATCGCCACCACCTTTCCCCTGCTGCGCGGCTGGCGCGCCCAGCGCACCGACAAGCTGTTCTTCCTGACCGCGAAGACCTCGGGCCGCGCGATCGCGCTGGAGGCGCTCGACACGCTCGGCCGCCCCGCACCAGCGCTGCGCATCCTCGAACTGACGGCCCGCGAAAAGCTGTGCGAGCACCCGGGCCGCGCCTGCCACGGCGACGACTGCCCGTTGGCGCGCGGCTTCTACGACCGGCTTCCGGCGGCGCGCAGCGATGCGGTGGCTGCCGGCCGGCTCGGCGGCAACGCGCTGCGCGAGGTGGCGCGCCGGCACGCCGTGTGCCCCTATTTCCTGTCGCAGGAGATGGTGCGCTGGAGCGACGTGGTGGTGGCCGACTACAACTACTGGTTCGACGGCAGCGCCTTCCTGCACGCGCTGAGCCAGCAGGAAGAGTGGCAGGTCGCGGTGCTCGACGCGGCCCGCGCGCTCGCCACCGGTGTGCTGCGCGCGCCGCTGGCACGGGTGCAGCGCGAGCAGCAGGCGCTGCACAAGGCACAGACGAGCGCCTACCAGGCCCACGAACGCGTGCCCGACCGGTTGCAGCAGGCGCTGCAGGATGCGGTCGGGGTCCTGGCCGAGCATTTCGCCACCGCGCCGCAGGCCGCGCACGGGCCGCTGCAGCGCTTCTTCTTCGACGCGCTGCACTTCCTGCGCCTGGCCGACGCCCTGGGCGACCATTCGGTGTTCGACAGCACGCTGGCCGAGGGCGATGGGCCCGCCAGCCTGGCGGTCCGCAACCTGGTGCCCGCCCCGTTTCTCCGTCCGCGCTTCGCCGCCGCATCGACCACGGTGTGCTTCTCCGGCACCATCGCGCCCTTCGACTTCTACCGCAACATGCTCGGGCTGCCAGGCCGCACGGTCGAGCTCGACGTCGACTCGCCCTTCGTGGCGCGGCAGTTGCAGGTGCGCATCGTCACCGACCTGTCGACCCGCTACCGCGACCGCGCCCGCACGCTGCGCCCGCTGGTCGACCTGATCGGCGCCCAGTTCGCCCGCCAGCCCGGCAACTACCTGGCCTTCTTCAGCAGCTTCGAGTTCCTGGCACAAGCGCAGGCCTTGTTCACCGCGCTGCACCCCGGCGTTCCGATCTGGTCGCAGACCACCGCGATGCGCGAGGCGGAACGCGATGCCTTCGTGGCGCGCTTCCGGCCTGGCGGCCGCGGCATCGGCTTCGCGGTGCTGGGCGGCGCCTTCGGCGAGGGCATCGACCTGCCCGGCGACCGGCTGATCGGTGCCTTCATCGCCAGCCTCGGCCTGCCGCAGCACGACGCCATGAACGAGGTGATGCGCCGGCAGCTCGATGCACGCTTCGGCGATGCGCGGGGCTACGACTACACCTACCTCTACCCCGGCCTGCGCAAGGTGGTGCAGGCCGCCGGCCGGGTCATCCGCAGCGAGCAGGACGCCGGCGTGCTCTACCTGATCGACGACCGCTTCGCCCGGCCGCAGGTGCGTCGCCTGCTGCCGGACTGGTGGGCCATCGACCTGTGCCGCGCCGCCGATGTGCAGGCCATACCGCCCGCTGCCGCCCTGCCCGTCGAATGACGCATACGATGTCGCCATGAGCTCCGAACTTGCCTTCGACAACCCCTACACCCACGGTTTTGCGCGCCTGGCCGTGGCGGTGCCGCGCAACCGCGTGGCCGACCCGGTGTTCAACGGCCGCGAGACGGTGCGCATGCTGCGCGAAGCCGCGGCCGAGGGGGCCGTGCTGGTGGCCTTCCCGGAACTGGGCATTTCCGCCTACACCTGCGACGACCTGTTCCACCAGACCGCTCTGCTGGAGGGCTGCGAAGCCGCGCTGGCCGAGGTCATCGAAGCCTCGCGCGGCCTGCCGACCGTGGCCGTGGTCGGCCTGCCGGTGCGCGCCGACCACCGGCTCTTCAACTGCGCCGCGGTGGTGGCCGATGGCGCCCTGCTGGGGGTGCTGCCCAAGACCTACCTGCCCAACTACGGCGAGTTCTACGAGGGCCGGCAGTTCGCCGCGGCCGACAGTGCCATCTCGACCGAGATCGCCCTGTGCGGCCAGCGCGTGCCCTTCGGCACCGACCTGATCTTCAAGGCGCGCAATCTGCCGCTGCTTGCCATCCACGTCGAGATCTGCGAAGACGTGTGGGTACCGATCCCACCGTCGAGCTACGCGGCACTGGCCGGCGCCGCGGTGCTGGTCAACCTGTCGGCCTCGAACATCACCGTGGGCAAGGCGGACTACCGCCACAAGCTGGTGAGCCTGCAGTCGGCCCGCTGCCTGGCGGCCTACCTGTACTCGTCGGCTGGCATCGGCGAATCGACCACCGACCTGGCCTGGGACGGGCAGGCGCTGATCTACGAGAACGGCGAACTGCTGGCCGAGAGCGAACGCTTCAGCAACCGCTCGCACATGATCACCGCCGACACCGACCTCGAGCGCCTGGCGCACGAGCGCATGCGGCAGAACTCCTTCGGCGTCTCGGCGCAGCGCCACGCCGCTGTGCTGCGCGACTGGCGCACCATCGAGTTCGACCTGCCCGGCCTGCCGCAGCAGCCCGGCGCGCTGCGCCGCAACGTGGAGCGCTTCCCCTACGTCCCGGCCGACGCCGCCACCCGCGACGAGCGCTGCCAGGAGGTGTTCAACATCCAGGTGCAGTCGCTGGTGCAGCGGCTGGAGGCCAGCAACATCCAGAAGGTGGTGATCGGCGTGTCGGGCGGGCTGGACTCGACCCATGCGCTGCTGGTGTGCGCGCAGGCAATGGACCGCCTGGGCCGCCCGCGCAGCGACATCCTCGGCTACACGATGCCCGGCTTCGCGACCAGCGACCGCACGCTGAAGCAGGCGCATGCGCTGATGGCCGCCATCGGCTGCCAGGCCAAGGAAATCGACATCCGCCCGAGCTGCAAACAGATGCTGGCCGACCTCGGCCACCCCTTTGCCGACGGCGTGCCGCAGTACGACATCACCTTCGAGAACGTGCAGGCCGGCGAGCGCACCAGCCACCTGTTCCGCCTGGCCAACCACCACGGCGCGATCGTGGTGGGCACCGGCGACCTCAGCGAACTGGCGCTGGGCTGGTGCACCTACGGCGTGGGCGACCACATGTCGCACTACAACGTGAATGCGAGCGTGCCCAAGACGCTGATCAAGCACCTGGTGCGCTGGGTGGCCGACGCCGCCATCCTCCGCGCCGACGGCAGCGACGTGCTGCGCGCCATCGTGGCGACCGAGGTCAGCCCGGAGCTGGTGCCGTCGACCGACGCCTCGGCCGAGCAGCCCGGTCAGCGCACCGAAGACACCATCGGGCCGTATGAGCTGCAGGATTTCCACCTCTACTACATCACCCGCCACGGCTTCCGGCCGTCGAAGGTCGCCTTCCTGGCCTACAGCGCCTGGCGCGACCGCGCGCGCGGTAGCTGGCCCGATGCGCTGCAGGGCGAGCACAACGAGTACACCCTGGCCGACATCACCGGTCACCTGAAAACCTTCCTCTGGCGCTTCTTCAAGACCAGCCAGTTCAAGCGTTCCTGCGTGCCCAACGGGCCGAAGGTCGGCTCCGGCGGATCGCTGTCGCCGCGGGGCGATTGGCGTGCGCCGAGCGACTCCGAGGCGGAGGTCTGGCTGGCCGATCTGCAGCGCGTTCCTGCGCTGCCCGACGCGCCGCTGCACGGGCGAATCGCCGCGCGGTAGGCGCCGATCCGTCCTGCAAGCGTGCGCATCCGCCCCTGGCGGTGCAGCCGCTCAGTGCAGCGCGAGCGCGGCGGACGGGCCCTTGGCCTGTTGCATGAAGGCGGTCAGTGCCTCCACCTTCGGAATCTGGATGTCGCGCCGGCCCTTTTCCTTGAAGCGGATCACGTCGCCGCGCGCCATGCGTGACAGCGCGCGGCTGACCGTCTCGAGCGTCATGCCCAGGTAGTTGCCGATCTCGGCGCGTGTCATGCGCAGCGTGATCTCGTCGGCCCGCAGGCCGCGCTGCGACACCGCGTCGGCCCAGTAGCGCAGGAAGCCGGCCACCCGCGCATCGGCCGGCAGCGTGCACAGCGAGGCCATCGAATCGTGGTCGCGTGCCAGTTCGCGGCTCATGGCCTGGTGCAGCGCATTGAGCAACGCCGGCGTCCGGATGCTCGCCTCGAGCAGTGTGTCGTAGGGAATGACCCAGACCTCGCCGGTGTCCATGGCCACCGCGTCGCAGCCGTAGCGGCCAGTGGCGATGCCGTCCAGGCCGAGCCAGTCGCCGCGAAAGTGCAAGCCGACGACCTGCTCGCGGCCCTCATCCGACAGGTTGACCATCTTGAAGAAGCCGGCGTTGACGACGTAGAGGCACTGAAAGGGCTGGCCGACCTGGCAGACCACGTCGCCGGCATGCACCAGGCGCTTCTGCATCGGCAGCGTCTCCTGGAGCAGCTGCAGCATCGTGGCGATGCGCTGGGCAGGTTGGTCGGCGGCGGTGCGGCGGGGGGTGTCTGCGTGCATGGTGGGCTCCGGTGCGGGTCGATGGAAGGAGCGTACGAAGCACGTGCAACACGACCGACAACGGGACCGCCCCGTTGGTAACAGTGATCGACGTTTTATGTCTGAACCGTGTCCGAAGGCTCCCGCGCGGCGCGGTGCCCCGCGATGACGCCGCCTTGACGGGCGTCAACCCGGTGGCCGCAGGCATCCGTACGCTCGCAGCCGTGACCTCGCATCCACCGTCTCCCGCCCTGGGCGCCCTCGCGTCCGACACGTTGCTGAACGCTGCGGCGGCGACAGCGCTGCTCGATCTCGCCAGCCGGCTCAAGGCGGCATCGATCGCCGGCCACCCGGCCCTGCCGCTGCTTCAGGGAAAGAACCTGGCCGTGCTTCAGCCGGCGAGCGGTGCCACCGTGTCGGCGCTGCACGACGCCGCGGCCGACCTCGGGGTACGCGTGGCGCGGGTCAGCCTCGGCGAGCCGCCGCCGGAGGTTGCCGAGTGCGCTCGCATCGCTCGCATGCTGGGTCGCATGTACGACGCCATCGACGCCGGAACCACCGCGCCGGCCGCCGCGGCCGAACTGGTAATCCATGCGGGTGTGCCGGTCTACCGCGGCCTGGCCGACGGCAGTCACCCCGCGCTGGCGCTGGTGCTCGACGGCAACACCGTGAACCAGGCGGGTGACCGGAGGTTCCTGCTGCAGGCGCTGCTGCTTGCGACGATTGCTTAGTCGACCTTCACGGTGAACATCACTGCGCCGGACGCGCCGGGTGACAGCGCCCCCGTGAAATGCCAACTCAGCGCTCCCGTCCCACCACCGGCCTGCGCCGTGGCGCACGCCACCGTCGGCCCTGGCACCGGGTTCACTGGCGTCGTCTTTTGGCAAGCGGTCAGTGTGGCCGGCGTGCTGCCGGCCTGCGCACCAACAAAGCTGGTGTAGCTGGGCGTCGTGTCGTTCACGCTCAGGGTGCCGATGGGCGACACGCCGTTGTTCGTGTAGGTGATGCGGTACTCCAGCGTCTCGCCCGACTTGGCCTGGTTGTTGATGCCGAAGGCGCCGCCCTGCGTCACATTGCGCACCTCTTTCTTCAGCTCGAGCACGCTGTCGGAGACGGTGGTGATGTCGTGCACCGTGTAACTCGCGCCGAGCGCCGGGCCGGCGTTGCTGAAGTCGAAGCTGGCCTGCACGGTGGCGTTGTTGCTGTAGCCATTCATCGCGGTGGCCGGCACGAATTCCTGCATCACGAGGCAGACGCTCTGCCCGGCCACGACCGTCACGGGCACCGACGGCGGATACAACAGCACGGCGCCTGCCTGCAGCGCCCCGGTGCAGGCCGTGTCCGCGAAGACCTTGCCGCTCCAGCCCGCCAGCGTCGGCGTGGCGACTTCGCCGGGAATGCCGAAGCGCACCACACCGCCGGTCTGCGCCTTGAAGGTGTGGGGGTAGCTCACCGTGCTACCCGGCAGGCCGGTCTTGGCGCCGTCGGTGGCGAAGGTGTTGGGCGCCACATCGCCGAAGTCGAGGCTCGCTGGGCCGCCGCCGTTCCAGGTGAAGGCGATGCGGTCGGGCGTGCCGAGGCGGGTGTAGGTGTACGCGGTACCCGCCACCGTCGTGACCGTGCCCGACAGCAGTGCCGTGCCGCCCGCTGATGCACCGGTCGAGGTCCAGGCCGACGGCGTCGCGGGGTTCGTCTCTTCCACGCAGAGCGGGGCCGCTGCCGCGGTGGCGAAGGGCACGGCGAGCGTGTAGCGGCCGGCGCCATCGGTCACGGCGCTGGCGAGCACCGTGGCGGCGCAGTTGGTCAGCCGCACGACGACGCCCGCGATGCCGGCCTCGCTGCCGTTGATCAGGCCGTCGTTCGCGGTGCCCGCGCCGACGCCGTTGTCGTTGAAAACGCGCCCGCCGACGCTGAAGCCGAAGCTGTTGGTGAAGGTGCAGGTGATGGCCGCGCCGGCCACCATGTTCGCCGCCGGAATCGTCAGCTGGTTGGCGACCAGCGTGCCGAAGGCCACGGTGGGCGTGGCGCTGGCGGTGTCGACGCAACTGGCGCTCACCGGGTTGGCCGGCCAGCCGGTGGGCACCGTTTCCTTGATCGAGGCTTCCAGGCCAGCGGTACCCACAAGCGTCGCGCTGCCGCTGGCCGTGCTCGCCCCCACCACCGTGATCGTGTCCGTCGGCGCCGACAGGCCGCTTAGCGCGAAGCCGAACACGTTGCTGCCGGTGCCGCCGACGGTGGTTTTGACGATCTGCACCTTGGGGTACGGCGGCGTGTAGGTGTTGGTGAAGGTGCAGACGATCGCGCTGCCGGCAACTGTCGCGGCGGCATCCAGCGTCACCTTGCGGTTCGGCAGGTCGGGCGTGGCCGTACCGCCCGCGCCCAGGCCGGTGCAACCGACGGCGGTCAGCGCGTAGTTGGCGGGCAGCGGGTCTTCGTTGATCGTGGTGGCCACCCCGGGAACCGTCAACGTCTGGACGGCACCGGCCACGCCCGTTCCAGCTGTCACCGTGGTGAGGCTCTGGGCGGCCAGACCGTTGTCGCCGGTGAAGCCGAAGCTGCCGACGTTGCCGACCGACACCTTGCGCGTCGTCACCGTCGCCGACGCCGCGTTGGTGAACAGGCACTGCAGCGCCTTGCCGTACTGCACGCTGGCGGCCGGAATCGTGTAGGTCCGCGCGGCGGCGCCAACGCCCAGGCCGCCGACGGCGACACCGGCATCGGTACAGCTCGCGCTCGCCAGGTTCCAGCCCGGCACGGCGGCTTCCGTGATCGTCACCGCAGTGTTGACTGTGTTCGACGTGAAGCTCTGCAGCCCGGCTGTGCCCGTATTGCCATCGACTTGCACCGGCGTGCTGGCCGCCACGGTAGTGGCCGTTCCGCTGGCTTGCACGGTGTTGGTCAACGTGAAGCTGAAGGGCCCGGCGGCACCGCCGGTGGTGGTCTTCGACAGCGTGACCGTAGGCGGCGTCCCCAGCACGAAGGTGTAGGCCACCGGGCTGGCGTGGAAGACATCCCCGCCGTCGGTGAAGGCCCCCGTGACAGTGCCGGCGGCGATGCTGACCGCGCTGCTCTTGAGGCCGACCACGGTACTGGTGGCCGTGACCTGACACCGACCCGCGGCATTGGTCGTGCAGGTGCCTGCGGCGCCCACGGCCCCGCCATTGAAGGCCACGTTGGCGGTGGCGGCGAAGGTCACCACCGCCCCCGCGACCGGGTTCTGCGCCGCATCGCGCACCACGGCTTCGAGCACATCCTGGGCCGCGCCGTTGGCCAGTTGGTTGTCGGTCACGGTGCGCACGCCCGATTGCGCCATGGCGCCGACACCGGCCACGAGGGTGGTCGACGCGTTGGTGCAACTCACGCTCGCATCCGACACGCAGGCCGCGCCCGGTGCCGTGGCGGCCGTGCCGCTGCCGATGACGTTGGTGTTGGCGTAGTTGGTCAGTACCGTCCCGGCGGATGCCAGCGGCGCCGTGGCATTGAGTGTGAAGGACCGCGTGCCGCCGACCGGGATGCCACCGGTGATCGTCATCGTGCAGTTCAGCAGCGCGCCCGCAGCGCTCGGCAAGGTGCCGCACGCCGCGGCCGTGACCCCCGCACCGAGCCCGACCGAGTTCGCGACGACACCTGGCGGCAGTTGTTCGCGCACCACCACCGAAGTGCCCGTCGCGATCGCCCCGGTGTTGACGAGGCTCAGCCCATAGGCCAACGTGCTGCCCGGCGCCACGGTGGCCGGCGCGCTCTTGGTCAGCGCGACGATCGGTGCTGCCGTGTTCGTGAAGGTGCAGGTGATCACTGCGCCCCCGCGCATCACGCTGCCCGGCAGGGTGGCGACGTTGCCCGCGAGGGTGGCCAGGTTGGTGGTCGCGTTTCCGCTGGTGGCCGTGGCCGAGTCCAGGCAGCTCACCGCCGCCGGCGTGGCCGGCCAGCCGGCCGGCACGCTCGACTCGGTCAGCGTCGCGTCGGTACCGACCGTGCCGGTGTGCACCACCGCCGACGAAGTGGAGCTCGCGCCAGTCAAGGTGATGCTGTCGGCCGGGTTCGTCACGCCCGAGAGCACAAAGCCGAAGGTGTTGCTGCCCGCGCCGTTGCTGGTGGTCTTGCGCACTGTGATGCTCGGTTGCGCGAGCACCGGTGTGACCACCGTGCTCGTGCAGTTGCCGCTGCTGACGCACAACGGATCGCCGCCGCCGTTGGCCGTGGCGGTGTTGCTCACACTCGGCACCGCGGAGGGCAGCGGCGTCACCGGAATCACGAAGGAGGCACTGCCGGTCGTGGCGGGCAGACCGGCCGGCACCCCGCAGCTGACGACCTGGCCCGTGGCGCTACAGCCCGCAGGCATCGTGCCCAGCGTCAGCGTGGCCGGCACGGTGTCGGTGACGATCGTGACGGCCTGCGTGGCGAACACGCCGGTGTTGGTGAGCGTGAGGGTGTAGCTGGCCGGCAGGCCGACGACGAAGCTCGGGGTGCTGCTCGTCTTGACGAGCTTGAGCGTGGAAACCGCCGTGTTGGTGAAAGTACAGGCGATGTCGCTGCCCACCGCCGTGGCGGCGGCGTCCAGCGCCACGGTGCGCGTCGCCAGGTTGGGCGTGGCGCTTCCCCCGGCGCTCAGACCGGTACAGCCGATGCCGGTGAGCACGAAGCCCGCCGGCGGCGCACTCTCGACCACATTGGTCGCGCTGGCCGCCGCGGCGAGGATTTGGGTGACACCCGAGACGGGCGTGCCGCTCACGACCGTGGAGACGTTGTGCGCAGCGATGCCGTTGGTGCCGGTGAAGGCGAACGTTCCCGTGCCGCCCACCGAGACCTTGCTGACCGTGACGGTCGGCAGCTTCGCGTTCGTGAACGTACAGGCGATGTTGCTGCCCGCGACCGTGGCTGCTGCGTCGAGCAACACGCTGCCGCCGGCGGTCCCGGTACCGGGGATGGTCGGCGTGGCTGTGCCGCCGGCCCCCAGACCGCTACAACTGATGCTCGCCAGCCGCCAGCCGCCCGGCGGCGCTGATTCAGTGACGGTGGTGGCAGCGCCGACCGTCGTCAGACTCTGCTGCGCGCCGCTCACCGCCACGCCGGCGGTGGCCGTCGTGACGGCATGCGCCGCCACCCCGTTGGTGCCCGTGAAATTGAAGGTCCCGACACCGCCGTTCGACACCTTGCTGACGGTCAGTGCCAGCCGCGTGTTCGTGAACGTGCAGGCGATGGTGGCGCCGTAGCCCGTCGCCGCGGCGTTGAAGGTCACGCGTCGCAAGAGGAGGCTGTAGGTCGCGGTACCGCCGGCACTCATGCCCGTGCAGCTGATGGCGGTCAGCACGAAGCCTGCCGGCGGCGCGTTCTGCTGCAGGAAGGTCGTGGTGCTGATGGCGGTCAGCATGCTCGGGGCCGCCGTAACGCCGACACCCGGCGTCGTCGTCACCAGCGAGGCCGGCAACGGCGCGGCGCCATTGCTCGACGTGAAACCGAAGGTGCCGACGCCGCCGTTGGATACCACGGTGGTCGCCACGCTCGGCGGCAGCGCCGGCGGCGTCTGGTACGCCACCACCAGGGTGGCGGTCTCGAGCGTGTTGATGCCGTCGTCGTTGAACGGGTTCGCGTCGTTGGGCACGGTGCACACGTGTGTGTTGCCACCTGTCGCGGCCTGTACGCACACCCTCGCGCCGTTGACGACCGGATAGCTGCCGGCTGCCACGCCAGCCAGCGGGGTGACGGGAATGACGAAGTCCACCTGCCCGCCATCGATCAGCCCCGGGCCGCTGGACGCAGCCAATGGCGTCGGGTTGACCTGGCAGGTCACCACCACCGGAGAGCCCGCCTTGGCGCAGTTCGCCGGCAGCGTGCCGGCATCCCAGCCCGCCGGCAGGGTCAGCACGGCGGTGGCATTGTCGGTGCTGCCCGTGGCGGCGGAGCCGAAGTTCTTGGCCGTCAAGGTGACGTTCTGGTACTGGCCATAGGCGGTCCACGCCGACGCCGGGTTGGTCACGCGCACCTGCAGATCGGGCCGCCCAGTGATGATGTTCGTGCAGGTGTAGTCCTCGTTCACGCCGAGCGTGCGTGCCGTGAGACAGGTGCCGGTGCGCGAGTACGCGAGGGTGCTGGTACCCGAAGGCGGCGCGATGCCTCCGCTGTAGGTCGAGCCCGAGAACACATAGCGCTCGTACGTCTGCTGGTAGCGCAGCGTGTTGTTGTTGGCGATCGAAGGATGAAAGAGGTTGCCTGCCACCGACGGACGCCAGGTGGCGGTCTGGGTGCTGTCCCCCGTGCTCTGGCTCCAGGCGTAGTTGACGAAGCTGATCGTCTGCGAGACGCGGGCGTTGGGGAAATTGCTGGACGACCCGAAGAAGCCATCGATCAGCGTACCGCCGCCGGTGTCGTAGATGCCGTTGCAGGTCCGTGTCGGCGACTCGGCGCAAGCCTCGATGTTTCCCGAGATCGGGCCCGGCGCCGGCGTCGCCGCATCGGTGGCCGTCCCGAGCATCACCACTGCGCCACCCAGGCTCAGGTTCAGGTTGAACCAGTCCCCGGTGACCACTGCCACCGGCCTGCAGGCGTAGTAGATGTAGGAGGGGTAGAGGCCGGCCGACCCCCCGTTGAAGAACCGGTGCGCGCCGCCGACGCGCGAGACCACCTGGCCGGCCGGGCAGCGGAACGGGCCCGTGGTCGTATAGGAGGCATCGGTCGGTCGCCCGATGAACCCGCTGGACGAAGTAGCGCCGAACGCGATGGTGGCGGCACCGGCACCCTCCGTCACCGTGAAGGAGGCGCATTCCACGTCGTAGGCCGCCAAAGCGCCAACGTAGTTTCCCGCATTCGCAGGTTGCTCGCGCGCGCCCATGCCGACGGGAAACCCGGTCGGCATCCCGCCCGAGGTACACCCGGTGGGGCTGCCGACGCCCGAATTGGAGCCCACCAGGACGCCGGTGCTCACCGGCGTTGCGGCCTGCAACACTTGCTGCGCGTGCACCGCCAATGGCCACGCGAGGCAGCACGCCGCCATGAGCAGTCGTCGTGCGGCCGCGCGGAACGCGTGGGGAATCGGGGTGCGGAGTCTTTGCATGTTTTTCTGCTTGCGCGGTTGAATGTTTCGCCGAAGGCCGCAGCGGCCTCTCACCTCACGTCGCGTCCACTGACCTCGATCTCGACCCGGCGGTTTCTTGCCCGGCCTTCCGCGGTCGCATTGGTGGCGACGGGCTGCCGTTCGCCGCGGCCCTCGGCGCGAACGCGTGCCGCATCGACGCCTCGCACCACGAGGTGGTCGCGCACGGCGGCCGCCCGCTGCTCCGACAGCGTCTGGTTGAAGCCCTCGCTGCCCATCGCATCGGTGTGGCCGATGGTGATGACGATGTCGTAGTCGATCGCCCGGATGCGCCCGGCCAATTCGTCGAGCGCGGCATACGCCGCCGGCTTGATCGTGGCCTGGCCGAAGTCGAACAGCGCCTCCGACTGCAAGGTGGTCTTCACCGGCAGCGGGGCCGGGGCGCGCTCCGCCGCCGGCAGCTCGGACGGGGCCGACGCTGCCGCCGGTCCTGACGCCGGGCTGCTCACGACGCCGGCCGGTGCAAAGCCCAGCCCGGTCTCGTCGAACTTGAAGCGCAGGCGTATGTAGGCGCCCTTGCTGGTGTATTCGTTGGCCGTCAGGTCGCGGTCGCGCAGGCCCACGACGTTGTAGCCCGCGGAGATCCAGAGGTCCTTCGCGAGCTGGTAGCCGAGCTCGATGCCCGCCGTTCGTTGCAGTGCCCCGCCTTTGCCGAAGAGCATCCCGGCCTGCACGCCGAAATCCCAGTCCTTGTTCAGGTCCTGCGTGTAGCGGCCTTGCACCAGGTGCGCCCAGTAGCGGCTGGCAAGCTCACCGTCGTCGGCGCGCGAGACCTTGGCGGCATAGCGCGCAGTGACGACGCGGCCACGCTCGGGGTTGAAGTTGAGATGGGCCGAGACGATGTCGGCGCTGGTGCTGCCGGGCAGCGACGCATTGCCGTAGTCGGCGCCGAAGACGCTGCCGCCGGACAGCGCACCCGCGGTGTTGCCCGCGCCCACGATGCGCTCCGACCGGTGCTCGTAGCGGGCCAGCGCGTTCCAACCGTCGGTGTCGACCGGCCGGTAGGCCACGCCGAGCTGGTGGCGCTGCAGATGCCGCTCGTTGCCGGCGTTGCTGCCCTGCCCTTCGCTGTCGCTCACCACGCTGCGCGCCAGCAGGCTCCACGACGCGTCGATCTTGTAGCCGACGCCGGCACTGACGAGCCGCGTGTCGGCGTCGTCGCCCTTGCGGCCTTCGACGATGCCGCTGGCCTTGACCCGGTCGTCGAGGTATTCCAAGCCGCCCGTGATGGCGGTGGACTGGCCGAGGCCGCCCGCGTAGCCGTTGCCGCTGTTGGCGCTGTTGTCGTAGCCGCCCATCTGGCGCGTGTGCTCGAGGCCGCCCGTCAAGCGCAGCCGATCGGTGAGCTTGACCGTGTTGCGCACGCCGGTGGCGGCCTGCGCGGCGCGCCCGTCGAGGGTGTCGGCCAGGCGGTACTCGTTGTACACGCGCCCACCCTCCATGTAGCTGCTCTCGATGCCCAGCACGCCGACGTTGCTCGACTGCGCGGCGTCCAACACCTGCAGCCCGGAGACCAGTTCGTAGCGGCCATAGACGCGCGTCTTGTCGGTCACCGCGACGTTGCCGCCGATGGCCAGCGCATGGCGGTCGGACGCACGCACGTCCTGCTCGCCTTCGACGAACACCTGCGCCTGCGGCAGGCCGGGCATCTGCGCCGACAGGCGCGCGCGCAGCGTCGTCAGGCTCTCGCGCTCGGCGTTGGCCGTGGCGGCGGCCCCCAGCGCGGTGACGTTGTTGGCGTTCACACTGCTGCCGAGCTGGCCGTTGTAGGTCGAGATCTGGCCGTAGTCGAAGCCCGCGCTGGCGCCCATGGCGGTGTTGCTCTGGCCATGGCGCACGCCGACCTCGGCCACCAGCCCGTCGGCGAGCTTCTTCTGCAGGCTGGCCGTGGCGCTGCGGCGGTCGCCGTCGAGCAGGGCATCCTGGCTGTAGAGCAGCTCGCCGCGCACGGCGGTGCTTGGGTCGACCTTGTATTCGGCGCGGGTGGCGGCCTCGGTGCGGCCGGCCGAGAAGCTGGCGCCGGGGTTGTCGAAGTCCTCGCTGGTCTTGCTGGCGAGCGCCACCACCGCGAGCTGCTCGGTCTGGTGGCGCAGCTCGGCGCGCGCGCCGTGGCCGCGGCCCTTCTCGTCGGATTCGGTGCGCACCACTTCGGCGGCCACGGTGGTGTTGTCGCCGAGGCGCGCCACGGCCGTCAGCGCGCCGAGCTTGCGGCGGTTCTCGGGGTTCTCGTCGGTGCTGGCGACCACGCCGAGCTGCAACCGCTCGCCGACCTTGACCTGCACGTCGGTGCCGGCGACGGTGAACTTCGGTCCGCCGCTGTCGACTTCGTAGGTGATGCGGATCGACTGCGGGTTGAGGTTGGCGTCGACCGAGGCGATCGCGTGGGTGAACAGCACGCGGCGCGTGAACGGCTCGATCGTGTAGTCGACGTAGCGCGCGACCGCCGTGCGCTGCAGCACGAGGTTCGGCTGGCCACGGTCGCGCACCATGATCTCGACCTGCTCGCTGTTCTCGACGAACTCGCCGCCACCGGCACTCAGGTAGTACGGGCCCGAGGTGCCGACCGCGCGGAATTCCTCGACCTGCTGCGTCTGCGCGGTGCGCGAGGCATACGTGGTGGTGCGCACGTTGGCGTCTTCGACCACATGCTTCAAGCCCGTGAGCGACCGGTTGCTCTGGCTCAGGTTGCGCACCTCGGTGCTGCTGCTGGTGGTGAAGTCGCCGTACAGCAGGTAGGAGCGGTTCTTGTCGATGCGCACGTACAGCTTCTGCGTGCTCTGCGCATCGAAGCCCTTGACCGACGAGTCGCCGTAGACGGGGTAGAACTCGTCGGGGCGGATGTCGCGAAACAGCCGGTCGTCGCGCGTCTTGTCGGAGTCGTAGGCCGCGGTCAGCAGGTACTCGCCCTTGACGGTGCCCTTCAGGAAGAAGGCGGCACGGCCGGCGGCGCGGTGGTTGTCGTGGCTGTCGGTGAGACCCGTCAGCTCGCTCTCGAAGGCGGCACCGGCGGGCATCGCGCCGAGCGGAACGCCACCCCGCTTGGTGAAGTCGAGCACGCCTTCGACGATGCCGACGGCCAGCATCGGGCGCATCTCGGGCAGCAGCGCGAGGCGCACCTCCTTCACGAAGGTGCCGGCGCTCACGCGGATGCGCACGTCTCCCGGCTCGCCCGGCGGCAGCAGGCGGAACTCGGCCGCACCGCCGTCCATGAAGACCTGCGTGCCGGGCTCGGCGGGGTTCAGGTCCTCGTCGAGCCAGCGGCCACGGTCGGCCTCGAGCGTGAGCTGCGTGCGTGCCGTGACCGGCACGCCGGCCGCATCGGCCAGCCGCACCTTGACGACCACCGGCGTACGCAGGTCGGCACGCGCCACCTCGGGCAGCGCGATGTCGATGGCGCCGAGCCTGTCGGGCGCGACGACGGTGATCTGCGGCGCGCCGCCACGCAGGTTGCCGAAGTCGTCGACCGCTTCGAGCGTCAGGCGGTTGCGGCCGGGCTGCAGCACGACGCCGATGTATTCCCAGGCGCCGATGGCCTTCGACGGCAGTTGCGTCTTCTTGCCGACGCGCCGTTCGTCCAGCGCCTGGCCGTCGACCGACAGCCGCAGCGCCACGCCTACCGCACCCTTGACCCGCACGTTGATCGATTGGGTGGGCACCGTGTCGCCGTCCTTCAGGTCGATGAAGCCGAGCGTGTTGTCGCCAAGCTGCGGCAGCAACGCTTCGAGCTCGATCGGGCTGGGTGCGGCCTGTGGCAGCAGCGGCGCGCTGCGCGGCGCGAGCGCGGACTGCGCGGTGGCCGGCAGGCCGTTGAGCGCGGCGAACAGGCTGCCGGTCGGCGTGCTGGGCACGGCGGGCGATGCAGCGGTGCTGCCCAGCGTGCCGCTCAGGCTGCCGGCCGCGGCACCGACGAAGCTGCTGGCATTGGCCGCCGCGGCGGGCATGGCGATCAGCGGCGCCGAAGTGGTGGTCGTCGTGCCCATGCTGCCGCTGGCGAGCGCCTGGCCACTGGCCGGCTGGGCCACCGAGCGGTTCACGGCCACGATGGTGTTCTCGGGATCGAGGCGCAACCGCACCTGAGCTTCGGCCTCGGTGTCGGGCAGCACCGCGATGGCCGCACGCCGCGCCACCACATCGGCGGCCACGGCAGGGTCATCGCAGTTCGTGACGATGAAGTTGGCCTTGTGGAACTCGCCCTTCTTGAGGTCGACGAAGCGGCTCTCGGGGTTGCCCGAATTGCGATTGTCGAGCACCTCCACCCGCGCGCCGGCCGGCAGCGTGGTGGGGTCGACGCGCATCACGTGCGTGATCGGCTTCAGGCCATAGAGACTCCACTTGCCTTCGATGTCGGTGATGGCATGGGTGCCGTCTTCCATGTAGAGGCGCACGCCGGGAATGCCGATCTCGTCAACGCCTTCCTGCCGGCCGTCGCGCTTGCAGTCCATGTAGACCTTGCCGAACAGGAAGGCTTCGTCGGAGAACACGCCGCCGCTCACGCGCACCGTCCAGTTCGCGAGGTTCGACTGCAGCGGGCCCGCGTTCGCGCGTGCCTGGTTCACGGCGTCGCCGCTGGTGGGCGCGCCGACGCCGATGCGCACGCGGTAGCGCACCATGGCCGACTGGTCGATGCCGAGCGTCAGCGTCGGGTAGCTGAAGACCAACTTCGGCCCGGCGCCACCGGCTGGGTTGCCGGCGGCCGCGCCATTGAGCCGCGCACTGTTCGCCACGTAGGCGAAGCCCGGCGGCAGGCTGTCGTCGAAGCGGATGCCGGTGATCGGCATGCCGGTCTTGTTCGTCACCGTCAGCGCGTAGTCGACGAAGTCACCGAATTCGGCCTGCCGCTTGCTGCCGTCCTTGCGCAGCACCAAGCCCAGGATGTTGCCCGGGTCGAGCGGGATGTGGTTGTGCGTCACATCGCAGGCCGTTCCCGCGGCATCGAAGCCCGCATTGAGGCGGAAGTAATGCGTCGTCGGGTCGGCGCCCTGCGGCGGCACGGCATTGGGCGCGATGGGGCTGCAGGCGGCGAAGGTGCCGGGCGTGACCGGAATGAGCTGCGACGGGAACACATAGCCGCTGCCCACCGGCGGCACCACGCCGAGCGTGTAGGTGCACAGGCCGGTGACCGGTGGCGACTGCAGGAAGAACTGGTAGCTGCCGTCCGCCCCCGTGGTCATCGAGATGCTGCCGTTGGCGTTCACCGTGTAGGCACCCGACGCGGCGCTGAAGATATCGGCCGCCGTCAGCGGCGTGACCGGCCCCGCGCTGCAGGCCGTGCGGGTGAAGGTGACCACCGCGCCGGCCACCGGCGCGCGCGTGACCGCGTTGTAGACCGTGCCCTGCGGGTCGGCCAGCAGCGACTGCACGCTGTGGGCGCTGGCGGCGACCAGCATCGCCGGCGTGAGGTTGATGGTGTTCTGCTCGAAGGCCGCAGCCCACGCCTTGTTGGTCACGACCAGGCGCGTGCCGACGGCGGCCGGCTTCTCGGTGATGCGGACGCTGAAGCGGATCTCCTCGCTCTGGCCGGGCAACAGCGCACGGCTGCCGTCGGTGAGGCTGAGCACCGCTTCGGTCGGCAGGTCGAAGGCGTCGGCGCTCGCCAGTGCGCGGCGGTTGCAGGCGGCCCGACCGGTGAAGCTGCCGGCCGGGTTGAGCAGGCCGCTGCGCACCGTCGGTGCGGCCGAGAGTTCCCACGACGCGATCTGGCCGTCGGCCTTGTCCATGTCGAAGGTGCAGTTGAGGTTGTCGATCACGCGCACGTTGGGCGCCACGCCCGCGCCGGTGTTGGTCACCAGCAGCCGGTAGTCGATCTCGTAGACGCCCTGCCCCGCACGCCGTGGCAGCGAAGCGCTCTTGACCAGCGTCAAGGCCGGCAGCTGCAGCGACACCGGCGTGGGCGCCGCGTTGTTGTTCGGGTTGCCGTCGCCGTCGGGGTCGGGGTTGGCACCGTCCACCGAATCGTCGAAGGCGACGGGCGCGCCGTCGGGCGTGAGCGCGCCCTGCGCGCGCACGCTGTTGTAGAGCGTGCCCGTGCGCCCGGTGAGGTTGACCCGCACATCGAACTGCACGGTGAACTGAGCGCCCACCGGCAGCACTGCCCCGGGCGCGAGCAGGTTCTGCATCGACGCTGTGCCGGTGAACGCGCCGTTGACCACGGCCACGGTGCCGCTCGCGCCGTTGCCCTGGTCGCTTGCGATGCGCAGCGAACCGGCGACCACCGTGTACTGGTTGGCGCCCGGCACCGCAGCGGATGTGTAGCTCCCGAACTGTGTCGCGCCCGCGCCCTCGAGCAGGTCGATCGCCTGCACGCCATACAGCCACACCGCGCCGTAGTTACGCACGTCGACGCTGAAGCGCACCGTGGCCGTGCCGTCGAGCTGACCGTCGGTGCCGCGGTTGACCTTGGGCGCCGACGCCGACTTGGCCACGCCGATGCGGCTCTGGCTGGTGCTGATCAGCACGGTGTTCGACTGCGACACCGCCGGCCCCGTGCCGTCGCCGTAGTAGCTCTGCGCGGTGTTGCGGATGTCGCCGCTCTGGTCGGCCCTGACCTGCACCGCGAACTGCATCGCGATCGACGCGTTGCGCACCACGGCCGTCGGCACGCCGATGGCGACTTCGACGGCCGCCGCGTCGTCGCTGGTGCGGTAGCTGAAAGGCGCGTCGCCCGGCAGGCGGAACAGGTGCACCGCACCGGCCGCCGTGCTCTGCAGCGTTCCCACCAGGTACTGCGTGCCGGCCGGCACCGCGTCGCGCAGCAGCACCAGGGACGTCGGCACACCGTTCACCAGCACCGGCGTGCCCGCGGGCGCGGCGGTGTTGCCGGGCACCGCATCGCGCGCGCCGATGTTGGTGCCGGTCACGGCGAAGTCGATGCGCGTCTGACCCGGCACCACGTGGCCGGGGTAGCTCGCCGACTTGACGATGGCGATGACGGCCATGTCGCCGACGGTGACAACGTCGCGGTTGCTCGCCTGCAGGCTCTGCAGCGCCGTGGTCGCCCCGAGCACGACGCAGGCACTGCCGGTGGCCGTCGCGGGAATGGTGCCTTGCACCAGCAGCGACGCCGTCTCGCCCGGCTGCAGCGCCAGCGCGCCGGCGGTGCCCAGCGGCAGCACCGGGTCGGCCGCATCGACCACGCCATTGTTGTTGAGGTCGCGCACCAGCCGCAGGGCCGATAGGTCGAGCGTGTCGGCGGCGCAACCGCTGCCGTTGTTGGCGAAGGCGAAGCTGTAGTGCGACGGCACGTTGCCGGTGTTGGTCAGCAGGTGGTTCAGCGTGACCACCGTGGCCGGCGGGCGGTTCACGGACTGGTCCTGCGTGAGCACCAACGCCTCGACCGGCAGCACGTTGGCGACGACGCCGTTGGAGCTCGCGGTCTCGGTCTGCGTGAAGCCGGCGGGCACATAGGTGGCCTTCGCCACGTTGCGGATCGTGGTGCCGCCCGGGGCGGGCACGGCCCCGGCCGGGGCCATGCCGAACAGCGCCGCCAGGCCGAGCACGAGCACGGCGCCGAGGCGACGCAGCAGCAACAGCGGGTGCAGGCGCGAGCACGGGCTCGTGGAGTCTGAGTGAGATTGCACGCGAAGAAACCTTCCGTCGACCCTCCCCCCGGAGTGCCGTGAACACAGGGACTTTTTTCCGCTGGCGCCGGGCCGGTGACACGACCAGGCGCCAGGGGAAAAAAGCGAAGCGCGCGCCGCTGGGGCGGCGCTTCGCACAAGCCGACAGACCCCGAGGTCTGCCGGCGACTCAATCACCCATCCTTCAGTTGTTGATCCGCACGGCGAAGGTCAGCGTGGCGCTGCCGCTCGGTGACACGGTGTTGCCGGTGCTGCCGCAGCTCACGGCGGTGGCGGTCTGGGCGTAGGCCAATGCGGTGCCGGTGATGCCGGTCGCAACGCACTGGTTCGCGGGTTGCGTGGCACCGGTCAGGCTGGTGTACGCAGGCACCGCATCGTTGATGGCGATGTTGGTGATCGGCGAGGTGCCTTCGTTGGTGGCCTTGACCTGGTAGACGATGCACTCGCCCGGCTTGAGCGAGAGCGGCGTGGCGGCGAAGGCGCCGTCGGCCGTGCCGTCACAGGCAAGGTCGGCCGCCTGCGTCTTGAGGACGCGGATCTGGCCGGTGATCACGGTGCTCAGGTCGGTCGCCGTCGGCGTGCCGCAGTTGGCGGCCGGGTCGGTGAAGGTGGCCGTCACGGTCGTCAGGTCGGTCGCGCCGGCGCTGGCACCGCCCGGTGCGAACACGCGCACCAGCAGCTTCTGCGTGCCGCCGACCGCGAGCGGGCCGGCCAGCGGGCCGGTCACCAGCGTGTCGCCCGCATCGATCTGGCCGTCGCCGTTGACGTCGAGGTAGATCGAGGTGGTCCAGCCCAGCGTGGCGTCGGCCGCCGGCACCGTGGCCGTCAGCGTGTATGCGCCGCAGCTCTGGTTGCCGGTGTTGGTCAGCGTGTGGGCGTAGACCACGGTACCGCCCGGGGCCACCTGGCCGACGTTGTTGGGCGTCAGGGTGGCGCTCAGCGTCGCAGCGGCGATCACCGTCACGGCATCCAGCTTGGCGTCGTTCACGAGCACGCCCGTCGAGGCAACCGCGGTCGACTGCACCTGGAAGTAGATCTTCTGGGCGGTCACCGGCGTCTGCGTCGCAGGCGGCGTGACGCAGGCATCGACCTGCTGCTGCGAGCCAGCCGCCACGCTCACGCTGGTGAGTGCGGCACCGGTACAGGTGCTGCCGGCGGCCACGAACTTGACGGTCCAGCCGGCCGGCAGCGTGCCGGGGAAGCTGGCCGACTGGCTCGCCGCCAGGCTGTAGCCGTTGGCGACCGTGTCGTTGTTCTTGACGAACAGCGTGAAGATCGTGCCGGTACCGGCCGCGGTCGTGTTGGTCGTGGTCGGCTGCGGGCTCGGGCCCGGGCCCAGGTCACCGCCCGCGACGGAACCGGAGCCGGTACCCGCTGCGCTGTTGGTCAGGTCGACCAGCGAGCCGATGACGATCGTGACGGTGTCTCGCGTCGCGTCGATCTGGGTGGTGTCGCCGGCCGAACGGCCGGTCACGACGGCAGTGAAGGGGCCGGTGCCCACCACCGCGCTCGCCGGCACATTGGCCTGCACCACGATGTTGACGCTGCCGCCTGTCGCGATGGGGCCGGTGTCGGGCACGCCGTCGCCAGTCGTGTCGAGCAGCGGCGTGACGCCGTCGGCTGCGAAGAACAGGAAGGTCGTGCCAGCCGGGAAGCTGCCGTTGGCGATCGTCAGGTTGACGGTGTCGACCGCATTGCCGGTGTTGAACACGGTCTGCCCGAACTTCACGCTGCCGCCCGCGACCACCGAGGGCTGCGTCGTCAAGTCGGCTGGCGTGCCGTTGGGCGTGCCGGGCACGGTGTCGAGGGCGGTGGCAGCCGTCGACGGGTTGGTACCCACCGCGATGCCGTAGCTGGCCGTGACCGTGTAGGCGGCCGGGTTGGTGCTCGAGCCCACGGTGCCGATCGCCGTCGAGGTGGCGGCCGGCGAATCCGTCGGGTTGTACTTGGCGGTGTTGGTCGTGGTCGACGTGCCGATCGCCGCGGTGTTGTTGACCAACACCGCGAAGCTGATCGTCTGCGTCACGTTCTGACCGAGCGAGGCGACGACCGCATTCAGCGTGCTACCGCTGGCCGCGAAGTCGATGCCGGCCGGATCACCGGCCGCGCCGTCACCCAGGGCCGTGCCCGGTGCGCTGCTCCACACCGCAGATCCTGCGACGTAGGTGTAGCCGGCGGGCAAGGTGTCCGACAGTGCGAACTTGCCTGCGGCGCCGCCGGTGTTGTTGAAGGTCAGCGTGTAGACCGTGTACTGGCAGGTCGCGCTGGAGGCCAGGCCGGCCGACCAGGTGGTGGCGCAAGCCGCCGAGGACGAACGCGGACCGCCGGTGGCGGGCGTCGGCCACGCCGCGCCGCCGGGGCCGGCGACGGCGGGGATGCCGATGCTCTTGGTGGCGTTGAAGGCCGCAACCGTGGTCAGATTGACCTGGTCCTTGTCAGCCGCGACCAGGTTGGTCGGGGCATAGAGCGCCGGGGTGCCGGCGGTAGCCGTCACGGTCGCGAGCGCATACGGCGCCGTCGGCGTGGTGGCAGTGCCGGGGATCGAATACGCGACGACGAACTGGAAGATTCCGTTGCTGCCCGGTACGGTCTGCGCCGGCACGTTGCAGGAGGCCGAGGGCACGACCGAGCACAGCGGCGTGGTGCCGTCTGGTACGCCGTCGCCGTTGGCATCGGCGTAGACCTCGATCTTCGAGAAGCGCGTGGTGGCGTCTTCGGCGACCGCGAGCGTGAAGGTGTCGGAGCCGTTGCCGGTGTTGGTCAGCACGTGCGGCGCGTAGACGATGGAGCCGGCGGCGCCGATCTTCGTGTTGACCACCGTGGTCGTGACCGTGCCGAACGCGTCGAGCGTGAAGGAGCCGACCTGCTGCACCGTGGTCTGCACCAGGTTCGAGGTGGCGAGCTGCGTGTTGCCGCTGGTGTCCGAGTAGGAGGCCGAGGCCTGGTTCCCGATGACGGTATTGGCGGGCGGTGCGGCCGCGAAGACGGACGAGCTTCCGAACAGGAAGCCCAGCGTCAATGCGGCGGCGCCGGCCCATGGCGCACGCAGCCTGAAGCCGGTGCGTTGGGTTGGCAGGGTAGGACTCACTTGGTTTTCTCCTCGGTTGTCAAAAGAAAGGGAACATGAAGAACCCGGCTCATGCGTTTCCTGTGGGAAAGGCATGCACCGGATCGCGTGTCATCGGTCGAAGGAAAGAGAGAAAGGGAAAACCCAGCGAGGCCACGGTCAGCGCAGCGCGTTCGTTGCGGGCGACACGCCCGCGGACGGCGGCGCCTGCGGCGTCGCACTCGCACTCGCGGTCTTGGGCGCCGGCGGCACCACGACTTCGACCTTGGCGCGCGCACTGACCGAAGCCACGCCGCCCGCAGGCAACTGGCCCAGCGTCCAGCGCAGCGCGCGGTAGTCGCTGTACGGCACGGGTTCGGCCTTGCCGTCCCGGGCCTTGCGCATCAGTGGCTCTGCGGCGAACTCACCGTCCTTCACCGCCGCCTTCACCAGGGTCGCGCCCGGCTTGGCACTGCGTGGCAGGTACTCGAGCCCTTCCGGGATCGGCAGGTCGGCGACCAGGCCCGACACCGGCTTGCCGGCCTTGTTGGTGTAGGTAGCCGTGTACTCGAGCACGTCGCCGGGCTTGACGGACGCGGCATCGAGCAACTGCTCCTTGCCATCGGCGGCCTTCACCACCTTGTGTTGCTGGAGTTCGACCGCGATGGCGGACGGTGCCGCCGCGGCCGGCTTGGTCGTGGTGGCGGCGGGCTGTGCGATCGCCGGAATGGCGCAGGCCACCACCAGCAGAGCGCCGGCGCCGCCGCGTACGGCGCGGTGCCAGGGCGCAGCGGCGCGCCAGAAGAAGGAAGCTTGAGTCGACGTTGTAGTTGGCATTGGATGCTCCAGGTTCAAAAGACACGCGGCGGCTCGGGCCGCCGATCGTTTGCGGACGCGCGCGCCCCCACGGGCTGCAGCGCGGCAGCAATCTCGAAAAAGAAAGGAATCCCTTGAATACTTTTGTTTTTATTCAGCCATCAATTCCGGGTCGCTTGAGGACCTTTGGAATTGACTCGACCCGCCCCCTGCGCCGGTCGAATAAATTCTTATTTTTTTAATGTGAACAAATGTACCAAGCTCTTCAGAGCAATGCCCTGTATTGCATTCGGTACCGGAAGTTCCATTTCGGACAACCCAAACGGTGAATGCGTCTCGCCAACGAATCAGTCACCCAAGAATCAATTAATTGACAATTAAGAAGCTCGGTCGATACCGGAGGGCCGTACGGCCAGCGTTGCCTCCAGAAGATATTCGACGAATGTCCTGATCTTTCTGGAGTTGCGGCGGCCCGGCAGGTAGACCAGGTTGAACTCTTCGTCCGCCAGGGGAACGGATGGCAGCACCGCTGCCAGTTCACCTTTTTCCAGCGCCGCCGCGGCCAATGCACCGGGCACCAAGGCAATGCCGCGATCGGCGCGCGCCAGGTCCAGCAACAATTCGGGGTCGTTGGAATGCAGAACCGTCGCAGCCGCAACGCTGCGCGGCTGGCCCGCCGTGGGCACGGTCATCTCGCCCACCCGGCGGTGCGCCCTGCCGGACAGAAAGGCGTGTCCCGCCAAGTCGGACAGGGTGACGATTGCGTTGCTGCGCCCCAGATAGGCCGGGGAGGCGCACAGCAGCATCGGCACGGTGGCGAGTCGCCGCGCCACCAGTTCCTCGCAACCCTCACGACCGAGCCGCAGCACCACGTCCGCCTCGTCCCGGAAGAGGTCGACGTGGCCGTTGCCCAGCTCGAGCGACAGCTGCAGCTGCGGATGGGCGGCCATGAAGTCCGGCAAATGCATTGCCAGGAATTGGCGGCCCGTATAAGTCGGCGCGGCGACCCGCAGGCGGCCGGTCAGGGCGCGCTCATCGGTATAGAGGCTCGACATCGCCCGATCGACCGCACGGAGCATGTCGACCGCCGTCTCGAAGAACTGGCGCCCTTCTTCCGTCAAGGCGAACCGAGCGGCGCCCCGGTGCAGCAGCACGTGGCCCACGTTGACCTCCAGGCGCTGCAGTTGACGGGATGCGGATGCCTTTGGGACATCCAGTACATCGGCGGCGAGCGTCAATCCGCCCAATTCGACGGCCTTGATGAACAGGCGCACGTCGGCGAGTGAAAAGTCTTTCATGGATCTTCTTATTCACTGTCTTGGAGCCCTTGCAACACGCCCCCTCCCAGGGCCGCGCCACCCCCATTTGTTCCGCGTCGTTGTCGACGTCGGCGTTTTGGGCTCACGATGCTGGCATTCTCAACACATTTGTCTCTTAGCGCACGCGATATAAGTGACATTGCATGAGTTGGCATGGATAGATTGTTGTTTTGTGCACTGGTTAACGCCGTGGCCAGTTCCATGAAAAAACCCGCCCTCCAAAGCGGAGGGCGGGTTACGCCTAAAAGCCGGCAACAGCGAACGATCAGCCGATGCGCACCGGCACGAAGATCCGATCGCCGCCGCGCTGAATCAACAGCGCCACGGATTTGCCGGCCTTGGCCGCCACCTCGCGCACCTGCTCGACGCTCTGGGCGGGCGTGCCGTTGATGGCCAGCAGCACGTCACCCGGCTGGACACCTGCCATGGCCGAGGGGCCAGCGGCGTCTTCGATCAGCAGCCCGCTCTCGACTTCCGCTTCTCGCTTCTCCTGCGGTTGCAGGGGGCGCAACGCGAGACCCAACTTGCCCTTGTCAGTCGCCTCATCGTTCTTGGCGACGGTGCTGCCCTTCTCTGCCGCATCGCCGAGCCGCGCTGTGATCTGCTCGCGCGCACCCTGGCGCCACACGTCCAGGCTGACCTGGCTGCCGGGCTTGCGCTGGCCGATGAGGGCGGGCAGGTCGCCCGACGAGACGACCGGCTGGCCATCGACCTGACGGATCACGTCGCCCGAGCGCAGCCCGGCCTTGTCGCCTGGCCCGCCCTTCTCGACGTTCGACACCAGCGCGCCCTCGGGCTTGTCGAGCTTGAAAGAATCGGCGAAGGCCTGGTTCACCTCCTGCACCGCAACCCCCAGGCGCGCATGACTGGCCTTGCCGGTGGCGACGATCTGGTCCTTGATCTGTACCGCCACGTCGATCGGGATCGCGAAGGACACGCCCTGGTAGCCGCCGCTGCGGCTGTAGATCTGCGAGTTGATGCCGACGACCTCGCCGCGTGTGTTGAGCAGCGGGCCGCCGGAGTTGCCCGGGTTGATCGCGACGTCGGTCTGGATGAAGGGTACGTAGCTGTCGTCGGGCAGCGAACGGCCCTTGGCGCTCACCACGCCGGCGGTGACGGTGTTCTCGAAGCCGAAGGGCGAGCCGATGGCCAGCACCCATTCGCCGACCTTCAGGTCCTTGGTGCTGCCGAGCGCCACCGTCGGCAGGTCCTTGGCGTCGATCTTGAGCACCGCGATGTCGGTCTTCTCGTCGGCGCCCAGCACCTTGGCGCGGAACTCGCGGCGGTCGGTGAGCTTGACGGTGACCTCCTTCGCGTCCTTCACGACGTGGGCGTTGGTGAGGATGGTGCCGTCGGCGCTCACGATGAAGCCAGAGCCCTGACCGCGCGTCGGCACTTCACGTTCCTGCTGGCGGCCGCGTGGGCCCATCTGGCTACCGCCGAAGCGGCGGAAGAATTCGGCCATCGGGTCGTCCGGGTCCATGCCGGCCGCGCCGTCGAACGAAGTCTTGGTCGTGCCGGTGACGCTGATGTTCACCACCGCCGGGCCGTCGCGCGAGGTGATGGTGGAGAAGTCCGGCATCGTCACCAGCGGCGCGGCAGCGGCCGTCGCGACCGGTGCAGGCGCCACGGCGCGCGCGCTGGTGTAGGCGCCGGTGCCCACCGCGCCGATCACGCCGGCAGACGCCAGCGCCAGCACCAGGCCTTGGGTCGAAGTCAGTCGGGTGTTCATGGAGATTCCTTTCGAGAGTGTGGGATGAAACACGATGAAAGGAATGTGCGCGCCCAGACTTAGGCAATGCTTAAACCGCGCGCCGCGCCGCGCGCGCGGCGTGCGGCTCAGCGGTTGCGGGGAAAGCGCACGGCAACGCAGAGGCCGCCGAGCCGCTCCGACGCGCCCAGCACGACGCTCGCCCCGTGCAGGTCGGCGATCGACTTGACGATCGCCAGGCCCAACCCGCTGCCGGGCGGCTGCGCGGGCTGCGTCGGGTCGGCGCGGTAGAAGCGGTCGAGCACGCGCTCGCGCTCCTCCGCCGGCAGGCCGGGGCCGCTGTCCTCGACCCGCAGTTCGACACCGCTGTTGTCGGCCGCGATGCGCAGGTCGACGCGCCCGCCTTCGGGCGTGTACTTCACGGCGTTGTCGAGCAAATTGCGCAGCAGCATGCGCAGCGCCTCGGAGTGACCTTGCACGGTGGCCGCATCGGCCTGGTCGAGCCCGATGTCGATGCGCCGCGCCTGCGCCGCCGCCACCACATCGGAGATGGCCAGCCGCGCGAGTTCGGGCAGATCGACCGGCTCCGACGCTGCGCCCGCAGCGACGCTGGCCTCGTGCCGCGCCAGCGCCAGCAA
Organism: Variovorax sucrosi; assembly: GCF_051216635.1. Classification (NCBI taxonomy): domain Bacteria; kingdom Pseudomonadati; phylum Pseudomonadota; class Betaproteobacteria; order Burkholderiales; family Comamonadaceae; genus Variovorax; species Variovorax sucrosi. The sequence continues at coordinate 126,980 of NZ_JBPJZU010000006.1, read as the reverse complement.
CTGCTCGACCAGTTGGGTCGCACGGTCGATGCCCGCCGCCAGCCGGCCGGTGGCCAGCGTGCGCGTGGCCTCGTCGTTCGCGCGCTGCAGCCCTTGCACCTGCAGCTTGAGGGCCGCGAGCGGCGAGCGCAGTTCGTGCGCGGCGTCGGCCACGAAGTGCTTCTGCGCGTCGAAGGCGTGGCGCACGCGCTCGAACAGCAGGTTGAGTTCCTGCACCAAGGGTCGCACCTCGTCGGGCAGGCCCTCTTCGCCGACTGGTGACAGGTCGTCGGCCTGGCGCTCAGCCACCTGGCGCCGCACCCGCGCCACCGGCGCGAGGGACCGGCTGACGACCCACCACACGACCAGCATCAGGATGGGCGCCATCAAGGCCACCGGCATGACCGTGCGCACGGCCAGCGCCCGCGCCATCTGCCGGCGCACCGCCATGTCCTGCGCGACCTGGATCACCAGGCTGCGCGTCTGCATCGAATAAACGCGATACGTGGTGCCCCGCGCGCGCACGTCGGCGAAGCCTAGCACCGCAATCTGGGGCAGCGCGGCCTGCTCGGCCGATTCGAAGATGCGCACGCCGTCGGCCGTCCACACCTGCACCACGAACTCGAAGTTCTGCTCCACCCCTGGGATACCGCCGATGCCGCCGACCGCCGAACTCGGCGGCAGGCCCGAGCGCAGCGACATCGCCATCTGCTGCATGTGGTAGTCGAAGATTTCGTCGGCTTCGTTCAGCACCGTGCGGTAGGCCACGAACGCCTGCGCGCCCGCGGCGAGCACGATCGCGGCCAGCAGGAACAGCAGCAGGCGGGCGCGCAGGGAGCCGAAGAGCGAAGGCAGGGAGCGAGTCATACCTTCGGAATCATGTAGCCCACGCCCCGCACATTGCGGATGAAGTCGGCTCCCAGCTTCTTGCGCAGGCCGTGGATGTACACCTCGACCGCGTTGCTGCTGATTTCGTCCTTCCAGCTGTAGAGCTTCTCCTCGATCTGCGCGCGCGACAGCACCAGGCCGGGCCGGGCGATGAGCGGCTCGAGCACCGCCCACTCGCGCGCCGAGAGGATCACCGGCTGGCCATTGACCAACGCCTCGCGCGTGCCGGGGTTGATGCTCACGCCCAGGTGCTCGTACACCGGCTCGGCGCGGCCCGCGGCGCGGCGCAACAAGGCACGAATGCGCGCGAGCAGTTCGTCGAGGTCGTAGGGCTTGAGCACATAGTCGTCGGCACCGGCGTCGAGCCCTTCGATGCGCTGCTGCACCGAATCGCGCGCGGTGGCGATCAGCACCGGCATGCGTTGCTTGCGCGCGCGCAGGCCGCGCAGTACCTCGAGGCCGTCGCGCTTGGGCACGCCGAGATCGAGCAGCACCAGGTCGTACTGCTGGGCGCGCAAGGCGCTCTCGGCGGCGTCGCCGTCCTTCACCCAGTCGACCGCGTACTGCTCGGCCCGCAGCAGGTCGAGCACGGCTTCGCCGATCATCACGTCGTCTTCGAGCAGCAGCAATCGCATGATGGTCTCCCGGTCAGAGCAGGGCACGCACTTCGCGCGCCGCTTCGTACAGCAGCGGCAGAAAGTCGCGGCGCAGCGTTTCATCGCTGCGGTGTGCACCGGACAGCACGACGTTGAGCGCCGCGACGGTGCGCCCGCGCATGTCGCGCAGCGGCACGGCGAGCGCCTGCACGCCGAGCTCGTGCTCTTCGTTCGCAATGCAATGGTCGTCCTTGCGCACCTGCGCCAGGCGTCGCCGCAGCACCGTGGTCTGCGTCACGGTGTGCGGGGTGAGCCGCGCCAGCGTGCGACCCTTGAGCCATTGCGCGAGTTCCGCGCTGCTCAGCGCGGAGAGCAGCATGCGACCGGTCGACGTGGCATGCGCAGGCAGCCGCGCGCCGAGGTGCAGGCCGTAGGCCAGCACGCGCGTGGGCGCGCCGAAGGCCACGCTGCGCGCAACGATCACCGCCTCTTCGCCGTCGAGCACGACGGCCGAGAAGGACTCCTGCGTCTGTGCGGCCAGGCGGTTGAGCGTGGGCTGCAGTGCCCGCGGCAGTCGCGACGATGCGAGGTAGCTGCCCGAGAAGCGCAGCACCTTGGGCGACATCCAGAACGAACTGCCATCGGTGTCGAGGTAGCCCAGGTGCGCCAGCGTGAGCAGGTGGCGCCGCGCCGCCGCGCGCGTGAGGCCGGCGCGCTCGGCGGCTTGCGTGGCGTTGAGGCGCTGCCGCTCGGTGTCGAAGCTCTCGAGCACCGCCATGCCCTTGGCGATGCCTTCGATGAAGTCGGGTTTGGCGATGGTCATGGGGAGGCAGCCGGTTGCTGCGCGATCATCGCACAGCCGTTCGGCGCATCGCACACTGGCGCTTTGCGCGACGATGACGCGCCTGCCGCGCGCCCTACGCTGTCGTTGCGAGTTCGCGAGTTTCAGGAGACACCCCATGCGCACCCAAGTCGCCATCATCGGCGCCGGCCCGGCCGGCCTGCTGCTGGGCCAGTTGCTGCACGAAGCCGGCATCGACAATGTGATCGTCGAGCGCCAGAGCGCCGACTATGTGCTGGGGCGTATCCGCGCCGGCGTGCTCGAGCAGGTCACGATGGACCTGCTGGCACAGGCCCGCGTCGATGTGCGCGCGCGGGCCGAAGGCCTGCCGCACGACGGCATCGAGCTGCTGTTCCAGGGGGCGCGCCATCGCATCGACCTGCACGGCCTGACCGATGGCCGCCGCGTGACGGTGTATGGCCAGACCGAGGTGACACGCGACCTGATGGCGGCGCGCGAAGCTGCGGGCCTGCGCACGTTCTACAACGCGGACCGCGCCGCGCTGCACGACTTCGACAGCGCGCAACCGCGCGTCTGCTTCCTGCAGGGCGACGTCGCGCATGAGATCGACTGCGACTTCATCGCCGGCTGCGATGGCTTCCACGGCGTGAGCCGTGCCAGCGTGCCACCGGCGGCCCTGCGGCTCTACGAGAAGGTCTATCCATTCGGCTGGCTGGGCGTGCTGGCCGACGTGCCGCCGGTGTCGGATGAACTCATCTACGCCAACACGGCCCGCGGCTTTGCGCTGTGCAGCATGCGCAGCACGACGCGCAGCCGCTACTACGTGCAGGTGCCGGTCGACGAGCGCGTCGAGCGCTGGAGCGACGAGGCCTTCTGGAACGAACTGCGTGCACGCCTCGACCCCGAAGCGCGCGCGCGTCTGGTGACCGGGCCGTCGCTGGAAAAAAGCATTGCACCGCTGCGAAGCTTCGTGGCCGAGCCGCTGCGCTTCGGCAGCCTCTTCCTGGCGGGCGACGCGGCGCACATCGTGCCGCCGACCGGCGCCAAGGGGCTCAACCTGGCCGCCGCCGATGTGGGCTATCTGTCCCGCGCGCTGGAGATCTTCTACCGCGAACGCTCTCCATTGGCGCTCGACCGCTATTCCGACCTCTGCCTGCGCCGCGTGTGGAAGGCCGAGCGCTTCTCGTGGTGGTTCACCTCGCTGATGCACCGCTTCCCGGACACCGGCGAGTTCGGCCAGAAGATCCAGGAAGCCGAGCTCGACTATCTGGTTCATTCGCAGGCAGCATCGACGGCGCTGGCCGAGAACTACGTCGGCCTGCCGCTCGAGGACTTCTGAGGCTGCTCAGTCGATAGCCTGCAGCGCCTGCCAGACGCGCGCCGAACTCAGCGGCATCTGCAGCTTCGGCGCCTGTGCCGCAAGGCCGGCACGCGCGAAGGCGTCGGCCACCGCGTTGACGATGGCCGGCGTCGCGCCGATGGTGCCCAGCTCGCCCACGCCTTTCACGCCCAGCGGGTTGTTCTTGCACGGTGTCGACTCGTCCATCTCGGTGCGGAACATCACCTCGGACACGTCGGCACGCGGCACCGCGTAGTCCATCAGGCTGCCGGTCACCGGCTGGCCGGTTTCGCTGTCGTACACCACGCGCTCGTACAGTGCCTGGCCGATGCCCTGCACCGCGCCGCCGTCGAGTTGGCCGCGCACGATCATCGGGTTGACCACGCGGCCGACGTCGTTGACCGAGCTGTAGGCCACCACGGTCACCTCGCCAGTCGGCGCGTCGATCTCGACCTCACAGATGTGGCAGCCGTTCGGCCAGGTCGGCCCACTCACGGTGCTGGTCGAGTCGACGAAGATCTGGCCGTCGGGCTGCTTGGCGGCCAGCTCGAACAGGCCGAGCCTCAGATCGGTGCCGGCCACGGTGAAGCTGCCTTCGGCGTAGCGCACGTCTTCGGCGGCGGCCTCGAATTCCTTGGCCGCCAACTGGCGCGCCTGGTCGACGGTGCGCTTCGCGCCCACCCGCACGGCCGAGCCGCCGGTGAAGAGCGAGCGCGAGCCGGCGCTGCCGAAGCCGTCGCCGCGGTCGGTGTCGCCCAGAATCACGCGCACCTTCTCGATCGGCACGCCGAAGACATCGACCGCCAGTTGCGCCAGCGAGGTGGCAATGCCCTGCCCCATCGCGTTCACGGCGGAGAAGACTTCGATGAAGCCGTCGGGCTTCACGGCCACGGTGACGCGTTCCTCGAAGACGTTGCCGCCGGTCCATTCGAGGAAGGTCGCGATGCCGAGGCCGCGCATCTTGCCGGCCGCCTGCGAGGCGGCAGCGCGCGCCTCGAAGCCGCTCCAGTCGGCCAGCGCCAGGCCCTGGTCCATCACCTTCTCGAACTGGCCGGTGTCGTAGACCTGCCTCATCGGGTTGATGTACGGCATCTGTTCAGGCCGGATGAAGTTGCGGCGACGCAGTTCGACGCGGTCGATGCCGGTCTGGCGCGCGGCCTCGTCCATCAGGCGCTCCATCATGAAGATGGCTTCCGGCCGGCCGGCGCCGCGGTAAGCGCCTGTCGGCGCGCAGTTGGTGAGCACCGCCTGGAAGTGGAAGTCGACGGTCCGGATATCGTAGACGCTGGTCTGCACCCACGGGCCGATCAGCAGTTGGATGGCCACGCCGGTACCGGTCGCGTACGCGCCGACGTTGGCCAGCGTATGGATGCGCAGCGCGAGGATCTTGCCGTCGGCATCGAGCGCGAGTTCGCCATGCGACGCAATGTCACGGCCGTGCGCGGACGAGAGGAATTCCTCGCTGCGGTCGGCCACCCATTTGACGGGCCGCTTGAGCACGTGCGCGCAGTACGCGACAGCGATGTCTTCCGGGTAGGCGCCGGTCTTCATGCCGAAGCCGCCGCCGACATCGCCGACCACCACGCGCACCTGTTCCTTCGGCAGGCCGATGGCATCGCACACCGAGTTGCGCACGCCCGAGGGCATCTGCGTGCTCATGCGGATGCTGAGCCGGCCGGTGCCCTCCTCGATGTCGGCCAGCACCACGCGCGGTTCGATGGTGAGCGCCACCACGCGCTGGTTGACGATGTCGAGCGCGACCACGTGCTTCGCTTGCGCAAAGGCGGCGGTCGTGGCGTCGATGCTGCCGTGCCGCGCTTCCGCGGCGATGTTGCCGGGCGCCTCGTCGAGGATCTGCGGGGCGCCCGGGGCTGCCGCTGCTGCGAGGTCGACCACCATCGGCAGTTCCTCGTAGTCCACGAACACGGCCTCGGCCGCGTTGCGCGCCTGCTCGACCGTTTCGGCGACCACCGCGACCACCGGTTCACCCACGAATCGCACACGTTCGTGCGCCAGCGCACGCCGCGGCGGCGACACGCCAGGCCCGCCGTCAGGTCGCTTGAAGCCCGCGGTGCCAGGCATCGGCTGGACGCCGGCGGCCGCCAGATCGGCGCCGCTCAGGATGCCGACGACGCCGGGCATCTCGAGCGCGGACGATGTGTCGACCGCGGCGATGCGCGCATGCGGGTAGGGTGAGCGGACAAAGATCAGGTGCGTGAGCCCTGCGGGCTGCACGTCGTCCGTGTACCGGCCGGCACCGGACAGGAGGGCTTGGTCTTCCAGCCGGCGGACGGCCTGGCCGCTGCCGAAGCGGAGGGGATCGGAGGGAGTGTCGTGGTCCACGCGGTGTCCTGCAGAACGCGCGCGCCGGCCGGGGTCGGCGAGGGCGCAGCGCGCAAGGGTTGTCGAGCGGCCACTATACGGGCTGGCTGCAGAGCTTGCAGCCGAGCGGCACAGCGCACCGAACTACCAGGTGGAATCGGGCGGCTGCGCCAACGGCAGGAAGCCGGTGCTCGCGGCTGCCGCACCCCGCCCCAACGGATCGTATCCAGCCAGTTGCACCCAAGGGGGCGGTTCGGCTTCGGCGACACCGTGTCCGCCACTGGGCGCCGCATCGATCTCGAAGCGCAACAACCCGAGTTCGAGCACGTCGCCGTCGAAGAGCGCGGGGCGCTTGCCCAGCCCGATGCGCTGGCCGTTCAGTGCGCAGACCAGTCCTCGGCTCTCATTGCATAGGATCCACTGGCCGTCGAGCCGCGCGATCACGCATCGGTCCGCGTCTTCGATGCCCGCTTCCGACAAGGGGACGCCACCGATCTGCAGCGCCGTGGCCACCCCCGAGCCCTCCGGTGCAATGTTGAAGGCGCCGACACGCTGCAACCCGCGGCTGCGGACCAGCCGCAGCACGAGCGGCGTGCTGCCGCTCCCGCCCGTGTCGGACGCCCGCACCGTCATGAAAGCCCGCCCCACAGCGTGTCGAGGCGATCCGAGGCGTTCACGTAGCGCCCACGCGCATCTTGCTGCCAGAAGACGGACTCGCAAGGATGCCGACGCAGCCGCTGCGGCCAGTCGGTCCAGGGCAGGTGGCGCACGCCCCAGAACCGGCGCCCCGGGTCATCCTGCCGTACCGGCCCCGCCATGCGGTCGAGCAGGGCCTGCACCCGAGCCGGTGCGGGTGCGGGCGCACCCTGCCGACCGGCGGTCGCGAGTTCGAGCCAGGTGGGTGCATGCAGACCCCACAGGGCATGGACCATGCGCTCCAGCGTTCGCACGTCGGCGGCGTCGAACAGGCTGCCATGCCGGATGACGATCCGTGCCAACCAGAAGAACCAGTCGTTCGGCTCGCGGGCCTGCCGCGCAAAGTGGCGCGCGACCCATCTCGGATGGGCCTCGTGATAGATGACCAGCGGGTGCGGCCGGCCGAACCGGTCGCAGGAGGCCGCCACCACGCCAACGACGAATCGATGCGGCGCGAAGGGCAGCGCCCCGGGCGGCAAGACGAAAACCGTGGGCAGCGCGCGGGCCTCGGCGTCGCCGTCGGCCCCCAGCACGGCCTCGCCCTGCGCCTGCAGCCATGCGCTCCACGCGGCGCGATGCCGCGCACTCGATCGGGTGCCGACGAAGTCGGCATGGGCCGGCAACTTGCCCCAGATGGCCGGCGGCGTGATCAACGATGAGGCAAGCAAGCGCTGCAGCACGGTCGAGCCCTAGGCGCCGTCTCGGCGCGGCAAGGCGGTGTACCGTCTCGCAACGGGCCTCGCTCCGGTTCCAATTTGCATCGTCACTTTGTCCCCCTGAATCTTGTTGTGCCGCTATTCTTGCGCGGCAGGCCCGCGCCACAAGCGCGATCCGATCACGGTGAGCGTATGCAAGCGCCGGAGTCGGCCGTTCCGTGAAGAAGTCGACGCAACGGCGTGGCCACTCTGCGACGCCGCGCTTGCCAGATAGTTGACAGACTGTTAATACAAAACCTTTGGCTTACCTTCGCTTTTTGCCGTCCCGGCGCCTGCCCCGCCGGCAGCCGCCGCCATACTCGCCATGAGCCTGCCCTGGCTCGCTCCGGGCGACCCGATGCCCACTCCTGCGCAGGCCTGGGGCCCTTTGGACCCGGTGCCGGGCCTGCTGGCTGCCGGCGGCGCGCTCGATGTGCCGACCTTGCTCGACGCCTACAGTCACGCGATCTTTCCCTGGTTCAGCGACGATCAGCCGATCCTGTGGTGGAGCCCCGACCCGCGGATGGCGCTGGCGCCCGCCTCATTCCGACTGCACCGCTCGCTGCGCAAGGTGCTGCAGGCCTTCCGCATGGATCCACGCTGCGAGATCCGCATCGACCATGACTTCGGCACCGTCATCCGCGCCTGCTCTGCCGCGCCGCGGGAAGGTCAGTCGGGCACCTGGATCGTCCCGCCGATGGTCGAGGCCTACGGGGCATTGCATCGTGCCGGCCATGCGCACAGCGTGGAGACGTGGATCGACGGCGAACTCGTCGGCGGCCTCTACTGCGTCGGCATCGGTCGCGCCGTCTTTGGCGAGTCGATGTTCGCGCGTCGCACCGATGCATCGAAGATCGCCCTGGCTGCGCTGGTGTGCCTGTGCCGACGGGCCGGCGTGCAACTCATCGACTGCCAGCAGAACACCGCGCACCTGGCCAGCCTCGGGGCCAGCGAAATGCCGCGGGCGCGCTTCGTTGCGCACGTCGCCAAGGCACGCGAAGAACCCGGCCCCGCCTGGCATTTCGAGCCCGTATACTGGTCCGAACTGCTGCCCGCGCGACCTTTTTAGACGACGTGACGCACCCCAAGGAACTCCCGCTCCATACGTTGCAGTTCTATGCAACGGCACCCTATCCGTGCAGCTATCTGCCGGGCCGGCAGGCGCGCTCGCAGGTCGCGACGCCGAGCCACCTGATTCACAACGACGCGTACTCCGACCTGGTGCGCAACGGCTTCCGCCGCAGCGGCATGTTCACCTACCGGCCCTACTGCGACGGCTGCAGCGCCTGTGTGCCGCTGCGCGTGCGGGTCAACGATTTCCAAGCCAACCGCAGCCAGCGCCGCGCCGTGAGACGCCATGCCGATCTGCAGGCGCGGGTGCTCAAACTCTGCTTCATGCCAGAGCACTACCAGCTCTATCTGCGCTACCAGAATGGCCGCCACGCCGGGGGCGGCATGGACCACGACAGCATCGACCAGTACACCCAGTTCCTGCTGCAGAGCCGCGTGAATTCGCGTCTGGTGGAATTCCGTGAAACGCAGCCCGACGGCAGCGCCGGTGCGCTGAAGATGGTGTCGATCCTCGACGTGCTCAATGACGGCATCTCGGCCGTCTACACCTTCTACGAGACGGACGAAGGGGCCGGCTACGGCAACTACGGCGTGCTGTGGCAAATCGCCCAGGCGCGCCAGCTCGGGCTGCCCTACGTCTATCTCGGCTACTGGATCGAGGCCAGCCCGAAGATGAACTACAAGGCGCGTTACGCGCCGCACGAGGTGCTGGTCGACGGACGCTGGCAGTCTCGCGATTTCACCAAGTAAAATCGCAGCCCGGACATCACCCGCGCTGCGCCCATGAGAAAACCACAATCAGACGTCCCCGCCACGCCGGTCATCCAGGTCATCGAGCGCATGTTCGCCTTGATCGATGTGCTGGCCTCGCGCGAAGAAGCGATCTCACTCAAGGAGATCAGCGAGAAGACCGGCCTGCACCCCTCGACCACGCACCGCATCCTGAATGACCTGGCGGTCGGCCGCTTCGTCGACCGGCCTGAAGCAGGCAGCTATCGCCTGGGAATGCGCCTCCTGGAGCTTGGCAATCTCGTGAAGGGCCGGCTGAACGTGCGCGACGCGGCGTTGGTACCGATGCGCGAACTGCACAAGCTGACCCAGCAACCGGTCAATCTCAGCATGCGCCAGGGCGACGAGATCGTCTACATCGAGCGTGCCTACAGCGAGCGCTCGGGGATGCAGGTGGTCCGCGCCATCGGCGGCCGGGCCCCCTTGCACCTCACCTCCACCGGCAAGCTGTTTCTGGCGGCGGACGATCCGCAGCGCGTGCGCAGCTATGCCACGCGCACCGGCCTGGCCGGCCACACCCGCAACAGCATCACGCAGTTGCCGATGCTGGAACGCGAGCTCGCCAAGGCACGCCAGTACGGCATCGCGCGGGACAACGAGGAACTGGAACTCGGCGTGCGCTGCATGGCCGCCGGCATCTACGACGACCAGAGCAAGCTGGTCGCGGGGCTATCGATTTCGGCGCCGGCCGACCGCCTGGATGAAGGATGGCTTCCCAAGCTGCAGGCCACCGCCAGCGAAATCTCCAACGCACTGGGGTTCAACCAAAGCGCCCCAGCCGCCGGCTGAAGCGCGGCTGCCGAGGCGGCTGCCGAAGGCCGAAGGTCGGTCAGTCGCCAGCGACGTGCTGCGAGGCCGCCTGCAGCGTCGGCGACATGAGGTGCGTGGCCTCGACCCAGCGGCGTACGCGCTCGGCATCGCCGATGCGGCTGAGCTTGCCGGCCGAATCCAGGAACACCATGATCACCTTGCGGCCCGCAATGCGCGCCTGCATCACCAGGCACTGCCCGGCTTCGGAGATGTAGCCGGTCTTCTGCAGACCGATTTCCCAGTCGGGGCTCTTCACCAGACGGTTGGTGGTGTTGTACTGCAGCACGCGGTTGCCGACTTCGACCTGATAGGCCGGCGAGGTCGAGAGTTCGCGCACCGTGGCGTTGCCCGAGGCGGTATTCACCAGCAATGCCAGATCCTGTGCACTGGACTGGTTCCGGCTCGACAGGCCGGTTGGTTCGACATAGCGCGTGTCCTTCATGCCGAGCATCCTGGCCTTGGCGTTCATCATGCTGACGAAAGTCGCCAAGCCGCCGGGATAGGTGCGCCCAAGCGCATGGGCCGCACGGTTTTCGCTCGACATGAGAGCCAGGTGCAGCAGTTCGCCGCGCGACAACGTGGCGCCGATGCGCAGGCGCGAGCTGCTGCCCTTCTCGGTATCGACATCGTCCTGGGTGATGGTCAGCAGTTCGTCCATCGGCAACTGAGCTTCGCTGATCAGCAGGCCGGTCATCAGCTTGGTGAGCGAAGCGATGGGCAGCACGGCGTGGTCATTCTTGCTGAACAACACCTCACGCGTGTCCTGATCGATCACCAGCGCGGCACTCGACTTCAGATCGAGCGCGTCGTCGGTGGCATGCAGACCGGCGAGTTGGCCGTACGAAAGGCGCGCGGGTTGCTCGACGCGCACCACGGAGCGGCGCTCGACCGCCACGACGGTCTTGCCACCTTTCGTGCGGATGGTCGCCACGACGTTCTTGCCGCCGCGCACGCTCTTCTCCGTCGCGTCGGCCCTGGAGGCACGCTGCGCGACCGGTGCGGTCTTGCGCTTGCTGTCGACGGCGCTCTGCGTCTTCTTGGGGCTCACCGAACGCTGGGTCGCGGCATGAGCGGCCGGCACGATGACGGCCGCGGCACAGACCGTGGCGGCAAGCAAGCGAAGGACGTGGCGGACCCGCTGGGATGAAACTCGGTGGGGACGGGCTTCAGGCATCAAGAACTCTCCAGCGGCGAAAAAAGTACCCGCAGTGTATCGAAATCAAAAAAAGCACGCAATAACAGTTACTTGCGGCCCTTTCTTCACACGAAACAAAAGGATCGCAAGACAACTAGCCCTGTGCGGCCACTCTCTCAGCTTGGCTCTGTAACTTGTTGAGCGCACTCAAATAAGCTTTGGCAGACGCCACCACGATGTCGGGGTCGGCGCCCACGCCGTTCACGACCCGACCGGCGTTCTGCAAGCGTACCGTGACTTCGCCCTGGCTTTCCGTCGATCCGCTGATTGCATTGACCGAATAAAGGACCATTTCCGCCCCACTTCGGACGTGAGACTCGATCGCCTTCAGCGAAGCGTCGACGGGACCGTTTCCGTCCGACTGACCGGTCACCTCCTGGCCCTGCACGGTGAACACGACGCGGGCGTGCGGGCGCTCGCCGGTTTCGCTGTGCTGCGACAAGGACACGAAGCCGAACTGGTCACCAACGCCTGAACCCTCCTCGTCGCTGACCAGTGCGAGGATGTCTTCGTCGAAAATCTCGCTTTTGCGATCGGCCAACTCCTTGAAGCGGGCGAAGGCGGCGTTGATGTCGGCCTCGCTCGCCATGGTCACGCCCAGTTCCTGCAGGCGCTGCTTGAAGGCGTTACGCCCGCTCAGCTTACCCAGCACGATCTTGTTGTTGCTCCAGCCCACGTCTTCGGCGCGCATGATCTCGTAGGTGTCGCGGGCCTTCAGCACGCCGTCCTGGTGAATGCCCGAGGCGTGCGCGAAGGCGTTGGCGCCGACCACCGCTTTGTTCGGCTGCACCACAAAACCAGTGGTCTGGCTCACCATGCGGCTGGCCGCCAGAATGTGCTGGGTGTCGATACCCAGTTCGAGCCCGAAGTAGTCCTTTCGTGTCTTCACCGCCATCACGACTTCTTCGAGCGAGCAGTTGCCCGCACGCTCGCCCAGGCCGTTGATGGTGCATTCGACCTGGCGGGCGCCGCCGATCTTCACACCGGCCAGGGAATTCGCAACCGCCATGCCCAGGTCGTTGTGGCAATGCACCGACCAGATGGCCTTGTCGCTGTTCGGGATGCGCTCGCGCAGCGTCTTGATGAAGGTGCCGTAGAGTTCGGGGATGGCGTAGCCCACCGTGTCCGGCACGTTGATCGTCGTCGCGCCCTCGGCGATCACCGCCTCGAGCACGCGGCAGAGGAAATCCATGTCGCTGCGATAGCCGTCTTCCGGGCTGAACTCGACGTCGGCGACCTGGTTGCGGGCAAATCGCACCGCCAGCTTGGCCTGCTCGAACACCTCGTCGGGCGACATGCGCAGCTTCTTCTCCATGTGCAGCGGCGAGGTGGCGATGAAGGTGTGGATCCGGCCGCTGGCGGCACCTTTGAGTGCCTCGGCAGCGCGCGAGATGTCGCGGTCATTGGCGCGCGACAGTCCGCAGACGGTGGCATCCTTGATCGCGTTCGCGATGAGCCGCACCGCCTCGAAATCGCCGTTCGAGCTGGCCGGGAAGCCCGCCTCGATCACATCGACCTTCAGGCGCTCCAGTTGCTTGGCGATGCGCAGCTTCTCGTCCTTGGTCATGGAGGCACCCGGCGACTGTTCGCCGTCGCGCAAGGTGGTGTCGAAAATGATCAGCTTGTCGGTCATCGCGGGTTCCTTGTCTTCGTTGTGGTCGGCCGCGCAGTTCAGGCGGCCAGCGTGTCGGATTGTGCGCTGCGTGCGCCCTGTGCACGGGCCCGCTCCAGCCCCGAGACGATGGCCTTGAGCGATGCCGAGACGATGTTCGCGTCGATGCCGACGCCGAAAAGGGTCTGGCTGTCGTCGACCCGCAGCTCGAGGTAGGCCACCGCCTGCGCATCGGCGCCCGCGCCAACCGCATGCTGGTGGTAGTCGACCACGCGGATCGTGTGCCCGGTGCTCTCGGCCAGCGCCTGGATGAAGGCATCGATCGGGCCATTGCCACGGCCCTCGATGTGCCGATCCTCGCCATCCCAGGGAAGATCGCCGCGCAGCAGCACCGATGCATCAGCGCCTTCGCCCTCTTCCTCGAGCACCCGGTGTTGCAGCGCCTGCACCGTCTTCAGGCCGTACTCCCGCTCGAAGAGCGCATAGAGGTCGGCCGCGGTCAGCTCCTTGCCCGCGACGTCCATCACCTTCTGGACGACCTGCATGAACTCCATCTGCAGCCGGCGCGGCATCTCGATGCCGTATTCGCTCTCGAGCAGGTAGGCCATGCCCCCCTTGCCCGACTGGCTGTTGACGCGGATCACGGCCTCATAGCTGCGGCCGACGTCCTTCGGGTCGATCGGGAGGTAGGGCATGTCCCAAATATCGCCGTCCTTGCGCGCGGCGAAGGCTTTCTTGATCGCGTCCTGGTGCGAACCCGAGAACGAGGTGTAGACCAGGTCGCCGACATAGGGATGGCGCGGATGCACCGGAATCTGGTTGCAATGCTCGACCGTCGCGCGGATCTCGTCGATGTTCGAGAAGTCGAGCTCGGGCGATACGCCTTGCGTGTAGAGATTGAGCGCGACGTTCACCAAGTCGAGATTGCCGGTGCGCTCGCCATTGCCGAACAGGCAACCTTCGATGCGCTCCGCGCCGGCCATCAGGGCCAGCTCGCCGGCGGCCGTGCCCGTGCCGCGGTCGTTGTGCGGATGCACGCACAGCACGATGGAATCGCGACGCGCCAGGTGGCGGTGCATCCACTCGATCATGTCGGCAAAGATGTTCGGCGTGGAATGCTCGACCGTCGTAGGCAGGTTGACGATGCACTTGTGCTGCGGCGTCGGCGCCCAGACATCGGTGACCGCATCGACCACGCGCTTGGAGAACACGACGTCGGTGCCCGAGAACATTTCGGGCGAATACTGGAAGGTCCACTGCGTGGCCGGCTGCTTCGCGGCGAAGTCGTTGAACATGCGCGCATGGTTGCTGGCGAGTTCGACGATCTGGTCTTCGTCCATGCCGAGCACCACACGGCGCATCACCGGCGCCACGGCGTTGTACAGGTGGACGATGGCACGCGGCGCGCCCTGCAGCGATTCGAAGGTGCGGGCGATGAGGTGGTCGCGCGCCTGGGTCAGCACCTGGATCGTCACGTCGTCGGGAATGCGGTCTTCCTCGATCAGCTTGCGCACGAAGTCGAACTCGATCTGAGATGCCGACGGAAAGCCGACCTCGATCTCCTTGAAGCCGATCGCCACCAGCGTCTCGAACATGCGCATCTTGCGGGCGATGTCCATCGGCTCGACCAAGGCTTGGTTCCCGTCACGCAGATCCGTCGACAGCCAGATCGGGGCCTTGGTCAGAACGGTGTCGGGCCAGGTACGGTCCTTCAGGCCGATCGGTGCAAAGGCGCGGTACTTGGCTTGCGGTTGCTTCAACATGACGATTCTTTCGGTGGTAGGTGGACCACCAGCAACCCCAAACAAAACGGCCCGTTGCTGGTGCGAACGGGCCGTGGTGAGGGATGCGCGTGCGCTACCGTCTCCGCCCGAAGGGGATGAGTAGTAGGGCCAGCGAAATCTTTTTCATGAGAATTGCGAATGTAGCACAGGCCGCATTCAGTTGTGCAGGCCGCGCTCGTCCGGCTCGTCAGTGGAAATACTGATCACGCTCACCGGCTGGCCCTTGGCCTTGCGCCAGCCATAGACCACGTAGCCGCTCAGGCCGTAGGCCACGAACAGGCCGAAGAGCACCGTTGGCGGATGAATGTTGATCACGGCGATGCCCAGCGCGATGAGCACGATCGCCGCGAAGGGCACGCTCTTCTTCATCTGGATGTCCTTGAAGCTGTAGAACGGCGCGTTGGTCACCATCGACAGCCCGGCGTACAGCGTGAAGGCGAAGGTGATCCAGGTGATCTGGATCCACGAGAGGTAGAGCACTTCGCCGCCGCGCTTGCCCCACTCGGTCATGAGCCAGATGAAGCCCGCCACCAGCGCCGCCGCTGCAGGCGACGGCAGGCCCTGGAACCAGCGCTTGTCGACCACGCCCGTGTTCACGTTGAAACGCGCGAGGCGCAGTGCCGCGCAGGCGCAGTAGACGAACGCTGCGATCCAGCCCCAGCGCCCCAGGCCTTTGAGCGACCACTCGTAAGCGATGAGCGCCGGCGCGGCTCCGAAGGACACCATGTCCGACAGCGAATCCATCTGCTCGCCGAACGCGCTCTGGGTATTGGTCATGCGCGCTACGCGCCCATCCAGGCTGTCGAGCACCATCGCGGCGAAGACGCCGAGCGCTGCGAGGTCGAAGCGCGCGTTCATCGCCATCACGATCGAATAGAAACCACCGAACAGCGCGGCCAGCGTGAAAAGGTTGGGCAGGATGTAGATGCCCTTGCGGCGCTTGCGTGGCTGGATCTCGTCGGGAAGGGTGTCGTCGTGCATTTGTCGGCAGTTTAGTTCAGGCATCCGGTGCGGCCGGAAAGAAAAAGGCCACCGCGAACGGTGGCCTCGACAGCGTGGAGAACGATCAGTTCTTGGTCTGGTCGACCAGCTTGTTCTTCATGATCCAGGGCATCATCTTGCGCAGCTGAGCGCCGACCACTTCGATCTGGTGCTCCGCGTTGATGCGACGACGGCTGATCAGCGCCGGCTGGCCTGCAGCGGCTTCCAGCACGAAGCTCTTGGCGTACTCGCCGGTCTGGATGTCCTTGAGCACCTGCTTCATGACCTTCTTGGTCTCGTCGGTGATGATGCGCGGGCCGGTCACGTACTCGCCGTATTCGGCGTTGTTCGAGATCGAGTAGTTCATGTTGGCGATGCCGCCCTCATAGATCAGGTCGACGATCAGCTTGAGCTCGTGCAGGCATTCGAAGTAGGCCATTTCGGGTGCGTAGCCGGCTTCCACCAGCGTTTCGAAACCGGCCTTGATCAGCTCGACCGTGCCACCGCACAAAACCGCTTGTTCGCCGAACAGGTCGGTCTCGGTTTCTTCGCGGAAGTTCGTTTCGATGATGCCGGCCTTGCCGCCGCCATTGGCTGCTGCATAGCTCAGGGCCAGGTCACGCGCCTTGCCCGACTTGTCCTGGTGCACCGCCACGAGGTGCGGCACGCCGCCGCCTTGCGTGTACGTGCCGCGCACGGTATGGCCGGGCGCCTTGGGGGCGACCATCCACACGTCGAGGTCGGCGCGCGGCTGCACGAAACCGTAGTGCACGTTGAAGCCGTGCGCGAAGACGAGCGAGGCGCCTTCCTTGATGTTCGGAGCCACGTCGTTCTTGTAGACGTTGGCGATCTGCTCGTCGGGCAGCAGGATCATGACGATGTCGGCGGCCTTCACCGCGTCGGCAACTTCGGCGACCTTGAGGCCGGCCTTCTCGACCTTGGGCCAGGACGCACCGCCCTTGCGCAGGCCGACCACGACCTTCACGCCGCTGTCGTTCAGATTCTGGGCGTGGGCATGGCCTTGCGACCCATAGCCGATGATCGCGACGGTCTTGCCCTTGATCAGGCTCAGGTCCGCGTCCTTGTCGTAATAAACCTTCATGATTGCTCCTTCGTTGACTCGTTGGTGGGTGTGATTGGAAAACTAGACGCGCAGGATGCGCTCGCCGCGCCCGATGCCGCTGGCACCGGTACGCACGGTTTCGAGAATGGCAGCGCGATCGATGGCCTCGAGGAAGGCATCGTTCTTGCCGTGGTCGCCGGTGAGCTCGATGGTGTAGCTCTTGTCGGTCACGTCGATGATGCGTCCGCGGAAAATCTCCGCCATGCGCATCATTTCCTCGCGCTCCTTGCCGACCGCGCGCACCTTCACCATCATGAGCTCGCGCTCGGTGTAGGAACCCTCGGTCAGGTCGACGACCTTGACCACCTCGATCAGGCGATTCAGGTGCTTGGTGATCTGCTCGATCACGTCGTCCGAACCGGCTGTCACGATGGTCATGCGCGAGAGGCTCGGGTCCTCGGTCGGCGCCACGGTCAGCGATTCGATGTTGTAGCCACGGGCCGAGAACAGGCCCACCACGCGCGACAGCGCACCGGGCTCGTTTTCCAGCAGGACAGCAATGATGTGTTTCATGGGTGCAGACTCCTCTTTTCGCCGCCCTCCCCCGCGCACGGTAATGCACGGGCTTGGCGAGCAATAGATTCGTCGAATTAAGTGGCGAAAGTCGGGCCCGGAAGGCCCGGCGCTTAGATCTCAGAGGTCTTCGGAGCCCAGCAGCATCTCGGTGATGCCCATACCGGCCTTGACCATCGGGAACACGTTCTCGGTCGGGTCGGTGCGGAAGTCCATGAAGACGGTGCGGTCCTTGAGCTTGCGTGCCTCTCGCAGCGCCGGCTCCACGTCCTCGGGCCGCTCGATCAGCATGCCGACGTGGCCATAGGCCTCGGCCAGCTTGACGAAATTCGGCAGCGCGTCCATGTAGCTGTGGCTATAGCGGCCGGAGTATTCGATCTCCTGCCACTGGCGCACCATGCCCAGGTAGCGGTTGTTCAACGCGCAGATCTTGATCGGCGTGTTGTACTGCAGACAGGTCGAGAGTTCCTGGATGCACATCTGCACCGAGCCTTCGCCGGTGATGGTGAACACCTCCGACTCCGGCTTCGCGAGCTTGATGCCCATCGCATACGGAATGCCCACGCCCATGGTGCCCAGGCCACCGGAATTGATCCAGCGGCGCGGCTCATCGAAGCGGTAGTACTGCGCGGCCCACATCTGGTGCTGACCGACGTCCGACGTGATGTACGCGTCGGCGTCCTTGGTCATGTTCCAGAGCGTCTCGACCACGTACTGCGGTTTGATCACGTCCTTGTTGCCACGGTCGTAGGCCAGGCAGTCCTTGCTGCGCCAGGCTTCGATTGTCTTCCACCAGTCGGCCAGCGCGCCGGCGTCGGGCTTCTGCGTCGCCTCGCGGATCATCGAAATCAACTCGGTCAGTACATCCTTCACATCACCGACGATCGGGATATCGACCTTCACGCGCTTGGAGATGCTCGACGGGTCGATGTCGATGTGGATGATCTTGCGTTCGTTCTGCGCGAAGTGCTTCGGGTTGCCGATCACCCGGTCGTCGAAGCGCGCGCCCACGGCCAGCAGCACGTCGCAGTTCTGCATCGCGTTGTTGGCTTCGATGGTGCCGTGCATGCCCAGCATGCCCAGGAACTTGCGATCGCTCGCCGGATAGGCGCCCAGGCCCATCAGCGTGTTCGTGACCGGGTAGCCCAGCATGTCGACCAGCGTGCGCAACTCGTTCGTGGCATTGCTCAGCAGCACGCCACCACCGGTGTAGATGTAGGGCCGTTTGGCGTTGAGCAACAGTTGCAGCGCCTTGCGGATCTGGCCGCCATGCCCCTTCTTCACCGGGTTGTACGAGCGCATCTCGACCTTGTCGGGATAGCCGGTGTAGGGCGTCTTCTTGAACGAGACGTCCTTCGGCACGTCCACCACCACCGGGCCGGGGCGGCCGGTGCGTGCAATGTGGAAGGCCTTCTTCATCGTCATGGCCAGATCCTTCGGATCCTTAACGAGGAAGTTGTGTTTCACGATGGGCCGGGTGATGCCGACCGTGTCGCATTCCTGGAACGCATCGAGCCCGATGGCCGCCGTCGGCACCTGGCCCGAGATGATTACCATCGGGATCGAGTCCATGTAGGCCGTCGCGATGCCGGTGACCGCGTTGGTCAGGCCGGGGCCGGAAGTGACCAGTGCGACGCCGACTTCGCCGGTCGCACGCGCATAGCCGTCCGCCGCATGCACGGCCGCCTGTTCATGGCGCACCAGCACATGCTGGATCGTGTCCTGCTTGTAGAACGCGTCGTAGATGTACAGAACGGCGCCGCCCGGATAGCCCCAGACGTACTGGACGCCTTCGGCCTGGAGTGCCTTGATCAGCACCTCCGCGCCCATGAGTTCTTGCGACTGTCCGCCGGCAGCCGCAGCTGCGGAGGCGATCTCCGCCTTGGAGATTTCCATGATGAACCTTTCGAGTTTTCGGGAACGAAAAACCTTGGGTGCCCCTTGCCAGCCCTTGTGAGACCGCGTCGGGACTTGAGGCCAAAGCCATGGGCGCACTGATTTGTTGCGCCGGACCGTGACCCGTTTGCCTGTGAATTGCAGCGCGGATTATGGCACTCCGCCGGCCACGGCCCGTGGCAGCCATGCGACGGACCGAGCCGATGCAATAATCCAGGGCAGCAAAAAGAGCTCCCCCCACGGGAGAAAGACCCTCAATCGGCGCCACGATGCGCCCCTTTCTTTGGCCACCGAAAAAGAACTGTCCGATTTCCTGAAGAGTGTGGAGCGACGCGCCTTCAAGCGCTCGATCTACCATGTGCGGGACGAGGAAGCGGCACTCGACATCGTGCAGGACAGCATGATGAAGCTGGCGGAGCACTACGGCGACAAGCCGCCCAACGAGCTGCCGATGCTGTTCCAGCGCATCCTGTCGAACTGCACGCTCGACTGGTTCCGTCGGCAGAAGACACGCCGGGCGCTGTTCTCTAACATGAGCGACTTCGAATCATCGGCGGACGACGGGGGCGATTTCGACCTGCTCGAGAACTTCGTCTCACCCGCGGACTCCCGGGAGACGGAAAGTGCCGAAGACACCACCCGGCGGGCGCAGGTGTTTCGCGAAATCGAAGAAGAGATCGCCGCCTTGCCCGGCCGTCAACGCGAGGCTTTCCTGATGCGTTACTGGGAGGAAATGGATGTGGCCGAAACCGCGGCGGCCATGGGCTGCTCCGAAGGCAGCGTCAAAACCCACTGCTCGCGCGCCGTCCATGCGCTGAGCAAAGCGCTCAAGGCCAAGGGAATAACACTATGAATCACTCGATCTCTTCCAGCGACGACGCCATGGAGGCGCAATTTGGCCGCCGTGTCGCGGCGCGCCTCTCCGACGGCGCGGACACCATGCCGCACGACGTCAGCGAACGGCTGCGCGTGGCACGCGCCCAGGCCGTCGCATTGCGCAAGCAGTCCGCCCGGCCGGCGGCCGTGGTCGTCGGCTCCGGCAGTAGTGCAGTGCTCGGGGGGGTCTGGTGGACGCGTTTCGGTGCCGTGTTCCCGCTGGTCGCGCTCGTGGTCGGGCTCGTCGGCATCAGCGTCTGGCAGGAGGACCAGCGCTTCCGTGAATTGGCCGAGGTCGACTCCGCGCTCCTCACCGACGACCTGCCGCCGGCCGCGTACACCGACCCGGGCTTCGCGCAGTACCTGAAGTCCGAAGACAGCACGAAACGCTGACTGTTCCATTTTCCCATTGCCACCCTGCGCCTGCATGCCACGCACCCCCCGCCTCGATGACCGTCGCAGCCGCCCGCTGCCGTGGCAGCGCGCGCAAACCAGGGGCTGGCTGCGCAATGCGATGCTGGTCGCGATGCTCGTTGCATGGGCGATACCGGGGCCTGCTCAGACGCCGAGCGCGCCTGCTGCATCATCCGCAGCCTCCGCGATCCAAGCACCAGCCAAGCCGCTCTGGCGCGACCTGAGCACCAAGCAGCAGCAGGCGCTGCAGCCGCTGGCTGCCGACTGGGACGGCCTGAGCGAAGGCCACAAGCGCAAATGGCTGACGCTGTCGCGTAACCACTCGAAACTGTCGTCCGCCGACAAGCAAACCCTGCACAGCCGCATGACCGAATGGGCCGCGCTCAGTCAGCAGGAGCGCGCCCAAGCCCGTTTCAACTTCGCCGAGGTCAAGCAGGTCCCGGTCGACGAGCGAAAGGCCAAGTGGGAGGCCTACCAGGCCTTGACGCCGGAAGAAAGACGCCGCCTGGCCGAAAGTGCGACGCCGCGGCCCCCCGGCGCCGCGACCACGATCCGCCCGGTTCCGGCGCAGAAGCTGGCGCCGGTTCCCCCGCAGGCCGTCAAAGGGCAGCACAGCGCGCGCATCCAGCTGACGCCACCGGCCGAGAACGCATCGGGCACGCCTGCGCCTATGATCGCGGCACCTTCCATTCCTGTGGAGGCTCTGACGCCGGTGCCCGCCACGCCCGCCTCGGTGGCGGTACCCACCGCCCCGCCGCCGCGCCGCGCCGGCATGACCGAGCCGCCGTCGTCCGCGCCCTGACCGCCTTTCGTCGATGAATTCGAGTTCTCCTGCCGCCGCTGGCCTGCGCGGTGCGCCGGCCAGCGAGCCGGCGATGCCAACGCCCGGCCTGTGGCGCCGCATGGCCTGCTGGCTTTATGAAGGCATGCTGCTTTTTGCCGTCGTCTTCGTGGCCGGCTGGTTGTTCAGCACGCTGGGCCAGATGCGCGACGCCATGGACTCCCGCCGGCATCTGCTGCAAGCCTTCCTGTTCATCGTGTTCGCCGTGTACTTCACTTGGTTCTGGGCCAAGGGCCAGACGCTCGCGATGAAGACCTGGAACATTCGCGTGGTCGACCGGCTGGGCCGCCCGATCTCGCAGGGGCGCGCCTTCGTGCGCTACCTGTTGTGCTGGATCTGGTTCCTGCCGCCGCTGGCAGCCATCGCTCCGTTCAAGCTCTCGGGCAGCGAATCGGCACTGCTGATTACCGGCTGGGTCGCCGTATGGGCGCTGTTGGCGCGCTTTCATCCGCAACAGCAGTTCTGGCACGACGCCTGGGCCGGCACGCGACTCGTGAGTTCGCGGCCCATGAGCCGCCGATGAGCCGCCCGGCGCCGGTCAACCCGCAGAAGGCACGGCGCGGCATCCACCGCGTGTGGCACGCGGTGCTCATCTCGCTCGACGGCTTCCGTGCCGGCTGGAAGGAGGCCGCGTTCCGCCAGGAGGTGGTCTGCGCCATCGTGATGCTGCCCGCGGCCTTCTGGGTCGGCCGCAGCTGGGTGGAAACCGCCCTGCTGGCGGCCACGGTGGTGCTGGTGCTGATCGTGGAACTGCTCAACAGCGGCATCGAGGCCGCCATCGACCGCATCGGCCCCGAATGGCACAGCTTTTCCAAGAACGCCAAGGACCTGGGCAGTGCCGCAGTGATGCTCTCCATCCTGCTGTGCAGTTGCGTCTGGCTGGCCGCGCTGTGGCAGCGTTTCGCGGTCACCACACCGTGAGCGACGCGCGTCACTCGGGCACGGCATGATCGCGCCATGACTCCTGTTTTTTCGATTTGCGTTTATTGCGGCTCCCGACCCGGCGAGCGTCCCGAATTCACCGAGATGGCCGAAGCGGTGGGCCGATGGATCGGCGAACGCCGCGGCCAGTTGGTCTACGGCGGCGGCCGCACCGGCCTGATGGGCACCGTCGCCGAGGCCACGCGCCGGGCCGGCGGCCGCGTGGTCGGTATCATCCCCAAAGCCCTGGTCGACAAGGAGCTGGCCAACACGCTCTGCGATGAGCTGCACGTGGTCGACACCATGCACGAGCGCAAGGCGATGATGGGCGAGCGCGCCGATGCCTTCGTCGCACTGGCGGGCGGCATCGGCACCTTCGAGGAACTGTTCGAGGTCTGGACCTGGCGACAACTGGGCTATCACGACAAGCCGGTCGGCATTCTCAACAGCGCCGGCTACTACGACGGTTTGCTGGCCTTCCTCGCGAACTGCGTCCGCGAAGGCTTCATGGGCGAGTGGCAGATGGGGTTGGTGCGCAGCGACACCGAGGCCGGCCCGATGCTCCAGGCGCTGGTCGACGAGATCGGACGCCACCCGAGCGGCGACCGGCTGTCCGAAGTGCTCTGACGACTCGGCCGGACCGGGCTCAGACCGCGGCTTCGCCCTCTTCCCCGGTGCGGATGCGCACCACGCGCTCGACCTCGGTGACGAATATCTTGCCGTCGCCGATCTTCCCGGTGCGCGCCGCACCGACGATGGCCTCGACGCAGCGCTCGACCTCGCCTTCGTTGACGACCACCTCGATCTTCATCTTCGGCAGGAAGTCCACCACGTATTCCGCGCCCCGGTAGAGTTCGGTGTGCCCCTTCTGGCGGCCAAAGCCCTTGACCTCGGTCACCGTGAGACCCGACACGCCTACTTCGGCCAGGGCCTCGCGGACGTCGTCGAGCTTGAACGGTTTGACGATCACGGTGATGAGTTTCATGGGCTTGTCGTCCTGCGGTTTTGTGAATGAATTGGTCGATAGCGTAACGCCAATGGACGCGTCCGACGCGCGACGCGCCGCGAATAACCCCCTGCGCCGGCCCGGCGCTGCGCACCGCCTTTGTGCGATGCCCGGCGCGAAGCAGGTCCTCGTCCGGGCTGGTACGCTCACCGGGCGATGCGCGCTCGTTCTTTCGGCACTCCTTCCCTCCTCGGCAGCTGTTTTCAGTGGTTCAGCGATCAGGCCTATGTCCTGCTCGTCTTCACCATGCTCACCTGGGGCGCCAACGCTGTCGCGGCGCGGCTGGCCGTCGGCGAGGTGCCACCGATGCTGCTGACCTGCCTGCGCTGGAGCGTCTGCTGCGTCGCATTGGCGCTGACCGCCCGCACGCAGATCGCGACGCACTGGCGCAGCCTGCTGCCGCACTGGCGCTCCATCACGCTGATGGGCGCACTCGGCTTCACCGGCTTCAATGCCCTGTTCTACGCCGCGGCGCACCACACGACCGCCATCAACATCGCGATCATCCAGGGCACCATCCCCGTGCTGGTGCTCATCGGCAGCCTGTTTCTCTACCGCACCCGGATCGGCGGGCTGCAGGTGCTCGGGGCCGTGTTGACCATGGGCGGCATCGCAGTCGTCGCGTCGCAGGGCGAACTGGCGCGGCTGGCGGCGTTGAAGTTCAACATCGGCGACGTGTGGATCGTCATCGGCTGCGTGCTGTACGCCGGCTTCGCGCTCGGCCTGCGGCAACGGCCGGCCGTGCCGGCCATCGTGTTCTTCGCCGCGCTGGCCGCGGTCGCCGCCGTCGTCTCTGTCCCTTTCGTCGTCGCAGAGATCGCAATGGGTCAGTCGTACCTGCCGACCCCCAAAGGCTGGCTGCTGGTTTTCTTCATCGGGCTGCTGCCGTCGTTCATTTCGCAGCTGACCTTCATGCAGGCGGTGCACCTGATCGGTCCCGCACGCGCCGGCATGTTCATGAACCTGGTGCCGATTTTCGGGCCACTGCTGGCGGTGCTGGTGCTGGGCGAGCCGCTGTCGGCGTACCACGCGACGGCGCTGGCGCTCGTGCTGGGCGGCATCTACATTGCCGAGTACCTCGGCGCGCGAAAGCACTGAGACGTCCCCCATGGCCCAGCCCGTTCTCCGACTCCACGCATCCCCCGACGAGATCGACGCCGAGGCCTGGAACGCACTGCTAGCGGTGCAGGCAGCGCCCAGTCCCTTCATGCGGCACGAGTACCTCGACGCGCTGCATCGCAGCGGCAGCGCGACGCCCGAGCACGGCTGGACGGCGCAGTTCGCCACGCTGTGGCACAGCACGACGATGATCGCGGCCTGCCCGCTGTACCTCAAGGACCATTCCTACGGCGAGTACGTGTTCGACTGGGCCTGGGCCAACGCCTACGAGCAGCACGGCCTCGCTTACTATCCGAAGGCGCTGGTCGCCGTGCCTTTCACGCCGGTGCCCGGCACCCGGCTGCTGGCCCGCGACGCCGACAGCCGCGCGCTGCTGGTGCAGGGCCTGGTCGAGTTCTGCACCCAGGCTGAGGTGTCGTCGCTGCACCTGCTCTTCGGTGCCGACGAAGACATCGCCGCCTGCGCCGATCAGGGCCTGATGCTGCGCAACACGGTGCAGTTCCACTGGTCGAACCAGACCGGCGACCGCACCGCGGGCTATGCCGATTTCGAAGCCTTCCTGGCCAGCCTCTCGCACGACAAGCGCAAGAAGATCCGCCAGGAGCGCCGCAAGGTGACGGAGGCCGGCGTCACCTTCCGCTGGGCGCGCGGCCGTGACATCGGTGCCGTCGACTGGGACTTCTTCTACCGCTGCTACGCCCGCACCTACCGCGAGCACGGCAACGCGCCCTATCTCAGCCGCGACTTCTTCCAGCGCATGGCCGACACCCTGCCCGAGGCCTGGCTGCTCTTCGTGGCCGAGCGGGGCGGCCAAGCCATCGCCGCCAGCCTGATCGCGCTGTCGATCGAACCCGACCGTACCGACGCACCGCAGGCCGCCTATGGCCGATACTGGGGCGCGCTGGAGCGCGTCGATTGCCTGCACTTCGAGGCCTGCTACTACCAGCCGCTGGCCTGGTGCATCGCGCACGGCGTGCAGCGCTTCGAGGGCGGTGCGCAGGGCGAGCACAAGATGGCGCGCGCCCTGATGCCGGTGAAGACGACCAGTGCGCACTGGCTCGCACATCCGGCCTTCGCCGACGCGGTCGAGCGCTTCCTCGAGCGCGAGGGCGAAGGCATCGAGAACTACATGCAGCACTTGGACGAGCGCAGCCCGTTCAAGTCCCAGGGCTGACGGGCAGCCTCGCGCTGGCGCAGCGTGCCAGCGTCCCGACCACGTGGCGCCTTTTGGCCACCCGGTCGTGTCGACTTTTACTTCTTGCCGTAGTTCGCAAGGCCGTCGGTGATTTCCTTCTTGGCCGACTCGATGCCTTCCCAGCCGAGCACCTTGACCCACTTGCCCTCTTCCAGGTCCTTGTAGTGCTCGAAGAAGTGGCTGATGGCCTTCAGGCGCATCGGGTTCACGTCGTCGATCGACTTCCAGTGGCTGTAGATCGGCAGCACCTTGGTGGTAGGCACGGCCAGCACCTTGCCGTCGACGCCGGCTTCGTCTTCCATCATCAGGATGCCCAGCGGACGGCAGGGCACGACCACGCCAGGCAGCAGCGGGTACGGCGCGATCACCAGCACGTCGACTGGGTCGCCGTCGCCGCTGAGCGTCTGCGGCACGTAGCCATAGTTCGCCGGGTAGTACATGGCGGTTGTCATGAAGCGGTCGACGAAAAGCGCGCCCGATTCCTTGTCCACTTCGTACTTGATCGGGTCCGAGTTCATCGGGATCTCGATGACCACGTTGAAGGCATCTGGAATGTTCTTGCCGGGGGAGACTTTGTCGAAGGACATGGTGTTGTCGCTGTAGTTTGAAAGTTGGAGTGGGATGCGGAGAAACCCGCAGTTTACTTTCCGAACCCTACACGGGCGACACGGTTCCCGACATTTGCCTGTAAATTGCGCCCGTTGGCCAATCGGCCTGCGTCGTCCGCGGCGCAGGCTTCGAGGAAGCAACGCGACGGAAGCCTCGACCCGTACGCGTTGCGCACCGGGTTCGGCTTTCGTCTCCACAAGTCACAACGAACGAATGGAGATGCAAGCAATGATCGGCAACACCCCTCTCGTCCTCGCCATGGTCTGCGGCCTCATCGCCGTCGGCTATGGTGTCTGGGCCCGCAGCTGGATCCTGGCCAAGGACCCCGGCAACCCCCGCATGCAGGAAATCGCCGCGGCGATCCAGCAGGGCGCGGCGGCCTACCTCGCCAAGCAGTACGTCACCATCGCCATCGTCGGGCTGGTGCTGGCCATCCTGATCGGCATCTTCCTCGATGCCACCACCGCGGTCGGCTTCGTCATCGGCGCCGTGCTGTCGGGCGCCTGCGGCTTCATCGGCATGAACGTCTCGGTGCGGGCCAACGTGCGCACCGCGCAGGCGGCCACGCAGGGCATCGGCCCGGCGCTCGACGTCGCCTTCCGCGGCGGCGCCATCACCGGCATGCTGGTGGTCGGCCTCGGGTTGCTGGGGGTCACCGGCTTCTACTGGTTCCTGGCGGGCAACGGCAACCTCACGCCGGACAAGAGCCTGGCCTCGCTGCTCAACCCGTTGATCGGCTTCGCCTTCGGTTCGTCGCTGATCTCGATCTTCGCGCGGCTGGGCGGTGGCATCTTCACCAAGGGCGCCGACGTCGGTGCCGACCTGGTGGGCAAGGTCGAGGCCGGCATCCCGGAAGACGACCCGCGCAACCCGGCCGTGATCGCCGACAACGTGGGCGACAACGTCGGCGACTGCGCCGGCATGGCGGCCGACCTGTTCGAAACCTACGCGGTGACGCTGATCGCCACCATGGTGCTGGGTGCGCTGATGGTCGCTGCAGCGCCGGTGAACGCGGTGCTGTACCCGCTGGCGCTGGGCGGCGTGTCGATCATCGCGTCGATCATCGGCTGCTTCTTCGTGAAGGCATCGCCGGGCATGGTCAATGTGATGCCGGCGCTCTACAAGGGCCTGGCCGTTGCGGGCATCCTTTCGCTGATCGCGTTCTACTTCGTCACCGCCTGGCTGATTCCCGACAACGCGATCGCGCCCACCGGCAGCGTGATGAAGCTGTTCGGCGCCTGCGCCGTCGGCCTGGTGCTGACCGCCGCGCTGGTCTGGATCACCGAGTACTACACCGGCACGCAGTACAAGCCGGTGCGGCACATCGCGCAGGCCTCGACCACCGGCCACGGCACCAACATCATCGCGGGGCTGGGCGTGTCGATGCGTTCCACCGCTTGGCCGGTGATCTTCGTCTGCATCGCAATCCTCGCGTCGTATTCGCTGGCCGGCCTTTACGGCATTGCCGTCGCGGCGACGGCCATGCTGAGCATGGCAGGCATCGTGGTCGCGCTCGACGCCTACGGCCCCATCACCGACAACGCCGGCGGCATCGCCGAGATGGCCGAGCTGCCTGCCAGCGTGCGCGCCGTCACCGACCCACTGGATGCCGTCGGCAACACGACCAAGGCCGTGACCAAGGGCTACGCCATCGGCTCGGCCGGCCTCGCCTCCCTGGTGCTCTTCGCCGACTACACGCACAAGCTGGAAAGCTACGGCCAGGCCATCAGCTTCAACCTGAGCGACCCGATGGTGATCGTCGGCCTCTTCATCGGCGGGCTGATTCCTTATCTGTTCGGCGCCATGGCAATGGAAGCCGTGGGCCGTGCCGCCGGCGCGGTGGTGGAGGAAGTGCGCCGCCAGTTCCGCGACATCCCCGGCATCATGGAAGGCACCGCCAAGCCCGAGTACGGCAAGGCGGTCGGCATGCTGACCGGCGCGGCGATCAAGGAAATGATGATCCCCTCGCTGCTGCCGGTGGTGGTGCCGATCCTGGTCGGCCTGCTGCTGGGGCCGAAGGCGCTGGGTGGCCTGCTGATGGGCACCATCGTCACTGGCCTGTTCGTGGCAATCAGCATGTGCACCGGCGGCGGTGCCTGGGACAACGCCAAGAAGTACATCGAAGACGGCCACCACGGCGGCAAGGGCAGCGAAGCCCACAAGGCCGCCGTCACCGGCGACACGGTGGGCGACCCCTACAAGGACACGGCCGGTCCGGCGATCAACCCGCTTATCAAGATCATCAACATCGTCGCGCTGCTGATCGTGCCGCTGGTGGTGCGCTTCCACGGCGGCTGAGCCGCGGTCGGCGCAGCGGCGTCAGAGCAGGTCTTCCGGCACCAGCGGCCCGAGGACGTTGTTGTAGAGCCGCTGCAGCCAGCTCGATTCCGGCTCGTCGTACAGGACGACCTCCTTGTCCTCGTCCATCGACAGCCATTCGAGCCGCCCGGTCTTCGGATCGATGCGCACGCGGTAGGCGCTCTCCAGCTTGCTGATGTTGATGATGCGCAGCATCTCGCGCGCCAGCTGGGGGCTGAACACCGCCAGGCCCAGTTCGGTGTTCTGCGTCGCCGAGCGCGGGTCGAGGTTGACCGAGCCGATGAAGATCAGCCGCTTGTCGACCACCGCCGTCTTGGCGTGCAGGCGCCCGAGCGAGCTGCCGAACACGCCCAGGCGCTTGTTGCGGGTGGTGCGTGCGGGGCTCAGTTCGTACAGGTCGACGCCCTCTTTCAGCAGCCTTTCCCGGTAGCGCGCATAGCCGCTGTGCACCAGCGGTTCGTCGTTGGCAGCCAGCGAGTTGGTCAGCAGCGTCACGTCGACGCCCCAGTCGCGCAACTGCTTGAAGCCGGCCATGCCGCGTTCGCCGGGCACCAGATAGGGCGACGTCAGCACCACCTCGTTCTCTGCCGTGAGGAGCCGCTGCCAGAAGCGGGCCGTGACGCTGGTGGCGAAGGCCTCCTCGCTCGTCATGTAGCGCAGCTTGGCCGGCGGATCGGCCACCGCATCGGCCACACCCCACAGCAAGCCGATGCGCCCCGCGTCGAGCTCTTCGCCGATCGGGCCGTAGCCCAGGACGTCGGTCGGCGGCAGGATCACCCGGGGCGGCGGTGCGCCCATCCCGACGCGGGCGTCGAAGTCGCTGTCCATCACGGTGTGCCCCGCATAGGGCGTGACGATGTCGGCGATCGGATAGACCTCTTCGCTGTTCCAGTAGGCATCGAAGATGTTGGCGAGTTGCTCGATCACCTTGCCGACCACCAGCGCGTCCATGTCGATGAAGTTCTGCGCGGTGTTGAGCGTGAAGTACTCGTCGGCGATATTGCGCCCGCCCACCACGCTCATCACGCCGTCGGCGATGAAGAGCTTGTTGTGCATGCGATGGTTGAGCCGATGGATGTCCAAGGCGGAGGCGGCGAAGCGCCCCGCCAGGCTGCCGCGCGCGCAGCAGAAAGGATTGAACAGCCGCACCTCGACGTTGGCGGTGGCGGTCAGGGCCAGCAGCAGTTGATCCGTGCTGGCGGTGTAGAGGTCATCCACCAGCAGCCGCACCCGCACACCCCGCTGCGCCGCCTCCTTGAGGGTGCGCAGCAGCAGGCCACCTGCGCCGTCGTTGGCGAGCACGTAGTACTGCACGTCCAGCGAGTGCTGGGCGCGGCGCGCCAGTTCGATGCGCGCGTCCAGCGAGTACACGCCCAGCGGCATCAGGCGAAAGCCGGAATGCTCGTCCGGCGGCGTCGAGGCGGCGACGATCTTGGCCAGTGGCGTCGCGGGATCGGGCGCCAGCGAGAGCGTGGGCGCCATCTCCTTGAAGGCCGGCAGGCTGCCGCAGGCCGTCAGCAAGGCCACGAGCCCGAGCAGGGCAAGGCGGGCGACGGCGCGCCCGAGGGCCTGCCGGAATAAGATGCACGTCATTGTTTTTTGGGGATCGAGAACATGTCGCTGACCGCTCGGACACGGATTTCCATGGCGCTGATGATGCTCTGTTGTGGCACCGCATTGCCAGCCGCGGCGGCGCTGGACATCGGCGAGGCCGCGCCAAAGTTCAGCGCGCCGGCCGCGCTCGACGGCAAAGCCTTCACCTATTCGCTGGGCGACGCGCTGAAAAATGGGCCGGTGGTCCTCTATTTCTTCCCCGCTGCCTTCTCCACCGGCTGCTCCATCGAAGCCCATGCCTTCGCCGAGGCCATCGAAGAATTCAAGGCGGTGGGCGCCAGCGTCATCGGCGTGTCGACCGACGACCCCGAGACCCTCGCGAAGTTTTCCAGCCAGTCCTGCCAGGGCAAATTTCCGGTCGCCTCCGACGAGACGCGGCAGATCAGCAAGTCCTTCGACGCGCTGATGCAGACGCGTCCCGAGTATGCCAACCGGATCTCCTATGTCATCTCTCCCACCGGAGCGGTGGCCTTCTACTACCAAAGCCTGAATCCGGCCAAGCATGTGGAGAAGGTGCTCGCCGCGGTGAAGGAACTGCCGGCCACCAAGAAGTAAGGCTGGCGCGGCCCCTGGCGCTGCGGCGCGCTCACTCCATCTTCACGCCCGAGGCGGCGACGATGCCTTGCCACTTGGCGTGATCGGCCTTCACCAGGGCAGCGAAGGCCGCCGGCGTTGTCGGCCGGGGCTCGGCGCCCTGCGCGTTGATCGCTTCCTTCACCTCCGGCAGTGCGAGCTGCTTGTTGATCGCCGCGTTCATCGTGGCCACCACATCCTTGGGCACATTCGCCGGCATGAAGATGCCGTACCAGGAACTGACGTCGAAGTCCTTCAGAGCCGTCGATTCGGCGACGGTCGGCACGTCGGGCAGGCTGACGCTGCGCTTCGCGGAGGTCACGGCCAGCGCGCGCAGCTTGCCCGCCTTGATCTGCGAGATCGCCGACGGGATGGACGAGACCATCATCGCCACCTGGCCGCTGATGGTGTCGATCACCGCCGGGTTCGAGCCCTTGTACGGCACATGCGTGATCTTGATGCCGGCGGCCATCTTGAACATCTCGCCAGCCAGATGGATGGTCGTGCCGTTGCCCGGGCTGCCGTAGGTGATGGTGTCGGGCGCGGCCTTGGCGGCGGCGATCACGTCGGCCATGTTCTTGAAGGGCGAATTCGCCGCAGTGACGATCACCAGCGGCGACTCGGCCACGAGCGCCACCGCCGTGAGGTCCTTCGACGGGTCGTAGCTCAGGCCCTTGTACAGCCACGGCGCGACGGCCAGGTTGTCCTTCTGACCCATCACCATCTCGTAGCCGGTCGGCGGCATCCGCACTGCTTCGGTGATGCCGATGGTGCCGCCGGCGCCCGGCTTGTTGTCGACCACCACCGTCCACTTGTTCGCTTCCGCCAGGCGCGTGCCGACGATGCGCGACAGGATGTCGGTGCCGCCGCCCGGCGGGAAGGGAACGAGGAGCCGGATCGGCTTGGCCGGATAGGCGCCGACCGGGGCGGCGGTCTGGGCCGCGCTCGGCACGCCAACCAGCATGCTGGCCGACAGGGCCGAGCCGGCCAGGATCGAAAGAAGTGTTTTGCGGTTCATGTCCAGGATGTCTCCGTCGTCGACGCGGAGATCGCGCCGGTCTTCAGGGCGCGCAGTCTACTGGAGCGGAATCGCGGCCGTCAGTTGAGCCGGAAGCTGCCGGTCGCGACGTGGCCGCTCGGCTCGGGGCGCAGCGGCGGCAGGCCCTGCAGCGTGTCGAAATCGGACGGCACGTCCGGCACGCGCATTTCTTCCAGTTCATGCAGCGACGCGACCCACCGGCCGGCCGGCGAATCCGCCGGCTCGTCGTTGGTGAAGACGCCATCGCGGATGTAGAGCGTCTCGCCCGCCGGGCGTTCGGCGTGAAGTTCGCTCAGGCGCGCGATCGGGAACGCGTAGGTCACCAGCTTCTCCTTGGTACGGCGGTCGCGGCCGCCGCAGCTGAAGAAGCCCTCATTGGCGATCACGATGCAGGAGCCTTCGATCTGCTCCTCGACCTGGGAGCCGCTGCGCCAGACGGCGTTGGGCAGGCGCACCCGCACCTTGTCGATCACCAGATCGCGCTGCTTGTTGAGGGCGGTGAGGGGCGGCACCAGCGAGCGAAGCTGCCGCAGCCGCTCCACGAAATGGTCGTCGATGGTGAAGCCGACATGGTGGGTCGCGCCACCGGAGCGCTTGACCACCTGCATGACGACGTGGCGCACTGTGCTCATGAAGATCTTCCTTGCTGCCGGGCCTGGACGTCAGAGAAATGCACGGTTCGCGAACACAAGGAGGCCTCTCGATCGGGAATTGAATGGCGGATGCAATTTCCGCACCCATTGGTTTAAATGGTCGAGGGAATTTCACCCCAGCCGAGGCGCGAATTCAAGTACACGTTTGAATTACACGCGCGGCCGAATTGGCCGATCCGACGCGGCCGGGCCGGTTGCTCAGCTGTCCACCTGCTCGGCAAGCGCCTTGCAGGAGGGTGCGCAGACGCTCTGCGATTTGCCCAGCACCTGCCGGGTGCGCATTTGGGAGCGCAGCCGGTGCTTGCCACACATGAAGCACGACATGGTGGCGCCGCTGAACGAGGCCGACGCGCGGAACGGCGAGCCCGAGGGCTTCGACTTGTAGCGCAGGCCGTCGGCCACGACGGCGGTCTTGGTGTCAGGCTTGGACATCGGCGGCGTCCGGGTTGCGGGGCGCAGTGCCTCCCATGGCACGGGCGATGGCTTCCTTGGCGCGCAGTTCGGCGGCCATGGCGGCATCCAGGCCGGAGCGGCACAGGCCGGCATGCTGGTACTGCAGGTTCTCGTAGACCTCGGCAGCGGCGGGGTAGCTGTCGAGCAGGCGGGCCAGCGCGGCGCCGGGCGCCACGTCGCCGAATTCGTTCACCAGGTGCACCACCACCGAGCGGTACTGGTCGGCACCGACCGGCACGGCACTGTGCTCCAGCCGTTCGAGAAGCTGGGCCAGCCTTTCGGTGACGTCGAGGCTGGTCTTGGAGACGGGGAGGCGTGTAGCGTTCATGCAGAGCATGTGGGGCGGCTGCGGGCGATTGCAAGGGGCGCGCCGCGCCGGTGCTGCAGCGCCCGGCCGTCCCTCTTACCATTGGGCGACCGGCGCGCGTCGCAGCCGGCACGCCAGAGACATCCCTGCAGCCCCGCGCTGCGGTATCCGCTGCCCTATCCGCTGCCATATCCGCTGCCCTATCCATCGACATGCAACTCAACTACATCGCCAACGCCAGTGTCGCCTCCGCATCCGGCCGCACCCTGCCCGTCATCGATCCGTCGGACGGCCAAGCCTTCGACGAGCTCCAGCGCAGCAACGCGGCCGACATCGACAGCGCGGTGCGGGCCGCCCGCGACTGCTTCGACACCGTCTGGCACAAGGTGAGTGCCGCCGAGCGCGGCCGCCTGCTGTATGCCCTGGCGCGCAAGATCGGCGAGCATGTGGACGAATTGGCGCTGCTCGAGCAGCGCGACTGCGGCAAGCCCGTGAAGCAGGCCCGGGCCGACGCCTTCGCCCTGGTGCGCTATTTCGAGTTCTACGCCGGCGCCTGCGACAAGCTGCACGGCGAAACCATCCCCTACCAGGACGGCTACAGCGTGTTCACCTGGCGCGAGCCACACGGCGTCACGGGCCACATCATCCCGTGGAACTACCCGATGCAGATCTTCGGCCGCAGCGTCGGCGGCGCACTGGCCGCGGGCAATGCCTGCGTGGTGAAGCCGGCCGAGGACGCCTGCCTGTCGCTGATCCGCGTGGCGCAACTGGCCGCCGAGGCCGGCTTTCCGCCCGGCGCCCTCAACATCGTCACCGGCTATGGCCACGAAGTGGGCGATGCGCTGGCCCGGCACGAAGGCATCGACCACATCAGCTTCACCGGCAGCCCGAAGATCGGCACCTTGATCCAGCAGGTGGCGGCCGAGCGGCACTGCCCGGTCACGCTCGAACTGGGCGGCAAGAGCCCGCAGATCCTGTTCGCCGACGCCGACATCGACGCCGCCATCCCGGTGCTGATCAACGCCATCGTGCAGAACGCCGGCCAGACCTGCTCGGCCGGCTCGCGCGTGCTGATCGAGCGCGCCATCTACGAACCGGTGCTCGAACGCCTGGGCCGCGCCTTCGAGGCGCTGCGGGTCGGCCCGGCCGCCATGGACCTGGACGTCGGCCCGCTGATCCGCCAGACCCAGCAGCAGCGCGTCTGGGACTTCCTGTCCGACGCGCAGGTCGCCGGCATTCCGATGGTGGCGCAGGGCGCCGTGGTCGACGAGGCCCCCGAAACCGGTTTCTACCAGGCCCCGACCCTGCTGCGCGACGTGCCGGTGGACCACCGGCTGGCGCAGGAAG
The DNA here is from genome assembly GCF_051216635.1 of Variovorax sucrosi. Classification (NCBI taxonomy): domain Bacteria; kingdom Pseudomonadati; phylum Pseudomonadota; class Betaproteobacteria; order Burkholderiales; family Comamonadaceae; genus Variovorax; species Variovorax sucrosi. The sequence continues at coordinate 92,603 of NZ_JBPJZU010000006.1, read as the reverse complement.
AGGTGTTCGGCCCGGTGCTGGCCGCGATGGCATTCAGCGGCGAAGACGAGGCGGTGGCGATGGCCAACGCCACGCAATTCGGCCTGGTGGCCGGCGTCTGGACCGAGAACGGTGCCCGCCAGTTCCGTATGGCCAAGCGCGTGCGCGCCGGCCAGGTCTTCATCAACAACTACGGGGCCGGAGGCGGCGTCGAGCTGCCCTTCGGCGGCGTCAAGTCCTCGGGCTATGGCCGCGAGAAGGGTTTCGAGGCGCTGTACGGCTTCACGACGCTGAAGACCGTGGCCGTCAAGCACGGTTGAACGCGCAGGGGGTCGGTCAGGCCAGCGCGGTATCGAGCAGCATCATCAGCACGAAGCCGATCATCAGCCCGCCGGTAGCGAAGGCTTCGTGCCCCTTGCGGTGCGATTCCGGGATGATCTCGTGGCTGATGACGAACAGCATCGCGCCCGCCGCAAAGCCGAGGCCCCAGGGCAGCAGCGCCGCCGAATACCCCACGATGGCGGCACCCAGCACGGCACCGATCGGCTCGATCAGGCCCGACGCCATGCCCAGCGTCACCGCGAAGGCACGGCGGTAGCCTGCGGCCAGCAGGGCCACGGCCACCACCAGACCCTCCGGCACGTCCTGGATGGCGATCCCGGTGGCCAGCGCGTTCGCGCGCAGGCCTTCGTTGCCGACATAGCCGACGCCGATGGCCAGGCCTTCGGGCAGGTTGTGCAGCGCGATCGCAATGACGAAAAGCCAGGTGCGGCGCAGCTTCTGCGCCGAATGGCCTTCGCGTCCTTTGATGAAGTGCTCGTGCGGTAGCAGGCGGTCCATCATCAGGAGCGCCAGCGCCCCGAGCAGGATCGCGCCGCCGACCACGCCACCGGCCGCCCACGGGCCACCGCCGAACGCTCCGCCGGTGCGCGCCGCCTCGATGCCCGGGATCACCAGCGAAAAGGCGCAGGCCGCGAGCATCACGCCGGCGCCGAAGCCGAAGAGCGTGTCCTGCACGCGGTCCGACAGCTTCTGCGAGAACAGCACCGGCAGCGTGCCGAGCGCGGTCGCGAGTGCAGCGATGGAGCCACCGACGAAGGCGTTGAAGACAACCGGGTCGCCGCTCACGAAATGCCAGAACTGGTTGACGAGCGCGAGCGCACCGGCGCAGACAATGGCCCACCCCACCCACTCGCGCAGGGTCCGCGCACTTCGCACCGGCATCGATCGTGTCTCGTCCATCGGGTCACCCTCCTCAGGCACGGGCCGCGGCATAGCGCCGTGCCACTTCGGCCCAATCGACCACGTTGTAGAACGCGGCGATGTACTCGGGGCGGCGATTCTGGTACTTCAGGTAGTAGGCGTGCTCCCACACATCGAGGCCGAGCACCGGTGTGTGACCCGAGCCGATGCCGGCCATGAACGGGCTGTCCTGGTTGCCGGTGCTCTCGACCGCCAGACGGCCGTCCTTCGTCACGGTGAGCCAGGCCCAGCCGCTGCCGAAGCGCGTCAGCGCGGCCTGGGTGAAGGCTGCTTTGAAGGCATCGAAGCCACCCAGGTCCGCATCGATGGCCTGGGCAAGTTCGCCCCCGGGACGGCCGCCGGCCCGGGGAGACATCACGGACCAGAACAGGCTGTGGTTGGCATGGCCGCCGCCGTTGTTGCGCACCGGTGCACGCAGCTTCTCCGGCAGCGCCTCGACGCCCGCGATCAACGACGTCACCGGCTCGTCGGCATGGGGGCTGCCCTCGAGCGCCGCATTCAGGTTGTTCACATAGGCCTGGTGGTGCTTGGTGTAGTGGATCTCCATCGTCTGCGCATCGATGTGCGGTTCGAGCGCGTCGTAGGCATAGGGCAGCGGAGGCAGGGCATGAGGCATGGCGGGAGTCCTTCGGAACGGGTGAGGATGGAAAACGGGCGCGCGCAGCGCCCGGGGGCGGAGGCAGCGTTCAGTGCAGCGTGGCCCCGTGCGGCGGAAAGGGCATGCAGCCCGCGCGCAGCGCCGCAAGCACCGCCGGATGGGCGCCGTGCTCGTCGAGGTGCGCCACCAGCGCGGCATGCGTTTCGCGGCTGTGCCGGCACGCGGCGAGTTGCAGCGCCGGTCCGGCGCGGCGGTCGCGCAGCAAGGCCATCAGCGCCCGGTGTGCGGTACAGAGTTGTGCCACGCCCGCTTCCATGCGGTCGGCGTCGCGATAGAGGTCGGCGAGGTTCAGGTGCGAGACGACCAGCGCGGCGATGCGGTCGTCCGCGCTGGCAGGGGGCGCATCGGGCGCGTCGAGCAGCCGCTGCGCGAGGTCGAGCGCCCGGCAGTACAGCGCTTCGGCCCGATCGGCCCGCCCCTCCCGCGCCGCCTCGATGCCGCGGCGCATCAGGCCCTCCCACGCCGGCAACCCTTCGATCTGCGGCATGGTCGTGACGTCGGCCACGCTGAAAAATGAACGCATGCAGGCTCCTGTTAGGACCCTTTGCGTCGAAGGAGCTTTGCGTACTCGGGCCATCAAATGATAGTCATTCTTATTTGCCACGTCCAATCGCGGGCTTCCGTGCCCCGGGAGCCGCGGCGCCCGACCGCTCGTTGACCCCGCCGGCAAAGATGCGGTGGGCAATCAGTTAAATTGCCCTCCCCACCGTCATGACAGAGTCCTTCGTCCCCCTCACCGACATCGGCCGCAGTCGCCGCATCGCGCCGGCGCCGCTGGCGCCCGTGCTCGCCACCGGCGCGCTGCTCGACCGGCTCGGGCGGCCGCTGACCGACCTGCGCATCAGCGTGACCGACCGGTGCAACTTCCGCTGCAGCTACTGCATGCCCAAGGAAGTGTTCGACAAGGACTACCAGTACCTGCCGCACGGCGCGCTGCTGAGCTTCGAGGAGATCACGCGGCTGGCCCGGCTCTTCGCGGCACACGGCGTGCGCAAGATCCGCCTCACCGGCGGCGAGCCGCTGCTGCGCAAGAACATCGAGACGCTCGTGGCGCAACTCGCGGCCTTGCGCACGCCCGACGGGCGGCCGCTCGACCTGACGCTCACCACCAACGGTTCGCTGCTGGTGCGCAAGGCGACGGCGCTCAAGGCCGCCGGTTTGCAGCGGGTGACGGTGAGCCTCGACGGGCTGGACGACACGGTGTTCCGCCGCATGAACGACGTCGATTTCCCGGTCGCCGACGTGCTCGCCGGCATCGAGGCGGCGCAGGCGGCGGGCCTGGGGCCGATCAAGGTCAACATGGTCGTCAAGCGTGGCACGAACGATGCCGAGATCCTGCCGATGGCGCGCCACTTCCGCGGCACCGGCGTGGTGCTGCGCTTCATCGAGTACATGGACGTGGGCGCGACCAACGGCTGGCGCATGGACGAGGTGCTGCCCTCGGCCGAGGTGGTTGCGCGCATCGCCGCCGAATTCCCGCTGCGGCCGCTCGAGGCCAGCGCAGCGGGCGAGACCGCCCAGCGCTGGGCCTACGAAGACGGCGGCGGCGAGATCGGCGTGATCAGCAGCGTGACGCAGGCCTTCTGCAGCGACTGCAGCCGTGCGCGCCTGTCGACCGAAGGCCAGCTGTACCTGTGCCTCTTCGCCCACCGCGGCCACGACCTGCGGCCGCTGCTGCGCGGCGACGGCCTGGGCGGTGCCGGCGCCAGCGACGCAGACATCCTCTCGGCAATCGGCCACATCTGGCAGGGCCGCGCAGACCGCTATTCCGAACTGCGCGCGCTGCGCGGTCCCGACACCACCCCTGACGGGGCCGCACCGCGGCGCGTCGAAATGAGCTACATCGGCGGATGACGATCTCCACGCAAGACATCACGGGCCTGGTGCTCGCCGGCGGACGCGGCGCGCGCATGGGCGGCGTCGACAAGGGACTGCAGAACTTCAACGGCTCGCCGCTCGCATTGCACGCGGTGCTGCGCCTGGGCATGCAGGTCGGCGAGGTCATGGTGAATGCCAACCGCAACCTCGCGGCCTACGAGTCCTTCGGCACGCCCGTCTGGCCCGACGCCGACAGCAGCTACGCGGGTCCGCTGGCTGGCTTCCTGACCGGGCTGGAGCGTTGCGAAACGCCCTACCTGCTGACGGTGCCGTGCGACACGCCGCTGTTCCCGCTCGACCTGGCAGAGCGCCTGAGCCGCACCCTGGCCGAGCACGATGCAGAGATCGCCATGGTGAGCGCTCTGGAAACCGACGACAGCGGCAGCGCTGCCTTGCGTCCGCAGCCGGTGTTCTGCCTGCTGCACACGTCGCTGCTCGAAAGCCTCACCCGCTTCGTCGGGCAGGGCGGCCGCAAGATCGACGCCTGGACCGCGCAGCACCGCACGGTGCAGGTGCCATTCGACCTGCCTGGCGACGCGGCCGACGCCTTTGCCAACGCCAACACCCTGGCCGAGTTGCAGGCGCTCGAGGCCCGGCCGACAAGATGAGCCGCATCGCCGAGATCGCCGCCGCACTGGCCGGCTACGACCCGAAGGCGCTGAGCGTCGAAGGCGTGCAGCAATTCGTCGAGCAACTGGTCGCCCCGGCCGTGCCCGCCCTGCAGCGACAGCGCGAGGACACGGCGCTGCGGGACGCCCTGGGCCGCGTGCTGGCCGAGGACGTGATCTCGCCCTTCAGCGTGCCGCCGCACGACAACTCGGCCATGGACGGCTTCGCCTTCGATGGTGCCGCGCTCGACGACGCGATTGGCGATCTGCAGTTGCGCATCGTCGGCACCGCGCTGGCCGGTGCCGCCTGGCGCGGCGAGGTCGGGCCGGGCGAGGCGCTGCGCATCATGACCGGCGCCGTCATGCCGGCCGGCCTCGACACGGTCGTTCCGCAGGAGTTCTGCACGGTCGATGGCAACGCGCTGCGCTTCCCCGCCAGCGGGCTGCGCCGCGGCGACAACCGGCGCTTTGCCGGCGAAGACCTGATGGCCGGCAGCGCCGCACTGCGCAGAGGCGACCGGCTGGGCCCCGCCGCGCTGGGCCTCGCCGCCAGCCTGGGCCTGGCCACACTGCCCGTGCTGCGCCGGCTGCGCGTCGCGTACTTCTCGACCGGCGACGAGATCCTGAGCCTGGGCGATGCGCCGCGCGAAGGCGCGGTGTACGACAGCAACCGCTACACCGTCTTCGGTCTGCTCACGCGCCTGGGCTGCGAGGTCGTGGACCTGGGCCTGGTGCACGACGACCCGGCCACGCTCGAAGCCACGCTGCGCCGTGCCGCATGCGAAGCCGACGCGATCATCACCAGCGGCGGCGTCAGCGTTGGCCAGGCCGACCACACCCGTGCCGTGATGCAGCGACTGGGCGACGTGGCGTTCTGGCGCATCGCGATGCGGCCGGGACGGCCGATGGCCGTCGGGCTGATCCCACGCGGCCATACTGCCAAAGGTCACGCCGAAGACAACGCCAAACACAACGCCGTGCTGTTCGGCCTGCCGGGCAATCCGGTCGCAGTGATGGTCACCTTCCTGGCCTTCGTGCGCCCTGCCCTGCTGCAGCTGATGGGCTGCCACGCCGAGGCGCGTCGGCCACCGCCCTTGCTGCGCGCCACCAGCGTCGGCGCCATCCGCAAGAAGCCGGGCCGCACCGAGTACCAGCGTGGCCATGTGCGTGCCGTGCCTGGCGCCCTGCCCGAAGTGCGCATCGCCGGCAATCAGGGCTCCGGCGTGCTCAGCTCGATGGTCGAGGCCAACGGCCTGGTCGTGCTGCACCATGGACAAGGCAGCGTCGCACCGGGCGAAGCCGTCGACGTGATGATGTTCGACGGCGTGATCTAGGCACCGATGGGTTCCACATGCTGGCCGCACGGATCGAGTGGATGCAGCAGATGCCGATCTTCGGCGCCATCGAGACAGCGACACTCGAGTTCCTGCTGGCCCCTGCGCCGGTGATCGAGGTGCCGGCCGGCGCGTACTTCTTTCGCGAAGGCGATCCGGCGACGTGCATGTATGTGCTGGAAGCCGGCCGCGTCAGCGTCTCGAAGCACTGGCAGGGCAACGCCCTCCTTCTTCGCGAACTCGCCGCGGGCGACTGCTTCGGCGAAATGGCGCTCATCGACCTCTTTCCGCGCAGCGCCTCGGTGCGCGCCGACACGGACTGCCGTGCCATCGAACTCACGCCCGGTAATCTCTACCGGCTGTTCGAACGCGACGCCGCTCAATTCGCACTGATCCAGATGAACATCACGCGCGAATTGAGCCGGCGGCTGCGCGCCACGGATGCCTTGTTGTTCCGCGCCCGCATGGGCGAAACCTTGCCGGCGCCGGCGCCCTTGCCGCCCGCTGGCTAGAGCCGGCCCTGCGCCTTCAGCACGCCCTTGTTGGCCAGCATGTCGGCGCGCTCGTTGCCCGGATCGCCGGAATGGCCCTTGACCCAGCGCCATTCGATCTGGTGGCCACCGTTCTGCACCAGCGCGTCGAGCCGCTTCCAGAGCTCGACGTTCTTCACCGGCTGCTTGCTCGCGGTCATCCAGCCCTTGGCCTTCCAGCCCTTGATCCATTCGGTGATGCCCTGGCGCACGTACTGGCTGTCGAGGTAGAGCACCACCTTGCAGGGCCGCTTGAGTGCGGCCAGGCCTTCGATCACCGCCTGCAGTTCCATGCGGTTGTTGGTGGTGGCCAGCTCACCGCCGAAGAGCTCTTTCTCGGTGTCGCCCGACTTCAGCCAGGCGCCCCAACCGCCCGGCCCGGGGTTGCCCTTGCAGGCACCGTCGGTGTAAATCTGTACTTCGTTCAAAAACCGTTTCCTTCGGAAGATGTGGAATGCGTGGGTGGATCGCGGTGCACCCGGCCGGTGATCGGCACCGGCGCCGTGGCGCGCTGCGCGGCACGCCGCCAATCGGCGCTCAGAAGCCGCATGCCGCGCACCCGCTTGACCGCGACCAGAAAATAGACGGCGCCGAAGATCGGCCACCAGCGTTCGCCGGCGCTGTCGAACCAACGGCAGCGCTCCAGCCAGGCCTCGCTGCGCACCGCCGGTCGGTAGGCGCCGAAGCGGCCCGATTCGACTTCGAAGCTCAGCAGCCGCAGCCAGTCGCGCATGCGCCAGTAGCCGATGAAGTCGCCCGCCTCGGGCAGGAACAGCTGGCCGAAACCCAGGCGCTGATAGAGCCGCGCGCGGCGTTGGCTCATGCCCCACAGGCTCGCGGGGTTCAGTCCGCAGATGACCACGCGGCCTTCGGGGACCAGCACCCGCTCGACCTCGCGCAAGGTGGCATGCGGGTCCGGGCTGATCTCGAGCGTGTGCGGCAGCACCACCAGATCCAGGCTGCTGGCGGGGAACGGCAGGGCCGAGAATTCGGTGAGCAGCGCCGCACGCGGCGCTTGTGCAGCAGGGTCGGCGCTGGCCAGCCAGCGATGCGGCATGCGGTTGGCACGCAGGGCATCGACGCAGCCGAGCCCCAGCTGCAAGGCGTGGTAGCCGAAGACATCGGCGACCGCCTGATCGAACTGGGCCTGCTCCCATGCCAGCAGGTACCGGCCGGGCGGGGTCTGGAACCAATCCTGCAAACCTATAATTTGACCGCTCATGACCCTTGTTCCGCTGCCCGCCTTTGCCGACAACTACATCTGGATGCTGCAGGACGGAAGCCACGCCATCGTGGTGGATCCCGGGGAAGCCAAGCCGGTGTTCGACGCGCTGGCGCGCGCGCATCTGCAGCTGGCCGCGATTCTAGTCACGCACCACCACGCGGATCACACCGGCGGGGTCGCTGCGCTGCGCGAGGCGACCGGCGCGCAGGTCTTCGGGCCTGCGGGCGACACGATTCCCGAACCCTGCACACCGCTGCGCCAGGGCGACCGCGCCGACGCACTGGGCCTGCGTTTCGAGGTGCTCGACATCCCCGGCCACACCGCGGGCCACATCGCTTTCTATTTGCCGGCCGGCGCAGCGGGCATCGACGCACCGCTGGTCTTCTGCGGCGACACGCTGTTCTCCGGTGGCTGCGGCCGCATCTTCGAAGGAACACCGGCCCAGATGCTGGCGTCGCTCGACGCCCTGGCAGCACTGCCGGCCAACACGCTTGTCTGCTGCGGGCACGAATACACACTTGCTAACCTGCGCTTCGCCCAAGCCGTGGAACCCGGCAACGCCGATGTGACTCAGTACCTGGCGCACTGCGAAGCAGTGCGCGCCCGTGGCGAGCCGACGCTGCCTTCGCAGTTGGGCACCGAACGCCGCATCAATCCCTTTCTTCGCAGCCGCGAAGCCACCGTCCTCCGCGCTGTGCGAGCGCGGGCCCATCTGTCCGCCGCCGCGGACCAGGTCGAGGTCTTCGCGGCATTGCGCCAATGGAAAAACGACTTCCGATGAAATTTCTCTCTGCGATCCTCGTCGCCGGCACCCTCTTCCTGACCGGTTGCGCGAGCACCGCGCCTTCGTCGACCGACACGGCGAACGCCGGCGGCACGGCCGCCGCAGCGGCCTCCGGCTCGGCGGCCCCGGTGTACCCGGGCGGTGCCCTCACCCCCATCACGGCCGGCAGCTTCGGCTCGCGCAGCGTCGTCACGCTGGCACCGCCGGTCGACATGTGGGACCGCATCCGACGCGGCTTCAAGATGCCCGACCTCGACACCGACCTAGTGCGCGACCAGGAGCAGTGGTATGCCTCGCGGCCCGACTACGTGCAGCGCATGACCGAGCGCTCCAACCGCTACATCTTCCACATCGTCGAAGAGCTCGAGCGGCGCAACATGCCGACCGAACTCGCGCTGCTGCCGTACATCGAAAGCGCCTTCAATCCGCAAGCCGTGTCGAGCGCGCGCGCCGCCGGCATGTGGCAGTTCATGCCCGCAACGGGCACCGATTACGCGCTGAAGCAGAACATCTTCCGCGACGACCGGCGCGACGTGCTGGCCTCCACGCGTGCAGCGCTCGACTACCTGCAACGCCTCTACACCATGTTCGGCGACTGGCACCTCGCACTGGCCGCCTACAACTGGGGCGAAGGCAACGTGGGCAAGGCCATTGCAAGGAACCAGCGCGCCGGCCTGCCGACCGGCTACACCGACATCAACATGCCGGCCGAGACGCGCAGCTATGTGCCCAAACTGCAGGCGGTGAAGAACATCGTGGCCAATCCGCCGCGCTACAACGTCGACCTGCCGTTGATCGCCAACCATCCCTACTTCCAGACCGTCAACCTGACGCGCGACCTGGACGTGACGCTGGCGGCCAAGCTGGCCGACGTGCGCATCGAGGATTTCCGCGCGCTCAACCCCGCTGCGCACAAACCGGTGCTGCTGGCCGCGGGCACGCCGCAGATCCTGCTGCCGTGGGACAACGCCGCCGTCTTCCAGCGCAACTTCGAGGCCTACAGCCAGGGCCAGTACGCCAGCTGGACCGCCTGGGTCGTGCCCACCACGATGACGGTGGCCGACGCGGCGCAACGCTCGGGCATGAGCGAGACCGACCTGCGCGCCATCAACCAGGTGCCGCCGCGCATGCTCATCAAGGCCGGCTCGACGCTGATCGTGCCCCGTGGCGTGCGCGTGCAGGAAGACGTCACCGCGCTGGTGGCCGACACCGGGCACCTGAGCTTCCAGCCGGAAATCGTCACCCGTCGCACGGTGGTGAAGGCGGGCCGCAGCGACAGCGTGGCGGCCATCGCGCGCCGCTACAAGCTGAGCCCGGCCAATGTCGCCGAATGGAACGAGGTCAAGACCAGCCACGTGTTCCCGCGCGGGCTGAGCGTGATCGTCTACCTGCCGGTGCGCGCGGCCGCCGCCGCGCAGGTCGGCACCGGCAACCCGCGCGGCGTCGGCGCCAAGGCACCGACGCGCAAGGGCCTGGTGACGAAGACGAGCGCTGCCGCCAAGCAGCCGATCGTTCGCGAGAAGCGCGGCGGCACGCCGGCCAAGAGCAAGCGCTGAAGAGCAAGCGTCGAGCGAACACCCGCCGCTCAGAGCTTTTCCGTCTCGCCGCTGCGTGGCTGCCACTTCATGAGGCGCCGCTCGGCCACGCCCACGATGGCGTCGAGCGCCAGCGCGAAGGCGGTGAGCACCACGATGCCGGCGAACACGGTGTTCACATCGAAGGTGCCTTCGGCCTGCAGGATGAGGTAACCCACGCCCCGGGCCGACCCGAGGTATTCGCCGACCACTGCGCCCACGAAAGCCAGGCCGACCGAGGTGTGCAGGCTGGAGAAGACCCAGCTCGTCGCACTCGGCAGGTACACGGTGCGCAGCAACTGCCGCTGGTTGGCGCCCAGCATCTTCGCGTTGGCCAGCACCACCGGGCTGACCTCGCGCACGCCCTGGTAGACGTTGAAGAAGACGATGAAGAACACCAGCGTGACGGCCAGCGCCACCTTGCTCCAGATGCCCAAGCCGAACCAGAGCGCGAAGATGGGCGCGAGGATCACGCGCGGCATCGAATTCGCGGCCTTGATGTAGGGGTCGAGGATGAGGCTCGCCGTCGGCGCGAGCGCCAGCCACAGCCCGCAGGCAAGCCCCAGCACCGTGCCGATGCCGAAGGCCAGCACCGTCTCGAGCAGCGTGGTCCCTAGGTGTCGGTAGATGTCTGCATTGCCGGCCAAGCCGTCCGGGAACAGCGCGTTGGGTGGCACGGCGATCGGCAGGAACCAGTTCCAGATGCGCCCGGCCACCTGGATCGGCTCGCCGAGGAAGAAGGCGAACTGGTCATTGCGCGAGGCGAGGTGCCAAAGGACGAGCAGCACGACGAGCAGGCCGAGTTGCCAGACGCGTGCGTTGCGCTCGGTCGGTCGGAGGGTGACCATGGAGTTCAGGCCACTTTCTTGAGTTGTTGCGCGTAGCCCTTGAGAACCTCGTCGCGCAGCACGTTCCAGATCTGCGTGTGCAGTTCCACGAAGCGCGGATGCGTGCGCACCTCGGCCACATCGCGCGGCCGTGGCAGGTCGATGACGAATTCGCCGATCGGCCGTGTGGCGGGGCCGGCCGAAAGTACGACGACGCGGTCGCTCATGGCGATCGCCTCGTCGAGGTCGTGCGTGATGAACAGCACGGCCTTCCGTCCATGTGTGCCCCCAGGCGCTTCGCTCCCACCCCCCGAGCGGGTGAGCTCAGGCCTTGGGGTGGCCCGGCGGCCTGCGCTCGGCGACGCCCAGAGCGCGAGCACCTCGTTTTCCATCAGTTGCCGGGTCTGCACGTCGAGCGCGCTGAAGGGCTCGTCCATCAGGATGATGTCCGGGTCGAGCACCAGCGTCTGCGCCAGGGCGGCGCGCTTGCGCATGCCGCCCGACAACTGGTGCGGATAGCGGTCGCCGAAGCCGGCCAGGCCCACGCGCGCGAGCCATGCCTCGGCCTGCGCGACCGCGTCACCGTCGGACACGCCGCGGTACTGCAGCCCCACCATCACGTTGTCGCGCGCGCTGCGCCACGGCATCAGCGCATCGCTCTGGAACATGTAGCCCGCGCGCCGGTTGATGCCCTCGAGGTCTTGACCGAACACCCTCACCCTGCCGGACGACGGCACCAGCAGCCCCGCGGCGACATTCAGCAGCGTAGACTTGCCGCAGCCGGTCGGGCCGACCACCGACACGAACTCGCCGGCGCGGATGCGCAGCGTGGTGTCGGCCACCGCGGTGTAGCGCTGGCCCGGGTTGTCCTTCGCCTGGAAGGTGCAGTTGATGTCGATGAGTTCGAGCGCGTGGTCGTCAGAATCGGCAATGTCGGCCATCGATCGCTCAGGCCTTGAACCGGTCTTTCGCGCGGCGGGCGAAGTCGTTGGTGTACGTCTTGGCCAGGTCGATCTTGTCGGCCTTGACGGAGGTGTCGAAGCTGGCGATGGCGGCCAGCGCCGTCTTTGGGCCGTCGGCCGGCACCAGACCGTCCACCGCGATCGCCTCGCGGATCTTGTCGAACGACGCCAGGTACAGCGCGCGGTCGCCCAGCAGGTAGGTCTCGGGCACGGTCTTGATGATGTCGCTCGGCCCCGCGGTCTGCAGCCACTTGAGCCCGTGCACGATCGCGTTGGCCAGCGCCTGGCAGGTGTTCGGATTCTTCTGGATGAAATCGGCCGGTGCGTAGAGGCAGGCGGCCGGCATCGGGCCACCGAACACATCCTGCGTGCCCTTCAGCGTGCGGGTGTCGCTGATGATCTTCACGTCGCCCTTCTGCTCCAGCATGGTCATCACCGGGTCGGTGTTGCTGATGGCGTCGATCTGCCCCGAGCGCAGGGCCGTGAGGGCGCCGGCCGCCACGCCGACACCGATGTAGCTGACATCGCTCGCCTTCAGGCCGCCGCGCGACAGCACGAGATTCGCCACCATGTTGGTCGACGAGCCCGGTGCGGAGACGCCGATCTTCTTGCCCTTGAGATCGGCCACGTTCGCATAGCCGGCCATGTTCTTGGTGGACACGCCCACCGCGATCTGCGGCGCCCGCCCCTGCAGCACGAAGGCCTGAAACAGCTGGTTCTTGGCCTGCAGGTTGATGGTGTGCTCATAGGCGCCGGAGCACACGTCGGCCGATCCGCCGACCACCGCCTGCAAGGCCCGTGCGCCGCCCGCGAAGTCGGCGATCTCGACATCGAGACCTTCGGCCTTGAAGTAGCCCAGTTGCTCGGTGATGGTGAGCGGGAGGTAGTAGAAGGCCGCCTTGCCGCCGACCGCGATGGAGATCTTCGTGCGCTCGGGCTTGGCTTGCGCGAAGACATGAGGAATGGCGACGGATGCCGCCGCCAATGCGCTGGCGGACAGGAAGATGCGGCGAGGGAGCATGCGTGTGGCCCGAGGTTCTTCGTTTCTTGTCGACCGAATCGAGCTTAGGCGCGCGCTCCTCTCAGCTGCATCGGGAACATCCCGTGCGGGTTTCCACGTAAACGGAAAGAGAGGCTTAGCGCCCTGCGAAAACGATCGCGAGATTGACCAGGAACGCAAGCGCCCAGACCGCGCTGCGCGCTGCGTTCGCGCCCCGCAGATACAGCGCGATGAACACGATGCGCAAGGCGATGTAGACCGCCGCCAAGGTGTCGATCGTGCCCTGGGCTGCGCCGAGCTGATGCGCGATGACCACAGCCCCGATGAAGAAGGGCAGGCCTTCGAAACTGTTGGCCTGCGCCGCATTGGCGCGGGCCCGCCAGCCGCTCAGCTTCGACATCCATTCGCGCGGCGTGACGTTGTCGCGTGGACCGAAGGCGCCGACCTTCGCAGCGTAGGCGCAGAGGTAGGGCAACACGGCGGCGATGAGCACGCACCAGTAGGCCAGCGTGAGCTTGAAGTTCATTCGTGCGGACTCCAAGGACGGGGCGCGCGCCTAGCGGCGGTCGACCAGCGCATGCGCGATGGTGCCGAGGTCGACGTATTCGAGTTCGCTGCCGGCCGGCACACCACGCGCGAGCCGCGTGACGGTGAGGCCCCGCTGGCGCAGCGCTTCGCCGATGACGTGCGCCGTCGCCTCGCCTTCGGCGGTGAAGTTGGTGGCCAGGATGACCTCGCTCACGCTGCCGTCGAGTGCCCGATCGAAGAGCTTCTGGAGGCCGATGTCCTTCGGGCCGATGCCGTCGAGCGGGCTCAGCCGCCCCATCAGCACGAAGTAGTAGCCGCGAAAGGCGCCGGTGCGCTCCAGCGCGGCCTGGTCGGCCGGCGTCTCGACGACGCACAGCTTGCTCGCATCACGCCGCGGGTCGGCGCAAACCTGGCAGACGGCGGCTTCGGTGAAGGTGTTGCAGCGCTCGCAGTGGCGCACGTTGACGGCCGCCTCCTGCAGCGCGCGTGCGAGCAGCTGCGTGCCCTGCCGGTCGTGCTGCAACAGGTGGAAAGCCATGCGCGACGCGGACTTGACGCCCACACCCGGCAGACGTCGCAGCGCATCGATCAGCGCGTCGAGCGAACCGGTATCAGCAGCCACGGAGCAGGCCCGCGCGGACGCGGCGCGACAGCGTCATCAGAACGGCAGCTTCATGCCGGGCGGCATGCCGGGCATGCCGGCGGTCAGCTTGCCCATCTTGGCTTCGCTGGTCTCTTCGGCCTTGCGCACCGCAGCGTTGAAGGCGGCGGCCACCAGGTCTTCGAGCATGTCCTTGTCGTCGGCCAGCAGGCTCGGGTCGATGGTGATGCGCTTGACGTCGTGCTTGCAGGTCATGACGACCTTCACCAGGCCGGCACCGGACTCGCCCTCGACCTCGATGTGGGCGAGCTCTTCCTGCGCCTTCTTGAGGTTGTCCTGCATCGCCTGCGCCTGCTTCATGAGGCCGGCCAGTTGTCCTTTGTTGAACATCGCGTTGATCCTGAAAGTTCGTTGAATGAAAGGGTGATGGTATTAGGCCGGGCGCAAGGTGCCGGGAACGATCCGCGCGTCCCACTGCTGCATCAGCGACTGCACCTCGGGGTCGTTGCGGATCGTCTCTTCCGCGGCACGCTGGCGTGCATCGGCGGCCTGCTTGTTGCGGCGCGCAGGGCTGTCAGCGACGGCGCCGATCTCGATCGCGATTTTCACCGCATGGCCGAGGTCGGCGAGCGCCGCCTGCAGCTTTTCTCGCGTCGATGTCTGGTTGAGCGACTCGCGCTCGACGCGCAGCAGCCACTGGTCGACATCGCGTGCGACCAGCTGGGACTGCAGCGCCAGTTCACGCGTCAAGGCGCCGATCGCCTCGGCCGTCACCATCTGCGTCACCGTGGCGTACCAGAAGTCGCCCTCTTCGCTGGTCACGATGGGCGCCGCGGGAGTCTCGCTGTCGCGCATCTGCTCGCGCGCGCCGGGTGCGGGCTGCACGCGCACCGGCATCGCGAGGACACGCGCCGGCGCCACCTGCACCGACGCGTCCGGCGGCATCGGCCTGGGCGCGGTGTTCGAAGCCTCGCGCACCGGCAGGCGGTGGCCCGGTGGCGCGGCAGCGGCCGCATCGGCCGGCGCTGCCGGCTTCAGCGGCAGCGGTTCCGCGACGACGCGCGGTACCGCCTGCGCATCATTCAGAGTTTTTTTTTCCACGGTCGCCGTGTCGGCGGGCTTGAAGGCCAGCAGCCGCAACAGCACCATGGTGAGCGCGGCGTACTCGTCCGGCGCCAGCCCGAGTTCGCCGCGGCCGTGCAGGCAGAGGCTGTAGAGCAGTTGGGTTTCGTCAGGCGGCATCAGGCCGGCCAAGCGGGCCGTCTCGGCGGCGTCGGGATCGGTGTCGCTGCCGGCAGCCGCTGCCCGCGACGGCACCGCCTGCAGCACGGCCATGGCCTGCAGCACGGTGGTCATCTCTTCGAGCGTCGACGCTGCGGAGAGGCCGTCCCGGCGCAGCACCTCCGAGGTCTCGACGACGGTCTTGCCATCGCCCTGCGCCAGCGCGTCGATCAGCCTGAACACATGGCCCCGATCGACGCTGCCCAGCATCTGGCGCACGCCGCCTTCGAGCAGCTCGCCGTTGCCGAAGGCGATGGCCTGGTCGGTGAGCGACAGTGCATCGCGCATCGACCCGCGGGCGGCGCGTGCCAGCAGCCGCAGCGCCTGGGGCTCGGCCGCCACCTGCTCGGCCGCCAGCACCTGCGTCAGGTGTTCGAGCACCGTCTCGGGCGCCATCGGGCGCAGGTTGAACTGCAGGCAGCGCGACAGCACCGTCACCGGCACCTTCTGCGGGTCGGTCGTGGCCAGCACGAACTTCAGGTATTCGGGCGGCTCCTCGAGCGTTTTGAGCATCGCGTTGAACGCGGTGTTGGTGAGCATGTGCACTTCGTCGATCATGAAGACCTTGAAGCGCCCCTGGACCGGCTTGTAGACAGCCTGCTCGAGCAGCGACTGCACCTCGTCCACGCCACGGTTCGATGCCGCGTCGAGTTCGGTGTAGTCGACGAAGCGGCCGGCATCGATGTCGCGGCAGGCCTGGCAGGCGCCGCACGGGGTGGCCGTGATGCCGCCCTGCCCGTCCGGCCCCTGGCAATTGAGCGACTTGGCCAGCACGCGCGACACCGTCGTCTTGCCGACACCGCGGGTGCCGGTGAAGAGGTAGGCATGGTGAAGCCGCTGCGTGGTCAGGGCGTTCGACAGTGCCTGCACCACATGTTCCTGGCCGACCATTTCTTCGAAATTGCGGGGCCGGTATTTGCGGGCGAGCACGAGATAGGACATCGGCCCATTCTAAAAGCCGCCGCGGTGCAATTCCCCGAGCGGCGTGGGCACAAACGCGCGGGTTAGAATCGTCGCTGACGGGCCTCCCCGCATGGTGAAGCGGCCAACCGGGTCAGGTGGGGAACCAAGCAGCCCTAACTGCGTAGCCAGTGCCGGGGGTAAGGCTCGTCAACCTCTTCCAAATCTCGTGTCCAGCCGACGCGAGCACACTGCGAATCCTCCGTGGCTCGCCATGAAACGTGCGGATGCGATGCCCCACCGACAAGCGGGCCGCCCCTGCGGTGCACACGATGCCCCTTTCTCTCATGGAGCGAATTCCGTCCGGCCGAGCCGAAAGAGATTGCTTCGGTGATTGCCTTCCTCGCGAGCGATGACACGAGCATCCTGACCGGTGTGGCCCTGCCGATCGACGGCGGCGTCAGCGGTCAGGCGACCTTGCGCTCCGTCTTCAGCTTCGCCTTCAGTGTGTCGGCCAGCGCCAGCGTGTCGTGCTCCATGCTGGCGATCCGGTAGGTCCCCAGGTGCCGGCCCTCGTAGCTGAGGACGGCAGCGCTGAAATGGTGGCTGAGTGCCGTGGCAGCGTCGTGCAGGCATTCGGCGATGGACCGCAGCCCCTCGCGCACATGGCGCTCATCGGCGGAACCGGTGCTGACGCTGTAGTTGAAGTACTGTTCTCGGATCTTTTTGATATCGACTTGCGGATGCATGCGGCAACGAACCCTCTCGTGCCGCGATTGTGTGCGGGTGCTCGAACAAATGCATGTCAGCCACAAGTACTCAGCACGCGGAGGGCGACACATCCATGCGGCGCAGCACGCCCTGCGCAGCCGCCACTCCGCTGGCCATCGCAGCCGTCAGGAGATAGCCACCGGTCGGCGCCTCCCAGTCAAGCATCTCCCCGGCGCAATGCAGGTGTGGCAAGGCTTGCAGCATGGTGTCGGCATCGATGGCCTCGAAGCGCACACCGCCCGCGCTACTGATCGCCTCGGCCACCGGACGCGCCGACACGAGCCGGATCGGCAGCGCTTTGATGGCCCGCGCGAGGCCTTCGCCCGCTTGCATTCCGTCACGACCGAGCACCTCGTGCAACACACTGGCCTTGATGCCCTCGAGCCCGAGCCGCCCTTTGAGGTGGCTGCTGAGCGAGCGTGATCCGCGCGGATGCATGACCGCGGCATGCACTTGCTCGAAGGAACGGTCAGGCAGCAGGTCCATCGACAGCGTGGCGTGGCCGGTGGCCGCGATCTCGTCGCGCAGCAGGGCCGAGGCCGCGTACACCAGGCTGCCCTCGATGCCGGTCGCGGTCGCCACGAATTCGCCCTTGCGCTCGAAGCGGCGGCCGCGCGCATCGACGAAGCCGATGGCCACCGACTTGAAGGGCTGGCCCGCAAAGCGCGCGGCAAAGTGTTCACTCCAACCGACATCGAAGCCGCAGTTCGCCGGCAGGAGCGGCGCAACGGCCACCTGGCGCGCTTCGAGCCAGGGAAGCCATGCACCGTCCGAGCCCAGCCGCGGCCAACTGGCGCCGCCCAGTGCCAGCACCACCGCCTCGGCCTCGACGGTGACCTCACCCGCTGGGGTGGCGAAACGCAGCGTCCTCGGACGCTCGTCGGGCGAAGCCCAGCCCTGCCATCGGTGCCGCATGTGAAAGCGCACGCCCGCGGCGCGCAGGCGCTGCAGCCACGCGCGCAGCAGCGGCGCGGCCTTCATGTCGGCCGGAAACACGCGGCCGGAGGTGCCGACGAAGGTCTCCACGCCCAGGCCGTGCGCCCATTCACGCAACGCCTCGGGGCCGAAGGCACGCAGCATCGGCTCGAGCTCCGCGCGCCGATCACCGAAGCGCTGCACAAAGAGATCGAAGGGCTCCGAGTGGGTAAGGTTGAGGCCGCCGCGACCGGCCAGCAGGAATTTGCGGCCCACCGAGGGCATCGCGTCGTAGAGGTCGACCTGCACGCCGGCAGCGCTCAGGACCTCGGCCGCCATCAGGCCGGCGGGCCCGCCACCGATTACGGCAACGGTCTTTCGAGTGTTCATTTCAGGGGATCCAAGTTCGAGGGAGAAAGGGCCTTTCGCTATCGCGCCCATAGCGTCCGCACCGGGGACGCTGACACTTGGTTTCTGCCACAATGCCCAGCACTTTAGCTGTACCGCAACCCCGCGTCACAAGGACTACACCATGGCCAGCGACCTCATCAAACACATCTCCGACGCCTCCTTCGAAGCCGACGTGCTCCAGTCGGGCAAGCCCGTGCTGGTCGACTATTGGGCCGAGTGGTGCGGCCCGTGCAAGATGATCGCGCCCATCCTTGACGAAGTCTCCAGCACCTACGAAGGCAAGCTGCAGATCGCCAAGATGAACGTCGACGAGAACCGCGACATCCCCGCCAAGTTCGGCATCCGCGGCATCCCGACGCTGATGCTGTTCAAGGACGGCCAGCTCGCCGCCACCAAGGTGGGCGCGATGAGCAAGGCACAACTCACTGCCTTCATCGACCAGCAACTCGCCTGATCGGGCACAGGAAAAGCGGCCGGCGCGCAATACGCCGGCCGCTTCGTTTTTCCTGTCATAATCTCCTGCAGTTCACCGGCTCGCCCGGTTTGAGTTCCCCGGTTTGTGAGGCACCTCTCGCCTCACTTGAAACCTCCCCCCGTTTCGTTCGACACCGCCCCGCAAGGGGTCGCTCCATGCACTTAAACGAACTCAAGGCACTCCACGTGTCTGAAGTCCTCAAGCAGGCCGAAGCCCTTGAGATCGAAAACACCGGCCGCATGCGCAAGCAAGAGCTGATGTTCGCGATCATCAAGAAGCGCGCGAAGGCCGGCGAACAGGTCTTCGCCGACGGCGTGCTCGAAATCCTGCCCGACGGCTTCGGCTTTCTGCGCAGCCCCGACACCAGCTTCACCGCCAGCACCGACGACATCTACATCTCGCCGAGCCAGGTGCGCCGCTTCAACCTGCACACCGGCGACATGGTCGAAGGCGAAGTGCGCACGCCCAAGGACGGCGAGCGCTACTTCGCGCTGACCAAGCTCGACAAGGTCAACGACGGCCCGCCGGAGCAGAACAAGCACAAGGTGATGTTCGAGAACCTGACGCCGCTGTTCCCCAAGGAACAGATGAAGCTCGAGCGCGACGGCGTGAAGGGCGAAGAGAACATCACCGGCCGCATCATCGACATCATCGCCCCCATCGGCAAAGGCCAGCGCGCCCTGCTGGTGGCGCCGCCCAAGAGCGGCAAGACGGTGATGATGCAGCACATCGCCCACGCGATCAGCGCCAACTACCCCGACGTCCACATGATGGTGCTGCTCGTCGACGAGCGCCCGGAAGAAGTGACCGAAATGCAGCGCACCGTGCGCGGCGAGGTCATCGCTTCGACCTTCGACGAGCCCGCTGCGCGCCACGTGCACGTCGCCGAAATGGTGATCGAGCGCGCCAAGCGCCTGGTCGAACTCAAGAAGGACGTGGTGATCCTGCTCGACTCGATCACCCGCCTGGCCCGTGCCTACAACAACGTCGTGCCCTCGTCGGGCAAGGTGCTGACCGGCGGTGTCGATTCCAACGCGCTGCAGCGCCCCAAGCGCTTCCTCGGCGCCGCGCGCAACGTGGAAGAAGGCGGCTCGCTGACCATCATCGGCACCGCGCTGATCGACACCGGCAGCCGCATGGACGAAGTCATCTTCGAAGAGTTCAAGGGCACCGGCAACTCCGAAATCCACCTGGACCGCCGCCTGTACGAAAAGCGCGTGTTCCCGTCGATCCAGCTCAGCCGCAGCGGCACCCGCCGCGAAGAACTGCTGTTGGCCCCCGAGATCCTGCAGAAGACCCGCATCCTGCGTCAGCTGATGTACAACATGGACGAGATCGAGTCGATGGAGCTGATGCTCAAGAACATGAAGGCGACGAAGACCAATGTCGAGTTCTTCGACATGATGCGCAGAGGCGGCTGAACACGGCCCACCCCCCGAGCTGGCTCACAACGCGCAAGCCGACCCCCTAAGGGAGCAACACCAGCGGCCCGGCGAAGCCGGTTCCGCGGTGTTCCGCCAACGAAAGCCCGTCTCTTCGACGGGCTTTTTTTATGGCGCGAGTGCTCGGCCCTCTCTGGCGCTGCGCACGCCGAGGTCGAGCAGTTCCATCAACGCCACGGCCTCTTCCGGCGGCACGGGGTTGGGGCCGACGCCCAGGATGGCGTCGCGCACGGCCGCGTAGTAGTCGACGTAATTGCCGCGGCGGTTGGGCACGGTGCTCTCGCGCACCCAGTTCTCGATCGCCACCGCCTTCAGCTCACCGGGCAGCGGGTCGATGCCCCAGTCGTCGCTGCCCGGTCGCAGGCCGGCACGCAGCGCGTCTTCCTGCGGGTCGACGCCGTGCTTCACATAGCTTCCGCGCGTGCCGTGCAGGATGTAGCGCGGTGCGGCATGGGCCGCGAGCGTGGTGGCATGCAGCACGATCCGCAACGGCGCATGCGGCCCCGCCTCGTAGCGCAAAACAGCATGAAAATGGTCTTCCACCTGGGCCCCGTCGCGCAGCGCCGCGGTGTCCAGCTGAAGCGTGTCGGGTCGACCGAAGAGTTGCACCGCCTGGTCGAGCAGGTGCGCGCCCAGATCGACCCACAGCCCGGCACCCGGCACGGCCTGCTCGCGCCAGCGTTCGCGCACCTGCGGACGGAAGCGGTCGAAGTGCGATTCGAAATAGACCGGTCGACCCAGTTGGCCGCTGGCCAGCACGTCGCGCAGGGTCCGGTAGTCGGCATCGAAGCGACGGTTCTGGTAGACGGAAAGCAGGCGCACCTGCTGCTGTGCCAGCGCCGCCAGCTCATGCGCCTGCGCCGCATCGAGGGTGAAGGGCTTGTCCACCACCACATGCTTGCCCGCTTCCAGCGCGGCCTTCGCAATCGGATGGTGCTGGGCATTGGGCGTCGCGATCACCACCAGGTCAACGTCGGCCCGGTCGAGCAGCGCCGCAGCGTCGCGCTCGACCGACACGCCGGGCCAGTCGCCCTGCACCTTCTCCGGCTGGGAACTGGCGACCGCGACCAGTTCCAGGCCTGGAACGGCCGTCAGCACCGGCGCGTGGAAGGTCTGGCCGGCGAAACCGTAGCCGATCAGGCCGACGCGCAGTGGCACCGCGGTCGACGGCAAGGGGTTGAAAACCATGTGCGATGCGTCCCAAGGAAGGCTTGACTGATCAAATGGGCAGTATGCGATAATCACGGGCTTCGCGAAAAGTGCAGCCGGGCGCCGTGCCCTGCCGTTCTTCGATCAGCATGATCCAAGAACCGTCTGTGAGCCAGGTGCTCCGGATGTGTGGCTCTCGCATCGACCCCAAAGGAAACACCATGGCAAAAGAAGGCATTCACCCGAACTACCGCGAAGTCCTGTTCGTCGACATGTCGAACGGCTTCAAGTTCGTGACCCGTTCGTGCGCGAACACCAAGGAAATGGGCAAGACCGACGACGGTCGCGAGCTGCCCCTGTTCAAGCTCGACACCACGAGCGAATCGCACCCCTTCTACACCGGCACGCAGAAGTCGGTGGACAACATGGGTGGCCGCGTCGAGAAGTTCCGCAACCGCTTCGGCAAGACCACCGGCGCTGCTTCCAAGTAAGCTCGCCGCTTCCGCAGACCCGGAAAAAGGGCAGCTCGGTTTACCGCGCTGCCCTTTTTCCTTTCCATCGAGCCTCGCCCTTCTGTTGAACGCCCAGCCGACGCCCGCCATTGTTGCCCAGAGCGCTGTACGCCGCCTGCCGCGGCTGGCCCTGCTGCTGCTGTGCGCGGCGTACCTGATGCCCGGGCTGCTGGGCCGCGGCCCCTGGAAGAGCGCCGATGTCGCGGCCTACGGCTACATGGCCGAGCTGGCCCGCAGCACCGAAGGCCTGGCGCGCTGGCTCGACCCGGTCCTGCTCGGGCTGCGGCCGGATCCGCCGGCCTTGCTCCCCTACTGGCTCGGCGCGCTCGCGATCAAGATTGCGCCGGCCTGGGTCCACCCGGACCTGGCAGTGCGCATCGTCTTCGCGCTGCTGCTGTGGAGCGTCTTCTCCGCCACCTGGTATGCGGTGTACTACCTGGCCCGCACGCCCCATGCCCAGCCAGTGGCTTTCGCCTTCGGAGGTGAAGCGCGGCCGACCGACTATGCGCGCACCATCGCCGACGGCGCACTGCTGGCGCTGATCGCCTGCCTCGGCCTGGCGCAACTCGGCCACGAGACGACGCCGGCGCTGGCGCAGCTCTTCTTCATCGCCTACCTGTTCTATGGGGTGGCGGCACTGCCCTATCACCGCCTGGTCGCGACGGTGGCTCTGGCAGTGGGCACGCTCGGGCTGGCGCTCAGCGGCGCGCCGTCGGTCGGGTTGGCGCTGGGGCTGGGTGCAGCGCTGCTGGTCGCGCTGGACCGCCGACGCAAGATCGCCATGGCCTCGAACGACGAACCGCTCTACCGCTCCACCGCCGTCTTCGAGGTGGCCGGCATCGCGCTGCTTGCCTTCGGCGCCGCAGTGGCGCTCGGGCTCTGGAAATGGCAGATCAAGTTGCCCGGGCTGCACGAGGGTCGAAGCCTGGGCGCGGACGTCCGCAGTCAGGCCAAGCTGCTGCTGTGGTTCACCTGGCCGGCCTGGCCCCTCGCGCTGTGGACGCTGTGGCGCTGGCGCCGTCAGCTGCTGGCGCGCCATGTGGCGCTGCCGCTCTGGTTCGCGCTGGTCCCGCTGGCCGCGACCTGGACCACCGACTTCTCCGATCGCTCGCTGCTGCTGGCGCTGCCGTCGCTGGCCACCCTGGCCGCCTTCGCATTGCCGACGTTCCGCCGCAGCGCCGCGGCGCTGATCGACTGGTTCACCCTGCTCTTCTTCAGCGGCGCGGCCTTCATCATCTGGGGCTACTGGATCGCGATGCAGACCGGCGTACCGCCCAAGATGGCGGCGAGCATCACACGTCTGGTGCCCGGCTTCGTTCCGACCTTCTCCTGGCTGAACTTCGTCTTCGCGATCGCCGCGACCCTGGCCTGGGGCTGGCTGGTGCGGTGGCGCACCGGCCGCCACCGCGCTGCGCTCTGGAAGACGCTGGTGCTGCCCGGCGGCGGCGCAGCGCTGTGCTGGCTGCTGGGCACCACGCTGTGGCTGCCGGCACTCGACCATGCGCTGAGCTACGCCCCGCAGGTGCGTGCCATTGCCGATCGGGTCGGCACGACGCCGTGCATCTCGGCCCTGGCCCTGACGCGGCCGCACATCGCAGCCCTGCAGCACCATGGCCAGTTCACGCTGAAGCCCTTGCCAGCCGGAACGGCCGAGGCGGCGGACACCGCCTGCCCCTGGCTGCTGGTGAGCCCCGACGCGCTCGGCCGGCCCGGCACGGCGATCGACTTCACGCGCTGGCGCCTGGTCGGCACCTTCCGCCGCCCCACCAGCGCGAGCGACGACATCTTTCTCTACCAGCGCATCGTCCGGTGACCAGCGAACGTCGGATGATCGCCCGGCACGCCGGCACGGTGCTGGCCGGCCAGTTCGCGGTGATGGCCTTCGGCGTCACCGACACCATCGTGGCAGGCCGCTACGCGCAGGGTGCGCTGGCGGCGCTGTCGGTCGGCTCTGCCATCTACATCAGCGTCTTCGTCTCGCTGATCGGTGGCCTGCAGGCGCTGCTCCCGGTCTGGGCCGAACTGCACGGCGCGCGGCGGCAGGCCGAGGTTGGCCGCTCGGTGCGCCAGGCGCTTTACCTCTGCGGCGGTGCCATCGCGATCGGCATGGCGGTGCTGCTGATGCCCGGCGCCCTGCTCCGCTGGACCGGCGTGCCCGACGCGATGCGGGGCGAGGTCGAGACCTATCTGGGCGTGCTGGCCTTCTCGCTGGCACCGGCCCTGCTGTTCCGGCTGTTCAGCACGCTCAACCAAGGCCTGGGCAAGCCGCAGTTGGTGACCTGGGTGCAGATGGGCGCACTGGCGCTCAAGGTGCCGCTGTCGATCTGGTTCACGTTCGGTGGCGCCGGGTTGCCGGCGCTGGGCCTGGTCGGCTGTGGCTGGGCCACGCTGGCGGTCAACTGGGGCATGCTGGCGATCGCCGCCTGGCTGCTGCGCACGCAGGCCTTCTACCGAGCCTACGGGCTGTGGGCACGCATCGAAGCGCCCGACTGGCAGCAACTGCGCCGCTTCGCCCGCCTCGGCGTGCCCGGCGGCCTGTCGGTGCTGGTCGAGGTCACCTCTTTCACGCTGATGGCGCTGTTCATCGCCCGGCTCGGCACTGCCGCATCGGCCGCGCACCAGATCGCCTCGAACCTGACCGCCGTCGCCTACATGGTGCCGCTGTCGCTGTCGATTGCCACCAGCGCGCGCGTGAGCTACTGGCTGGGCGCCGGCAACGCCACCCTGGCACGACGGGCCTGTGCCCGCGGCTTCGAGATGACGCTGGGCTGCGCGGCGCTGGTCGCGCTGCCGATGGCAACGCTGCGCGGGCCGCTCGCCAGCGTTTATTCGGACGACCCGGCGGTCATTGCACTCGCCGCCGCGCTGCTGCTGGCCGCGTCGGTCTACCACCTCGCCGATGCCACCCAGACCTTCTGCGTCTTCGTGCTGCGCTGCTTCCGCGTCACCGTGGCGCCACTGGTGCTGTACTGCGGACTGCTGTGGGGCGTGGGGCTGGGCGGCAGCTACCTGCTGGCCTACCGCGGGCTGGGACCATGGCCGGCCATGCAATCACCGCTCGCCTTCTGGCTCATGGGCGCCGCCGCGCTGATGCTGACGGCGCTGCTGTTCGCGGCGCTGCTGTGGCACACGCTCAGGCGAGCGCGCCCGCAGCGACCCGTGCCGGCCGCACCCGCATGACCGGAAAGATCAGCGCGAAGCGCGAGCCCTGCCCGACCGTGCTCTCGATCCGCAGTTCGCCGCCATGGCGCTGCGCGACGTGCTTGACGATCGCCAGCCCGAGCCCGGTGCCCCCGGTCTCGCGCGAGCGGCTGCGGTCGACGCGGTAGAAGCGTTCGGTGAGCCGCGGGATGTGTTCGGCCGCGATGCCCGGGCCGCTGTCGCGCACCGCGTACTCGCCGCGGCCGTCGGGCAGCAGCCGCCAGGTCACCGTGACCTCACCGCCGCCGGGCGTGTAGCGGATGGCGTTGCTCAACAGGTTCGACATCGCGCTCTGCAGTTCGGTCGGCGCGCCGGCGATCTCCGAATCGCCCTCGCCCTTGAAGGACAGCCGGTGTCCGGCCTGCGGCGCCAGCCGGCTCGACAGACCGCGCCCTTCGTCTTCGCACTGCGCCATCAGCGCGCGCACCCGCGTCCACTGGGTGGCCGGCGGTGCGGCGTTGCCCTCCAGGCGCGACAGCGTCAGCAGGTCGTTCACCAGCGTTTCCATGCGGTGCGACTGCTGCGCCATCAGGCTGAGATAGCGGGCCCGCTCGTCGGCGTCCAGCGGCAGGTTCTGCAGCGTCTCGACGAAGCCGGCCAACACGGTGAGCGGCGTGCGGATCTCGTGCGAGACGTTGGCGACGAAGTCGCGGCGCATCGCCTCGGCCTGCTCGACCGCGGTGATGTCCCGCGTGAGGAGCATGCGGCGGTTGCCGGCGTAGGGATGCACCTGCACCGACAGGCGCTGCGCCTTGCCACCCTGGCCGCGCGCATGGGTGGCGTCGATCACCACGTCGCGGCTGTAGTTCCACGACGCAAGGTAGGCCACGAAGGCCGGGTCGCGCACCAGGTTCGCCAGGTGCTGCGCCAGGTCGCGCTCGGCATCGATGCCGAACTGCGTGGCCGCGGTCTGGTTGCACCATTCGATGCGGCCCTGTTCGTCGAGCAGCACCACACCGTTGGGCGACGCCTGGATGGCGGCGAGAAATTCCTGCAGCCGGTCTTCGGCCTGGCGCGTCTGCTGTTCGCGCTCGCGCAGCAACTTGCGCACCCGCTCGGCCAGTTCACCCCAGATGCCCGGCCCGCGCGAGGGCAGTCCGGCGCCGCCGCGGCGCAGCACCGCCAGCAAGCGCCCGGCGCGCCAGGCGTCCTGCGCCAGCCAGAGCAAGGCGCCGACCCAGGCGCCCCAGCCGGCAAAACCCCAGCCGAGCAGCCACTCGGCCAAGCCCGCCGCGATGGCGGAGGCCATCAGGAAGGTGGCGATGCGAAATGGCATGACGAACGATTATCCGCCGCGGTCGCGGCGCAAGGGCCGGCTCAGACGGTGGCTTGGGCGGTGAGGCGGTAGCCGGCGCCGCGCACCGTCTCGACCATCGGCGAGGCGGCCCCGAGCGACTCCCGCAGCCGCTTGACGTGAACGTCGACGGTGCGCTCCTCGATGTAGACGTGGTCGCCCCACACCTTGTCCAGCAGTTGCGCACGGCTGTGCACCCGCTCGGCGTGCTGCATGAGGTAACCCAGCAGCTTGAACTCGGTCGGGCCGACCTTCAGCGGCGTGCCCTGCCAAGTGACGCGATGCGTCGCGGTGTCGAGCACCAGCTCGCCGACCTCCACCCGCTCGGTCACCGCCTCCGGCGCGCGGCGGCGCAGCACCGCACGAATGCGCGCGAGCATCTCCTGGGTGGAGAAGGGCTTGGTGATGTAGTCGTCCGCACCGGCGTCCAGGCCCGCCACCTTGTCGGGCTCATCGCCGCGCGCGGTCAGCATGAGGATCGGGACCGCCTTGGTGCGCGGGTCCTTGCGCCACTGGCGCGCGAGCTGCAGACCGCTCTGCCCCGGCAGCATCCAGTCGAGCAGGATGAGGTCGGGCAGGAAGGCGTCGATCTCGCGCTGGGCCGACACGCCGTCTTCCGACCAGATCGGCTCGAAGCCGTTGTGGCGCAGATTGACGGCGATCAGCTCGGCAATCGAGGATTCGTCTTCGACGATCAGGACGCGTGGTTTCTTCATTCGCTTTGGTGGGTCTTACTGCAGCGCAGATTCGATCTCTTGCATCGAAGTGTGCCGCACGTCCGCGCCCTTGACGATGTAGATGATGAATTCGGCGATGTTCTTGGCATGGTCGCCGATGCGCTCGATGGCCTTGGCCAGGAACAGCAGGTCCAGGCTGGCCGAGATGGTGCGTGGGTCTTCCATCATGTAGGTGACCAGCTTGCGCACGAAGCCGTCGAACTCCTGGTCGATCAGGTCGTCTTCCTTCAAGATCGACAGCGCCGCGGCGGTGTCGAGCCGCGCAAAGGCGTCGAGCGCCTTGCGCAGCAGGCCTGCGGCCAGGTCGGCAGCAATGCGCAGGTCGGTGGAAGGCAGCGCACGGGCCGAGCCGCTTTCGATGATCGACTTGACCATGCGGGCGATCTTGTTGGCCTCGTCGCCCACGCGCTCGAGGTTCGCCGTGGTCTTGCTGATCGCGATCAAGAGGCGCAGGTCGCGCGCGGTCGGCTGGCGACGGGCGATGATCGACGACAGCTCGCGGTCGATCTCGATCTCCATGGCATTGACGCGCGTCTCGGTCTCGATCACGCGGTCGGCGGCTTCGGTGTCGAACTGCGCCAGGGCGTACACCGCCTGCTGGATCTGCGACTCGACCATGCCGCCGAGCTCCATCACGCGCGACGAGACGCCGTTGAGTTCGCTGTCGAACTGGCTGGACAAATGCTTTTCGGTCATCGCTGTCTCCTTAGCCGAAACGGCCGGTGATGTAGTCCTCGGTCTCTTTGCGCTGCGGCTTGAAGAACATCTGTTCCGTCGCGCCGAACTCGATCAGGTCGCCCAGGTACATGTAGGCCGTGTAGTCGCTGCAGCGGGCCGCCTGCTGCATGTTGTGGGTCACGATGACCACGGTGTACTCGCTTTTGAGCTCGGCGATCAACTCTTCGATCTTCGCGGTCGAGATCGGGTCCAGCGCAGAGCACGGCTCGTCGAGCAGCAGCACCTCGGGCTTGATGGCGATGCCGCGCGCGATGCACAGGCGCTGCTGCTGGCCGCCGGACAGGCCCGAACCGCTCTGCTGCAGCTTGTCGCGCACTTCGGTCCAGAGCGCGGCCTTCTTCAGGGCCCATTCGACGCGGTCGTCCATGTCGCTGGCGCTGAGGTTCTCGAACAGCTTCACGCCGAAGGCGATGTTGTCGTAGATCGACATCGGGAACGGCGTCGGCTTCTGGAACACCATGCCGACCTTGGCGCGGATCAGCGCCACGTCCTGCTTGCTGGTCAGCAGATTTTC
The DNA here is from genome assembly GCF_051216635.1 of Variovorax sucrosi. Taxonomy (NCBI): domain Bacteria; kingdom Pseudomonadati; phylum Pseudomonadota; class Betaproteobacteria; order Burkholderiales; family Comamonadaceae; genus Variovorax; species Variovorax sucrosi. The sequence goes on along the minus strand of NZ_JBPJZU010000006.1, from coordinate 64,512 downwards.
GCCGTCGAGCGCGATCGTGCCTTCGGCTCGCTGCTCGGGGTAGAGCTCGAACATGCGGTTGAAGGTCCGCAGCAGGGTCGACTTGCCGCAGCCCGACGGGCCGATGAAGGCCGTCACCTTGTTCTCGGGGATCTCGAGGTTGATGCCCTTCAGGGCGTGGAACTTGCCGTAGTAGAAGTTCAGGTCCTTGACCGAGATCTTCGAGCGCGAGGGTTGTGCGAGTGTGGTGGGCATGGTGTTCAGTGTTTGCTGCGCGTCAGAACCCGCGCGAGGATGTTGAGGGCCAGGACCGCGACGGTGATCAGGAACACGCCGGCCCAGGCCAGCTGCTGCCAGTTCTCGTACGGGCTCATCGCGAACTTGAAGATCGTCACCGGCAGGCTGGCCATCGGCTGGGTCACGTCCGAGGTCCAGAACTGGTTGTTCAGCGCGGTGAAGAGCAGCGGCGCCGTTTCGCCGGCGATGCGCGCCACGGCCAGCAGGATGCCGGTGACCACGCCCGAGCGTGCGGCGCGCAGCGTGATGCTGATGATCACCTTCCACTTCGGCGTGCCGAGGGCGTAGGCCGCTTCTCGCAGGCCAGGCGGCACCAGTTGCAGCATGTTCTCGGTGGTGCGGATCACGACCGGGATCACGATCAATGCGAGCGCCAGGCCGCCGGCCAGGCCGGAGAAGCTCTTGAAATAGGCCACCACCACCGCATAGACAAACAGGCCGATCACGATCGACGGCGCCGACAGCAGGATGTCGTTGACAAAGCGCGTCACGCTCGAGAGCCAACCCTTCGGGTTGTACTCGGCCAGGTAGATGCCGGCCATGATGCCGATCGGCGTGCCGACGAAAGTGGCCATCGCCACCATCACCAGCGAGCCGAAGATCGCGTTGGCAATGCCGCCGACTTCATTGGGCGGCGGCGTCATTTCGGTGAAGGTCGCGATCGCGAGCCCGCCGATGCCCTGGCGCAGGGTTTCCCAGAGGATCCAGACCAACCAGAAAACGCCGAAGGCCATGGCGGCGAGCGACAGCGTCAGGGCGATCTGGTTCATCCGCTTGCGGGTGGCGAACTTCGCCGCGCGGGTTTCGTCGAGCGTCTTGGCGTTCAACAGGCGTTCTGCGGTGCTCATGCCTTGGTCCCTTCGCTCTTCTTCATGCGTTGCAGCAGGAGCTTCGACAGGGTCAGCACCACGAAGGTGATGAAGAACAGCACGAGGCCCAGGTACATGAGCGCGGCCTGGTGCAGGCCGGCGCCGGCTTCTGCGAACTCGTTGGCGAGCGCGGAGGTGATGCTGTTGGCGGCCTCGAAGACCGACAGCGAATTGAGCTGGTTGGTGTTGCCGATCACGAAGGTGACGGCCATCGTCTCGCCCAGCGCCCGGCCCAGGCCGAGCATGATGCCGCCGACCACGCCGGCCTTGGTGTAGGGCAGCACCACCTTGGAGACGACCTCCCAGGTGGTGGAACCCAGGCCGTAGGCCGATTCCTTGAGCAGCGGCGGCGTGACTTCGAACACGTCGCGCATCACCGAGGCGATGAACGGGATGATCATGATCGCCAGGATGATCCCGGCCGACAGGATGCCGATGCCCACCGGCGGGCCGGACACCAGCGAGCCGAGGTAGGGCACGCCGGCCAGCAGCTTCTGCAGCGGCTGCTGCACATAGGTCGACAGGATCGGACCGAACACCAGCAGGCCCCACATGCCGTAGACGATCGACGGAACCGCGGCGAGCAGTTCGATCGCCGTGCCCAGCGGGCGCTTGAGCCACGACGGTGACATCTCGGTCAGGAACAGCGCAATGCCGAAGCTCACCGGCACCGCGATCACCAGCGCGATCAGCGAGGTGGCCAGCGTGCCGTAGATCATCACCAGCCCGCCGTACTCCTCCTGCACCGGGTCCCAGGTCGTGCTGGTGAGGAAGCCCAGGCCGTACTTGGTGATGGCCGGCCAGGCGCCGACGATCAGCGACAGCAGGATGCCGATGAGCATCGCGAGCGTCAGCAAGGCGGCGCCCTTGGCGAGCATGCCGAACACACGGTCCGTCCCGGCGCCGGTGCGCGGACGCTTGACCGGCGGCGGACTGGCGGAAACAGGGGTGCGCTCGGCCGCGAGGTCGAGCGCTTTGGCGTTGGCGGGGAAGGTGGATGACACAGATCGCTCCGGCAATGAGGAAGGCGGCGCGTCGTCGAGCGGATGGCTGCTCATACAACGCGCCGATGGGGCCGATGAGCCTTACTTGGCTGCGACGGGCTTGCCCGAGGCGTCCTTGATGTTGTCGGTCCAGGCCTTGGCGATCGTGGCCTTCACGGCGTCGGGCATCGGGACGTAGTCCAGGTCGTCGGCCGTCTTGTCACCGCTCTTGTAGGCCCAATCGAAGAACTTCAGCACGCTGGTCGCGTTGGCGGGCTTGTCCTGCACCTTGTGCATCAGGATGAAGGTCGCGCCGGTGATCGGCCATGCGCCCTTGTCGGCCTGGTTGGTCAGCACCTGGTAGAAGCTCTTGTTCCAGTCGGCGCCCAGTGCGGCCGCCTTGAAGGCCGTGTCGTCGGGAGAAACGATGCTGCCGGCAGCGTTCTGCAGCTGCGCGTAGACCATCTTGTTCTGCTTGACGTAGGCGTATTCGACGTAGCCGATCGAGTTCGGCAGCTGCTTCACGAAGGCGGCGACGCCTTCGTTGCCCTTGCCGCCGGTCCCCACGGGCCAGTTCACCGCCGTGCCTTCGCCGACCTTGCTCTTCCACTCGGCGTTGACCTTGCTCAGGTAGTTGGTGAACAGGAAGCTGGTGCCCGAGCCGTCGGCGCGGCGCACCGGGGCGATCGCTGCATCGGGCAGTGCCAGCGAACCGTTCAGCGCCTTGATGGCCGGATCGTTCCACTTGGTGATCTTGCCGAGGTAGATGTCGCCGAGCACCTGGCCGTTGAGCTTGAGTTCGCCGGGCTTGATGCCGGCAATGTTCACGACGGGGATCACGCCACCGATGACGGTGGGGAACTGCATCAGGCCCTTGGCCTGCAGTTCTTCGTCCTTCAGGGGCGCATCGGAGGCGCCGAAATCGACGGTCTTGGCCTCGATCTGCTTCAGGCCGGCACCCGAGCCGACCGACTGGTAGTTGACCTGCGTGCCGGTGGCCTTGGCAAAGTCGCTGGCCCACTTGGCATACAGCGGTGCCGGGAAGCTGGCGCCAGCGCCGGTCACGTTCTGGGCAAAGGCCGGCGCCTGGGCGAAGGCGGCGGCCACGAGGCCGGCCACTGCGAACTTGGCGAATTTGAAGGTCGTTTTCATAGCTTCCTTGATGAAGTCGGACAATCCCGAATCGGGTTGCAGCGGACTGTAGGAAGCTTGTGTGACATCGATATGACACCCGTGCGCCCAATGAAAGCAGCGCTTCCGGCCCCGGACGTTCGTGACGCCGTCACAGAACCGTCACGTTTGGCAACCAGCGCTCGGGCTACCATCGGCACCCGCCTTTTTCTCCAGCGACCGCCCCCCTCCCCTTCATGCAAAACGGCACCCTTCTCGCTGCGGTCGATCTCGGCTCCAACAGCTTTCGCCTGGAAATCGGCCGCGTCGACCACGGGCAGATCCACCGCACCGAATACCTGAAGGAGACGGTGCGCCAGGGCAATGGCCTGGACAGCAGCCGCAATCTGACGCCCGAGGCCATGCAGCGCGGCTGGGACGCCCTGGCCCGCTTCGGCGAACGGCTGGCCGGCTTCAAGCGCTCGCAAGTGCGGGCGGTGGCCACGCAGACCCTGCGCGAGGCGCGCAACCGCGACGAATTCCTGCTGCGAGCCCGCACCGCGCTCGGCTTCGGCATCGATGTGATCCCCGGACGCGAGGAAGCCCGCCTGATCTACCAGGGGGTGGCGCACATGCTGCCGCACAGCGATGTGTCCGACCGTGAGCGCCGCCTGGTGGTCGACATCGGCGGCCGCTCCACCGAGATGATCATCGGGCGTGCCCTCGAGGCGCAGGTGATGGAGTCGTACCGCGTGGGCAGCGTGGCCTGGTCGATGAAGCACTTTCCCCAGGGCCAGTTCACCGCGCCGGCGTTCCGTGCCGCGGAGGTGGCCGCCAAAGCGGTGCTGGACGACGCGCTGTCGACCTACGCCGCCGACCAATGGGACGTTGCCTACGGCGCCTCCGGCACCATCGGGGCCGTCGGCGACGTGCTCGTGGCCAGCGGTGCCGAAGCCGGCGTGGTGACGCGCGAAGGACTCGACTGGCTGCTCGACCGCCTGCTCAAGGCCGGCAGCGTCGACAAGCTGCGCATGGACGGCATGCGCGAAGACCGCAAGGCGGTGATCGGCGGCGGCATCAGCGTGCTGCGCGCGGTGTTCGACCTGCTCGACATCCGCGAGATGAAGATCGCCCAGGGCGCGCTGCGCCACGGCGTTCTTTACGAACTGCTCGAGCGCGACGAGAGCGTGGCCGATTTGCGCACCAGCACGGTGGCCCGGCTGGCCACCCGATTCGCCGCCGATGCGGCGCAGGCCCGGCGCGTGGGCGAAACCGCCTCGGCGCTGTACCTGCAGCTCGATCCCGCCGCCCGTGGCGGCAGCACCGCCAGCCGCGCCGGCCGCGCGCTGCGCAAGCTGGGCTGGGCCGCGCAGTTGCACGAGATCGGCGCCCTGGTGTCGCACAGCGACTACCACAAGCACGGCGCCTACATCCTCGACAACGCCGATGCGCCCGGTTTCGCCAGCAACGAGCTGCACCATCTGAGCCAGCTGGTGCTGGGTCACCGGGGCAAGCTGCGCAAGCTCGAAGCGGCGCTCGACGACGACACCTTCGTGGCCCAGCTGGTGGCCCTGCGGCTCGCCGTCATCCTGTGCCATGCCCGGCGCGATCCGGACACGCAGGCCTTGCGCCTGGTGAAAACGGACCTGCGCAGTTTCTCGCTCAGTTGTCGCGCCGACTGGTCGGACGCCTATCCGCAGTCGGCCCACCTGCTGCGCGAAGAAGCGCTGGCCTGGCAGAAGACCGGCTGGCGGATGTCGATCAGCGGATGACGCCGCCCTCGGGGCTGCGGAGCGGGCGCCTGGTACGGCGCGCCGACTAAAGAAACTCGGGCGCCTGCACCGTGACGACGACGGTCTGCACGTCGCCGTCGCGCTCGCGCGTTCGGATCCACCAGACCGAGCCTTTGCGCACCGGGCAGCTGTCCTGCTGCATGCCCAGCAGCAAGGCGATCGACTGGCCCAGCGCCGGCTGATGCCCGACCAGCAGCATCACCGACTTGCCGTTCGGCCAGCCGGCCGCCGCCAACAGGCCGTCGGGCGTGGCGTCGGGCGCCAGTTCGTCGCGCAGCTTGTACTTGCGGCCGAGCGCCAGCACCGTCTGTTCGCAGCGGCGCGCCGGGCTGCAGACGATGCGCGTGCCCTCCGGCAGCTGGCGGTCGAGCCAGCCCGCCATGCGCTTGGCCTGCTTCTCGCCGCGCGCGGTCAGTGAGCGCTGCATGTCGTCGCAGCCCTCGGTCCAGTCCTCGGCCTCGGCATGACGCCAGAAGATCAAGTCCATCGCGAAAGTCCTCCAGTCATTGAGCGCGTGTGGCCAACCCGCGCGAGGCATAGCGGCCCATCAGTGCGGTCTGCGCCCCGTGCGCCTCGATGCGGCGCGATGCGCCCTCTTCGCCCGGATGGGTGTCTCCCTGGACGCGGCGGTACACGCCATCGGCACCCAGGTCCCAGGCGTCCTGCCCGTCGTGCAGGTAGGCCACCAGGCACTCGTCGATCAGGCGCTGGCGCAGGCCCGGGTCGGTCACCGGCCAGGCCAGCTCGACGCGCCGCATCATGTTGCGGTTCATCCAGTCGGCGCTCGAGAGATAGAGCGCTTCGTCGGGCCCGTTGCGGAAATAGAAGACGCGCGAATGCTCGAGGAAGCGGCCGATGACCGAGCGCACCCGGATGTTGTCGGTCAGACCCGGCACTTGCGCCGGCAAGGTGCAGGCGCCGCGCACGATCAGGTCGATCTTCACGCCCTGCTGCCCGGCACGCACCAGCGCATGCACCAGCGCCTCGTCGGTCAGCGCGTTCATCTTGGCGACGATGCGGGTCGGCTCGCCTTGCGCGGCGGCAACGCCCAGCGCATCGATCTGCGCCACCAGATTGCGGTGCAGGTCGAAGGGCGCGAGCCACATGCGGTTGAGTTTGGGCAACCGGCTCTGGCTGGCCAAGTGCACGAAGACCGCTTCCATGTCGGCGGTGAGCAGCGGATCGGCCGTCAGGTGGCTGATGTCGGTGTAGAGCGCTGCGGTCCGCGGGTTGTAGTTGCCGGTCGAGAGGTGGCCGTAGCGCTGCAGGCGCTTGCCCTCGCGCCGCGTCACCAACAGCATCTTGGCGTGCGTCTTCAGGCCGACCACGCCGTACACCACCTGCGCGCCGATCGACTCCAGCATCTCGGCCCAGTTGATGTTCGCCTCCTCGTCGAAGCGTGCCTTCAGCTCGACCACCACCGTCACTTCCTTGCCCCGGCGCACCGCCTCGCGCAACAGGGCCATCAGGGCGGAGTCGGTGCCGGTGCGGTAGATGGTCTGTTTGATGGCCAGCACCTGCGGGTCGAGCACGGCCTCGCGCAGGAAGGTCAGCACGCCGTCGAAGCTCTCGAAGGGCTGGTGGATCAGCACGTCGCCGCGCTGCAAACGGTCGAAGAACGATTGGCCGGGCGACAGCGTGACCGGGTACGACGCCTTGTAGGGCGCGAAGCGCAGCGCCTGGAACTGCGGCTCGTCGAGCAGGTCGATCAGCTGCGTGAGCCGCGCCAGGTTCACCGGCCCATGCACGCGGTAGAGCGACTGCGGCGGCAAATTGAACTGCGCCAGCAAAAAGCTCGCGAGCGACTCGGCGCAACTGGCCGACACCTCGAGCCGCACCGCCTGGCCATAGTGCCGGTGCTCCAGCCCCTGGCGCAAGGCGGTGCGCAGGTTCTTCACGTCTTCCTCGTCGACCGCGAGATCGGAATGCCGCGTGGCGCGGAACTGCGAGAAGTCGCCGACCTCGCGCCCGGGGAACATGCTCGAGAGGTGCGCCCGCACGATGCTCGACAGCGCGACGAACAGCGTCTTGCCGCCCGACACCTTGGCCGGCATGCGGATCAAGCGCGGCAGCACCCGCGGCACCTTCAGGATCGCGATCGGGTTCTCGCGGCCGAAAGCGTCCTTGCCGCCCAGACGCACGATGAAGTTGAGCGACTTGTTCGCCACCTGCGGGAAGGGGTGCGACGGGTCGAGCCCGACCGGGATCAGCAGCGGCCGCACCTCGCGCTCGAAGTAGTCGTGCACCCATTTGCGCTGCGCCGGATTGCGCTCGCCGTGCGAGATGATCTGCACGCCATGCTCGGCGAAGGCCGGCATCAGCGCGTCGTTGTAGAGCGCGTACTGCGTGTCGACCAGGCTGTGCGCGGCTTCGGACAGGCGCTCGAAGGAGGCCACCGTCTCATCGCCCTTGGCCTCGCCCAGGCTGGCGGCCAGCAGGTGCGGCGCGGCACGGACTTCGAAGAATTCGTCGAGGTTCGACGACACGATGCACAGGTAGCGCAGGCGCTCGATCAGCGGCACCTCCGGCCGTTGCGCCCAGTCGAGCACCCGCCGATTGAAGGCGAGGATGCTGTGGTCGCGGTCGAGCAGCGTCAGGGAAGGCGCGCTCGGCGCCTCGGGGACGGCCGGCGTGTCGGCCGGTGGCGTGGCCGTGAAAGGGAGCATGGTGGGTGATTCTGTCGCGGGAGCACCGCGCTGTACTGTCGGCGGACAGATGACAGTGTCGAACGCCCTCATGACATTTTCGTGACGATGTCACATTCGGCCGTGACGCCGCTCAATTTCCCAGGAAGTGCTTCCGGTAGCGCGGCGGCAGGTCGTCGATGCGCATCAGCATCGGCAGGTCGGCCGTGTTGAAGTCCGGGTCCCAGGCAGGCGCGCCCAGCACCTTGGCGCCGAGCCGCAGGTAGCCCTTGATGAGCGCCGGCGGTTCGACATCCATCGCGCCGTCCAGCCGGTCCACCGGCAGGGCCAGCCGCGGCTGCACCTGGTACTGGATCGGCGCCATGTGGGTCGCCGAGAGCTGGCGCCAGATGCTGGCCGCCGCATCGCCGCTGTTCACGCCGTTGTGCATCATCGGGATGCTGGCGCAGCCGATCATGGTGTCCAGGCGGTTGCGGTGCATGAAGCCCGCCAGCGCACCCCAGAGCGCCAGGATCACGCCGCCCTGGCGGTGGTCGCGGTGCACGCAGCTGCGGCCGAGTTCGACCATGCGCTCGCGCAGATCGCGCAGCCGAGTCAGGTCGAATTCGGTGTCGCTGTAAGTGCTGCCGATGCGGCGCGCCTGGGCCGGCGTCAGCACGCGGTAGGTGCCGATCACCTGGCCGCTTTCTTCTTCGCGCACCAGCAGGTGTTCGCAGAAGTCGTCGAACAGGTCGATGTCGTGGTGCTCGAGCGTGGTGGTGAGCCGGGCGCCCATCTCGTTGGCGAACACCTCGTAGCGCAGGCGCTGCGCGGCGCGCACGTCGTCCTGGTGGCGGGCCCAGCCGACCGTGATGCCCTGTGCCGCCGCCGGACGCGGCGCCTCCACCACCACCGGGGCGGTGGGCACGGCCACCGGCACGCGCGTCGACGGAGGTGCCCGCCAGAACGCCGGGCGCGCGCCCAGTTGGGAGAGGGGGAACATCGGATTGGGCAGTTCTTGCATGGGGACCCTTCGTCGTTGCAGCGAGTCTCCCCACCCTTGGTGAAAGTCCCGTGTCTCTCCGATGGCAGTTACATGACGGCTGCGCCTCGCGGTCTAATGCCGTTCATCCCGACCGGAGTTGCCATGGCCGAACCACAGACCGTCGAAATCGAAACCCGTCGCCATCAGATGTTTCCCGTGCTGGGCGAGCATGACATCCAGCGCATGCGCCGCTTCGGCACGCTGGAGCGCTATGCCGCCGGCGACTGCATGTTCCGGGCCGGCGAACCCGGCCTGGGCATGTTCGTGCTGCTGAAGGGGCACGTTGCCATCACGCAGCGCGACGGCCGCGGGCATGTGGTGCCGATCACAGAACACGAGCCCGGCCAGTTCATGGCGGAGATCGCCCAGCTGTCGGGCCGGCCCTCGCTGGTGGACGGCCATGCGAGCACCGACGTCGAGGCGCTGCTGCTGCCGCCGGAGCAGTTGCGGGCGCTCATCATCGCCGAGGCGGACCTCGGCGAGCGCCTGGTGCGGGCGCTCATCCTGCGGCGGGTGGCGCTGATCGAGGCCGGCGCCAGCGGGCCGGTGCTGATGGGGCCGCCCGACACCGCCGACGTCCGGCGCCTGCAAAACTTCCTGACCCGCAACGGCCATCCGTTCCAGGTGGTCGACTCGACGCAGGACGCGGACGCGGCCGCGCTGCTCGAGCAATACGGCGAAGCGACGCTGCTGGTGGCCTGCCCCAACGGCTCGGTCCTGATGAACCCCAGCGAAGACGCGCTGGCCCGCTGCCTCGGCATGATCGACAGCATCGCGCACGACGACCTCTTCGACGTGGTCGTGGTCGGCGCCGGGCCGGCCGGCCTGGCAACGGCGGTGTATGCCGCGTCGGAAGGGCTGCGCGTCATCGTGCTCGACTGCCGCTCCTATGGCGGGCAGGCCGGCGCCAGCGCGCGCATCGAGAACTACCTCGGCTTCCCGACCGGCATCTCCGGCGGCGCGCTCGCCGGGCGGGCCTATGTGCAGGCGCAGAAGTTCGGTGTCGAGATGCTGATCCCTTCGGAAGTTTCATCGCTCGATTGCAGCGGCTCGGCGGCCGGCGAGATGTCGGTGCTGCTGGCCGATGGCCGGCGGCTGCGCGGCCGCACCATCGTGATCGCCAGCGGTGCGCGCTACCGCCGCCCCGACGTGCCGCGACTGCGCGAATTCGAAGGCCGCGGCATCTGGTACTGGGCCTCGGCGTTGGAGGCGCGCACCTGCGCCAAGCAGGAAGTCGCGCTGGTCGGCGGCGGCAACTCGGCCGGCCAGGCGGCGGTGTTCCTGTCGCAGCAGGCCGCGAAGGTCAACGTGCTGGTGCGCGGGCCCTCGCTGGCGGCCAGCATGTCGCGCTACCTGATCGACCGCATCGAAGCCACGCCGAACATCGAACTGCATCCGTACACCGAACTGGTGGAACTGCATGGCGACCCCGCTACCAACGGCCTGGAGGGTGCCACCTGGCGGCACCGCCGGACCCAGGCGCAATACGAGTGCCCGGCACGCAACATCTTCCTGTTCGTGGGCGCCGAGCCCGAGACCGGGTGGCTGGCCGGCTGCGAGGTGGCGGTCGACCGCAACGGCTTCGTGCTCACCGGCGCAGCCGCCAGCGGCGGCTTTCCGGCGCGGCCTGCGGCACCGCTCGAGTCGAGCGTGCCGGGCGTCTTCGCCGTCGGCGACGTGCGTTCGGGCTCGGTGAAGCGGGTGGGCGGCGCCATCGGCGAAGGCGCGGCGGTGGTGGCCCAGATCCACCAGCACCTGGCCGCCGCCGGCGCAGCGAAGACCGCCAGGGCCTGAGGCGGTCGTTCGAAGGCTGGAAGCCAGTCGCGGCCTGCGAAGAAAGCGCGCCGCGTATATGCTGGCGGCCCCTTTCTCTTCGCCGGATTGCCCAGATGCCCCAAGCCCCGATCGACGTCTATTCGTGGCCCACGCCCAATGGCCACAAGGTTCACATCCTGCTGGAGGAATGCGGCCTCCCTTACGTGGCGCATCCGGTCGACATCGGCAAGGGCAACCAGTTCGCGCCCGACTTCCTGGCCATCAGCCCCAACAACAAGATCCCTGCCATCGTCGACCCGGCCGGGCCGGACGGCCAGCCGATCTCGCTCTTCGAATCGGGTGCCATCCTGGTCTACCTCGCCGGCAAGACCGGTCGCTTTCTGCCCGAGGGCGATCGCGCGCGCTACGAGGTGCTGCAGTGGCTGATGTTCCAGATGGGCGGCGTCGGCCCGATGCTCGGCCAGGCCCACCACTTCCGCCTGTACGCGCCGGAGAAACTGCCGTATGCGATCGAGCGCTACACCAACGAGGCGCGGCGCCTCTACGGCGTGATCGACAAGCGCCTGTCGCAGAGCCCCTTCATCGCCGGGCCGGACTATTCGATCGCCGACATCGCGATCTTCCCCTGGCTGCGCAGCTGGGAGAACCAGGGCATCGTCCTGACCGACTTCCCGCACCTCCAGAAATGGTTCGACGGCATCGCCGAAAGGCCGGCCGTTCAGCGCGGCGTGAAGGTGCTGGCGGACCTGCGCAAACCGCTCACCGGCGCCAAGGAGCGCGACATCCTTTTCGGAAAATCGCAGTACGCGAAACGCTGAAGCTGCCGAAAGCCGGGAATCGCCTCCGCGGACAGGCTAGAATCGAAGGCTTGTCGGGGCGTAGCGCAGCCTGGTAGCGCATCTGCTTTGGGAGCAGAGGGTCGTGAGTTCGAATCCCACCGCCCCGACCATGGAAAAGTAAAAGCCGGTGACGACTGCGAGGTCGTCACCGGCTTTTCGCTTTGATGCTCCGCCACGGCATGCGTGGCAAAATCCGCGCCGCAACGACGGCGCGCTCCGCGCCCTTCGACCTGCACCTGCTGCCCGTAGCTCAGTTGGATAGAGCACCTGCCTTCTAAGCAGGTTGTCGGGGGTTCGATCCCCTCCGGGCAGGCCATCAGACGAGGTGCTGGTTTCAGAGACTGACCTTCCCTTGAACACAGAACGCGCGCTCGGACAACCCACAGGTCTCACTTCCCCGGCCCTTCCCCTCGCCTGTGCACCATCGCGGAACCGACGGCTTCTTCTGGGCCTGTCCGTCATCCTGATCGCCTTCAACCTGCGGCCGGTGTTCTCCAGCCTTTCCGTGGTGCTGCCGGACATCGTCGCCGCGACCCGGATGTCGGCGGCCGCGGCCAGCGCCTTGACGACCTTGCCCATCGTCTGCCTCGGGCTCTTTGCGATGCTCGCGCCCTGGCTGGGCCGCCGCGTGGGAACGGAGCGTGCCCTGTCGGCCTGCATGTTCCTGATCACCCTGGGCACCGCCCTTCGCGGCCTGGGAAACGTCCCGCTTCTCTTCGTGGCCTCGGCCCTGGCCGGCATCGGTATCGCGGTCAGCAATGTCTTGCTGTCGGCACTGATCAAGCGCGAATTCGCAGGTCGGGCCGCCACGATGATGGGTGGCTACACGATGGCGGTGTGCGGCGGCGCCGCGGCGGGCGCCGGCTTGACCGTGCCGCTGCAGCACGCCCTGGGCACGGGGTGGGCCGGTGCCTTGGCCGTGTGGGCCTTGCCCGCTATCTTCGGCGCGTTGCTGTGGGCGCCGCAAGCCTGGTCGGTCCGGCCGCTCGCGAGCGAATCCGCCTTCGTCGTTCGGGGCCTGTGGCGCGATCCGCTCGCCTGGCAGGTAACGCTCTACATGGGATTGCAATCCGCCCTGGCCTACTCCGTGATGGGCTGGCTGGCGCCGATCCTGCGCGAGCGCGGGCTGACGGCCGAGACGGCCGGGTTCGTGGTCTCGGTGTCGGTCATGACGCAAGTGGCGACCTGTCTGGTCGTGCCGGGGATTGCAATGCGCCGACACAGCCAGGTCGGCCTGGCCGTCGGCTCGGCGGTCCTGACCGTCGCGGCGATGCTGGCTTGCATGTTCGCGCCGACGACCGGCATCTGGGCCTGGGCGGTGCTGCTGGGCGTCGCGCAGGGAGGCACCTTCGCCCTGGCGCTCACGCTCATCGTGATGCGCTCGCCGGACGCCGACGTCGCGGCACGCCTGTCGGGCATGGCGCAAGGGGTGGGTTATCTGATCGCCGCGGGCGGGCCGTTGCTGGTGGGTCTGTTGCGCGCGTGGACGGGCGGCTTCCAGTCATCGGCATGGCTCTTCGGCGCGATCGGCTCGGCGCTGGTGCTGGCAGGCATGGGGGCCGGCCGCGCCCAGTGGGTGAACGCGGTCCGAGTTCCCGTCCCGCGTTGAAGCGCCTCGGCGCCCACGTCACGGCACGCCGAACGTCGGGCCATGCCGGTTCAATCCCTCGCCTTCGCCTTCGCGCTCGTCTTCACCAGATCCCCTGCGCCGAGGTGCGCTCCTCCAGCACTGCCGCCCCCTGCAGCAGCGCCTCCCTGGAAGTTCGGTATGCCTCAAATGAAGTGGCAAGTTCGATCGTGACGCGCACGCCGTCCACTCTGCTGATCACCCAGTGATAGCTTCCATCCTCGGCCCGCTCGACATGAAGCCGAAATGCCGCCGCCTTTCCCGCCATGTCCGGCCGGCTGCGGGGCGAGATGGGCGCACTCATGACATCAGACGCGAACCGCACAGGGGAGCCCGCCCAGCTCGGTCCGAGACGATGCCTGATCGAGCCAGCAGGTGCGATGCAACAGCGTCAGCAACATCACGCCTCCGAACAGCTGGTACGACTGCAAGAAATTCGCGGCAGTGTCAGCCGTGGCGTTGACGACGGGCGAGAGATTCACCGCGATCAGCAGATAGGACAGCGTCAGCACCGCGGTCTGTCCCCGATGTCGTCGGTCAAGCGCCATCCATCGCGGCAAAACAAGTGCCAGCATGGGCAACATCACCCCATAGTGATGGTCCCAGACGATCGGGGAAGCAAGGGTCAGCGTCGCAACCACCAGTGCCAGTGGCTCCGCGCGCCCGACGGTCGTGCCGGCGGTGAAGAAAACCGAAGCCAGCAACGCGACCGAAGTCAGGATGGTGGCCAGATAAACGGCCGGGTGGAAAGGCGCGAAGGCATCGCCAAGCCATTGGAGGTTGCTCCCGTTGGACAGGAGCCGGTTCAGCAGCCCGTTGATGGACTGATTGGCATAGAAGCTCTCGCCGTGCAGCGCGACGTACTTCAGCACGGGGAGGTACCCGAAAAAGTTCTCCCATCCGTACAGCACCATGGCCCACGCACTCAAAGCAGCGACGACGGCGGCAGCTGCTGCAGCAAAGCGCCATTGGCGCGTCATGAGTGCCCAGAGGATGGCGAAGGCCCATTGCGGCTTGATGGTGCAACAAAAGCCGATGAGCAGCCCCGCGGCGACCGGGCGCCCCCGTTGCTGCGCAAGCAATGCCGAGGCCGCCATGAAAGTCATCAGCGTCTGGATCTGCCCCAGCTGGTCGCCCCGGCTCAGGGGATAGAAGAACAGCGCAGCCATGCCACCCAGCAAGAGAACGCCACGAGAAGGCCGCAGCGCCCACGGCGACCCGGCTTCGACAGCCGGACGGGTCGGATGTGCCCCATACAGCAGAAGCACCGCAACCACGCCGGTCCCGACCACCGACAGCTTGGAGAGCAACCACATCACCCGAACGGGACTGACGCAGTTGCACGGATTCGATGCCAGGAGGTCGAGGCCCAGCAGTGAGGTCAGGGGATACTGGAACTTGATGTGTTCCCTGAAAAACAGCTGGCCGTAAACATCGGCGGGCGCCGGCCCATCGAGATGCGCGAGCGCACGCAGCATCGGGCCCCAGGAGTCCATGCCGACCTCCATCGAGAAGAATCGGGCGCCGTACGCGAGGACGCTTTCCGTGAAATGGCCGGCGGTGAGCGCGAGCACTGCGTCGACAACGACGCCGGCCCCGATCAGGAGAAACCAGTAGCGCAGCAGCGCCCGTTGCATGGCGGGCCTGGGGACCGGCCGCTGCGGCCCGTCGTTGGGCTGCGGCCCGATGTCGGTGGAGGGCATCGTCTAGACCGCCATCTCGCCGAAGACGGTGTCGCCGGAATGCTCGCGCCCTTGGTAATCCGCGATCCATTCCAGGACCTTGGCCAGGAGCACCTCACGGCTCTCCGCCGGGGTCATCTCCCCGGCCAGATGCGAGAGGCGACAGACCACCTTGTTTCGATAAGTCACCTCCGCAGTAAGCAAGCTGCCGCCTTCGCTGCCGAAGAAGCGCAAGCCCCATTGAAGGAGAGAAAGCTCCTCATTCATCCACGTGCCCGTTCTGGTTGATGTGACAACTTCACATCAACGCATTTTTCAGGGCAGGCGGTCCGAACCTTGTAAGAGGAAATCGCTACTTGTGGCGGGCTTGGCTTTTGCGGCTCAAAGCAACCCCTGGTCACACCCGTTTGCCGACCTCGACCGCTTCCCGCGTCCACTGCCTGGCTTGACCGCTCAGGCTCAGGCCCAAGCCGGGTCGGGTCGGAACCAGCATGCGGCCGTCCTTGATCTCGAGGCGCTCGTTGAACAGCGGCTCGAGCCAGTCGAAGTGTTCCACCCACGGTTCCGTCTGGTACACGGCCCCCAGGTGCACGTGCAGCTCCATCGCGAAGTGGGGGCCGAGGCTGAGCCCGGCCTGCTCGGCCTGTGCAGCGATCTTGAGGAAGGGCGTGATGCCGCCGACCCGCGGCGCGTCCGGCATGAGGTAATCCGCAGCGCGATGGCGGATCAGCTCGCCGTGTTCGGCGGCGCTGGTCAGCATCTCGCCGGTGGCGATGGGCGTGTCGAAGGTGGCCGCCAGTGCGGCGTGGCCCTCGAAGTCGTAGGCGTCGAGCGGCTCCTCGATCCACACCAGGTTGAATTCCTCGAACACGCGGCACATGCGCTGCGCGGTCGGGCGGTCCCATTGCTGGTTGGCGTCGACCATGATCGGCACGTGATCGCCCAGGTGCTTGCGCACCGTCTCCACGCGCCGGATGTCGAGCGCGCGATCGGGCTGGCCGACCTTGAGCTTGATGCCGCCGATGCCCCGCTCGATCGAGGCACCGGCATTGACCACCAGCTGCTCGATCGGCGTGTGAAGGAAGCCGCCCGAGGTGTTGTAGCAGCGCACCGAGTCGCGTTGCGAGCCCAGCAGCTTCGACAGCGACAGACCGGCGCGGCGCGCCTTCAGGTCGTACAGCGCGACGTCGAAGGCACCGATGGCCTGCACCGCCATGCCGCTGCGGCCCACCGATGCGCCGGCCCAGCACAGCTGGGTCCAGAGCCTGGAGATGTCGCTCGGGTCTTCGCCGATCAGCGCCGGCGCAATTTCCTTGGCGTGCGCGAATTGGCCGGGGCCGCCCGCGCGCTTGGAATAGCTGAAGCCCAGCCCGCGGTGTCCGCCCGTCGTCTCGATCTCCGCGAACAGCATCGCGATCTCGGTCATCGGCTTCTGGCGGCCCGTGAGCACCTTCGCATCGCTGATGGGGTTCGCGAGCGGCAGGTAGCACGAGGAAAGACGGATCCAGGCGATGCTGTCGCTGGCGGCGGAGGAAGCGGAGGTCATGCGGTTCTCAAGAGGATCGAGGGGACAAAGAGGGGGCGCGGCCGCGAGCCGCCGTCAGTCGATGGAGATCTTTCCGGTCTCGATCACCTTCTGCCAGCGCGCGTATTCCTTCAGCTGGAAGTCGGCGAACTGGGCCGGCGTGTTGGCGACCACCTCGAAACCGATCGACGTGAAGGACTCCTTCACCTTCGGGTCGTTCAGCGCTTCGACGATGGCGGCGTGCGCCTTCTCGCGGACGGCCGGCGGCAGCCCCTTGGGCGCCACGACGGCCTGCCAGGACGTGACCTCGACGTTGTTCACGCCGGCTTCGGCCAGCGTCGGCACGTCGGGCAGCACGGGCGAACGCTTCGCGCTGGTGATGGCCAGCGCGCGCATCTTTCCGCCCTTGATGTACTGCACCACCGCGTTGATGTTCTGGAAGGACGCGTCGACCTGTCCGCCCATCAGGTCGGTCTGCGCCGGTGCGCCGCCCTTGTACGGCACGTGGATGCCGGTGGTGCCGGTCTGCTGCCAGAAGAGTTCGGCCGTCAGGTGGTCGCTCGAGCCGTTGCCGGCCGACGCGAAGGTCATCTTCTTCGGGTTGGCCTTCTCATAGGCGATCACGTCGGCCACCGACTTGTGCGGCGAGTTGGTCGGAACGACCAGCACGTTGGGCGACTGCACCGCCACGGTGATCAGATCGAAATCCTTGAGCGCGTCGTACTGCATGCCCTTGAGCAGATGGGGCGTGATGACCAGCGGGCCGAGCGAGGTCACCAGGAAGGTGTAGCCGTCGGGCGCGGCGCGCTTGACGAAGGTGGCGCCGATGGTGCCGGTGGCGCCGGCCTTGTTGTCGACCAGGAACGACTGCTTGAACTTGTCCGTCAGACGCGGCGCGATGGCACGGGCGACCTGGTCGGTCGACCCGCCCGGTGGGAAGGGCACGACCATGGCCACGCTCTTGTCGGGCCAGCCCTGGGCGTGCGACACCAGGGACATGGCGCCGATCGAGAGGGCCGCGAGAAGTCGCTTCATGGGGTGTCCCTGTGGGCGATGAACGGGGGTCTGGCGCATGTCTGTCTCCTGCTTTTTCCGATTGATAACGTTGTCACTTTCGGCCGCGGCTCTTGTCGTTGGTCTTCGAGGCCTCCCATGACTTGGAACGGCTGGGCGATCGATTCGAATCGCTCAGGTCCGTGTGTCGATGGTATCGTTGTCATTTAGCGCGATCAATGCGGTTGTTCAGGGGTTTTCCCGAGCCACGTCGTCGCGATACGGCCCCGATCGCCGCCCCCTGAAGATGAACACGCCCCGCCCCTTCAAAGCCGCCACGCTCCACGACGTTGCCCGCGAGGCCGGCGTGTCGCTGATCACGGCCTCCCGCGCGCTGAGCAACCCGGGCGTCGTGTCGGTGCGCACCATCGAGAAGGTTCGGCAGGCAGTGCAGGCCACGGGCTACATCCCCAACCTGCTCGCGGGCAGCCTGAAGTCCAGGCGAAGCCTCATGGTGGCGTGCCTGGTGCCCACCATCTCCGTGGCGCAGTTTCTTCCCACCGTCCAGAGCCTGACCAGCGTGCTCGACGATGCCGGGTACCAGCTCATCCTGGGCCAGACCGGCTACGACCATTCACGCGAGGAAGCCCTGCTCACCACAATGATGAGCCGCCGGCCGGACGCGATCGTGATGACCGGTCTCGTGCAGTCACCTCGCGCCCGCGACCTTCTGGCGAAGGTGGGCATTCCGGTGGTCGAGACCTGGGACCTGAGCGAGCGCCCCATCGACATGCTGGTGGGTTTCTCGCACGTGAAGGTCGGCGGCGCCATCGCCGGCTACTTCCTCGGCAAGGGCTGGCAGCGGGTCGGGATCGCGACGGGCGATGACCAGCGCGGCGCCATGCGCCGGGAGGGCTTTCTCGCCACCATCGGCCGTGACGTCCCGACGGCGGTGGTCCCGGCGCCGAGCAGCATGGAACTGGGACGCCGCGCACTCGATGAGTTGCTGCGCAAGGATCCCGCGCTGCGCGCGGTGTATTGCAGTTCCGACCAGTTGGCGCAAGGCGTCATCGCCGAGGCGCTGGGGCGCGGCCTGCGCGTGCCGGAAGATCTGGCCGTCTGCGGCTTCGGCAACGCCGACTTCGCGGCCCACATGCACCCATCGCTCACCACCGTCCACGTGGACGGCGCAGCCATCGGCGTCATCGCCGCCCAATTGATCGTGGACCGCTGCCGCGGGGTGGCCGTTGCACGGCCCGTCGTCGATGTCGGTTTCCGGATCGTCGAACGACGCTCGACAGCGCTCGCGACCTAGGCGACCCGCGTCTTCCGCAAGCGCTTCCCGGGACCCTGCCGCCGTCGACGGCTAGCGGACCATGCGCATGAGCAGCGGACCGAGCTGCTCGATCAGCACCAGATGGTCGGGGTGGTCTCTCAGCAGGGCCTGCGTGGGCATGCTCGGCATGATCGCGTCGGTCGGGCTCTGCACGATGCAGACACTGCGCGTGGACCGCAGCGCGATCAGGCCCTCGGCGCCATCGCCGTCTTCGCCGCTCAGCACGACCGCAATGACCGGAAGCACCAGGAATTTGGCCGCGCTGGTGAACAGTGCATCGATCGGTTTGTCGATCGCCGTTTCGTCCAGCGACAGAACGCCGCCGCGTCGAAACACCGGGTGCCGGCCTGCCGGTGCGATGTACACCGTGCCGGGCGCCGGTGGCGTTCCGGCCTGCACCGGCAGCACCGCCAGCGGCGTGTGCCGCCCGAGCTTCTCGGGCGTTGCCTCGGCGGCCGTCTTGGGGCAACGCAACGAGACGACAACGGCGATCGGAAAGTCGGCGGGAAGCGCGTTCAACAGCCGTTCGAGCGCTGGCAACGCACCGGTGGAGCCGCCGATCAGGACTGCGGCGTATCGAATACTCATCGGAATTTCACTCGTGGTCGGGCTGATGTTTATCGCACGGCCGCAGGCGACGCCATGTAGGCGCAGGGAGGTCCGGCCACCGCCGACGCTGAGTTGTTTTGCACCTGGGGGGAGAGCCGGCGCGCAAGCCGTACGCCTGGCCTAGGCAACCCGGCCGATCCGAAGATGGGCCCTGCGTAGGACTACAACCAATGATGCGACCGCGGTACTTCGCAGCCGCAGGACTCGGTGCTAACTTCCAGCCCCCTCCCGAATTCCGCCGAACCGCCATGCCCTTCAACCTGCTCACCTGCCTGGCCCACAGCAGCTTGCCGAGGACGATTGCCGATGCCGAAGAAATCGACATGGTCCGGGTGCTGAGCGAGGCGGGCCTGGTGCGCGCCCGCCTTCCGGGACTGACCGATCACGGGGATCTTCCGCAGTACACCGGTTGCGCGACCGTGCTCGAAGTGACGGCGCGCGGGCGGAACCTGAGCGCGAAGGCCGGCACGGCGCGCCCGAGTGCCGATCCGCTGGCCGGCGGCGACCTCATGACGGTCGACCCGGAGCGCAACTACGCGCCCTGGTTCAACTCCTCCGTACAGCCTTTTTTCTGACACGGCGAGTCGACCACGCACTGCCCGTGGGCGGCCGAGCCCTTGCCCTACACGGCAACGCCCGTCGCCCGCGTAGGCTCTCGCTGCATGAAGCTTTCGCATCTTGCGCTGACCGTGATCGAGGATCCCGAGCGCGAAGGTGCCTACCACTGGCTCCTGCTCCGGCCGGTGGCAGGCGCTGGCGTCGAGGAACACTCGGCTTCGGAGGCCAGCTTTCCGAATGCACAGGCCGCGTTTGCGGCCGGTGCAGCGCGCTGGGCGGCTGCGATGCAAGAGGAAGACGAGGATGCCGATCCCGTCGGCGACCCGGTCGAGCCGGAATAAACGCCGCTGGGCGCGTGCCACGCGCCTGCGGCCTTCGTGCACGGCCGCAGGCGTGGCCCTCGGTCAATGCCAGCGGGCGGCCCGTTGCCTGTAAAGTCATTTGTGCCCCTATCGGCCGCCACCTTGAAACCCACCCCGCCCGTCACCTCGCGCACGTCGCCCCTCGCCGGCGAGATCTCGAGCCTGGTCCGCCTCGAGCAGTGGGCGGCCATCCGCCGCGGCATGCTTTCGGCCATTCCGGTCAACATCGTGCTGAGCGTGCTGGTGGCATGGGTGGCCTGGAAGTCCGGGCACGGCACGCTGGGGGCCTGGTGGTTGGCTGCGTCCCTCCTGGTCAACGGGATGCGCGTCGGTCTGTGCCTGCGAACCGGGCCGACGGTGCAGCCGGTGGCCCTCGCCGGCGGGCAAGCGGCAGCGCCACTGGCGGAGCAAGGCCGCACGACCCAGCGGCGCTTGCGGGTCGCGACCGCGACCGCGTTCGTTGCCGGCGGCATCTGGGCGCTGATACCGTTGCTGTGCGAAGGCTACACCTCGCGCGAAACCGTCTTCTACCTGATGGTGGTGTGCGGGCTGTGTGCCGGCTCGGTCACCTACGGCATCGCGTACGCGCCGGTGCCGATCGCCTTCTTCACGCCGGCCCTTCTGTCGGCCATCGGCGCTCTGGTCTACGCGAGAGGGTTCGAGCACCTGATCCTGGCCGGCGCCGTGCTGCTCTACCTCGCGACGCTGCTGCGCAGCGTGCTCCAGGGGCAGGAAGGTTTCATCGAAGCCAGCCGGCTGAAGAACGAGGCGACCACCACCATGGTCCAGTTGCAGAAGGCACACCGCGTGTCGACCGCCGCGACGCAGCAGCTGGCCCTTCGCCTGTCCCATGACCGCCTCACGGGGTTGTTCAATCGGGAGGGCATCGCGGAAGCCGCCATGCTGCAGATGTCCACCACGCCGGGCGGCACCTGGGCCGTCTTGCTGGTGAACCTCGACGGTTTCAAGGCGATCAACGACGCCCTCGGGCATGTGGCCGGCGACCGCGTGCTGCAGGACGTCGCGCGCTGGCTGGAGCGCGAACTGCTGGCGCAAGGCGCCGTCCTGGGCCGCTGGGGCGGCGACGAGTACGCCGTCTTTCTGGCCACGGCCGACGGCGAAGGCACCGCCCGCACGACGGCCGAGCGCCTGCTCGCCGGCATCGACGCGGCCAGTCCGCAGGCGGGCAGCCACCTGGGCGCGAGCATCGGCATTGCCGTCTCGCACGAGGCCCCATTTGCCGACCTGGTCAGCTTCGCCGACGAGGCGATGCAGGCCGCGAAGCGCTCCGGCCGCAACCGGCTGCGCGTGTTCGACGCGGCGCTGGGCCTGCGGCTGGCCGTGCGCAAGGACATCGAGGCCGAACTGGAAGATGCCATGGCATCGCGCGCCGTCACCGTGTGGTACCAGCCCATCGTGCACAGCGAGGACGGCCGGCTCCACAGCCTGGAGGCCCTGATGCGCTGGCACCATCCGCGCCACGGTTACATCGCGCCGGAGGAGGTGATCGCCGCTGCGGCACGCACCGGGCTGGCCGAAGCCCTGCTGCGCCTGCTCGTCCGGCTCGCGCTCGACGCCGTGCGCACCCTCGATGAGGCGGGACCGCCGTTTCACGGCATTCCGATTGCCATCAACGTGTCGCCGCGCGAGATGTCGCAGGTGGCCGTCGATCGCCTGGTGCTCGACCTGCTGCGGGCACACGGCGTGTCCGCCCACCGGCTGCAGATCGAGATCACCGAGGAGCTCGCTCTCGACACGCAGGCGGCCCGCGATCGACTCCAGACGCTGGCCGCCGCCGGCGTGGCGATCGTGGTGGACGACTTCGGCGTGGGCTACTCGTCGCTGAGCTCGCTGCGCGGCGACTACGTGCGGCAGGTCAAGGTCGACCGCAGCTTCATCGCCGGACTGCCGGGCACCGCCGGGCGCCTGGCCCTGGTGGAATCGATCGTGCGCCTCGGCCGCACGCTCGACATCGAGGTCGTGGCCGAAGGCGTGGAGACCGCCGAGGAGCTTGCAGCGCTGCGTGAGCTCGGATGCCCGCTGGTCCAGGGCTTCCACCTCGCGCGTCCGGCACCGCTGCAGCAGCTGCTGGCTGGCGCCGGCCAGGGCCGACAGCGGTCGCCCGACGCGGCCTGACCGTACCGCCAGGGTCCAGGGCGCCCCGCCCTGATTCGTCCCGGCCTGTCGCGACGCAATGCATCTCGCGCCGCGCGCTCGGCAGTTCGTCGCATGGCGCTGTGGCGCGTGCCGGCGCGCGGGCACAGTGGCGGCCATTCAACGCAGCCCTTCCCTCTTCGCCGCCAAGGAGCCTCCCATGCTGATCCAGATCCTCGCCGGCACGCCCAAGTGGGTGTTCGCCCTGTTCGCCCTGCTGCTCTGGCTGGGCAGCCGTCAATTGCTGTCCCATCGCATCAGCCTGACCCGCGCCACGCTGATGCCCGTCGCGATGACCGCGCTCTCGGTGTATGGCGTGCTGTCGGTCTTCAGCCACCAACCGGTCGCCCTGCTCGGCTGGGCCGTCGGCGCCCTCGCGGCGGGCGCCCTCGTGCTGCAGCGCCGGCTGCCTGCCAGCACCCGCTACCTGGCGGCGCAGCGCCGTTTCGAGCTGGGCGGCACGGCGGTCCCGCTGGTGCTGATGATGGGCATCTTCTTTACCAAGTACGCGGTGGGCGTGCAGGTGGCGCTGCATCCCGCACTGCCCGGCAAGCTGGGCTTCGCCCTCGGCGCGGGCGTGCTGTACGGCGCCTTCAGCGGCGTCTTCGCCGGCCGGGGCCTGCGGCTGTGGCGGCTGGCGGCCCATCGGGACAGCGCCATCGCCGGCCGTCGGGCCGCCCTTTGAAACGGCCCGCCCTTCGCAGTTTTTCAAGGAGATCGTGATGGACAACGACAACACAGAACTTCGACTCGACCAGCTCGCCCGCCGCCGCGCCAAGGCCAAGCTGGGCTGGTTCGCCCATGCCACCGTGTACCTGGCGGTCAACCTCGGGCTGATCGCCCTCTCGTTGGCACACGGCCGGGGCTGGGCCGTCTTCCCGCTGCTCGGCTGGGGCGTGGGCCTGCTGCTGCACGGGGCGGCGGTCTGGCTGTTCGCACCGGGCGGCAATCTGCTGGAGCGCATGGTGCAGCGCGAGCGCGCCAAGCTGGCCGCAACGCGCGGCGAGCCGTGGTGAACGGCCGGTGCAGGCGCCTGCTGGCGCTGGTCGCCCTCGGCACCGCCGCCGGCCTGGCCTCGGCCGCCACCGGCCTCACCGTGCTGCCGGCGCCACTGCACAGCGGGCCAGTGACGGTGTTCTATCCCACCAGCGCGGTCGCCGCCGGCAAGCTCCAGCGCGGCCCCTTTTCGATCGATGCCTCGCTCGACGCGGCGCCGCTGCGCGGCAACGGCCGCCTGGTGGTGATGTCGCACGGTTCGGGCGGTTCGCCCTGGCCGCAGGCCGACCTGGCACAGGCACTGGTGAAAGCAGGCTTCACCGTCGCGATGCCCGAACACGCCGGCGACAACTGGCACGACATGCGCGACGTCGGCCCCGTCACCTGGAAGCACCGGCCCAAGGAGGTGTCGCAGGCGATCGACGCGATGGCCGCCGATGCGCGCTTTGCACCGCTGCTCGACTTGCAGCACGTCGGCGTCTATGGCATGTCGGCCGGCGGCCTCACCGCGTTGACGCTGGCCGGCGCACGCTGGTCGCCGGCCCGGCTGTCGAAGCACTGCGACGCGCACCTGAGCGAGGACTTCCCGACCTGCGTCGGGCTTCTCACCGAACTCGACGGCGGTTTGCTCGACCCGTTGAAGCGCACCATCGCCCGCTGGATCATTCACTTCAAGTTTGCAAACGACACCGCTCTGCAGGGCTGGTACGAGCCGCGCATCAAGGCGGCGGTGGCGGCTGTGCCGATGGCGGCGCCGGTCGACGCCGCCTCGTTGGCGCAGCCCCGCATCCCGCTCGGCCTGGTGCGCGCCGGTCAGGACGCCTGGCTGGCGCCGCCCCGGCACATCGACGCAGTGCGTGCCGCATGCCAAGGCTGCACGCTGGTGGCCGACATGCCGGAGGGCGGCCACGGCTCGATCCTGTCGCCGCAGCCGCCGGACCTGCCCGAGCGCGCCGCGAAGCTGCTGAACGACCCGCCCGGCTTCGACCGCGGCAGCCTGCCCGGCGTGTACGCGGCCATCACCGCCTTCTTCATGAAGCATCTGGCGCCATGAATGTGCGGCGGCATGGACCGGTTCGAGCCGCCCGGCCGACACCGCCGAGCTAAGCTCGCTGCCATGAAGATCCAGTGGACCGAGGCCGCCCGCCACTACCTGCAGGTCCTCGCGTTCTGCTGCGTGGTTGCGGTGCTGACCACTCTGATCTGGCCGGCCAAGACCTACTTCGTGCAGGTGGGCTATGCCGCCTCGGTGGGCACGATCACCTGGGCGGTGATCGAGTTCGGCCGCTACTTCGTCGACGAGCGCAATTGCCATTCCAGCCACACCGGCGGCCACGGCTGGCCCAAGGGCTGGCGCGGGCTGCTGCTGACCGCCATCGGCATCGCCTTGGGCTTCATCTTCGGCGACCGCCTGGGCGATATCTTCTTCGGCACCGGCCTGGTGAACTCGCCGCGCGACAACAAGATCAGCCTGGCCATCACCATCGTGGCCGGCGCGGTGGCCAGCTTCTACTTCCATGCGCGCGGCAAGGCGGCAGCGATGGCTGCCAAGATCAGCGCTGCCGAACGCGACGCCAGCGAAGCCAAGCTCAAGCTCCTGGAAACCCAGCTCGAGCCGCACATGCTGTTCAACACGCTGGCCAACCTGCGGGCGCTGATCACGCTCGATCCGCCGCGCGCGGTCGCCATGCTCGACCGGCTCAACAGCTACCTGCGCGTCACGCTCGCCGGCTCGCGTGCGGTCTCGCACCCGCTGTCGGCGGAGTTCGAGCGGCTGGGCGACTACCTCGCGCTGATGGCCGTTCGCATGGGGCCGCGCCTGCGCTACACGCTCACGCTGCCGGAGGAACTGCGCGACGTTCCGGTGCCGCCCCTCTTGCTGCAGCCGCTGGTGGAAAACGCCATCCGCCACGGGCTCGAGCCGAAGGTCGAGGGCGGCCAGATCACGGTCCGGGCAAGCCGTGAAGACGGGCGCCTGGTGCTCGCGGTGTGCGACACCGGCGTGGGTCACGATGAAGACGCCGTGCCGTCCGAAGGTGGCGGCTTCGGCCTGACGCAGGTTAAAGAACGGCTGGCGACAATTCACGGTGCGACGGGCGTCCTACGGTTAACCCCCTTGCACGACGGCGGCACCTGCGCGAGCATTTCCTTTCCGGTGTCGCCATGAAGCCAACCGCTCTCATCGCCGAAGACGAGCCCTTGCTGGCCCAGGCCCTGCAAGCAGAACTGACCCATGCCTGGCCCGAGCTGGAGGTGGTCGCCAATGTCGGCGACGGTCGCACCGCCGTGAGAGAAGCCCTGCGCCTGCTGCCGCAGGTCCTGTTCTTCGACATCCGCATGCCCGGCCTCGACGGCCTGGCCGCCGCCACCGAGCTGGCCGATGCCTGGCCGGCCGAGGTGGCGCCCTTGCCGCAGCTTGTCTTCGTGACCGCCCATGACGAATACGCGGCCCAGGCCTTCGACGCCCAGGCGATCGACTATGTGCTCAAGCCGGTCGAAGCCGACCGCCTGGGCCGCACGGTGCAGCGACTGAAAAAAGCCTTGGCGCTGCGCCGCTCGGCGGCGGTTCCCCACGAAGACATCCTGGCCAGCACGCTCGCGCAATGGCGCAAGCTGCTCAGCGTGGCCGGCGGCCAGGCCGATGCCGTCGGCGCGGGCGCACCGCTGCTGCAGTTCATCGCCGCCAGCGAGGCGGGCAGTTCGGGCGCCACGGTGCACATGGTGCCGATCGGCGAGGTCGAGTATTTCGAGGCCGCCGACAAGTACGTCCGGGTGCTCACCGCCACCCGCGAATACCTGATCCGCACGCCGCTCAAGCAGTTGCTGCCGCAGCTCGATGCCAACGCCTTCTGGCAGGTGCATCGCGCGGTCGCGGTGCGCAGCGACGCGATCGAGTCGGTGCACCGCGACGACAGCGGCAAGCTGTCGCTGTCGCTGCGCGGTCGCCGCGAGGCCATTCCGGTCAGCCGGCTCTACGCCCACCTGTTCCGGGCCATGTGAGCGGCGGGCGCCGCGCGCCCTCTTCAATTTCGCCGCCATCGGCCGATAAGCCTGTTGGGTCCTTCGGCATGCGCCGTGCTCAAGCTCCGGCCGTCGGGTCGCCGGAGCGCCTCCTCCAATGCAGCCATGCAGGGTATCGATGTGACAGAAACAGACAAGTTGTTCAGTGCGGACGGGGCTCCGGCCTTCCGCCCGTTCACGATGGCCTTCCAGCCGATCGTGGACGTGGTTCGCCAGGAGGTCTTTGCCCACGAGGCCCTGGTGCGTTCGAACTGCGCCACCAGCGTGGCGGCGTTGTTCGGCGAATTGCCGGCGTCGCAGCGCTATGCCTTCGACCAGGCCTGCCGCGGCAAGGCGATCGCGCTGGCCGGCGCGCTCGGCATGGAGTCGCGCCTGAGCCTGAACATGCTGCCCAATGCGCTGGCGCGGCCGGAAGACTACGCCTCGCAAACGGTGATGACCGCCGAGCGCTTCAACTTTCCGACCGAACGCCTGATGTTCGAGGTGACCGAGGGCGAGCAGATCGCCAACGTGCCGCATCTGAACGAGGTGCTGCGCGCGTACAAGCCGCGCGGCCTGACCTCCGCCATCGACGACTTCGGCGCCGGCTTTGCGGGCATCGAACTGCTCGCGATGTTCCAGCCCGATGTGGTGAAGATCGACATGCACCTGGTGCGCGACATCCACACCGACCGGGTGCGCCGCACCATCGTGCGCGGCCTGGTGGGCATCTGCCGCGAATTGGGCATCCGGGTGGTGGCCGAGGGCGTGGAGTCGCGCGAGGAGGTCGAGGTGCTGCGCGGCTTCGGCGTCGAGCTGTTCCAGGGCTATCTCTTCGCGCGTCCGCAGGTCGAAGCACTGCCGGTCATCAACTGGCGCGCGGCCTGAGGCGACCGCGCCCGAGCGCGCGCTTGCGCTCGCGCTCGCGCTCGCGCTCGCGCTTCAATCCTCCGCCAGCACGTCCTTGAGGCGCGCGCGCAGCCGGCTGATCGCCTGGCTGTGCAACTGGCACACGCGCGACTGGCTCACTTCGAGGATGGCGCCGATTTCGCGCAGGTTCAGTTCTTCCTCGTAGTACAGGTTCAGCAGCAACTGGTCGCGCTCGGGCAGCGTGGAAATCGCATCGATCAGCTGATGGCGGAAGCCGCTTTCCAGCAGTTGCGCCAGCGGGTCGTTGCTGCCGCCGCGTTCGCGGCTTGCCGCCTGCGCGTGCATGTCGATGAAGGGGTTCTCCGCCTCGCCCTTGGCGAAGTCCTCCACGTACAGCAGCTGGCAGCCCTGCACCTCCTGCAGCAGCGACTGGTAGTCGTGCAGCTCCATCTTCATTTCCTTGGCGATTTCGCCCTCGGTCGGCGAGCGCCCCAGGCTGTGCTCCAGCTTGTGGATCGCCTTCTCGACCGCGCGCGCCGATTGCCGCAGCCCGCGCGAGCCCCAGTCGCTGGCGCGCAGCTCATCGAGCATGGCGCCGCGGATGCGCTGGCTGACGAAGGTCTCGAACTGCGCGCCCTTGCCGTCCTCGTAGCGGCTGGAGGCGTCCAGCAGGCCCAGCATGCCGGCCTGGATCAGGTCGTCCAGCTCGACGCTGGCCGGCAGCTTGGCCAGCATCTGGAGCGCGATGCGCCTCACCAGCGGCTGATGCTGCGCCAGCAGGTGGGACTTTTCAATGGTTCCCTGTGCGGTGTACACGCGGTCCCTTTCCGTGGAGGTTCAGAAGCTGCTGCCCTGGAAGGCAGCAGCAGGATGGGAAGCGGCATGCGCCGCGTCCATGGCGCCGTCGACGATGCGACGGCCCTGTTCGGCGGCGCGCGATCGCAGCACCTTGGAGCGCCATGGCGAACGCCACAGCTCGTCGGCGATGCGCCGGAAATCCACCGCCGCCGGGCTGGTGCCGAAGGCCTCGACGACGGTCTGGTACAGCCGCCGCGCGTCGGCCTGGTGCGGGTCGGCGCGCACCAGCCCGCCGTCTTGCAGCGACATCGCCAGGTGCCGGCTCCCGGTGTTCACGAGGTTGGTCAGCATCAGCTGCGCCGCGTCGGCGTCCTGCACGCCGTTGACGATCAGCCGCGCCTGCTTCAACGCGTGCGCATAGTGCAGCCGCTTGATGCCGGCGTAGGCGGCGGTGACGGCGCTCGGCGTCGGCTGCAGCACCAGCACCAGCTCGTCGGCCATCTGCGCCAGCGGCAGCAGGCGGCCTTCGTCGTCGAGCGCGGCGTCGATCAGGATCGCGCCGCCCTGGTAGAACTCGCGCGGGTCGGAGGTGGCGACTTCCGGCTCCGGCGGTGCCGGCAGCACATGGACGCCGCAGGCGGCGACCACCGCCGCACCGGCGCAGCGCAGGCGATGCTGGGCCACGTCGGTCCAGGTGCCCAGCGCGTCGATCGCCCACTGCGCGCAGACCGAGCCGGCGCGCGCCGCGTGCTGGTCGAGCAGCAGCACGTCCTTGCCTTGCAGCACCAGGGCGGCAGCGAGGTTCATCGCGGCAGTCGTCGCGCCGGCGCCCCGGCCCATGCCGGCCACGGCGATCACCCGTGTCGGTGCCGGCGCCAGCAGGCGCCGCAAGCCATCGGCCTGGTCTGGGACCAACTTGCTCATGCGCGCGTCCTCATCCCAGCTGTTCCAGCTTCGACATCTGCGTCGGCGCCGTCGATTCGGTTCCCAGTGCCTCGAGCAGCAGGAACAGCTTGCCCATGCCGGCGTACAACGCGTTGCCGGTCAGCGGGCGGCTGGCCCGCGCGGGGCGGCCGCTCAGCTGGTTGAGCAGCGTGCGCGTGCGCTCGGCCCATTCGCCGTCCGCGCGCAGCAGGCGCCACACGGTGGTGGTCATCTGGCCGGCGATCAGCACCCGCTTCATCATGTTCGGGTCGCCCAGTTCGCCCAGGCCACCCACCAGTTGCACACCCTGGCGCATCAGGCGGAAGCAGGGCTCGTTCTCGCTCGCCCAGGCCTGCCACTGCGCCAGCTGCGCGCCGGTCACGGCGCCGTCGATGTTCGACAGCGCATAGCTCTGCTGCAGCACCTTGGCGCTGCGCGCGTCGACGATGCGTGTGACCACGCAGCGCAGCGTCGGCATGTCGGCGCGGGTCAGCCCCGCGGCGGCAGCGGCGGCGTTGAAGCGCAGCAGCACGGCGCACTCGGCTTCCGACTGCAACGCCGGGCGACCGCCGAATTGCACCGGGCGCGGTTCGTCGAAGCGATGGTCGAGCCGCGCGAGTGCGCGACCGGCACCGGTTTCGGTGTCGGTCACCGCCGTCGAGGCGACCGCACGCGCCAGCCAGCGCTGGCCCTGCGCCTGCCACTGCAGCATCGTCTCGGCCGACGGCAACTTGGTCAGCACATGCACCAGCGACTTGCCGAAGTCCTGCTGGCGCAGCCACTGCACCTGGCGCAGGCCGGGCCGGCGCATCGCCTCGGCACTGGCCGTCGACAGCCAGCCGTTCGGCGCGGCCAGCGGCTGGCCGGTGCGGTCGGACAGCAGCAGGCTGGTGTGGCACTCGTAGGCATCGTCGCCCTCGGAGCGCAGGCCGACCTGGCTGCTGAGCGCCAGCACATGACTCTGGCAGCCGGCTGCGACTTCGCTGCGGGCGTGCACCAGCAGATCGTCGAGCACCACGCGCTGGGCGGCACCTTCGTCGCCCGCCTGGCGCCACAGGCCGCGCGCCCGTTCGAAGCCGATCTGCGCGCCGGCGAGTGCGCCGGCCGCGGTCGCCAGTTCCTGCGCGTCGTGCGCCATGGCGCGGATGAGGTTCTGGTATTGCGCACGCAGGCGGTCGGCCTCGGCCTGGGCCTGCACCGTCTGGGCCGAGGGCGCACCGCTCGTCTCTTCGCTGCTCTCGACTTCCGGCGGCACGAACAGCGGGCTGTGGCGGCGCGGCTGGAACACGCTGTCGATCAACTGTGCGCGGTCGGCGGGCATCAGGTTCTCCGGCACCTTCTGACCGCAGGAGATGTAATGCACCGGCAGGCGGTGGCGAATGACGGTGTCGATCAGCGCACCGGGGTGCGTGGCCTCGTCGACCTTGGTGAAGATGCAGCCGGCCAGCTCGTTGCCGCCGTTGCCGTTGCGGTAGGCATGCACCACTTCGTTGAGCGTGTCGCCGTGGCTGGTCGCGTTCAGCAGCAGCAGGCGCTTGACCGGCCGATGGCTGGTGCACAGCATCGCGATCTGGTCGGACACCGCGCGGTCGCGCTGGCTCATGCCGACGGTGTCGATCAGCACCAGGTGCTTGTCGCGCAGGTCCTGCAGCACCAGGTGAAGGTCGGCACTGTCCTTGACGGCATACACCGGCACGTTGAGGATCTGGCCGTAGATGCGCAGCTGTTCGTAGGCGCCGATCCGGTAGCTGTCGGTGGTCACCAGCGCCACCTTGTCGGCGCCGAAGCGCATGACGCAGCGCGAGGCCAGCTTGGCGGTGGTGGTGGTCTTGCCGACGCCGGTCGGGCCCATCAGCGCGTACACGCCGCCCTGGCGGAACAGCGCGTCTTCGTCCTCATGCACCGGCACCGCGCGGATCAGCTCGCTGCGCGCATAGGCCATGCCTTCGGCGTAGGTCTGTCCGGTGGGCATCTTCTCCAGCATCGCCCGCGAGAGGCGCGCCGAGAAGCCGGCGCCGAGCAGCGTGCGCAGCACCCGACCGCGCACCGGGTCGCGGCGCTGTTTGTCGTTCCAGACCACGCTGGCGAGTTGCTCCTCGAGCATGCCGCGCATCGAATGCAGTTCGTTGAGCACCGTCTCGTCCGCGGCCGCAGCCACGGGCGCCAACGCGGGCGCCGCGACGGCGACCGCGACCGGCGCTTGCGCGACGGCCAGCGCCGGTTCGGCCCGAGGCGCTGTCACCGCGACGGGCGCCGGCATCGGCGCGACCATCGGCATGCGGGGCTCCGCCGGCGCCGACTGCGCCAGCACGCGCTGCGCGAAAGTCTCGACGGGCGCCGGCGCCGGGTTCGACACCTGCTGCACGGCGGCACTGATTTCGCCCTCGGCCATGGCGACGATCTCGACCCCTTCGGCGGAGGCCCGGTTGGTCAGCACGATGGCTTCGGCGCCGAGCGCCTCGCGCACCAGGCGCAGGGCTTCGCGACTGGTCGCGGCGACGAATTTGCGGGCAGTGGTACGCACGTCGTTGGTCATGGTCAAACTCTTCCTCCAAGGGTGGCGGTGATCTTGATGTTGCGGGTGTCAGGGATCTCCGCATGGGAGAGCACCTTCAGTTGCGGCAGGCTGCGCCGCAGGAAACGGGACAGCAGCACGCGCAGGCTGTGCTGGACGACCAGCACCGGCGCCAGGCCCATCTGCTCCTGGCGGGCGATGGCCGTCTGCGCCTGGCGCAGCAGGTTGTCGGCCAGGCCGGGTTCGATGCCGCTGTTGCTGCTCATGGCCTGCTGCAGCACGCCGTCGAGCGAGCCGTCCAGGCCGATGACCTGCATCTCGGTGTCGCCCGGGAAGAGCTGCTGCACGATGGCGCGACCGAGCGCGAGGCGCGTCAGCGACGTGAGTTCGGTGGCGTCCTTGACCGTCGGTGCATGTTCGGCCATCACGTCGAGGATGGTGCGCATGTCGCGGATCGAGACCTCTTCTTCCAGCAGGTTCTGCAGCACCTTGTGCAGCGTGCTGAGCGACAGCACCTTGGGCACCAGGTCCTCGGTGAGCTTGGGTTCGGTCTTGCCGATCTGGTCGAGCAGCTGCTGGACTTCCTGGCGGCCCAGCAGGTCGGACGCATGGGTCTGGATCAGGTGGTTCAAGTGCGTGGCCATCACGGTGCACGCATCGACCACCGTGTAGCCGAAGATCTGGGCCTGCTGGCGCAGGCCGCCGTCGATCCACACCGCCGGCAGGCCGAAGGCCGGGTCCTGCGTCGGCGTGCCGGCGAGCGTGCCCGACACCTGGCCGGGGTTGATCGCCATCCACTGGTTCGGGAAGGCTTCGCCGCGGCCGATCTCGACGCCCTTCAGGCTCACGATGTAGGTGTTGGGCTTGATCTCGAGGTTGTCGCGGATGTGCACCACCGGCACCAGGAAACCGACGTCCTGCGCGATCTTCTTGCGGATGCTCTTGATGCGGCCGAGCAGCTCGCCCTTCTGCGACTGGTCGACCAGCGGAATGAGGCGGTAGCCGACTTCCATGCCCAGCGGGTCGACCAGCGCGACGTCGTCCCAGGTGGCCTCGGCCGCCTCCGGCGTCGGCTGCACCCCCGCCTGCGCGGCAGCTTCGGCAGCGGCCTGCTCGGCGCTCGGCGCCGCCTTGCGCTGAAGCCCGCGCCGGCCGAGCCAGACCAGGCCGCCGGCGATCAGCAGGAAAGCCAGGTTGGGCATGCCCGGAATCAGGCCCATCAGGCCGATGATGCCGGCGGTCAGGAACATGACGTTCGGGTTGGCGAACAGCTGGCCGGTGAGCTGGCTGCCGACGTCCTGGTCGGTGGTCACGCGCGAGACGATCACACCGGCGGCGGTCGAGATCACCAGCGCCGGAATCTGCGCCACCAGGCCGTCGCCGATGGCCAGCAGCGTGTAGGTGGTCGAGGCGGTCTGAAAGTCCAGGCCGTGCTGCAGCATCCCGACGAACAGGCCGCCGATGATGTTGATGATCATGATCAGCAAACCGGCGATGGCGTCGCCGCGCACGAACTTGCTGGCACCGTCCATGGAACCGTAGAAGTCGGCTTCCTGCGCCACCTCGGCGCGGCGCTTGCGGGCCACGTCTTCGCCGATCAGGCCGGCGTTGAGGTCGGCGTCGATCGCCATCTGCTTGCCGGGCATCGCGTCGAGCATGAAGCGCGCGCCGACTTCCGCGATGCGGCCGGCACCCTTGGTGATCACCATGAAGTTGATCAGCACCAGGATGATGAAGACCATCACGCCGACGGCGAAGTTGCCGCCGACCAGGAAGTGGCCGAAGGCCTCGATCACCTTGCCGGCCGCATCGGGCCCGGTGTGGCCGTGCATCAGCACCACGCGGGTGGAGGCGACGTTCAGCGACAGGCGCAGCAGGGTCGAGAACAGCAGCACGGCCGGGAAGGCGGCGAAGTCGAGCGCCTTCATGGTGTACATGCTCACCAGCAGCACCATGATGGAAACCGCGATGTTGAAGGTGAACAGCAGGTCCAGCAGGAAGGGCGGCAGCGGCAGCACCATCATGCTCAGAATGAGGATGATCAGGATGGGGCCGGTCAGCCCCTTGAACTGCTTTCCATCGAGCATGCCCTTGGGCAGGCGCATCAGCCCGGCGAGTGAATTCATGCGGCGCTCACGTTGTATTGAAGTTCGGTGGGAACAGGCAGGTCGGCCGGCGTGCGCGGCGCTTCGCCGCCCTCGTCCTTCCAGCGCTTGAGCTGGTAGACCCAGGCCAGCACTTCGGCCACCGCCGTGTAGAGGCCGGCCGGAATCTCATCGCCCAGGCGGGTGTGCTTGAACAGGGCCCGGGTCAGCGGCGGCGCTTCGAGCACGGCCACGTTGTTCTCCTTGGCCAGCTCCCGGATGCGCTGCGCCACCAGGTCGCTGCCCTTGGCCACCACGCGCGGTGCGCGCATGTCGCCGTCGCGGTACTTCAGGGCCACCGCGAAGTGCGTCGGGTTGGTCACCACGATGTCGGCCTTGGGCACCTCGGCCATCATCCGGCGCTTGGCGACCTGCTGCTGCATGCGGCGGATGTTCGCCTTGACGTGCGGATCGCCCTCGCTTTCCTTGTGCTCCTGGCGCAGGTCCTCGCGCGACATGCGCAGCTTCTTGGCGTGGCTCCAGAGCTGGTAGGGCACGTCGATCATCGCGACCAGCACCAGCGTCGCGGCGATCACGGCGCAGTCGACCACGATCATGCGGATGGCGTGCGGCAGCGCGCGGTGCGCCGGCTCGCCCATCAGCGACACCATGTCGCCGATGTGGCCCGAGATGACCCACCAGGCCACGGTGCCGACCAGCAGCGACTTGGCCAGTGCCTTGGTCAGCTCGGCCAGCGACTGCGTCGAGAACATGCGGCCGATGCCGGCCAGGGGATTGAGCTTGCCGAAGTCCGGGCCGATGGCCTTGGTCGAAAACAGCCAGCCGCCCAGCATGAGGGGGCCGACCAGGGCCGCCAGCACCATCATGCCGAAGAAGGGGGCGATGGCCAGGAGCGATTCCAGCACCATCGACCCGGCCTGGGTCAGCATGTGGGAAGCATCGAAGGCGGCGTGGCGATCGAACTGCAGGCCGCGCTGCAGGGTACCGTTGAAGGTGCTGCCGAGGGAGCCGGAGGTGAGCCAGATCCCGGTGATGCCCGCCCCCAGGATCACCAGGGTGACGAGCTCGCGGGAGCGGGCCACATTGCCATCCTCACGCGCCTTTTCCAGGCGCCGCGGGGAGGCGGCTTCCGTCTTTTCGAGATCGCTTTCCTCAGACATTCTTGCTCCGAACCGGCATGCGCGAATCGCGCCTTGCACATGACTGAATTATTCGTTTCAGTCGTTCAGAACAATCGGTCGATCAAGCCCCCGAACCCCCCGCTTCTCGCACAATGAGACGCCCCGGGCGCCCTAGAAACCCAGGCTTGCCAGCAGGTCGTCGACCTGCGACTGGTCGCTCACCGCATCCGGGTTGCCGACGACGACCTGCGGACCGTTCTGCAGGCTGGATGCCCCCGACTCGACCGGCCGGCGGTCCGCCGGCACGTTGTCGATCAAGACCTGGAGCAGCTGCGTCTCCATCTCGTTGACGACTTCCATCATCTTCTTGATCACCTGCCCGGTCAGATCCTGGAAGTCCTGTGCCATCAGGATTTCCATGAGCTGCGAGTTGATCGCGCTGGCCTTCTCGGGCACCGCGCCGAGGTAGCTGCGCGTGTCCTCGACCAGACCGCGGGCCTGGTCGAGCTCGATCGGGTTGGCGAACCAGGCGTCCCAGCGCGAGGTCAGACCCTTGGCCGAGCGGGCCAGGTCTTCCTGCAAGGGCTGCGCCACGTCGACCGCGTTGAGTGCGCGGTGGGCGGCGCGTTCGGTCATGGTGACGACGTAGTTGAGCCGGTCGCGTGCATCGGGAATGGCCTGTGCGGCCTTTTCCACCTGCTTGTCGAGACCCAGCTCGCGCATGCCGTCGCGCAGTTGACGCGTGAGGTGGCCGATGCGGCCGAGGAGTTCTTCGGCCGTGTCGTGATGGTCTGCTGTTGCCAGCGCTTGGATGGACATGGTCAGGCCCCTTTGGCGAGCTTTTCGAAGATCTTGATGATCTTGTCCTCCAGCGTCGCCGCGGTGAAGGGCTTGACCACGTAGCCGTTCGCGCCGGCCTGGGCCGCCGCGACGATGTTTTCCTTCTTGGCTTCGGCCGTCACCATCAGCACCGGCAGCTTGGCCATCGCGGGATCGGCGCGAATGGTCTGCAGCATCGTCAGACCGTCCATGTTGGGCATGTTCCAGTCGGAAACGACGAAGCCGAAGCCGCCGCCCCTGAGCTTCTCGAGGCCGGCTGCGCCGTCCTCGGCCTCGTCGACGTTGAGGAACTCCAGCTCTTTCAGCAGGTTGCGCACGATGCGCCGCATGGTCGGGAAGTCATCCACGACCAGGATCTTGATGCTCTTGTCAATCACGATGTTTCTACTCCACAAAGTCGTTCATCAAACTCGGTTCGTCCGTTCGCCGAACGTGCGCAGATGCGTCAGCACACGTCGGCACATTTCTCCCAGGGGCGCCACTTCGTCCGCCGCGCCGATGGCGATCGCCTCGCGCGGCATGCCGAATACCACGCAGCTGGCCTCGTCCTGCGCCAGGGTGTGGGCGCCGGCCTTGCGCATGCGCAGCAGCCCTTCGGCGCCGTCCTTGCCCATGCCCGTCAGGATCATTCCGATGGCGTTCTTGCCGGCATGCTTGGCCGCCGAGTCGAACAGCACGTCGATCGACGGGCGATGACGGTTCACCGGCGGCTCCTGGTCCAGGTGCGCCACGTAGTTGGCGCCGCTGCGCCCGAGCGACAGGTGAAAGCCCCCCGGCGCGATGTAGGCATAGCCGGGCAGCACGCGCTCGCCGTGCTCGGCTTCCTTCACGTGGATGCGGCACAGGGAATCGAGGCGTTGCGCGAAGGATTTGGTGAAGCCGCCGGGCATGTGCTGGGCGATGAGCACCGCCGGCGAATCGGGCGGCAGCGGCTGCAGCACTTCGCGGATGGCCTCGGTGCCGCCGGTGGAGGCGCCAATGATGATCAGCTTCTCGGTGCTCAGCAGCGGGCTGCGCAGGAGCGACTCCTGCGGCACATCGGCCGGCCTGGCGGAGGGCTGGCGCGCGGCGATGATGCGCGCGCTGGCGGCGGTGCGGATCTTGCCGGCGATCAGCTCGGTGTAGTTGAGCAGCCCGTCTCGCACGCCCAGCCGCGGCTTGGTCACGAAGTCGATCGCGCCGAGTTCGAGCGCCCGCAGCGCGATCTCCGAACCGCGTTCCGTCAGCGAGGACACCATCACGACCGGCATCGGGCGAAGCCGCATCAGCTTCTCGAGGAACTCGAGCCCGTCCATGCGCGGCATTTCGACATCGAGCGTGAGCACGTCGGGGTGGGTGACCTTGATGAGGTCGCGCGCGACCAGCGGGTCGGCCGCGGTGCCGACCACCGTCATGTCGGGCTGGCTGTTGATGATCTCGGTCATCACGCTGCGTATCAGCGCCGAGTCGTCGACGCACAGCACCTTGATCTTGTTCGTACTCACGGTCTTCCTTTGTTCTTGGCCCCGGACAGCATGGCCGTGGCTGCGGTTTTTTCGGTGCCCAGCACGCGCGGTGCCACGATCTGCCGCAGCAACTCGCCCTCCTCGCGCTGGACCAGCTGCACGTCCGTCTGTGCGCGCAGCTTGCGCACGCTGGCCTTGCCCGTCGACGGCAGGAAACAGACGCGGCGTGCGTGCGGGCCGCGCAGGTCCTGCGCCGCGACCACGATGCGTTGCTCAGCCAGGTAGCGCAGCACGAAGTCGGAATTGCGGTCGCCGATGTTCAGCGTCGTCATGTTCGCCAGCACCGCGCCGCCGCCGAAGACCTTGGCCTGCAGGCGCTCGCGGCGCGCGCCGGCCCGCACCATCTCGGCGACCAGCACGTCCATGGCATAGGTGCCGTAGCGCATCGCCTCGCGTCCGTCGCGTGCGCTGCGGTCGCTGTCGTCCGGCAGCATGAAGTGGTTCATGCCGGCCACTCCGCTCTCGGCGTCGTGCAGACAGGCCGCCACGCAGGAGCCGAGCACGGTGCTCAGCACGGTGCCGGTGGTCGTGACGTAGTACTCCGCCGGCAGCAGCTTGACCGCCATCTGGTTCAGATCGCGGTCGAAGTAATGGTGGCTGGCGAGCGCACTCGACGCTGAAGGATTCATCGGAATACCTTCGTGCTCCGCACTGCGGTGCGAGCTTGCTTGGGGCGGCCCGGCGCGGCGCTCATGCAGGCACCGCAGTTTTCGTGCGCACCACCGAGTACACCGTGTGCCCCAGCGGCTTGAAGTTCTGGTTCACCAGCGACGCATTCTCCGAATGCCCGGCGAACAGCAGCCCGCCCTGCTTGAGCAAGGGCAGGAAGCGGTCGAGGATCTTGCTCTGCGTCGGCTTGTCGAAATAGATCATGACGTTGCGGCAGAAGATCGCGTCGACCGGCTCCTTGACGGACCAGGAAGCGTCGAGCAGGTTGAGGCGCGAGAACTTCACCAGCTGCGCCACTTCCGGGCGGATGCGCACGCGGCCCGCGTTCGCGCCGGTGCCCTTGTTGAAGAAGCGCCGCAGCCGCTCGGTCGACAACCGCTCCACCTGTTCGAGCGTGAACACGCCCGCCGCGGCCTTCTGCAGCACGGCGGTGTCGATGTCGGTGGCGACGATGCGCGCGGACGCAGCCTTCTGCTCGCCCAGCGCCTCGATCAAGGTGATCGCGAGCGAGTACGGCTCCTCGCCGGTGGACGCCGCCGCGCACCAGATCGTCACCGGCTCCTTGGCCTTCTTCACATGCTCGGCCAGCACCGGGAAGTGATGCGCCTCGCGGAAGAAGGAGGTCAGGTTGGTGGTGAGCGAATTGATGAAGGCCTGCCACTCGTCCTCGTCGTTGCCGGCCTCCAGCATCGCCAGGTAGGTCACGAATTCCGGAATGCCGAGTTCGCGCAGGCGGCGCGACAGGCGGCTGTACACCATCTGGCGCTTCTGGTCGCCCAGGGCAATGCCGGCACGGCGATGGATCAGCGTGCGGACCTTGGTGAAATCGCTGTCGGTGAAGGTGAATTCGGTGCTCAAGGCTGCCTCGGTGTGTGGGGGTCAATGTACATAGCGTTCACTGGATTCGAGCGTCCGATCAGAGAGGCCAAAGCCGCGCATTTCGTCGATGGCGGCCTAAGCCGCCTCCGCTCCCGTCCCCACGTCCTGTGCCCAGGCCAGCGCCGTCAGATGCGCGCTGTTCACCTGCTCCGGGCTCAGGAACAGCTCTTCCGACAGTTCGGCCGCCAGGGCACCGTCCGACTCGCAGCTCTCGGCCAGCGCCAGGAACGGGCCGTAGACACCGGTGCGCCGCAGGATCGCGTCCTGCACCGGCTCCGGCAGGTTCACATGCTGGAGCACCTCGGCGATCGGCAGCCCGAGCAGCTGGTCGATCAGCGACAGCATGCCCACCACGAAGAGGTTGTCCGCTTCGGCCGGCGGCAGCAGGCCCTGGCCGAGCAGTTCGACGAAGCGGCCGCGGATGATGGCCTTCTTCGTCATGTAGGGCGTTCCCGCCGTTGTGTGGCTGCTGGCCAGCAGGATCGTCAGCCAGCGGAACATCGGCGCATAGCCGAGCATCGAGACCGCATGGCGCAGCGAGTGGACTTCCACCGCCCCGCCGATCGCCGGCGAGTTGATGTGGCGCAGCAGCCGGTAGGTCAGGCGCGCGTCGAGCTTGAGCGAGGCCTCGATCTCGCGCACGTCCTCGTTGCGGTGGATCATGCGCATGAGCTGCACGATCAGCTGTGCATCGGGCTGCAGCGCGTCGACCACCTGGCGCACCGGCAACAGCGGGAAGCCGCCGTCCACGAAGGCCTTCATGTGGAAGCCGGCGCTGGCGTCCAGATCGCTAAGGTCGTGCATGCGCGTCGCGATCCATTGCACCCGCACCGGGTCGGGGCCTTCGCGCAGGCGCGCCAGCAGCAGCGGGTTGATCGCACCCACGTCCATGTGGGTGATGATGCGGCGCAGTTCCGGGTCTTCCGGAAACCCCGAGGCGCCGCAGAGCATGAAGCCGAAGCCCTGCTCGCGCAGGTACATCAGCATCGGACGGGCATCGACGTCCGAGAGGTCTTCCAGCGACATGCACAGCACCATGTGCTCGGCCGGCAGCGCCTGGAGTTCACCCGCGAAGAGCGATTCGATGGTGGCGTCGACGAACAGCTCGAGCTCGTCGAGC
Organism: Variovorax sucrosi; assembly: GCF_051216635.1. Taxonomy (NCBI): domain Bacteria; kingdom Pseudomonadati; phylum Pseudomonadota; class Betaproteobacteria; order Burkholderiales; family Comamonadaceae; genus Variovorax; species Variovorax sucrosi. Next base: position 25,009 of record NZ_JBPJZU010000006.1, on the reverse strand, counting down.
GCCCACTGGCGGCCGTCGCCATTGAGGTGCTGCGCGATCGCGCGCAGCAGCACCTTGAAGCCGACCGAACCGCCCTGCCCGGCCGCCGCCGTGGACGGCCGCCAGCCCAGGCGATAGCCCGCCACGCGCTTGCGGCCGTCCAGCAGCATCGCGTGCACGATGTGTCCGGGCGCCTCGGCCGGGTCGGTGCTGCGCTGCGCAGCCGCGACGGAGGCCGTGGCCCCGTCGTGGGGCCGTTTGTCGACGGCCTCGTGCTGCGGCTCGGAACGCCGGAAGAAATCGAAACGCATGGCGGTTCCCTGCTGGTCCTGTTGATCCGTGGCCGGATGGCGATGCGTTCGGGCGGCCTCAGGCCGCAGCCGATGCCGTTCGCGACGCCGTCGCCAGGGCCGACAGGCTCGCTGCCTGTGCGCGCTGGATGCGCGGCATCGCGGCCACGTCGATGATGAAAGCCACGCTGCCGTCGCCCAGGATGGTCGCGGCCGAGATGCCCGGCACCTTGCGGTAGTTGGTCTCGAGGTTCTTCACCACGACCTGGTGCTGGCCGAGCAGTTCGTCGACCATCAGCGCGAAGCGCGTGTCGTCGGCCTGCACGATCACCAGGATGCCCTGGGTCGGCTTGGTCTGGGCGCCGGCCACGTCGAACACGCGGTGCAGCTCGATCAGCGGCAGGTACTCGCCGCGGACCTTGATCACATGGCCGTCGGCGGTGATCGAATGCAGATGCTCCTCGAGCGGCTGCAGCGATTCGATGACGTAGCTCAGCGGCAGGATGTAGGCCTCGCTGCCCACCTTGACCGACATGCCGTTGAGGATGGCCAGCGTCAGCGGCAGCACGATGCGGGTGGTGGTGCCCTTGCCGCCGCGCGACTGGATCTCCACATGGCCGCCCATCTCCTGGATGTTGCGCTTGACCACGTCCATGCCGACGCCGCGGCCGGAGATGTCGGTGATCTGCTCGGCGGTGGAGAAGCCCGGCGCGAAGATCAGCTGCCACACCTCGTCGTCCGACATCGCCTCGCTCACCGGCATGCCCTGCTGCAGGGCCTTGGCCAGGATCCGCTCGCGGTTCAGGCCGGCGCCGTCGTCGCTCACCTCGATCACGATGTTGCCGCCGTGATGCTGCGCGGACAGCAGCAGCTGGCCGGTCGCGTCCTTGCCGTTGCGCACGCGCACCTCGGGCGTCTCGATGCCGTGGTCCAGGCTGTTGCGCACCAGGTGCGTCAGCGGATCGACGATGCGCTCGATCAGGCCCTTGTCGAGCTCGGTTTCCTTGCCGAAGGTGTCCAGGCGAATCTGCTTGCCGAGCTTGGCGCTGACGTCGCGGATCACCCGCGGGAAGCGGCTGAACACATAGTCCATCGGCATCATGCGGATGGACATCACGGATTCCTGCAGGTCGCGCGCATTGCGCTCCAGGTGGCCGAGGCCGCTGAGGAAGCGCTCGTAGGCCACCGGGTCGAGCATGGTCGCGGCCTGCGTGAGCATCGACTGCGTGATGACCAGTTCGCCCACCAGATTGATGAGCTGGTCGACCTTCTCCACGTCGACGCGGATCGAGCTGGACTCCTTGCCGCCGGCCGCCGCAGCGGCGGGGCTTGCGGCCGGCGCGGCCGGTGCCGGTGCAGCGGCCACCGGCGCGGGCGCTGGTGCAGCCACCGGTGCCGGAGCGCTCGCAGGCACCTGGGCGGGTGCGGCTTCGGCACTGGCGCGCTCGATCGCGATCTGCGAATCGTCGATGACGAAGCAGCACACCGCGACGATCGCGTCGGGCTCGCAGGTGGTCTCGAGCATGACGGTGAGATCCGTTCCGCTGCGGGTCTGCGACAGCACCGTGCCGAGATTGGTCAGCTCGCCGGCGAGCAGTTCGCCTTCGCCTTCGGACAGCCCCGAGAAGCGAACTTTCAGGACGCCATCGCCGACCGCGACGGGCTCGGCCGCTGCGGGTGCCGGCGCTGCCACCGGGGCAGCGACCGCGACCGCAGGCGCCGACGCGGCGCCCTCGGCGCTCTCGCGAGCCAGTTGTTGAAGAACGCCGCAGATGTGTGCGACCCGGTCGGCCTCGGGTTCCCGATTGGCCTGATAGGCGGTGAGTTGGTCTTGCAAGGCGTCCTTCGTTTCGAGAAAGGCATCGATCATGGGACCGCTTAGGCGCAACTGCCCGTGTCGCGCCCGGTCCAACAGGGTTTCCAGAAGATGGGTGGTTTCCGTCAGCGCGGTGAAGCCGAAGGTGGCCGCCCCACCCTTGATGGAATGCGCCGCGCGGAAGATCGCATTGAGGTGTTCGCTGTCGGGCTGCTCGACATCCAGCTCGAGCAGCAACTGCTCCATCTGCGCGAGGAGCTCGATGGCTTCGACGAAAAATGCTTGCGTGAATTGACTGAGGTCCATTTTTTTCCCCGTCACCGGCACCCCGCCGACGACATTGGGCTCGCTGTGGTCTATTTCGTTGGAGAGGCGGGTTGCAATGCCACGGTCTTGAGGTTCGCTGGCGCCGATTCGGAGGGCGACGCCGGCGTCGGCATCGCCTTCTGCCTGAGATTCATCGAGCCCAGGCTGCTGGTGTTCTCACGCTCGATCTGCGCCTGCGTGCGGTGGTTCAGCAGGATGATGCTGATGCGGCGATTGATCGGGTTGCGCGGGTCGGCCTTGTCCAGGTGCATGGTGTCAGACAGGCCGACCACCCGCATCACCTTGCCGTCGCTCATGCCGCCGGTCATGAGCTCGCGGCGCGAGGCATTGGCGCGGTCGGCCGAGAGTTCCCAGTTGCCGTAGGCGCGGTCACCGTTGGTGTAGCTGAAGGCGTCGGTATGGCCCGACAGCGTGATCTTGTTGGGCAGCTCATTGAGCATCGGGCCGACCTCGCGCAGGATGGCGCGCATGTGCGGCACCACCTTCGCACTGGCCAGGTCGAACATCGGGCTGCGCTCGTTGTCGACGATCTGCAGGCGCAGGCCTTCGTTCGTGATGTCGATCAGGATCTGCGAGCGGAACTGCTTGAAGACCGGGCTGCTCTCGAGCATCTTGTCCAGCCGCTCCTTCATGCTGGCCAGGCGCTGGGCATCGATCTCGTCCTCGCTCGGCGTCTCGGCGTTGTTCACTTCGCCCTGCACCCGCATCGGGTCGGCACCGCCGCCGGGAATGACGCTGTCGCTCAGGCTGCTGCGCTCGCCGCCGGCCAGGGCGACCTTCAGCGGCATCTTGAAATGCTCGGCGATGCCTTCGCGCTGCTTGGGCGTCGCCACCGAGAGCAGCCACATCACCAGGAAGAACGCGAACATCGCCGTCATGAAGTCGGCATAGGCGATCTTCCAGCCGCCACCATGGTGCCCCGCGGTCACATTGATGACCTTCTTGACGACGATGCGGCTTTCCTTGGCGGCGCTCATGGTGAAACTCCGTGCCCTTTCCGGTCAGCGCGCCTTGACGTCGCGAACATGCGAGTCGAGTTCGGTGAAAGACGGGCGCTCGGTCGAGAACAGCACCTTGCGGCCGAACTCCACCGCCAGCTGCGGCGTGTAGCCATGCATGCTCGCGAGCAGCGTGACCTTGGCGCACTGGTAGGTCTTCATGTTCTCCTCGACCTGCTGGTCGATGAGCGATGCCAGCGGCGAGACGAAGCCGTAGGCCAGCAACACGCCCAGGAAAGTCCCCACCATGGCGTGTGCGATGAGCGCCCCCATTTCGGCCGGCGGCAGGTCGGCCGAGGCCAGCGCATGCACCACGCCCAGCACGGCGGCCACGATGCCGAGTGCGGGCAGTGCGTCACCCACGCGGGACAGGCTGTGCGAAGGCACTTCGGCCTCGTGTCGGATGGTCTCGATCTCGTGGTCCATCAGGGCCTCGATCTCGAAGGGGTCGGTGTTGCCGCTGATGGCCAGGCGCAGGTAGTCGCAGATGAATTCCATCAGCTCGGCGTCCGCCAGGATTTTGGGATAGCGCCCGAAGATGTCGCTGCCCTTCGGGTCTTCCACGTCCGATTCCAGTTTCATCATGCCTTCCTTGCGCGCCTTGGCGAGCAATTCGTACATGAGGGCCAACAGGTCCATATAGAGCTGGCGGTTGTGCTTCGACGAGCGCAGCAGCCGGGGCAATTCGCGCATCGTGGCCTTGATGGTCTTGCCGTTGTTTCCGGCGATGAAGGCGCCCAGGGCGGAGCCGCCGATCATCAGCACTTCGATGGGCTGGAACAGCACGCCGAAACTGCCGCCCATGAGCGCATAGCCACCGAATACGGTGCCCAGCACGACGAGATAACCGAGAAGAACGAGCACACGCGCCCCCTTTCGCCCTGAGGCATCAAATCAAATAACGGGAACGACAGCGCGTGCCATGGCTCAATGCACGCCGCTGCTGTTCAAAGGCAAACCAAAACCGGAACGATCCAGGGCGTGCGCCACCGGCTCGACCGCCACCACCGCTGCGGCGCGCTTGGGCGGGCGCGCCTTGCCGGCACGCGACGGCGGGCGGCACAGCACGCACACGTAGCCTGTCTTTGTGTCGTGCGCATGCGCCACGAATTGCCCGCCGCAACGGCTGCAGGAATTCAGTTGCAGCATGTCGCTGTCGAAAAATCGCACCATCGTGTAGGCCCGGGTGAAATCGAGCACGACTTCACCGCCCTGATATTCGTGCTGCTCCAAATACAGGCGGTAGCTTTTGATCAGCGCCTGGAGTTTGGATTCTTTGGCTTGAACCAGCATGAATCTGTAAATGTTATAAAACATCGAAGAATGGATATTTGCCAGCCAGGTCATATACCAGTCGGTCGAAAATGGCAAAAGACCTTTGGGCGGCGAAACACCCTTCAATTCTTTATAGAGCTTGATCAGCCGTTCACGGCTCAATCCGACTTCGGCTTCGAGGAATTGAAGACGCGCACCCAGCGCAATCAATTCAATGGCGAGCTTGACTTCCTTGACGTCGCCCAGAACCGTTTTTGCGTTCATGCCGCGGCCCCCGTCGAATGCGCCGGCACCTGCTGCCGAGCGGCCATGAGGATCGACAGGTGGGCCTGCTGCAAGGCGCTCTCCTTGCCCTCGCCCACCACGGCGAACATGGGGTGGTCGTCGAGGCGGAAGCTGCACAGGAGCAGGTTCGAGGCCGCCAACTTGACGATCTGGGCGAGCGACATGCTGGCCAGGAGATCGGCCAGTTCTTCGCCGATCCCGAGACGGAACATGGCCGCCGCACGGTCCTGCTTGACCAATTTTTGGGCCAACAACATATAGGCCAGATTGATATCCCCGATTTCTCGAAAAATCTCGCTGTTCACCGAACGACCGTCGCTCTCAATATTCACGCTGACTCCATAGATAGCTTTGTAGCATCTTAAAACACATTGTTAACAAGTGTTACGGAAGACCAGGGCCACGCCGCTCGAAGTGCGACTTTTCGCACGCGGTGTGGGACTTCTCCTACAGTTTGGGTGGATGCGCTGCGCAATTCGCAGCGGGAAAGTAATGCCATCCACCATCCCCGCAGCAGCGAAAATGGAATACCTAGAAAAAAGTATTCACAGCATTTAAATTGACTGAAAACACCCTGCTGAAATTGAATGTCGTTCTCATTCGAGTGCATCGACAATGCGACTTCGGCAGAAAGGAAATACAAAGTATTCATTGCGCGGCTCCGGCCGCGTCTTCCAGGCCATGCAGCCAGGCCATGATCTCGGCCACCGCCACATAGAGCTGCGGCGGGATCTGCTGGTCGAGGTCGACCTGCATGAGCAGCTTGACCAGGTCGCCGGAGGCGTGCACGTAGAGGCCGTTCTCGCGCGCCTCGCGCATGATCGATTCGGCGACCACGCCGTAGCCCTTGGCGACCACGACTGGTGCACGCGTCTTGTCGTCGTACGAGAGCGCGACCGCGCTCTGGCGATCGTCGAGCGGCCGGGCGGCGCTCATGCCACCACCCCCTGCGCCACCTGGAACTGCTCGAGCCGCAGGTCAGCCGCGTCGAAGCGCGCGGCCAGGGTGCGCCCGTCCGCGGCCAGCCGGGCGCGGCTGCTCTCGCTGGGTGCGACCACGCTCGCCCGCACATCGGCGCCGGCCACACTGAGGCGGACATCGACCAGCCCGAGCGTGGGCAGATGCAGCGACAGGCGGGTCGACCAGCGGCGCTCCGCCTCCACGCTCGCCTCGCCAGCGGCCTGCCGCCCGGCGTCTTCCTCATGAATGTGCCAGTCCATCGGCACGCCGGGCCAGGCCTGTCCGCTCCAGCGGAAGGCCGCGGTCGCCAGCACGTCGAACTGCTGATGAACCAGCGTCACCAACTGCGGATGGACCACGTCCGCGCCGGTGGGCGCGCTGGCCCCGGCGTTGCCGGCTGCGGGGCGGTCGCCGCCTGTCACCTCGGCACTGCGCAGCGCGGCGCGTTCGGCAGCGGCGGCTGTGGTGGTCGACGCCGCGGCATCGTTCCGGCGGTAGGCCGCCTGCACCTTGAGGGCGTCGGGCGTCGCCTCGGCGACCGAGGGTGCCTCCACCGCGGCGGCGCCCGGGGAGGCGCCGTCCGCGGGCGTGGACGACAGGCCCGCTTGAGGGCCTTGCGGCGTCGCCCCGGTTGACGGTGCTGCCAGGCCGGACGCGGCCTGCGCCGCATTCACCGCGGCTGTCGCTGCGGCTGCGGAAGCGGCCGTGGGAGCGGGGTTGGACGAGAAGACCGGGTCGGCCGACGTGGCGGCCGCTGCGGTGCCATCGGGCGCCGCAGCCACCGCAGCGGCCACGGCGCTGCGCGCGCTCACGGTCGCGCCCGGTGCCGGCCATTCGGCCTGCGGCTCCTGGGCCATCTGCGCCAAGCTGCGCTGACCTTGTGCGAACTGGATCAGATGCGATTCGTAGAAGACGCCGCTGGCCGACACCGTCTGCGCCAGCGCGCCCGCCAGCGCGGGCCCGGCCGGCTGCTGGCCGGGCGCCCACACCGGGCGCTGCCCGCGCACCGGGCCGACATCGACCTCCAGGTCGGCCAGCACGGCGCTGATGATGCGTGCCGCGAACGAAAGCCGCGCCACCGCCGAGGCCGGCAGCCCGCCCCCCGCCGCGACGCCCCCAGGCCCGACGCCGCGGGCCGAGGCCGAGTCGACGCCGCCCAGCTCGCGCTCGAGCCCGGCGTTGGATTGCAGCCGCACATCGTTGACGACCTTCTGCACGCCCGCTGCGGCGCCCGGCGCCTTGACCGAGGCGTTGGCGTCCACGACGCCGGCATCCAGCGGCGGCGAGACCTTCGCCGTCAGCAGGGTGTCGAGGAGGCGTACGAGGCCGGTCATGGTGCTGTGCCGGTGGCGCTCAGTGCGCTTGGCCGTAGGCCTTGTCGAGGCTCTTGCGATGCTGCAAGGCGCTCATGTTTTCCACCAGTTGCACCAGCTGGGGCTTGACGATTTCGCTCACGATGGTCTGGTCGGCCTGGATGCGGCGGATCAGACGCTGCGCCTGGTCGGACTGCGCCCGGTCCAGCATCGCGCCGGGCTCGATCACGCGCAGCCGCTCGACGATGGCGGTGCATTGCGCCTCGGCCGCGGGCAGTTCACCCCAGTTCCTGGCTTGCGCGAACTGGACCATCTGCGCGACCTTGGCGGCGAGCTGCACGTAGCAGTGCACCACCTCGCTCGTGGCGACGATCGTTGATTGCTGGTTTTTCATGATGGGCGGCTCAATGCGCGCTCCAGGCCGGCTCGATCTCGCGCCAGGCCGAAGCCAGGCTCTCGAGCAAATCGTCGACCTCGTCCAGGGCGGCCACGTCGTTGTGCAGGTTTGCGTAGAGCAGGCGGCGAATGACGTAGTCGTACAGGGCCGACAGGTTGCTCACCAGCGTCGTGCCTTCGGTGCCGGCCGCCTTGGCGTCCAGGCTGGCTTTCAGGCCGTTCTCGACGATGCCCATCGCCTTCGAGATGGCATTGCCCTTGGCGGCGATGTCGCCGGCCGACATGTGGTGACGCGCCATGCCGATGGCCGTCTTGGCGCCGTCGAAAAGCATCGCGATCAGCTGGTGCGGCGAGGCGCTCATGGCCTGCGACTCGACGCCGACGCGCGCATAGGCGCTGGCGCCGCTGCGGAAGTTGTGGGGGGTGTACATCGGTTGCTTTCGGTGCGACTGGCTTACTTGCCGGCGCTCGCGTTCATCGCGTCGAACTGCTGCGTGAGGTAGGCCTTGGTGTTGTTCATGCTGTTGATCGCCACGTCGAGGGCCGTGAACTGCGTGCGATAACGCGCGACGGTGGCGTCCACGCGCGCCTGCACCTGGTCGTACTGCTCGTCGAGCAGCTTGATGGTCGAGGTCACGCCGTCCTGCGCCACCTTCAGCGAGCCACCCGTCTTGTTCAAGTCCGTCACCAGGGCATCGATCTGCTTGCCGTAGCCCGTGGTGCTGCCGCTCGCGCTGGCGAAGAGCTTTGAGACACCGGCGAGGTTGGTGTCCAGTGCCTTGTCGAGCTTGGTCGAATCCACAGCCAGCGTGCCGTCCTTCTGGAAGGTCACGCCGATCTCGTTGAGTACCTTCATGTCGTCGGCACCACCGCTCTGCGGTGTGGTCAGCGCCTGGCGAATGCGGGTCTGCAGGTTGCGCAGGGTCGAATCACCGACCAGCGGGGCCGCCGTCTTGGTGTCTGCGTCGTAGCTGGTGAGCGACTTGGCAGTGCTTTGCAGCGCGTTGTAGGCCTTGACGAAATCGTTGATCGCCGTCTTCGCCGAGGCCGTGTTCGACTTCATCGACAGGTCCGTCGTGCCGGTCTGCACCAGCGTCAGGGTCGCGCCCTGGATGGCTTCCTTGACGGTGTTGGTCTGGCTCGTGATGGCGATGCCGTTGACAGTGAGCTTCGCGCTCTGCGCGGCCACGGTCTGCTGCAGGTTCTGCGCACCGGCCGGGTCGTTGTTCAGCAGGTTCTTGAGGGTCGCGTCGGCCGCCCCGTCGACGCTGATCCGCATGCTCGATGCCTCGCCGGTCTGCGTCGAGGTCAGCACCAGACGGTTGGGCGTGCCGCTGCCATCATTGACGATGGTCGCGGTGACGCCGGCACCGGCCGCGTTGATCGCATCGCGGATACCGCCCAGCGTGTTGTTGGTCGGATCGATCGTGATCGTCTTCGCGGCACGCGTGCCGTCCACCGTGAAGCCTGCGCCGGTGTACTTGCCGGTCGCCGGGTCGAGCGTGCCACCGGTGACGGTGCCGAAGTCGATGGTGAATTTTCCGTTGCCGATCGCGGTGGTGGTGTTCGCCTGCCCGGTCGTGATCAACGATTGCGCCCGGGCCAGCTGCGACACCGTGATGTTGTAGTTGCCGGCCGCGCTGGTGTCCGTGGCCGAGGCCGCCAATATGCCGCTGACGGTCGGGGTGCCGGTCACGCTCTGGAACATTGCGGGGTCCGACAGCCTCAGTGCCGCGGCCTGCAGGGTGCTCAGGGCGCTCTGCACCGAGCCGTACGCCGACAGCTTGCTGGTGTAGCTCTTGGCCTTGGCCTCCAGGGCCACCAAGGGCTGGCTTTCGGCCTTTTCGAGATTGGTGAGCAAGCCTGCCAGGTCGAGGTTCGAGCCGACGCCAATACTGCTGATGGTTGCCATGTGAGGGTTTCCTGAATGCGTTGGAAGAATGAAGGGAAGCTCAGGCCGCGCTGTCGACCAGCAGGCCGGACATCTCGCCCATGACCTTGGCGATGCGCACCACTTCCTCGTTCGGCACCTGGCGGATCACCTCGCCGGTGTTGCGGTCGATGACCTTGACGATGACCTTGTCGGTGTCCTTGTCGATCTCGAACTGGATCCCGATCGAGCGGATTTCGAGCGCCGCGTTCACCGCGCGAACCGCGCTTTCGATCTGCACCGGCGTTGCCTCTTCCTCGGTGTCCTCGACCACCCGCGCCGGGGCACCCGCGCCTGCCGCGGCACGGCCGACGAGCAGTTGCGTCCACGGGCTTTCCGGGGCGGCGCTGGCTGGCACGGGATGGGACATGGTGTTCACCTGGTTTGCGGGTTTCACTTTCCTCTGCGGCCTCGCCCGAAGGCGGGGCCGCAGAGGAAAGCGCAGGGGAACCGGGTCGGGACCCGGCGCCTGCGGTGGCCAGGCCCGCCCCTTGCGGGGCGGAACCTGGCATGGCTCTGCTTTTCGTCGGTTCGACTTAACGCAGGAGGGACAGCACGCCTTGCGTGGTCTGGTTGGCCTGCGACAGCACCGAGGTACCGGCTTGTTGCAGGATCTGAGCGCGCGTCATGTTCGACACTTCCACTGCGTAGTCGGCGTCTTCGATGCGCGAACGCGACGAGGACAGGTTGGTCACCGTGGTGCCGAGGTTGGCGATGGTCGAGTCGAAACGGTTCTGCACCGCACCCAGCGAGGAGCGCAGCTTGTCGACCTTCGACAGAGCGGCATCCAGAGCGGCGAGCGGGTCGACCGTTGCCTTGGAGTCGCTGACAGCCTTGGTCGTCACTTGGCCGGGCTTGGTGGCATCGGCGTAAACCAGGCTGCCATTGGCGGTCGTCACGTTGCCGTTGTCGTTCAAGTTGATCACTTCGGCAGCCGTGGTGGTGAGACCGGCGACGCCCATGAAGGCACCCGTCACCGCGCCACCAGCAGCAGCAACTGCGTAGGCAGCGGTACCGCCAGCGCCGTCGATGTCGATGCTGCCGGCACCGGCGTTGATCTTGGCTTGCACGGCACCAGCCGTCGCCTGCTCGCCGGTGACGTCGAACGTCGCGGCAACGGCTGCACCCGGGGTGTTCACGGTGTAGGTCGCGCCCGTCGCACCGATCTTGATGAAGTCGCCAGCGGCCGACATGCCGTTCGTGTTGTCGACGAGGTTCGCCAACGTTGCAGCCACCGTGACGCCCGAACCGGTCTTGGTCAGGTTGTTGCTGGCGTCGAGGTACAGCGAGGCGCCGTCGGCTGCATCGGTGATGACACCGTTGCTGTCGATCTTGACGTCCATCGAGTTGGTACCGAGCTTGACGGTGGCCGTCACGCTGGTGCCAGCCGGCGGGGTCAGCGATGCGAGCGTGTTCGTGGCGCTGCGTCCCGTTTCCGTCGCGGTGTAGCTCTTGGTCGCAGCGCTGTAGGTGTAGGTGGCAGCACCCGTGATGCCCACCGTGCCGCCGTTCTGCATCTTGGCCAGGACGTCGTCGGCCTTGGCACCGTTCGCAGCAGCGGTCAGCGTGCGGCTGTAAGGCGTCACGCCAGCAGCCGTCACACCTGCGGTGAAGCCGGCAACCAGCAGGTCGGTCGCGGTGGCGGCCTTGTTGGCGGCGCCCTTGCCGTTCACGTTGAAGTTGTCGAGACCGAGCGTCTTGGCGCTGATTTCTTGCAGGTCGATGTCGATGGTTTCGCCATCGTTCGCGCCAACTTGCACGGTCAGCTTGCCAGCGTCAGCCGACAGAACCTTCACGCCGTTGAACTGGGTCTGTTCCGACACGCGGTTGATTTCGTCCAGGCGTTGGGTGATTTCCGACTGGATCGAGTCCAGGTCGCTGGCCGAGTTCGTGCCGTTGGCGGCTTGCACCGACAGTTCACGGACGCGTTGCAGGTTGTTGTTGACTTCCGTCAGCGCGCCTTCGGTCGTTTGAGCGATCGAGATGCCGTCGTTGGCGTTGCGGGTGGCTTGCGTCAGGCCCTTGATGTTGGCCGTGAAGCGGTTGGCGATGGCCTGACCAGCAGCGTCGTCCTTGGCGCTGTTGATGCGCATGCCCGAAGACAGGCGCTCGATAGCGGTGTTGAGGGCCGATTGCGACTTGTTCAGGTTGTTTTGCGTGAGCAGCGAGAGGCTGTTCGTATTGATGACTTGCGCCATTTAAGACTCCTGGTTGACTAAAGGTTGTGGACTCCGACCCGGGGGCCGTAACGCTGGACTCAAGCCATCGTTGGAGTAGTTATCGGCAGCCCCCCGGAAACATTTAGGGGCATGCACCAAAAACTTCCGTGGGTCGGGTTCACAACGCATCACCCGGCGTCAGGCCTGCATGCTCATGATTTCCTGGTAGGCCGAGACCAGTTTGTTTCGCACCTGTACCCCGGTCTGGAAGGCCACGTTGGCCTTCTGCAGGTCGACCATCACGTCGTTGAGCGCCACGCCCGGTTTGCCCAGTTCGAAGTCCTCGGCCTGGCCGTAGGCCTTGCTCTGGGCGCCGCTGATGTTGTCGATGGAGCGCTTGAGCTCGGCAGCGAAGCCGCCGTGCTCCACCGCAGGGCCGGCGGGAGCGGTGATGCCGGACTGCACGGCGGTGGCCCGCATCTGGTGCAGGACGGATTCGATGGCTGAAATCGACATGGTGTCGTCTTCCTCAGGTAAGTGAACTTTGGGTTGACTACAGAAGCACCCAGGTGCCTCCTCGCCTATTCAGCGTACCTGCGAAGCCCCGATTCACATGGGGCCAACTGATGGCGAAACCCCCGGCTGTTCGGCCAATCGAAATCGACGCCGATCCAGACAATGAACGCCGTACCCCAAGCCTGCCGGCCCTGTCTCCGGCGCTCGGCATGGCCACTGAACATCGACGATTCATCCTCTTGAACATGAACATGGACCATCTGGATCCAGCGGGCGCCATGAGGGCTTTCGCATGAGTTCGGCAGCAACCCTCGGCGCTGCGCCGACGCCTGCCGCCGCCTCTGCCGCTTCCGCCGCCAACGCGCCGTCGTCACTGGTCGACAAGCTGCGCGCCCAGCCGAAGCTCCCGCTCATCATCGGCGGCGCCGCCCTGGTGGCCGTCGCCATGGCCTTCATGCTGTGGAGCCGCGGGCCCGAGTACAAGGTGCTCTACACCAATGTGTCGGACCGCGACGGCGGCGCGATCATCGCGTCGCTGCAGCAGATGAACGTGCCCTACAAGTTCGCCGAGGGCGGTGGCGCGATCCTGGTGCCGTCCGACCGCGTGCCGGAGGTGCGCCTCAAGCTGGCTTCGCAAGGCCTGCCCAAGGCCGGCGGCGTCGGCTTCGAACTGATGGACAACCAGAAGTTCGGCACCAGCCAGTTCGCCGAGCAGGTGAACTTCCAGCGCGCCCTCGAGGGCGAGCTGGCCCGTTCCATCGAATCCATCGGCACCATCGAGTCGGCTCGGGTGCACCTGGCGATGCCGAAGCCTTCGCTGTTCGTGCGCGAACAGAAGAAGCCTTCGGCATCGGTCGTTCTGACCCTGCACCGCGGCCGCAGCATCGACGAAGGCGCCGTGAGCGCCATCGTGCACATGGTGTCGAGCAGCGTGCCCGAACTCGACCCCAAGAGCGTGACGGTGGTGGACCAGCGCGGCAACCTGCTGTCGGCAGCGAATGCCGGCGCGCGCGGCCTCGATGTCAGCCAATTGAAGTACACACAGGAGATCGAGCAAGGCTATATCCGACGCATCGAAGCCATCCTGCAACCGATCCTGGGCAGCGGCAACGTGCGCGCCCAGGTGGCGGCCGACATCGACTTTTCGGTGGTGGAACACACCGACGAGAAGTACCGTCCCAACACCGATCCGGCGAACGCTGCGATGCGCAGCCAACAGTCCAGCGAATCGAACCAGAACGGCGGCACCCCGCCCGGCGGCGTTCCTGGCGCGCTGTCGAACCAGCCGCCCACCGCACCGAACGCACCGATCACGACGCCGCCGAACGCGCCACCGGGTGCCCCGCAGACCCCGGCGCAGATTGCAGCCACACAGGCCGCCCAGCGTGCCGGCACCGCGACCACCGCCACCACGGCTGCCGCCACCGGTCCGTCGAGCAACCGCAAGGACACGACGACCAACTACGAACTCGATCGCTCGATCCGCCACGTGCAGCAGGGCGCCGGCGGCGTCCGCCGCCTGTCGGTCGCGGTGGTGGTGAACAACCGCACGGGCGACGACAAGGGTGCCAGCCGCGCCCTGACGCCGGCGGAACTCGACCAGATCCGCAACCTGGCGAAGGAAGCCATGGGCTTCAGCCAGGACCGCGGCGACTCGCTCAACGTGGTCAACAGCGCCTTCGCCGACGAACGCGAGAAGGAAGCGCCTGCACAGGAGTTCTGGCGTGACCCGGCGAACATCCCGCTGGCCAAGACGCTGGGCCTGTACCTGCTGATCGCTCTGCTCGCCCTGTTCGCCTGGTTCGCGGTGGCCCGACCGCTGCTGCGCAAGCACCTGGCACCGCCGGCGCCGCCGGCAGCGGCCGAGACCGACGAGAACGACGTCTTCGCCAAGAAGGCCGACGACGAAGGCCCGACCCAGGACGAAGCACTGCGCCAGCGCGAAGCCGATCGCCACAAGGCCGACCTCGACTTCGCCCTCGACGCGGCCAGCCAGGACCCCAAGCTGGTGGCGATCATGATCCAACACTGGATGACTCCCGATGAGCAATGAAGCCGGAACCCGAAAGAGCGCCATCCTGTTGATGGCCCTCGGTGAAGACCGCGCCGCAGCGGCCCTGAACATCCTGCCCACCTCGGTGGTGCAGTCGCTGGGCGCGGCGATGACCAAGCTCAGCCAGGTGTCGCGCGTCGAACTGGCCGCGGTGCTGCGCGAATTCCGCGAAGAGACCGAGCAGCTGTCGGCCCTGCACCTGGGCTCGAGCAGCTACATCCGCGCCGTGCTCAAGAAGGCGCTGGGCGAAGACCGCGCCAGCGACCTGCTCGAGGACATCCTGCACGCGAGCGAGCCCGACGGCGGCATTGCGCGCCTCAACCAGCTGGAAGCCAGCGAAGTCGCCGAGCTGATCCGCGACGAGCATCCGCAGATCCTGGCGACGCTGCTGGTCCACCTCGACCGCGCCAAGGCCGCCGAGGTGCTGGAGAAGCTGCCGACCCGCCTGCGCCACGACGTGGTTGTGCGGGTGGCCACCTTCGGCGGCGTGCAGCCGGCGGCGCTCAAGGAGCTGACCGACGTGCTGACCGAGATGCTGTCGGGCGAAGGCCTGAAGCGCAGCCGCCTGGGCGGCGTGCGCACCGCCGCCGAGATGGTCAACCTCATGAACACGACCAACGAGGAAGAGACCATCGCCCACGTGCGGGAGATCGACGACACGCTGGCCCAGCGCATCGTCGACGAGATGTTCGTGTTCGAGAACCTGCTGGGTCTGGAAGACCGCAGCATCCAGCGCCTGCTCAAGGAAGTGGAATCCGACTCGCTCATCATCGCCCTCAAGGGTGCACCGATCGAGCTGCGCGACAAGTTCCTCAAGAACATGTCCAACCGTGCCGCCGAAACGCTGCGCGAAGACATCGAGCTGCGCGGCCCGGTGCGGGTGTCGCAGGTCGAAGCCGAGCAGAAGACCATCCTGCAGGCGGCTCGCCGGTTGGCCGAAGCGGGCGAGATCATCATCTCCACGCCGGGTGCCGATGACTTCGTCTAAGCCCACCCCCGCGACGGCGGCGCGGCTGGCGTCGCTGTACGCGTCGACGCGCACCGGCACCGGTGCCAGCGCCGAGGCGAAAGCCGACGCGACGCCGGCCAGGCCGGTGCTGTCGGCGTGGGAACGCTGGGAGATGGGCAACATCGGCAGCGATACGAGCCGTGCCACCGCCGCCGGGCGGATGGCCGCCGCACGGGCCACCCTGCCGCCGCCACCTCCCCCGCCGACCGTGCCCGTCGGCGTCGCGCAGGCCGAGCTGCGTCGCCTCCGCCAGGAGGCCGTCGCCGAAGGCCAGGCCACTGGCCATGCCGAAGGCTGGGCCACCGGTCACGCCGAAGGCCATACCGCCGGGCTCGCCACCGGGCTGGCCGCGGCCACCGCGCACGCCGAACAGCTGCGCGCGCTGAGCACTTCCCTGCCCGCCGCCTTGCGCGGCGCCGAAAGCGAGATCACCGACGTGCTGCTGACGCTGGCCCTGGACATCGCCCGCCAGGTGGTGCACCGCACCTTCCGCGCCGAGCCCGAGTGGCTGCTGCCGCTGGTGCAGGACCTGGTCCATGCCGAACCTGCGCTGCAGGGCGAACCCCGGCTGCTGCTCAATCCGGCCGATGTCGCGCTGGTGAAGGAGAGCCTGGGCAACGAACTGCAGCAGGCCGGCTGGCAGGTACGCCCCGACGACAGCATCCAGCGCGGCGGCTGCCGCGTGCAGTCGCCCGCCGGCGAGATCGACGCGACGCTCGAGACCCGCTGGAAGAGCGTGACCGCCGCGCTCCGCCGCGACGCCGACGCCCAGGACTGAACACCATGAGCAGCACGATCGCCCCCAACCCCCATGTCCAGCATTGGGTCGATGCGCTGACCCAGGCGCGCAGCGACATCGCCCGCTGCACCACCACCGTCGCCTCGGGCCGCCTCACCCGCGCCGTGGGCCTGGTGCTCGAAGCCACCGGCCTGCAGCTGCCGGTGGGCAGCGACTGCCTGATCGAGCTGCCGCCCGGCTACCCCATGCGCCACGCCGAGGCCGAAGTCGTCGGCTTCGCCGGCGACCGCATCTTCCTGATGCCGCAGAGCGAAGTCGCGGGCCTGCTGCCCGGCGCACGGGTCTTTCCGCGCCTGGCCGGCGGCAGCGCGAGCGGCGACAACCACACCAAGCGCCTGCCGGTCGGCGAAGGGATGCTCGGCCGCGTGGTCGACGCTGCGGGCCGACCGCTCGACGGCCTGGGCCCACTCGACATCGCCAAGCGGGTGCCGCTTTCGACGCCGCCGGTGAACCCGCTGTCGCGCGCGCCGATCGATTCGGTGCTCGACGTCGGTGTGCGCGCCATCAACGGCATGCTCACCGTCGGCCGCGGCCAGCGCATGGGCCTGTTCGCCGGCTCGGGCGTCGGCAAGAGCGTGCTGCTGGGCATGATGGCCCGCTACACCAGCGCCGATGTCATCGTGGTCGGCCTGATCGGCGAACGCGGCCGCGAAGTGAAGGACTTCATCGAGAACACGCTCGGCGAGGAAGGCCTGGCCCGCGCGGTCGTGGTGGCCGCCCCGGCCGACAACTCGCCGCTGCTGCGCCTGCAAGGCGCGGCCTATGCCACCTGCCTGGCGGAGTACTTCCGCGACATGGGCAAGAGCGTGCTGCTGATCATGGATTCGCTCACCCGTTATGCGATGGCGCAGCGCGAGATCGCGCTGGCCGTGGGCGAGCCGCCGGCCACCAAGGGCTACCCGCCCTCGGTGTTCGCCAAGCTGCCCGCGCTGGTCGAACGCGCCGGCAACGGCGCGCGCGATGCCGACGGCAACGGCGGCTCCATCACGGCCTTCTACACGGTGCTGTCCGAAGGCGACGACCAGCAGGACCCGATCGCCGACTCGGCGCGCGCCATCCTGGACGGCCACGTCGTGCTGTCGCGCTCGCTGGCCGAGGCCGGCCACTACCCGGCCATCGACATCGAGGCCTCGATCAGCCGCGCCATGACGGCACTGATCGAGCCGGCCCAGTTCGAGACCGTGCGCCGCTTCAAGCAGATGCTGTCTCGCTACCAGCGCAACCGCGACCTGATCAGCGTGGGCGCCTACGCCCCGGGCCACGACGCACAGCTCGACCAGGCGATCGCGATGTACCCCAAGATCGAGGCCTTCCTGCAGCAGCCGATGGACGAGCGCACCGACTACGAAGCCTCCATCGCGCGCATGCGTGGCCTCTTCGAGCCAGGCCGCGTGGCCTGAACCCTTTCGCAAAGACCACCAGGAGTCTCATGGCCAACGCCAAGCTTCCCCTCGACATGCTCTCGGATCTCGCCCGCACGCAGACCGACAAGGCTGCGATCCGACTCGGCGCCCTGCAAACCGCACGCATCACCAGCACCCAGAAGCTCGAACTGCTGATGCAGTACCGGCAGGATTATGTGGACCAGCTCAATGCGTTGATGCAGAACGGCATGCCCGCCGCGAAGCTGCGCAACTACCAGAGCTTCCTGATCACGCTCGACGGCGCCATCGACCAGCAGCGCGCCATCGTGGCGCAGGCCAACACCCGGCTCGACCACGGCCGCGTCGACTGGCAGCACCACAAGCGCCGCCTCAATTCCTTCGACACCCTGGCCGAGCGCGTGCGCCAGCAGGAAATGCTCGTGCAAGCCAAGCGCGAACAGCGCGAAAGCGACGAGCGCGCCACGCGCAAGTTCTTCGACCGCGCCGCCAACCCGACCCTCTGACCCCAGGAGCCCCCATGCCCGCCCTCGTCTCTCCCTCGCTCGTCTCGCCCGGTCTCCCGTCCACCTCGTCGCCCGCGCGCAGCCGCGCGGCCGACGAGCCGCAGGGCCGCAGCTTCCATGCGACGCTCGACCGTTCGCGCGCCGCCCAGGCCGAAGCCGCTGGCGACAGCAAGGTCGACGGCGTGGCGCCACGCCCGGGCTCCCGCCGCGGCGCCGCGGCGCAGAAGGACGACGCACCGGCCGAGATGCCGAACCTCGCCTTCTTCACGCCGGCCGTGCCGGCTGAGCTCGCCATCGCGGCAGCGCGGGCCGGTGCCCATGCCCAAACCGCCGGCGCGGTGCGCGACGCCGCCGCGGCGACGCAACGCACCGACGCGCAGACGGCACTGGCAGGCGCCGGCGCAGCGGCCGACGGCAGCACCGCTGCCGCCGCCACCACCACCACCCTGCCCGCCTCCGCGCCCGGCGCCGAGGCAGCGCAAGCCGCGGCGCTGGCCGACGGCAGCAGCCCGGCGGCCGCCTCGGACGACGGGGCCCTGCAGGCGGCGCGCAAGGCGCTCGCCTCGGCCGCCGCGCAGGCCGATGCCACCACGGCCGCACCGGTGGCGCGCGCCGAAAGCGCCGCAGCGCCGGCCGCCTCGGTCGACCCATCCTTGCTCGGGGCGGCACTCGCTTCCGCCGTACCGGGCACACCAGCCGCCGCTGCGCGCACCACGCGGACCGACGCAACGCGCGACAGCGCCGCCGGCGCGACGACCACCGGCGCGGCCGCCGGCCAAGCCGATGCGGCCAAGACCGATCCGCTGCAGGCACTCGCCGCCGCCGGTGCCGAGGCCGGCTTCGGCAGCGACGCCGGCGCGGCCGATGCCGAGCCCGATGCCGCACCCGCAGCCTGGATGGCGGCACAGGCCGGCAGCACGGGCGGCACCGAGCGCAGCGCGGCGACCGACAACCGCGTGCCGGTGCTCTCGCTGGCGCCGCCGGTCGACAGCGACGCCTGGGGCCCGGCACTCGGCCAGCAGATGCTGCGCATGAGCGCGAGCGGCATGCACACCGCCCACCTGAACCTCAACCCGGCCAACCTGGGCCCGCTGCAGATCACGCTCAAGCTCGGCGACGACCAGGCGCAAGCCATGTTCGTCTCGGCCCACGAAGGGGTGCGCAAGGCGGTCGAATCGGCACTGCCGCAGCTGCGCACCACGCTGGCCGAACACGGCATCAGCCTCGGCCAGACCGCCGTCGGTGGCGACACGCGGCAGCCGGCCGGCCAGGGCGGCTTCGCCGGCGACCAGCCCTCGGGCCGCTCGAACGGCCAGGGCGGCAGCAGCTACCCGGGCAGCGCCCGCGCCACCGTGGCCTCGTCCGACGCGGTGCCGGCCGCCCCGCTGCGCAGCGTGCGCACCGAGGGCACTGTGGACACCTTCGCCTGAACCTCGCACCGAACTCAATGACGGGATCTGACGCGCTTTTGCCCGCTTGATCCTTCGTTGCTCCGGCGACGAGTTCGCCAAGAATCAGACCCATACCGCAACCAGTTCCATCCATGGCCACCAGCACCGCACCCGCCTCTGCCGCACCGTCTTCTTCGCGTTCGTCGAAACTGTTGATCGTCGTCCTGAGCGCGGTCACCGTCTGCGCGCTCGCCGGCGGCGGCTACTTCTATCTCGCCACCGGCAAGCAGGCCGATGCCGCGCCGGCCGTGAAGCCCCCGGAGAAGCCGATCTTCATCGCCCTCGAGCCGCTGACGGTGAACCTGCAGTCGGAGGGCCGCGGCCGCTTTCTGCACATCGGCATTGCGCTCAAGGTGCAGGACGAGAAGGCCAAGGCGCAGGTGGTCGAGTTCATGCCCGAGCTGCGCAGCCGTGTGCTGCTGCTGCTGTCGAACCGGCTGCCCGAATCGCTGCTGAGCACCGAGGACAAGTCCAAGCTGGCCGAGGAGATCCGCACCACGCTCAACGCGCCGCTGTCGGGCGACCTGCCCCCGCAGCGCGTGTCGAGCGTCTCCTTCAACACCTTCGTGGTGCAGTGATTACTTTCAGGCGACCGACCCATGGCCTATGAACAAGTCCTCTCGCAGGACGAGGTCGACGACCTGCTGCGAGGTGTCACCGGTGGCACGGTCGACCAGACCAGCACGCCCGAGATCAAGCCGAAGGACGGACTGCCGACCTACGACCTCGGCGCGCCCGACCGCGTGGTCCGCAGCCGGATGCACACGCTGGAGGTCATCAACGAGCGCTTTGCACGCGGCCTGCGCGGCGCCCTGCTGAACTTCATGCGACGCAGCCCGGACATCTCGGTCGGGCCGATCCAGATCCAGCAGTACGGCGAATTCGTGCGCCACCTGCCGGTGCCGGCGAACATCAACATGCTGCACATGAAGCCGCTGCGCGGCACTGCGCTGTTCGTGTTCGACCCGAAGCTGGTCTTCCTGGTGGTCGACAACCTGTTCGGAAGCGATGGCCGCTACCACGTCCGCGTGGAAGGCCGCGACTTCACCCGCACCGAGCAACGCATCATCAAGCGCCTGCTCGACCTGTCGCTGCAGTGCTATGGGGACGCCTGGAAGCCGGTGTTCCCGCTCGACTTCGACTACGTGCGTGCCGAGATGCACGGCAAGCTGGCCAACATCGTGGCGGCCAACGAGGTGGTGGTGAACACCACGCTGCAGATCGAGTTCGGCCCGGTGGGCGGCTTCCTGCACATCTGCATCCCCTACTCGATGATCGAGCCGATCCGCAACCAGCTGTCCAACCCGATTCAGGACGAGGTCGAGGTCGACAAGCGCTGGGTGACGCAGATGTCGCGCCAGATGCAGTCGGCCGATGTCGAACTGGTCGCCAACTTCGTGCAGATGACCTCGACCATCGGCAAGGTGCTCGCGCTGGAAGTCGGCGACGTGCTGCCGATCGAGCTGCCCACCACCGTCACCGCCAATGTCGACGGCATCCCGGTGATGGACTGCACCTTCGGCACCTCGAACGACCGTTACGCGCTGCGCGTGCAGCACATGATCACCCACCAAGACACCGAGCTCAAGACCGACCATGACTGACAACACCCCTGCTTCCGACGACACGGACGACTGGGCGGCTGCAATGGCCGAACAGACCGCCGCCACACCGGCACCCGCGCCGGCACCGGCACCCGCTGCAACGCCCGCCACCGCACAGGTCTTCCAGCCAATGGACGCGCCCACGGCGGCCAGCGGCGTCGCCGGGCTCGACCTGGCGCGCGTGCTCGATGTGCCGGTGCAACTCACCGCCGAGATCGGCCGCACCCGCATCACCATCAAGAGTCTGCTGCAGCTGTCACAGGGCTCGGTGGTCGAGCTCGACGGTCTGGCCGGCCAGCCGCTGGACGTGCTGATCAACGGCTACCTCATCGCCCAGGGCGAAGTGGTGGTGGTCAACGAGAAGTACGGCATTCGCCTGACGGACATCATCACGCCGTCCGAGCGCATGCAGAAGCTCGCACGCTCATGAGCCTCTCGCGCTGGCTCTTGCGCAGGCTCTCGCGCGCCGCCTCGTCGTGCGCCGGTCTGGCCGCCTTGGCGGTGCAGTCCGCACGCGCCGCGCTGCCGACCGTGCCCTCGCCGGTTGCCGAAGCGGCGCCTTCGGCCGTCGGTGCCGGCGGCGTGCTGCAGGCAGCCTTCGGCATGGCGCTGGTGCTCGGCCTGATCTTTCTGTGCGCCTGGGCGGCCCGCCGCTTCGGCCTGCAGCGCTTGCACGGCGGCAACCTCGTCAAGGTGGTCTCGAGCGCGTCGCTCGGCCAGCGCGAGCGCGTGGTCGTCGTCGAGGTCGACGGCACCTGGCTGGTGCTCGGCGTGACCACCAGCCAGATCCAGACCCTTCACACGCTGCCGGCCAAGCCCACGACGGCGCACGCGGCCGATGGCTTTGCGGCACCGGCCTCCCTGCAGCGCCCGCTCGACCTGTTCGCGCAGAAGCTCCGCGAATCGCTGGGCGTCAAGAGCCGACCGACCGCATGAACCCGCGCACCGTTCTTCGCAGCCTGCGCATCGCGCTGGCGCTGCTGGCCGCCACGCTGCCGCTGGCCGCATGGACCCAGGGCCTGCCAGGCGTGACCAGCACCCCCGGCCCCGCCGGCAGCCAGACCTGGTCGCTCAGCGTCCAGACGCTGGTGATGCTCACCTCGCTGACTTTCCTGCCGGCACTGATGCTGAGCATGACCAGCTTCACCCGCATCCTGATCGTGCTGGGCCTGCTGCGCACCGCCATCGGCACGCAGTCCTCGCCGCCCAACCAGGTGCTGGTCGGCCTGTCGCTGTTCCTCACCTTCTTCGTCATGTCGCCGGTGTTCGACAAGGTCTACGCCGACGCTTACAAGCCCTTCTCCGAGAACAAGATCACCGTCGAGACGGCCCTGGCGCGCGGCATCGAGCCCTTCAAGACCTTCATGCTGCGCCAGACACGCGAGAACGACCTGGCCCTGTTCGCCAAGCTGGCCAAGGTGCCCGAGATGCAGGGCCCCGAGGACGTGCCGCTGCGCATCCTCCTGCCCTCCTTCGTCATCAGCGAACTGAAGACCGCTTTCCAGATCGGCTTCACCATCTTCGTGCCCTTCCTCATCATCGACATGGTGGTGGCGAGCGTGCTCATGTCGATGGGCATGATGATGGTGCCGCCCGCAAGCATCGCGCTGCCCTTCAAGCTGATGCTCTTCGTGCTGGCCGACGGCTGGCAACTGCTCATCGGCGCCCTGGCGCAAAGCTTCTTCACCTAGCCTTCACGGCGGACCGCGAGCCATGACCCCCGAAACCATCATGTCCATGGGCAACCAGGCCATCAAAGTGGCGCTGCTGCTCGGTGCCCCGTTGCTGCTGGTCGCGCTCGTCATCGGCCTGGTGATCAGCATCTTCCAGGCCGCCACGCAGATCAACGAGGCGACGCTGTCCTTCATCCCGAAGCTGCTGGCGGTCTTCGCGACCATCGTGATCGCCGGCCCGTGGATGCTCGGCCAGATGGTCGACTACATGCGCCAGCTGTTCGGCAGCATCCCCACGCTCGTGGGCTGATGCCGGCCGTTTTCTCGGTCGGCTCGGCGGAGATGACCGCCTGGCTCACCGCCTTCTTCTACCCCTTCGTGCGCATGCTCGCGCTGATGAGCACCGCGCCGGTGTTCAGCGAGAAGTCGGTGCCGCGCCAGGTGAAGGTCGGCATCGCCGCCATCCTGGCGGTGGTGCTCGGCCCGACCCTCGGCGCCGTGCCCAACGTGCCGATCGTCTCGCCCGGCGGGCTCTGGATCATCGTGCAGCAGGTACTCATCGGCGGCGCCATGGGCTTCACCATGCGCCTGATCTTCGCGGCCGTGCAGGCGGCGGGCGAGTACATCAGCCTGCAGATGGGCCTGTCCTTCGCGTCCTTCTTCGATCCGATGGCCGGTGGCACGACGATGGTGGTGGGGCGGCTGCTCAACCTGCTCGCCATGCTGATCTTCCTGGCCGTCGACGGGCACCTGATGCTGATCAGCGTGCTGGCCGAGAGCTTTCAGACCCTGCCGATCGCCGATGCCCCCTGGTCCGGTGGCGGCTGGCTGTTCCTGGCGCAGGGCGGCGCCCAGGTCTTCACCAGCGGCCTGATGCTGTCGCTGCCGCTGGTGACGGCGCTGCTGATCCTGAATCTGGCGATGGGCATTCTCAACCGCGCATCGCCGCAGTTCAGCATCTTCGCCGTCGGCTTCCCGCTCACGCTGCTGGCCGGCATCGCGATGCTGCTGCTGCTGATCCCGAACCTCGGCGCGTTCCTGGAACCGCGGCTGGCCGAGGGGCTGGCCGGGGTGCTTCGGTTCACGCAGGCATTGCGCGGCTGAGCGAAACGCCACGCAGATTCCGTCAGTCTTCGCGTGGTGCGAGCACCACACGAGTCGCTCTGCAAAGTGCGGTTGCGCCTCTGAAAGGCGCCCGTTCTCACAACTGTGAGAGCTGCAACTGTCTGTGCTAAAGATTGCGGAACTTTTTACCCTCACGTAAAAACGCGCCATTCCGCAAGGAAGAGTAGGAGTGCGCCTCATGCAGGTGTCGGGAGATTCCCGACGTGTGTCGCAGCTCTGTCGCCCGTTTGCACCCTCTTTACGAGGCTCGCAAGCCTGTTTTCCCACCGCCGGTATTCGAACAGCGCTCTGTCAGGAGTGGTCTGAAAGAGGCCTGGCTTTGCCATGCGCGTTGTTTCGACGGTCCCGCCAACAAGGTAATTAGTTCATCGTGTCAAAAGTATTCATTTCCTGTCTGGGGGCCTTCGCCGCCATGACGGTCGGCCATCACAGCGCCGTTCTCGCACAGACCCAATATCTGACCGGGCAAAGCGGCACCTTCTCGCTCGCGAGCACGACGGTGGTTCGTTACGGCGCGAACAACGCTTTCAACGCCAAGACCTTGACCGCGGGCTCCTATGTCTGCGGTGATCAGCTGTTCGGAGATCCGGCGCCCGGCATTCCCAAGTCCTGCTATGCCGGTGGCACCGCACCGGCACCGGCACCGGCACCGGCTCCGGCTCCGGCTCCGGTCGCGGCCCCGACCACCTCCACCTCCACCTCGCAGATGAGGGAACTGGTCGGTCAAGGCGGCAGCTTCACGCTGGCGACGACGACAAGCGTCGTGTACGGCCGGGGCACCCAGACGGTGACCAAGGTGTTGGCAGCAGGCACCTACACCTGCGGCGACCAGCTGTTCGGCGACCCTGCACCGGGCATGAACAAATCCTGCTACACGGCCATCGCGTCCGCCCCCAGCGCGCCGGCACCCGCGCCGGCGCCAGCCCCGGCACCGGCCCCTGCCCCGGCTCAGGCGCCGACTCCAGCCCCCGCACCCGCACCCGCACCCGCACCGGGCAACTCCAACGTGCTGGGCATTTCCGGCGATGTGATGGTCAACGGCGCCGTGTCGAATGCGGAATACCAGGCCATGGCGCAGAAGATGGGCACGGACGCTGCCATTGCGTACCGCTACGGCCCGTCCTCGGCGGAATACGGCACCGCCACCCAAGGCGGCCTGCCGA